>JBGUDT010000017.1:0-1313 GCA_041821665.1 Anaerolineales bacterium
AGACGCCGTGCTGGGACTGTCCGAAGTTGGCATTCAAGACGCGCATACCGCCAACGAGAACCGTCATCTCAGGAGCGGTCAGCGTCAGCAGTTGCGCCCGATCAACCAGCAGTTCCTCTGCCGATACGGCGTATTTGGTTTTGAGGTAGTTACGGAACCCGTCTGCAGCCGGTTCGAGTACGGCGAATGACACCACGTCGGTTTGCTCCTGCGACGCATCCGTGCGTCCCGGCGTGAAGGGAACGGTCACATCGTGGCCGGCATTCTTCGCAGCTTGCTCGACACCTGCGCATCCACCCAGGACAATCAAATCGGCGAGTGAAACCTTCTTCTCTCCTGACTGCGTGCTGTTGAACTCCTTTTGGATTTTGTCAAAGGTCTTCAGCACTTTCTTCAGTTGGGCTGGTTGGTTGACTTCCCAATCCTTCTGCGGCGCAAGACGGATGCGCGCCCCGTTCGCCCCGCCGCGCTTGTCGGAGCCGCGGAACGTGGACGCCGACGCCCAGGCCGTCGAGACCAGTTCCGAGATCGACAAGCCCGAGGCAAGAATCTCGCCCTTGAGGTCAGCGATGTCCTGCGCGTCGATCAGCTCATGATCGACTGCGGGCACCGGGTCTTGCCAGATCAGTTCCTCTGCCGGGACTTCTGGGCCGAGATAACGCGAACGGGGGCCCATGTCGCGGTGCGTCAGCTTGAACCACGCCCGAGCAAACGCGTCTGCGAACTCCTCCGAGTTCTCGTGGAACCGGCGCGAGATCGGCTCGTAGATCGGGTCCATTCGCAGCGCCAGGTCGGCCGTCGTCATGATGGTCGTCACCCGCTTCGACGGATCGTGAGCTGGCGGTGCGAGATCCTTTTCATCCGGATTGACCGGGACCCACTGCCAGGCTCCAGCGGGGCTCTTCACCAGATCCCAATCGTAGCCGAACAGCATGTCGAAATAGCCCATGTCCCACTGGGTCGGGTTCGGCGTCCAGGCGCCTTCGATGCCGCTGGAGATCGTGTCCTCCCCTTTGCCGCTGCCGAAGCTGCTGGTCCAGCCAAGACCCTGCTCTTCGATGCTGGCGCCCTCAGGTTCCGGACCGACAAGCGCCGGATCGCCAGCGCCGTGGCATTTGCCGAATGTGTGCCCTCCGGCGACGAGCGCAACGGTCTCCTCATCATTCATAGCCATGCGCGCGAAGGTCTCTCGAATGTCGCGGCCAGAAGCAACCGCACTCGGTTCGCCATTCGGCCCTTCCGGGTTCACATAGATCAGGCCCATCTGCACGGCAGCGAGAGGATTTTCGAGTTCCCGATCACCGGAGTAGCGT
>JBGUDT010000017.1:1474-45310 GCA_041821665.1 Anaerolineales bacterium
GTATTTCTGCTTGATCGGCCAAAGCAGACGGCGCGCCTTGTCGAGGTTCACGTTGTCGGGCCAGCTGTTGAGGGGCGCAAAGCGTTGGTTGCCGGACCCCGCGCCGCCGCGGCCATCGCCTATGCGGTATGTGCCTGCGCTGTGCCACGCCATCCGGATGAAGAGTCCGCCGTAGTGACCGTAATCAGCTGGCCACCAGTCCTGCGAGTCAGTCATCAGCGCATAGATGTCCTCTTTCAGAGCCTGAAGGTCGAGTTTATTAAATTCCTCAGCGTAATTGAACTCCTTGCCCATCGGATTACTCAGGTGAGAGTGCTGATGAAGAATATTGAGGTTCAACTGGTTCGGCCACCAGTCTCGGTTCGACGTGCCGCCTCCGGAAATGGGATTGTTAACTCTACCCGTTACCGGGCACTTGCTTTCTTCGTTCATTAAGTTGCCTCCTTATGTTAGATCCAACCGATTTAGATCGGACTGAGCATCTTGATTTAGATTTTCTGGCATTCCTGGCAAACACCATAGAAGGTAACTTGATATTTTACGATTTGATATCCTTTGGCTTCCGCTAGCGCAAGTTGTACATCTGGAAAGTCTCGTTCAATATCGACTAGGGTGTGACAATGCATACAAAAGAGATGGTGATGGTTGCTGGTATTCGTATCAAAACGCGCCCCCCCTTCGCTCAAGTTTTCCACAGGGGCTAACTCACCGAGTGCCACCAATTCATGCAGTGTATTGTAAACGGTCGTCTGAGAAACATCAGGCATCCGCGAGATTACAAGTTGATATAACTCCTCTGCGGTAGGATGACTTTCATCTTCTGCTAAGAGTTCAAAGATGAGTCTGCGTTGGGGAGTGATCTTTAGGCCTTTCTGGCTGAATAAATTAATGATAGCTTCCGGGGATTTCACTATTGCACCATATTATTATTTAGTAATCATTATTATTTTGAAAGGCTTATAGATTATATACCAGAATGATGTCAGGATGTCTATTATTCATCTGCTGTTGCACTTAGTAGCTGAATACAAAATCCATAACGTTGTAAAGCCGCTCAACATTATTCGTTTGTGGTTCCTGAGCGCCAGGCAGCGGGGCCAGGATTCAAACCTGGGACCTAGAGATCCTTGACCCGAATACCATGCGATCACCCCTAAAACCATTTGTTGGATGACCCAGTTTAATATTTTTGAAGTACAACCTGACGGGATTCTGGTTCCATCCAATGTATAGAGTAAATATATCGAACTCATATTTACATGTCGATTGCAGTCCTCAAATCATGGGGAAAAAAAGGAGAGAAATGATCCAAGAAGCCTGACGATCAAAGATTGCCAGAAAAAAGTGGAATTGCACGAAATCATAGGACGGGCTCATAACCTCGGGGTTATAGGTTCGAAACCTGAATCACCACCCTTAACGAAGAAAATGGGCGACAAACCCCCTATAATGTGGTCTCTGCTGCCTAAACAAGACCGATCCCACGTCGTTATTCCGCAAGAATCAGCCTTCAAAGTCACTTGATCACCAGGGCGCGATAGAACAGCAACCGGCGGGTCGGCAGTTCGAATCCGGAAAAGAGGGGCTGGGACTTAACGAAAAAGACACCCGATCGGGTGCCTTCTCGTGAAAAAGGTAGCGGGGCTCAGATTCGAACTGAGGACCTTCAGGTTATGAGCCTGACGAGCTGCCACTGCTCCACCCCGCAGCGTTTAGTTCCTTGACAACGATGGGGATTATATCACGCCGGTAAAAACAGCGTCAAGGCATCAACCCCCAAACAGCAGCGCGAGCCATATTTCGAAAGGGCTTGGAGGTTCATGGACGATGCCCTCACCGGGTTGAACGCTCGGTGTTGCACCTGGAGGCGGGAGGGGAAACACAAGAATCTCCCCATCGCGCACAAGACGGGCGTCGGAATGTGCCCAATCTTCCACCAGCGCTTCACTGGCGGCATTATCCACGTTATATTGCAGTTCAACGGATTCCGTTGCCAATGCCGCCACCTGGGTCTCAAGGCTGATAGCATCTTGCTCAATTCGACGGGCGTCCCCCATGCGACGGTTTAAATCCCCCAAGATCAAGATCCCCAAAATGATGAGGATGATGATCCATACACCTGTGAAACGGATTTTCCCCTTGGTTTCACCGCTCATGTCCTCGACATCTTACCTGAGGCTTCCCCGGGCGGCAAGATCTGCAATATAGAAAAAAGCCCCCTATGGGGCTTCAGTGCCGAAGGTGGGACTTGAACCCACATGAGCATAAAGCTCACTGCGCCCTGAACGCAGCGCGTCTGCCAATTCCGCCACTTCGGCGAGCAACGTTATTCTACCGTATGTGATTCTATTTATCAACGAAGCTCATCGTACTTGCGTGATTCGTGGTTAATTTCGAACTCATTCGGTCTGCAGGATGATCATGATGCCATCTCGTCCTGGATTTCATCGAGCTTCAGACTGATGACTTTGCTGGCAGAATCATTCCCCATACTCACACCATAGACGACTGCGGCGGCTTGAACGGTGAGACGATTGTGCGTGATGAGGATAAATTGAGTTTCCTGACTCAGCTCCGCAAGCATGTCGCGAAAACGGGCAATATTCGCCTCATCGAGCATGGCGTCTACCTCATCGAGGACACAGAAAGGCGTGGGCGATACCTTTAACAGCGCAAAAATTAATGCGGATGCGGTCAGACTTCGTTCACCACCCGAAAGCATCGCCAGTCCCTGTAGGCGTCTCCCCGGCAGGCGCGCCTCAATATCTATACCTGTTTGAGTAAGATCGTCTGGGTTCGTGAGCGTGAGTCGTGCAGAACCGCCCCCGAACAACCGTGTGAATGCGGCTCGGAACTCCACCGCGACAGCTTCGAAAGTCTTTCTAAATTCCCGCTCCATCAGGAGATCAAGCTCTGCAATCACTTCGCGGATCTGATCTTCAGCTTGCCGCAGATCGTCAACCTGTGAGGTCAGGAATGTTGACCGCTCACTGACTTCCCGGTACTCTCTGCGCGCCTCAGGATTGACGGGTCCCATACGCCTCAATTGAATTCGGAGACGATTCATCTGACCCTCGAGCTCTTCCGGTACGGATTCAACCCTCGGCATTCGTTCAACGAGTCCTTCAAATGGAAGGGGCTCTTGCCCGGGTGTCATTTCGTCATCTTCGAAGTAGACCAAACCAAAATCATCTTCGATCCGCCTGCGCAAGCTCGCCTGTTCTTCTTGCTTTCGGGCAAGCTCGATCTGTGCTTGAGCGTACCTGCGTTCGATATCTTGACTGTCCAACCGGATCCTGCTCAAGTCGCCTTCGATCTCACTACGATCGGTCAATGCCTTGGTGAGTTCTTCCTCAGCAGGTCTCGTTTTATCACTAAATTCCTTGAGTCGGGCTTCAATCTCTCCCAGGAACTCTTTCTTCCCTTCAATTTCAGCGTTCAGGGACGTCTCTTTGCTCCCAGCATTTTCGAGTCGCTCTATCCTGTGAGCAATGTCGGCTTCCGTATCAATCCTCTGTTCCTCCAACACTGCCAATCGCCGCTGCGAATCTTCTGTGGCCACGCGCGCAACTTCTAGACCCGCCTCCAGACGCGTCATTTCGATGCTCAGTTCTGTCCCTTCAATAGTATGGACGGCGTCCTTCAAATCCAATTCAATCTCGTCCCGGGCGACCTTTAATAACGGTCCTTGGGATTCATCTTGCTCTATCACATCATCCAATCGCGCCATCTCTGCCTTGAGCGAGTTCAGGTATGCTTCGGCCTCGAACCCTTTCGTGTTCATCCCTGCAGCATCTCCCCTAGATGCCTCCAGTTCTTCTACTGCCGCAGCAAGCCCCTCTTTAAGATCGACGATGGTTTCATGGTCGCTGTCAATCTGGGTTTGAAGCGCATCTGCGTCTTGATCTAGTCTCACCCTCTCTTCCTGCGCCCTTGATCTCTGTTGGGTGATTTCAACAATGGTGGTGCGAAGAGACTCGAGGGTGATGGCCTTCTGCGCGCTCGCACTTCTACGGCGGACAAGGATCTGACCTGCCGGCAGGTATACATCTCCCCGAAGCGTGACGATGCGCCCATCCGATGGCACCTTCGAGAGCATCCGCCGTGCTGCCCTACCATCCTTGACGACCAACGTACGGCCCAGCAAGAGCTTGACAACCGCCTCGCGCCCTTTGGCGCTTCTTATTAGCTCAGCCGCATTCCCAATACAATCAGGATCTGCGAGAGGCTGTAAGATCTCGAGGTCCGTATCTGCCTGCAGGGGAACCAGTGTGGCTCGACCGGTATCTTCATTCCGATCCACCCAATTTAGAACCGCATCCACACCTTCAGATGTCTCGAATGCCAGCCCCCCGTGGAACTCGCCCAATGCGGCGGTGATCGCCTCGGTGAGCTCCGCGGGAATCTCCAGCATATCTCGCACAATCCCGACGAGCCCGGACACTTCTCCAGTGCGAGCTGCTTCGAGGAGTTGGCTGGAGGGAATCTCATCTCCTTCTTTGATAGCTTGAAGCACTTCAAGTCTTGCACCTGCACTGGCATACTGCGCCTCTAAATCGACCATGACCTTCTCGTGTCCTACACGTAAGGTAATAAGTTCGGAGTGCTGCTGCCTGCGTTCCTCTTCACGATCTCGACTCGAGTCGAGATCGTCCTGAATGGAGTTGACGTTTGATTCGGCTGCGAGGACGCTCTTAGCTAAATCCCCCGAGGCGCGTTGGATATCCTCGAGATCGCCCCCAGCCTGTTCAACCAATCCGCGTAGTTCCTGAACTCGTTCCTGCCGTCCCGCTTGTCGCGACTCCCAGACAGTATAATCTGCCGAAGCCCTTTCAAATCTGTGTCGGACTTCCGACACGCGATTCTCCATTTGTTCTCTTACCGCAGAATCAATTTCACCATTGGCAAGAAGCGCTTCCCGCTGGGACTCAAATTCAGCAATCCTCCCCACCGAACGATCCGCTCTCTCATCCTCCTCAGCAATTCTGCGGTCGATTTCTTCTGATGCGGTTTTTGCTGCCTCGATCTCTGACCGCAATACGACCTGCTGCTCGCCCACCCAATGTAGACGCTCCTCTGCAACCGCCAGCTCTCGCCCAACTCTCTCTCGTTCCCCATAAGACACGACGTTCTCTTCACCCCAATGGTCGATCTTTGAGCGCAGGTCATCTATTCGGGTACGGACAACAACGAGCCTCTTTTCAGCGTCGAGCTGCTTCTGTTGTAGAGCCTCACGCAATTGAGTCTCGTCAGATGCGTTCAAGGCAACAGCGTTAACTTCGTCCAGGAGCTGATACCAATGGAACCCATACCATATTCGCAATGTCTCTTGAAGGTCGGTTTTTACCTGCTCGTAATCCTTCGAGCGCTTCATCTGCCGGTCAAGACTTCGCAATCGAGGGCGAAGCTCGGTGAGAATGTCTGTGACTCTTTCGATATTTCTTCGGGTTGTATCCAGCCTGCGGAGCGCCTCCTCTCTTCGCGAGCGGTACATCCCAATTCCTGCAGCTTCCTCGAACAATCTTCGGCGCTCATCCGCGCGCAGCGAAAGCGCCGCATCGACAAGTCCCTGTCCGATGATGGTGTACGTCCGTTGGGAAAGCCCACATTTTGAGAGAAGCTCATTCACATCACGAAGACGGACCTTCTGACCATTGAGGAGGTATTCATTCTGACCATCGCGGTAAGCCCGTCGACTTACGGTGACCTCGGAAAAATCAATCGGAAGCCAGCCGTCCGAATTATCAAATGTCACCGTCGCGGTGGCCATGGATGCGCGCGGCCGTGTCTTGGAGCCGGAAAAAATCATATCCTCTGTACGTTTACCCCTCAGGAGACTGAAGGATTGTTCCCCTAATACCCAGCGTAACGCATCTGCGATGTTAGATTTTCCGGATCCGTTCGGCCCGACTACAGCCGTGATCGTAGGCGCAAAAGCAAAGCTGTTCTTGCTTGCAAACGTCTTATAACCCTGGAGTTCAAGGCTTTTCAGTCGTGATGCTTTTAACTCTGGACTCACAATATTAATTTCCTAAGTCACGTGCCCGATTTGGTTAAGCGCGTCTTGCGCAGCTCTTTGCGCAGCTTCTTGTTTGCTCTTGCCATGCCCTCTTGCACGAAGACCGTTGCTAAGGATAACTTCAACCATGAACTCTCGCGCATGATCGGGACCGGAGGAATCTACGGTCTCATACTTTGGTGTCGAGCCAATCTCAGATTGTGCCCACATTTGAAGAATGCTGCGGGCATCCACGAGCAATTCTTTTTCAAGCACGGCCTCGGATGCCTCATCGAGCCGCGGTTCCATAAATTCCGCGACAGCATCAATCCCAGCATCGAGGTAGAGCGCCCCCATCAAGGCTTCAAAGGATGCGCAGAGCATCGCAGGTCGTTCCTTTCCTCCAGAGGCGCCTTCCCCTTTACCAAGCAATATCTCCTCTCCGAGTCCGATCCCCCGAGCAAAAACTGCGAGCTGTTCCGTGCGGACCAATGCGGATCTCATCCTGGTTAACTGACCCTCGTCCATCTCCGGGAAGCGATTGTAAAGCCATGCCGCCGTGACAAAATCCAGGGCGGCATCACCGAGATACTCGAGGCGCTCGTTATCCTCAAGAACTTCTGGGTGTTCATTTAGGTAGGATCGATGTGTGAGCGCGCGGCGCAGCAGACTGAGATCAGAAAATTCTAATCCCGACTGCCGGACGATGTCGTCCGGGTTCAACGAATTCTCTCCATGAACTTGGGGGACGCCGATTACACAGTCAGGCTGAGTGATCCGCGTTCCACCAGTTCGCTCAAGTGTACCTTCGACTTACACTCTGAATTTTAGTCTGAGAAGGCTCGAAATGCCAGGACTCCGTTGTGACCCCCAAACCCAAATGCGTTGCTGATCGCCGTTGAGACCACTTGTTCACGTGCCTCGTTTGGCACATAGTCCAGATCACACTCAGGATCCGCCTCCGAAAAATGGATCGTAGGTGGGATGACATTATCCCTGATGACGAGCAGGCAGATGATGGCTTCTACCGCGCCTGTCGCTCCCATCATGTGTCCCGTCATAGATTTTGTAGACGAGACGGGTACTTGGTAAGCCTGATCACCGAGCGCTTTTTTGATGGCATACGTCTCCGCAATGTCATTTAATTGTGTGGCGGTGCCATGTGCATTTATATAGTGAAGATCCTCTGGGTTCAGCCCAGCCTGATCCATGGCGATGCTTATCGCAGCGGCTCCGCCATGACCTTGCTCCGACGGCGCCGTGATATGAAAAGCGTCCGAAGTCGACCCATGACCCACGATCTCTCCCAGGATCTCGGCGCCACGGGCTCTCGCACGCTCCAGACTTTCAAGCACAAGAATTCCAGCGCCTTCTCCCATCACGAGCCCATCACGATTCCGATCGAACGGTGCGGGTGTCATTGAATAATCGTCGTTGCGTCGCGATAATGCTCCAAGCCGATCGAACGCACTAACGCCAATTCGCGTGATCGTCGCCTCGGACGATCCGGCTATGCACGCGTCGATCACACCTGCTCGGATCATTTGCCTGCCAAGACCAATGCTATCAGCGCCAGAAGCGCATGCGGAAGCTACGGAAAAACTCGGACCCTGGGCGCCGATGTCGATGCCAATGAGGCTTGCCGCCCCATTCGGCATAAACTTCGGGATGAAGAAGGGATTCAACCTCCGGGGTCCATCAGTAAAGAGCACCTTCATGCCCTCATCAAGCGTCGTCATGCCTCCGACTGCGGTCGAAACCACCACACCCACACGGGAAGGGTCTTCATCCCCGACTTCAAAACCCGACTGAGCCAGTGCTTCCTGGGCGGCCACTTTTGCAAACTGCTGGTACCGATCAATGCGGCGAGCCACTTTTACATTAATGTAATCACCCGGATCGAATTCCTTCACCTCACACGCAATCTTGACAAGAAGATCTCCCGTCTCAATAAGCGTGATCGGGCCTACACCGGATACACCGTTCTTGAGATTCTCCCAAGTATCTTCAACCCGATGCCCCAATGGGTTTATCGTCCCCACTCCGGTTACGACTACTCGCCTTGTCATCGATTCATCCCTTTCCTTGGGTATCAAATGTGGGATCCCGCAATTGAAATTTCAATCTCAGGTTTGCTCAACCACCGGATTTATACCCAGAGCCTGTGATAACTGCAACAATTGGTTCTTCACAGGTCTTAAAGGCTCTTGCAATCCCCGGCCAGATTACGGCAGATGTTGGCTCTACATAAAACCCAAGTTTCCCCAGGGCGTCGCGCCCGAATGCGATCTCATCCTCGTCCACTGCGACCATCTCCCCATGCGAGTCACATACTGCTCGGATAACCTCAGTCGTGTGGAGTGGCTGCAAGATACGAATCCCTTCAGCCCGAGTCTCGCCTTCTTGGACCTCTTCTAACGCATCCATCCCTGATACGTATGCCGTCGAAATCGGCGCGCATGCAGCCGCCTGAACACCGAGCAGCCGTGGAACACGGGCAATTGCGCCAGCTTTTTTCATGGCTTCAAATCCCATGTGTAAGCCTAATAACAGCGTCCCCTGTCCCACAGGCACGACCACTGTCCCCGGTTGTTTCTCCAACTGTTCGACGATCTCGAATGCCATGGTTGCGATCCCTGCCAGACCATGAGGAAGATAGGCATGGCTGGCGTACACCATTCCTCGAGCAGCCTCTTCCATGACCGCGTCCGAGGCAGCCGTACGCGGTCCTGAGACCTCTACGATTTCAGCCCCGTACGCTGCAATTTGGGAGCGTTTGGGACCGGAGGCGTACGAGGGGACGAAGATTTTCACTTTCAGACCACATCGAGCAGCATACGCTGCAAGCGAAGCGCCTGCGTTCCCTGATGAGTCCTCAACCACAGCTTCAACACCGGCTGCGCGCAGCGAACTCATAAGGATCGCTGTCCCGCGATCCTTGAACGAGCCCGTCGGATTATACTGCTCACATTTCAGATAGACCTGATGACGATCGTGGTTTACGGCTAACAGGGGAGTTCTACCTTCCCCAAGACTTACCAATTGACCCTCGTCCTCAAGAGGAAACGAACGGATGTAGCGAGCTATGCGATTTGGCTGAAGTGGGGAGTGTAAAATCGGTTGATACGACAGTGTATGCGCGAACGCAAAGACATCGGAACAATTAGGGCACTTGTAGGGAAATCCAGTAGAGGGATATGGGTCGCCGCAGCCTCTACATAGGATGGGGGGATGTGTTGATTTGCTGCCGCCTGTTGAGATTGTCATGATCTTTGCGTTAGACTCCGTTCATGAGCGGCTTATGTCCGCCACTTATCGGAGGGAAAATCGCCACCTCATTGTCATCGCACAATCCATGATCGGAGCTTACAATCTCTCGATTTACCGCGAACATCGCGGTCTCAAGCTCTGCCTCGAGGTCTGGATACGACGCACAGATCGATGTGCACAAATCAGAGATTGAGCTCCCATCTTCTATTTCGAAACGCTCCTCCCGTGCCCCTGTTTTTCTCCGGATCGAAGCGAAATACAACACGCTAACTTTCATACTTATCCTATCGAGGGGCTACGATAAACACCTTACACGCAATACATCCCACCAAGATTTATACTTCCCGTCCAAGACATCATTGTACAGCCCCTTAAAGCGAGGCCCATAATAATCCCGGATGCTAATTGGCATCTTACAGGTCTGTTCAAGGCATGTTCCCCCGACAAGATATTGCGTCAACTTCATGGGAATTATACTGTTCGTGGATTAATGCCAACAAGCCATCAAGCTATCCTTGACAGCTTCCGAGTGCCTGCTATAATGCATCAGCCTGCCCCGGTGGCAGGCGCTATTGTGCAAAGTTCGAGGAGTAAAAATCATGCCACCCCTTCCGAAGAGAAAGGTTTCGCAAGGTCGCCGTAATCGCAGGCGCGCTCATCACGCACTTCGTCCACGTCATCTCATCCTGTGTACGAATTGCGGTGATAAACACATTCCCCACCGCGTATGCCCCAACTGTGGTCATTACGCCGGTCGTGAAGTCATCGAGATCGAAAGCGCATAACCCCCACGTTGATGGGCCGTGCATTTGCGCGGTCTATTTTTTTTAATTCTCATGACGCTAAAAACACAAACCACCGCTCTGCTTTTCCCGGGCCAGGGATCACAACTTCTCGGCATGGGGAAAGAGCTTGCTCAAACCGAAGTCGTTGCGCGCGAGATCTTCACACGAGCCGACGATATCCTCGGTTATTCGTTATCGGAACTTTGCTGGGAGGGACCTGCTGAAGAACTGAACGACACGCTCAATACTCAGCCCGCCCTGCTGGTTCACTCCACCGCCGTCTATCGAGTTCTCCAATCACACTACCCCAATTTTGTTCCCGCGTTCACTGCCGGACATTCACTCGGCGAGATAAGCGCCCTTGTCGCTGCAGGGTCCCTGTCGTTCGAAGATGCTCTCATACTTGTGCGTGAGCGAGGGGCAGCAATGCAGCACGCCGGCAAGGTTCACCCCGGTGGGATGGCGGCGGTACTGGGGCTCACCATTGAGGAAGTCGAAAAAGCCTGTGAACAATCTTCTTCAGAGGTTGAGGGTGGGGTGTGGGTTGCAAATGATAATTGTCCGGGGCAGATCGTGATTTCGGGCGATATCGATGCGCTCACAAATGTTATGGAGAGGCTCCCAGACTTAGGTGCCCGCAAGGTCGTTCGCCTTGCCGTCAGCATCCCGGCACATTCCCCGCGTATGATCCCTGCACAGGAACAATTCAATCGAGCCCTGTCCCTTACACCCTTCGAAGAACCTCAGATAGCGACCATCGGAAATGGCAACGCTCTGCCTTTATCCACAGTAGAGGACGTTGTTGAAGACCTGGGAGCACAATTGAGGGTACGAGTTCGATGGACAGAGTCGATCCGATACATGATTGATGCTGGTGTTGAAACTTTTATCGAAGTCGGCTCCGGAAAAGTCCTCACCGGTCTGTTAAAGCGCATCGACCGGAACGTCGGCGGTTTTGCGTTGGATACTCCAGAATCTTTCGGACAGCTCGAGGGGATTGAATGATCCGGAAGACCATCTACGCCGTCATCGTCGTACTGGCGATCTACTTCATTGCGACAAACTATCAGGAATTGCTCCTCATTCTGGAAGTCTTCAGCCACGCAGATGGCTATATCCTGCTGCTTGCCGTCCTCGTTCAGGCGATTTGGCTTGTAGCCTTCGCAGCCAATTTTCAATCTTGCTATAACCTCCTGGGCATTAAAGAAAGCATCTCACACTTAATTCCGGTAACTGCTGCAGCTAACTTCATGAATGTCATCGCACCAAGCTATGGCGCCGGAGCACTGGCCGTCTTTCTCGCTGACGGGCACCAGAGAGGTAAACCGGCTGCGAAGGTATCCACCTCCGCATTTCTGTTCCTCGTATACGATTATGTGGCATCCCTCCTGATCCTGGTTCCCGCGCTCGTGTATCTTGCCTATAAGAGCACACTCGACACAGTTGTGCTCGGGGCGGCAATGTTCGCCATTTCCATCGGGGTCACACTCTTCTTCCTTACTTTCATCGGCATTAGATCCGCCGATCAGCTCAGTCGTCTCATCCTATGGTTTGTCGAATGGATCAATCACACCGCCAACCGTTTCTTCCAACGAGATGTCATCAGCAGCGAAAGGGCGAGTGGATTCTCCCAGGACCTTACTGAGGGATTACAGCATATCTCCTTATCGCCAGGCGCACTCTTCATCCCTGGCTTATGGGCATTTGCGCGTCAATTGCTAAGAATGCTCATCCTCTTTCTTGTTTCCCTCGCATTCCACAATCCGTTTAATTCAGGCACGCTGCTGGCCAGCTATGGCGTGAGCTACATCTTCACGATAGCTTCCATTACTCCATCTGGCGTGGGTTTTGTCGAAGGGGCTATGGGACTGACCCAGAACGCACTTGGTGTTGAGCCGGTTGCCTCTGCAGCCATCGCGATTATTTACCGGGGAATCACTTTCTGGCTGGTGCTGTTTTATGGTCTCATCGCCATACGATGGGTTGGATACAGCATTCACAATGGGAATAAGAACAAAAAAAGAGCGGCTCAAGATGCCGAGGCGCACGATCAATCCACGCCAACCCAACCTCAAGAGCATTCTTTGGTTACTTCTGACAAGTCCAGTGTTCAATCTAAATCTAAGAAAATTGAACTCTAGCACAGAGAGCGATCCGCACTAACAGCGCCACCTCAAGATGTTGTCCAACCGAATATCAACCCTTTATCCTGTTGACGATGAATGCACGTAGGTCTTGCCATATCTATCGAGGATGGGATCCATTCTTTGATAGTGGGACGCTTGCCCTTTGATGAGTTGGGATTAGCCTGAAAATTCATTGCCCATATCTTTTTGTTCAATCGAACGGCCATCTAACCGCCTCATGATATTGGCGAGATGGTACCAACGCGAATAATCGCTTTTTCTGCGATAATGAGGGGCCAAATCGTTTCTCGACACTGAACAAAGTTTCAAACATAGGGGAAGACGTATCTCACACTTCGTGATGAGTGAGAATCCCGATTGATGCTCCAGGGCCGATGAAGAAAATGTTTAATTAACTGAGTTGCGAACACCAGAATGAACCTCACAGATTCCGCTTCCATTATCATCACACCCGCAGGCAGTCTCTTTTACGAACTGTCCATCCTTCTGCTTCTAACCGTTTTCCTCGCAGCGGTACGCTCTTTCTCGCAAACCTCCAACCCAACCACAGTGAAGCGCTGGACGATTGCTGCAAGCATATTGCTCGCATCGCACCTCCTGCTCACAACACTCCTGGTTTTTTCATGGCTCCAGCTCATTGATGAGAATTTCATCACGCCCATCCTGGAAAGATATGCGAGTGTTCTCGGAATCATCCTCTTCGCATGGGTCCTGTTCTTCCCGACCCCACAACAAAGAGGGGATCGGAGTGCCCTCATCGCGATAAGCCTCATCACGGTTGGTGGGTTCATCACGCTCATCGATGTCATCATGAATGGAATCCCTTCAGCTTTCAATACAACTTTAGCTGATGCTATCTGGGGATTCACAGGTTTATTGACTGCAGGACTTTGTATGCTTGCGATGGTCATACAAAGACCAAAGAGTTGGACATATGCGGCATTTGGATTCGCGATCATTCTACTTGGCTACCTCTTACACCTCACACTCGGACCATTGAATCAATCTTCGATGGTTTTTGTTCGCTGGGGAAACTTAATCGGATATCTCCTACTGATCATTGCAGCCATTAAGTCCTTCTCTGTACAGCAAATTGTAGAGCCCGACGAAGAGTCCATTGACCCTTCGGCAAAAATCACCTATGAGACTGAATATTTCTCCCTCCCGCAGGTACTGAATGACCTCGAGGAGATGATGGACTCCGACCAGTTTGATGCTCTCGTCCCCTCGACGGTTCGGGGTGTTGGCCGGATCATGAAAGCCGAAATAAGTTTGCTGTTTACATCACCTGATCCTCCTGAACACTTCGCGATCGCTAAGGGCTACGATCTCATTAGTGAACGCTTTATTCAAGGCGAAAGTGTGAATGCTCAGCAAATGCCCGTTATCGTGAACGCTCTTCGCCAGCACCGCTCGCTCATCCTGCCTGCTCAAAGTCGCGCCCCCGACATACTCGAAATCAGGAACGCTCTCAACCTTGAATATACCGGTCCAATCCTTCTTGCCCCTATGGTCTCGGATGACAGCCTTCAAGGTGGAATTTTGCTTCTCTCCCCCTTTGCACGAAAACGCTGGTCTGAGGGGAGTCGGCATTCATTGGAGCATATCGCAGACATTGTCGCCGATCGCTTTCGCGAACTCGAACGTGCCCAGGAGGTGGGGAGGGACGAGGAGGCTCCAGGGACGACGGAGATGAATCAGCTCCTTGATCAGATCGTAGCTCTGGAAGCGGAGAATGTTCGCTTAATGGAACAGCTCAGCCTGCTGGCAAGCACAGATGATTACGACATCCAGGGGATCCTGCAATTGCAAAACCTCGCCGAGGACACAATAAAAATGCTCGAGGCGGATGTGGACAGGTTAAAGGCAGTTGTCGCTGAGCAACCCGGGTTACCCTCATCTGAAGAGACGGAGCAGATAACGGGTCAGCTTCAGCATGTACTGCAGGAACTAGCTGTGTCTCGAGCCAAGCTGTCCCAGATCGAGCAAATCGAAGGCAAGCCTTCGATTACGAAAGAGGTCTCTCCTGATGTCAAGGCGATCACAGCGATTGCTCAAGATCTCCGCCGACCCATGGCATCCATACTTGGGTATACGGATCTGCTCCTCGGTGAGACTGCCGGCGATCTGAGCCCAACCCAGGAAGAGTTTCTCACCCATGTAAGAGAGAGCACCGTGATCATGACCTCGATGCTCAATGACCTCGTTCACGTGACAGCCATTGAAACAGGTACGCTCGATCTCATCCCTGTTCCAGTCGACTTCCTGAAAGTCATCGATAATTCCGTTGACCAGACCAGCACTGCCCTACGGAAGAAGAAAGTCGCACTGAGGATGGATTTTCCCAACATCATGCCAACCGTCCTCGGTGACGAGGACGCATTGCTTCAGATCGTTGTACACCTCTTGAATAATGCCATCGGTGTTTCACCTGAAGAGGGCGAAATCGCCATCGTTGTTCGCAGGACATCGATGGAGTCGGATCAATTCCTGACTTTAATGATTGTCGATCAGGGCGGCGGTATTCCCCCTGAAGATATCAGCCGTGTCTTCGATCCGGTTTATAAGACAGAAGGGCTCACCATTATCGGCACTTCTGAATCTGGCATGGGTTTATCCATCGTCCGTGCGCTCATGGAGGCCATGGGCGGGAGAGTTTGGGCAGACAGCAAACTAGGTTCAGGCAGCACATTTACCGCTCTCATACCACTGGCTGGCGCATCTACATAATCCCTCAGCGGTCAATATACGGCTTATATTCTTCATGGTCATCCTCAACTCGGAACGTTGCCACATAGTCCCATCTTGCAGTGTCCGAATGCAGTCTAGGGCGTTATAATCCCTCCCGTCATCATGGCTGAATTACTTTGCTTTGGTTTGAGCGAACACATCCGTGCCCTCGATCTGGCAATAATGGAATTGATCACCCTGATACCAGCACCTACGGCACATAAATTGCAAGGTTCTGGTCGGTTAAAACAACGCTGGATGTACAAGATGCAGCAATCCGAACCATCTTGAGAAAAATTGCTTGGACGTCAAATGTCGGAAATTAAAAAGACGTGGATATATAGAGGCAGCATCATGATCTTTCTACTCGTCATGGTGATATTGATCGCTGCCTGCAGTCCTGCGGCTGGGGCACTCATTCCTGGAATGCCGCTATTCAACGGCCCGCTCATAACTCAAAATCCCAATGCTACGGCAACCGCAACGCCGTTCAAACCAGAACCGGTTACCGCGACACCTCTTCCCCCACCGAAAAGGACTCCACCTCCAGCGACGCCAACCTCAGTCGATCCATGGGGATATTTTCAACCCCCTGTTGAACCGTCCGCGATTGACATTCGACGCCCGATGCATCCTTTCGAGGATTCTGAAGAAGTCATCAACTTCATGTTTTTAGGGTCCGATCAGCGGCCTAATTCCTACGGACATCGGACCGATACGATTATGCTCCTGTCCTTCGATCTTGAAGAGGAAACCGTAACCCTTATGTCCATCCCGCGCGATCTATACATCTTTATCCCAGGTTGGCGTGTGGATCGTATCAACACCGCGGATGCGCGTGGTGGTCCAGAACGCGTGCAGGAGACCATGCTTTATAACTTCGGAATTGAAGTTGATCATTGGGCACGGATAAGGTTTAGTGGGTTCAAATCCGCCGTTAACATGTTGGGCGGAATCGATGTCGACATTGGAAAACCTATGGGCGACGAATGTGGTGGGATCTTCTGGCACTATGGAATCGGGACCTATCACATGGATGGTTTCGAGGCGCTCTGCTATGTGAGGATGCGGAAATCATCAGGAGGGGACTTTGATCGTCTTCGCCGCCAACAAGAAGTCATCGTGGCCATCTTCAATAAAGCTCTTTCACTAGATGGACTCTCCCGTGTCCCAGACTTCTTCTCCCAGTTTTCAAGCCTCGTGGAAACGGATGTCACACTGGAAAAAGTCCTCCCGCTTTTACCGCTTGCGGCGAAAGTCGCCAGCGATCCCAGCAAAATTCGGCGGATCACTATCGATTCTACGATGGGGTCACTCTGGCGCGTGCCTTACAGCGGTGCCTCTGTCGTGTTGCCGAACTGGGAGGCGATTGAACCCATGCTTGAGCGTATGTTCGCGAAGTAGACCAACCTCAACCCCCGATCCAACCCACAACAAAATCAGGTTCAAGGATGATGTTGATCCGCATGGGAATATGCCTAGTTCCTTGAGTCGGGTTCATGTTCAGGCCGAGATGAGTCCTATCATCTAACCCCTCGGAGCATTTGACTTTTCAACCATCCAAAGCTAGGATTTCGCCCATCGAAGTTGCTGGCTATGCGAAGCCAGCGCGACCAAGGAGAGCGAGATGGACGATTCACATAGTGATCTGCCCCTTTTTTCGCGGATGGCGACCAGCTCATCCATTGAAACCGAGTCCCCTTCTTCGCTCCATCCGACGACGAGCTTGAGCGCGGCCATCAACGCCTGGGGGGAGGCACTCGAAGACCAGGGCAAATCGATTCACACCGTAAAAGCGTTTACGAGCGATTTACGCCTCCTGGCTCAATTCGTTGGATCCGGACGGGCAATCAACGACATCAGTACGATCGATATCAAGAATTTCCTCGACTGGATGCTCAATACACGAGGAGTTCCCTGCAGCCCAAAGACCTATGCGCGCAGGATTACATCGATCAAATCCTTCTTTCGTTGGCTTAAGGAGATCGGCGTCCTCACCGAAGACCCCGCTGCCGCAGTTCCCCAACAATCGGTCCTTAGCCCCCTCCCCTCGGTGTTGAATGATGATGAAGTTAAGGCGGTCCTGGAAACTGCTGCGTCATCGCGGAATCATGAAAAAGCGGATGCCAGGCCATTCACACTTCTGTCACTCTTGCTCGAAACAGCCATCAAAAAAGGAGAGTGCCTGGCAATCCACATCAACCATATCGATCCAAATTCGGTCGATGGCCCCATCCTATTCGTTCGGTATGGTGATGTGAAGAAACGTTACAAGGAAAGAAAGCTCTCGCTTTCCCAAGATTGGATCGAAGCCTACGAGGATTACCTCAACCAGTATAAACCGACGGATCGACTATTCCCCTGGTCGCCCCGGCGTCTGGAATATATTCTAGAAGATATCGGTGAGCTTGTCGGATTGGAAAAACATATCTCGTTTGATATGTGCCGATGGACCTCTGCGCTCACAGATTATCGAGCAGGTATGGACCCGGATAAAATCAGGCAGAAAATGGGCATCTCAAAAATCCAATGGCGAGAAGTCAGGTCAAAACTTCAGCGTCTATCCGAGCAAAGCGAAGATTAAGTGCAGCAAGGACATCGGCGGACTTTATCTTGGATTAATCATTAATCCGCCGGTTTGTGAGTGACCCGGCGGATTGTTTTTCAACGTTTGACGATCGAAGGTTACATCTTTTTAACGACAATATCCCCAATCACGTTTGCTGCTTGGTCTCCTCTATCGGCAGCGTTCGAAAGGTGCCGATAGATTTCTCGTAATTTCAGCATTTCTACAACATGGTCGATATCTCGCGGCCCGCGGAACAGGTCCGCAATTGCCTCACGATAAACTGTTTCCATGCGGTTCTCAAGCGCTTTCGCACGAACTGCATGATCGTTCGCCACGCTCGGATGATCCTCCAGTCTCATCACGCCCAGATAGATTTCCCTGGCTGCGTCCGTCAACAAGGAAACCATGCGTTCTATATAAGCGTTAGGCACAATATCCAACATGTACATCTCTTCTACGGTTGTATCTGCATAGTCCAAAACGTCATCGATTGTAAGCGAGAGGGCGAAGATATCCTCCCGATCGATGGGGGTGACAAAGGTCTGATTGAGTTCATCGATGAGCACACGCCGCACTTCGTCCGCTTCCTTTTCGAGCTCAGTGACCTTTCTCGCCAATTCTTCACTCGGTGCACGAACGTAGCTCAACAACACCTGCATACCTTCGACAGAATATTCCGCTTGTCGGATAAGAAGTTCTGTGAACCGGTTGGGTTTCTTTTTTGAAAAAATACTCATGTCAATTCCTCTTTCAGCTCTGGATCTAGCCCACTTCAACGAGCATCGACACTCGGATGCTAAGGAAAATTCGCATTCAGGACATCAACCGAGCATACCATCAAACACATATTCCACAAGGCACGTTGTCCAGTTGATAAGGGCGTAATTTTGAGAGTATGAACTCTCCCTGGAAAGAAACGACTGTAAATTGGTTTGTATCACATTCGATAGCCCTCTGGCTCCCTTCACTTTCATCATACGCTATCCGTCTACCGAACTACATAATCGGAGAAGGGATGACGCCCTAAGATCTGGAATGTCTCTGAAAGAACCGATGCCAATATTCTTGACATCATGACCTCGCTCAAGCAAAATTGGTCTATGCAAGAAAATAACACCCCAGAGGGTCACCGCTCAGGTTTCATCGCATTGGCGGGACGTCCGAATGTTGGAAAATCAACCCTACTAAACGCATACCTTAAACAAAACGTAGCTGCGGTATCTTCGAAACCCCAAACCACTCGACACCGCCAGCTTGGAATCCTCACGCTCCCAGAATCCCAGCTTATTTTTGTGGACACGCCCGGAATCCACAATCCCATTCACAAACTCGGCAGCTACATGAACGGTGTTGCACTGGATGCAATCCGAGATGCCGATCACATTCTTGTCATCTTTGATGTCAGCGAACCACCCAACGAAGAGGATCGTAATGTCGTGGATAACATCCTCCAGATCTCTCCCGATCTCCCGATTACAATCGCACTAAACAAATGCGACAACCTACAAGATGAATACCTCCAAAAACAGGAATCCCTCTACCGAGTTCTCCTCCCTGGAAAGAACTTTATTCGCATCTCAGCTGTGGACGGCAGCAACCTGGAAATCCTCCTCCAGGTCATTGATGAACAATTGCCGGAAGGTCCACTATTCTTTCCTACCGATCAGATCACCACCACGTACGAGCGAGACATCGCCGCTGATATGATCCGAGCTGCATGTCTCCACCTCCTGCGCGATGAGGTTCCCTACAGCCTTGCCATTCGCATCGATGAGTATACTGAACGAAATGAACACGGCGCATATATAGAAGCTACAATCTTTGTAGAAAGGGAATCCCAGAAGGGCATCGTGATCGGTGGAAATGGTCAGATGATCAAGGCAATCGGTTCCCATGCTCGAGTAGATATCGAAGCTGCGACTGGCAGAAAGATATTCCTCAAACTCAGAGTAAAGGTGATGGCCGGTTGGAGAAACAATGAGGATGCATTACAAAAATTAGGTTTTACATAATCTTCGTAGCTTATGCGGTTACAGGGAGTCTCGATTGTCTCTAGATGAGAAAAAGAAAGGAACAAGGACGAGTTCGTTTGGATCTCCAGCCAAAGAGAATCATGACGCTTCGTCATTCTATAACAGCCGCCTCTATGATGGGTCCCTGAAGCCAGATCAAACACCATATGTTCAAAATGCCATCGCGGTGGAGCACATCGACACTATTCACCATCAGTCCTCTGAGCATATGAGCCAACTCCCAGATAAATCCATCCACCTGATGATCACCTCTCCCCCCTACAACGTTCAAAAGGATTACGATGACAACCTCAGCCTCCCCGAATATCTGGAGCTGCTGCGCCGCGTTTTTCAAGAGACGTACAGGGTGCTCGTTCCAGGCGGTCGGGCCTGCGTGAATGTCGCCAATCTCGGGCGAAAACCTTACATCCCTCTCCATGCCATGATTATCTCCGAAATGCTCGAGTTAGGATTTCTTATGCGAGGCGAAATCATCTGGAACAAAGCGGCCAGCGCCAGCCCTTCAACCGCATGGGGATCCTGGCTTTCAGCTTCGAATCCGGTTTTGCGCGATGTCCATGAATACATCCTCATCTTCTCAAAGCAAAACTTCTCACTTGCGAAAAACGAGAAGGAGAGCACGATTGAGAAAGACGAGTTCCTCGATTGGACAAAGAGCGTGTGGACTTTCCCGACAGTGTCCGCCAAGAAAATTGGGCATCCCGCGCCCTTTCCAGAGGAGCTTCCTAGAAGATTAATCGAACTGTATTCATTTCTGGGGGACGTTGTTCTCGATCCTTTCTGTGGATCAGGAACGACGTGCGTCTCGGCACGAAGGCTTGGACGGCAGTACGTCGGCTATGAACTCTTTGAAGAATATATACATATCGCGAATCAACGTCTTGAAGAAATCCCTCCGCTGCAGCACGATCATGATGAACCCATAGAGAGTGAGACATGACATACCAATCCCCCTTCTCCATTCGATATGGATCAAAAGAGATGCGCATACTCTGGTCAGAAACCGCCAAGAGGCGGGTCTGGAGACGAGTGTGGCTCACCGTCGCCGAAGCACAATCCAGCGCTGGACTTGCGACCTCAGAACAGATCGAGGACATCCGGGCCAATGTTGAAAATATCGATCTGGTCCGTGCTGCGGAGATCGAAGGTGAGATTGGGCACGATCTCATGGCAGAGTTAAAAGTTTATACAGAACAGTGTGCAGTTGGTGGAAGCATCCTTCATTGGGGTCTCACATCGGCGGACGTTCAAGATAACGCAGACATCCTCCGCCAGCGTACTTCTATCGCAATACTCACCTTAAAAATCAAGGAACTTCTCCAGGTCTTTGCCGCGACGATCGAGAAAACATCCGATAACGTCATCATGGGATACACGCACCTACAGCCTGCCGAGCCCACAACATTGGGCTACCGGTTGAGCATGTATGCCGAAGACCTCTTAGGTTGTTATGATGCGTTAATCCGTCTCCGCCATAATCTCCGAGCGAAAGGCGTTCGTGGACCCGTTGGGACGAGCGCCGCATTTGTCGAGATACTCGCTAATTCTGACGTCACCGCTGAAGAGCTCGAAAAACAGGTGATGGAGTCGCTCGGTCTATGTGCATATCCTGTTTCAGGGCAGATATACACACGCATTCAAGATTTCACCCTTATTGCAGAACTGTCTGCACTCGCAGGCTCCCTGTCCAAATTTGGCTTTGACTTGCGGATGATGCAATCTCCCGGTCTCGGGGATATTGCGGAACCCTTCAGCGCTAGCCAGGTAGGGTCAAGTGCCATGCCTTTTAAAAAAAATCCCGTGAACGCAGAAAAGATTTGTTCACTCGCCCGCCTTGTGGCAGCAGGGCTTCCTGTCGCTTGGCAAAATGCTGCCAACAACCTGCTTGAACGGACCCTCGATGATTCTGCAAATCGACGTCGGTTGATCCCTGAATCATTCCTCGCTTGTGATGAAATGCTGCTCACTGCAATAAAAATCATGTCTGAATTGATAATCGACGATAACGCCAGCCGGGAACAGCTCGAAAAATACGGAACATTTGCCAGCGTTGCACGCGTTCTTACTGCTTTGGTCGAAGCTGGAGCTGACCGCCAAACGATGCATGAACATCTACGCCAGCAAAGCATGCGGGCATGGGATTCTGTCAAATCCGGAAACGCAAATCCACTCGTGGAGACGCTGGCCTCCGACACCATAATTTTAAAATATCTGCAGCCAGCCGCGATCCGCGGATTTTTAGATACAAGTACTTATGTGGGCCTGGCCCCCGAAAGAGCTCGAGACACCGTCGCTCGCATTCAAGCGAGATTTGAAACTGCCCAACCCGAGGGAAATGAAGCATGAAGCTTCGGGCAAGAGATTGGGGCTTTGTCGCCTTGATTATTGCCGTTGCCGTCGTGACGTTCCGTCTCGGTTTCTGGCAGTTGTCGAGATATTCAGAGCGAAAAGCCCGGAACGAGGAGATCATCGAAAGACTCGATAAAGCACCCCTGTATCTTAACGCCGTTGAGAAAGCTCCCGAAGAACTTGAGTATCGACGCGTCCAGGTTGAAGGTGAATTCGACAGCGAGCATGAGATACTGCTCAAAAATCGAGCCCGCCAGGGCCAACCAGGTTTTCACCTGATTACCCCACTTCTAATAAGCCGTGATCGTGCGGTTTTGATCGATCGGGGCTGGATCCCGTTAGTGAATGGTGAAAAATCTGATAGAGGTGTCTATCAGGAACCAAACCCTGTTCTCATCGAGGGGATTGCGCGCCTCTCTCAAGCTGAACCCTCTTGGGACTTCCTCGCTGACCCGGTTCCAGAGGCCGGAGATTCCCCACTAGAGACATGGAGATTACTGTACATTGAGGGCATACAGGAACAAATCCCCTACCCCCTGCTTCCAATTTACATCGCACAAACAAATAACCTAACCAGCGAGGAGCCGATCCCAGAGCCAGAAATAGATCTGTCCGAAGGATCACATCTGGGATATGCCATCCAATGGTTCTCATTCACTGCTGTCGCTGTTATCGGAGGTTATTATTGGCTGAGGCGCAAACAAAACAAGCCATCCTCGGAGAATAGATGATGAACTTCTTGCTAATGCTTACTTTTATCTTCGCGATTGTCGACTGGTATGCGGTCGCCACAAAGCGCCGCCGGCTTGAATACGTGATGAAGCCTGGGACAATGCTGAGCCTTATTCTCTGGTTCACGACCTCACTACCGACAGCGCCTCCCGCTTTTACATCGGTATTTACCTTGGGTTTGGCACTCTCCTTGATTGGGGATGTCTTCCTTATGCTTCCCAACGATCGCTTCCTATCTGGCGTTATTGCATTTCTTCTCGCTCACGTCGCCTACGTTATCGCCTACAACATGGGTGGATTCCTGGTCACTCCCCTTTCTGGTTTCTTGCTGCTGGTGATTGGTGTCATAGGCTTCTTCATCGCACGCCCGATCGTGAGGGCTCTCCAATCTTCCGGCAAACACAAACTCGTCGGTCCCATCATCGTGTATGCCGTCGTCTTGACGGCAACGCTCTGGTCGACGACGACAACGGTACTACGCCCCGAGTGGCCGCTGCTTGGAGCCGTAATCACCATCATCGGTGGTTTGCTCTTTTACGTCTCAGATAGCATGAACGCCTGGATCCGGTTTGTAAGTCCTCTGCCAGGCGGACATCTTCCCGTCATGATCACCTATCATGTTGCTCAATTTCTAATGGCTGCTGGTGTGCTCATCGCTGTGGGCGTTTTAGGATGACGGGGTAATTTATTGTTGCGCTGATTCAAGGGCGGACACACAGGTCCGCCCCTAAACCAGTATCCCGGATACCCTGGGTATCCGGGATACTCTCTTAATGGCAGGCCAAGGTACCGGCCCTGAGGCATTGCAACGAATAAACAAACAGGGCGAGCACGAAGGCTCGCCTGTACAAGTAGATCGCACTCAAGTTTGAGACAGGGTCCCATCCAATACGCAGGAATGGATGAACCCGTTACAGCTCCAGAAAATATTCTTTTTCGATATCGTCCTTCGTAATACCTGTAGGCAATCGCATCCCCGAACCAAGGATCGGATGAACTTCCCTGATCATTTCTGCCATACCTAAGGCTATCCGCCGGATTGAAAAATGTGCGTTAGGCTGGGATCGGAGTTCACAAAAGTGATACGCCTCTCGCAGGTTCAGGGTCATCAGCACACGGCGCTTATGTCCGTTTGGGACAATGTAGGCGGCCACGTGTGGATTCCAGGCATGGAGCTCTCCGTATGCATTTGAGACCGCATCCATCGCATTCCGATATGGCGCCTCAAACCCGGAATCCGCGAATAGTCTTGGCACTGCATAGCCCAGGTCCGCCCGCAGATCTTGGGGGGTCTGCGTCATAATGCGATGACGCTTTAACTCGAAGTATGCGCCCTGATCGAGCAAAGCCTCGAATGTATAGGTCGCATGCTCAAATGCACGCAGAGGGATGTCGAATCGATCCATCTTCCCGAGCAACTTATCAGATATCTGCTCTCTTTCATCCGTACTCATCCCACGGATTTTTTTCATCACAGTATCAAATGAGGCTCCTCCGGCAGGATAGATGGCAGCAGCCATCACTCGAAGCTCTGCTTCGTCATCATGGTCGACCAGATGCAGGTCATCGCCGCCGACTTCACCTGGAAATTCCTTTGCGTATTCGGCAAGATCCGCCTCGGTCTCCTGCAGGTAGGGCACCGCATCTGCATATTTGACCAGCGTCGGTACCTCATCTTGAGCTGTACCCTTCACGGTCTCACCGATCTCTCGCACCTCCTGAAGCGGATGCGAAAGCATTTTTCGAATCGCATGTTCGAGTGCTCGTGCGTTGACCGTCATGCCGACATTCGCCAAAGCTGCTGCCGGGAGGAGAAATCGCGCGACATCGACATAACGAGAGCGAGTGCGCCCATCCCACTGCTCGTCTCGCTCACCCTCTCTGCGTGGATTCCGCTCTTGGATGACGCTCTTCAATGGCTCAAGCGACTGGTGATAGGCATCGAATAAAAGATCGCACGTATTCACATACAACTCTTCGTACGGTGTTTGGACGATCTCTTCAGGGACGAAGTACCCCATGCGATCCCACTTTTGATATCTAGTCGATTTTTCCGTGTACGAAGCCAGACGGTTGGACTCGATGCACTCGATCGCCAGCCTGGAGACATTCTCAAAGGCAATGTGCAGCACAGCGTGTTCGGCAACCGAGGCATGACCGTAACCTACAACCCACTTTTCATGGAACTCTGCGGATTTTGCCTCGGTGAGCTCGGCCGCGATTTCGTCGAATGACAACGGCGAGCGAGAAGTTTTAGCGAAGGTGACTGCGATCGTTTCTGGCGTGAGTTTCCCGGGTCGTAGGAGATAGACGCGTCGCTTGGTAAGATCACTCATCATTTCCCCGCACTCTTTCTTGCAAGATTGTCCTGGCCTTATCGACATCTCTCGTGATTTGTACTTTAAGAGCATCAACTGATGAGAAACGTTGCTCGTCGCGTAATCGTCTGATGAAAGCCAGTTCGATCTCCTTCCCATAGAGATCACCATCAAAATCAAGCAAGTGAGTTTCCACAATTGCGGTGTTGTGATCTTCATCGAAGGTCGGGCGGACACCAATATTCGTGACGCTGAGCCATTCTTGTTCATCAAGCCGGGCAAAACAGGCATACACACCCTGGCGGGGATAAGCTCTCTCTTCCCATAATTTAAGATTTGCGGTTGGGAATCCGATCGACTTGCCTCGACTAGCGCCCCGGATCACCTGACCCGGAATTATGAACGGTTTTCCTAAGTACGTCTCAACACGGGTCACGTCCCCGGTTCTGAGTGCTTCTCTCACCCTTGTTGAGCTAACCACCTCACCACCGACAAGGATGGGGGGTTGGACCTCAACTTGAAAACCTCGCAAAGCTCCGCTTTTCTCGAGGAATCGGCGATTGCCCTCACGGTGATAACCAAAGGTAAAATCTTCCCCGATACAGATAACCCGGGGGTTGAGATGGCTTTGTAATTCATCAAGAAAATCTGAGGCGCGCATGCTTGACAGTTTTCTTGAAAATTTTTGTGTGATGACATGGTCCACACCTAGGTTTCCAAGGAGTATCGCTTTTTCGTCGGGGGATGAGATATAAAAAGCTGGCTGACGGTCTCGTAGGATAACAGAAGGATGAGGGAAGAAGGTGAGCACAACTGAGGGGATCTTGTATCGTTTCGCGTGTTTTACTGCGCGCTGCACGAGCGCCTTATGACCCAGATGCACGCCATCGAATGATCCAATTGTAAGGACGCAGCTATCAAGTTGTATGGAGTCCAATTGACGAGTATGTTCCATGCAGAAGATTACCGATTGAACACCTTTCGTGGATGCCATTGGGTTCCATCTTCGACGGCTTCAAGAATAGCCACAAGATATCCATCTGGACCAATCGCACGGGCCAACCCAACGGCACCTTCATCGGCGGCAATCCGTCTTCCATGAAGTATCTCACCAAGCATATCTCCATCAAGCTCAATGAGAGGGAGTTCGGGAAGGGCATCTTTCGCCGGCACAATGTGGGTCACCCAATCACCCGATGTAAATCCTTCTTCCAATTCCATCATGGAGATACTGTCGTCGAGCGTGAAGTGACCTGCTTTTGTCCTTCGCAGGCTCGCAAGATGTGCCCCGGTACCTAATCGTTCTCCGAGATCATGGGCAATCGATCGTATGTACGTTCCTGCGGTGCATTCAATATCCAGGGCAAGATTAGGAGGGTCGTAGCGCATCAACTCCAGATGATGAACCGTGATTTTCCGAGCTTCGAGCTCAACATCCTGACCAGACCGTGCAAGTTCGTAAGCCTTCTGACCCTTAACCTTAATCGCACTATACGGTGGAGGGATCTGTTCAATTTCTCCGCGAAACTCAGGCAATACAGCCAAGACATCTTGATCTGAGGGCGCCGCACCTGTTAAGCGGATTACATCTCCCTCGGCATCATAGGTCTGGGTGGAAGATCCAAATCGGATGACGGCTTCGTAACGCTTGCTGGACATAGAAAGATATTCGCTCAACCGCGTGGCCGATCCAATACAAAGGACCAGCACGCCGGATGCGCGCGGATCCAACGTGCCGGCATGCCCTACCTTCCTCGCACCAGTCCCATGCCGAACGATGCTCACAATTTTATGAGATGTTGGGCCGACAGGCTTATCCACAATAAGGAGACCAAATGGTTTCATGTTGATTTCCTACGCTTGATTCGTCTGAGCCTTCGTGGCATTGATTACGAGGGCTCGGACCTCCTCCAACTCACCCTCGATCATCGCGCCAGACGCTTGCTCATGACCTCCGCCCCCAAACTCTGATGCAATTTCGGCAACATTTATTCCTGGATCCGAGCGCCAACTCACCTTCACCTTCCCACCGGGCTGTTCAACAAAGATGATGCTTACCTGGGTGTCTTCTATTTCAGTGAGAAGGTTGACCAGATCCGCATCATCATCCCCAGGGTAGCCGACTTTTTCTCTATCCGCGAGCGTGAGCGTCGTCCAGACGAGACCATCTCCTCTTTCAATTCGGTCCAAACCACAGCCCCAATATCGCACACTGGTAAAGGAGCGACGACCAAGTACAATTTCGTAAATCTCTGCCAATGGGGCACCGAGATTCATCAGATCAACTGCTATCTCGAGCAATTGTGGGGTCACACTATGTGTACGGAAACCAATAGTATCTGTAACTATTCCGGTGAGGAGATTGGTGGCAATCTCGGATGTGATTTGAAGACCAAATGCCGGTAGGAGCTCATAAAGGATCTCTGCTGTGGCTGCAGCATCTGGTCGAACAAAATTTAGTTTTGCGAAGTACGCGTTTGTGGGATGATGATCGATATTGATGTCGATCGAAGGTTCCGGAGCGATGCCCATTCGCTCTTTGTCAGAGCAATCAACTGCAATAACGAGTTCGGCATCTGGAGGAACTTTCTTTTCTATTCCGGCCGATCCTGGAAGAAAGCGGAAACGCGCCGGCAATCCATCAGCAAGAATTGGGGTGACATCTTTGCCTGAGTTTGCAAGTGCAAGTGCAAATGCCAGCAGGGAGCCCACTGCGTCACCATCAGGGCGTTCATGAGCAATGACAGTAATCTTAGATGACCTTGAAATCAAATTCAAAGCCGAGTCCGTGTCACTCCTCACTCGCCTCTCCCTCGGGTTGTCCACCTTCCGTTTTTAGACTGTCGAGCAGTTCTTCTATTCGTTGGCCCCGTTCGTGTACAACGTCCCATCTGAAGCGGAGCTGCGGAAATGCCCTAAGTTGGATGCGCGTCGCTAATTCACTCTTGAAGTACCCGCTTGCGCTTTCCATCCCCTCCAGAACTTCTTCCTCCCGTTCCTCGCCTCCACTTGCCGTCACGTAAATTGTCGCGTAGGCGAGCTCACGATCGACATCTACTTCTGTAATCGTTACCATATTGAGACGTGGATCGGCGACGTTTCTAATAAGCAGGATCGCGAGTTCTTCTTGTATTCGCTCCCCCACACGTCGAGCTCTGGCTTCACTGGGCATGGTCACACCTTAGCTGACAGGTACAGTCTCTTCCGTGTAGCATTCCAGGATGTCCCCTTCCTCGAACTCATCAAATCCTTTCAGCCCTACCCCACATTCAAATCCCTCACGAATTTCACGGGCATCGTCTTTTTCGTGCTTGAGAGACGAGATCACGCCGTCAAATATCACCTCGTCAGCTCGGATGACTCGCATATGGCCGTTCCGCTTTAATTCTCCGTCACGGACAAAACAGCCGGCAATTCGACCAAGCTTCGGAATTCTGAATACCGCCCTCACTTCTGCGTGGCCCAATACAACCTCATGGACCTCCGGCTCAAGCATACCCTTCAGAGCCTTTTCTACATCCTCGGTGATGCGATAGATAATATCGTAGATGCGGATGTCCACACCTTCTGCTTCGGCAGCATTACTAGCAGCCTCATCTGCAGTCACGCAAAAACCAATCACGATGCCATCAGAGGCAGATGCAAGCATGACATCATTCTTGTTGATGTTCCCTGTGCCTGTATGAATCACATTTACCTTAATATCCCCCACGCTCAACTCCTGCAGGGAACTGGAAATCGGCTCTAATGATCCCTGAACATCTGCCTTAATCACCAAACGCAGCTCTTGTACTTCGCCAGCTTTGAATGCTTCAAATATCTGGTCGAGCGACATGGCGCTGGAGGATTGCGCTCTGCCTCCTGCCATTGAATCTGCGAGTTCTTCTGCTATGGCTCTACCTTCCCGATCACTTTCCACAACTGTGAATAACTCCCCTGCGCCGGGGACATCAGAAAGACCCAGGACCGAAACAGGTGTGGATGGCCCCGCCTCCTCTATTGGGTTTCCTTGATAGTCAAACATCGCTCGGACTTTTCCATGGGAAGCGCCGATGCTGACCGCATCGGCGACTCTAAGCGTACCATTTTGAACTAACAGGGTCGCCACAACGCCTCTGGATTTATCTAGCTCGGCTTCGATTACGGTTCCGACAACATTACCCGCAGGGTTAGCCTTAATTTCAGTAGCATCAGCGACGAGCGTAATTGCTTCAAGAAGATCCTCTAGCCCCTGCTTCTCTTTTGCCGATATCGGGACCACCATTGTGTCGCCTTCCCAATCGTCCGGGATCAGACCGGCATCAGAGAGCTCCTGTTTTACTTTATCGGGATTTGCATTCGTACGGTCGATTTTATTTAGAGCTACCAAGATGGGAACCTGCGCCGCACGTGCATGTGCCAGCGCTTCTCGAGTTTGAGGCATCACGCCATCATCTGCTGCGACCACAAGGACGACGATATCAGCCCCTTGTGCTCCTCGAGCGCGCATCGCCGTGAACGCAGCGTGACCAGGTGTATCTAAAAATGTGATCGTTTGATCATTATATTTAACCTGGTACGCGGCAATGTGCTGCGTAATCCCACCAGCTTCTCCCCCAGCAACATTGGCCTCACGGATAGCGTCAAGAAGCGTGGTCTTGCCGTGATCCACGTGTCCGAGAACAGTAACAACAGCAGGACGATCAATTAGCGCTTTAGGGTCCTCATCGCCGATAAGTTGTCGCCATTTTGGGATTCTGCCGGATTCTTCGCTATCTTCGTCTTCTACAGGGGTCGCAGGAGTGGCCTCGTAACCTAACTCCTCGATCACGATCGCCGCAGTATCGAAATCTATCTGTTGATTTATGTTCGCCATAACCCCGTTCGCCATCAACTGTTTTATGATTTCAATGGGGCTGACATCAATCATCTCAGAGAGATCACGAACCGTTACCGTCTCTGCTAATTCGATGGATTTTGGGCCATTCTCAATTTCAATCTCAATCTCAATCTCATTCTCATTCTCGCTCATATCCCACCTCCAAAACGAATACACCGACTAGATGGAGCGAGAGAGCCGATGGCTTCAGTAATAAAAGTTCACCTTGCTACCGCTTGGCATCGCCAGGCTTTCAGCATCAGCCTTCCCACTCTTCTTTACGTTGGGAATAGTAATGCTCGAGTTCCTCACATTCCTGATTCGTTAGATCAACTTTCAGTGCTCTTGCCAGTGCACCTTGCAATGCGGTCTCCCAACAAGAGATCTGATCGTGAATATAAGCTCCTCGTCCTGCTTCTTTCCCAGTTGGATCGATCTTCACGCCATCCACGCTGCGAACGATCCTAATCAAATCCCGCTTCGAAAGGACTTCGCGACATCCTACGCAGGTACGCTGAGGGATGTGGCGTTTTCTACTCTTTCGGGAAGCCATTCATTCATCACTCCCGATAAATCATCGCGGGGCGAGCTTGTTAAAAAGTTTCTTTATCCCACTCTTCCCCATCGTCACGTTTTCTACGTCGCTTAACGACCATTTCTCCTAGATCGGGATCGAATTCAACGACCCGAGACTTCTCTTTCTTCTTCTTTTTAAGTTCCTCGAGTTCAGCCTCGTCGATCACCTCTTCTTCACCGATATCCTCTGCCGTGAACGTGCCATCAAATCCCTCAACCACCTTCTCAAAGGTCTCTTCGATAGTCTCGGGCTCTTCAACCACTTTCTCCACAACCGTAGCGCCTTCTTCTGCCTCAGCTTCAGTGACCGCCTTATCGACCTCGACTCCTTCTGCAAGCTCGACTCCTGCAGCGGGTTCAGGAACCTCCGGCTGCTCCCCATCAACAGCTTCCTCGCCCTCAAGGGTGACTTCTTCCTCCTCGAGGACAGGCTCAATCTCCAATTCAGGATAATCGTACTTCGTCAGCACCTCTCGAATCTCTGTAATCGCTTTAGGACCAATTCCTTGGAGACCCAAGATGGCATCTTCATCCAGTCCAAGCTGCTCGAGCAGCGCGCCCGCATTCATGTAATCAGCTTCTGTAAGCAGGTTCAAAACCCGGGTCGAAAGACCAACTTCTGATAGCGGCACATCATAGGCCGTGACAGGATAGGATGCACGTACATCTTCGAGCTTCTGTAGTTCGGCTTGCCGAATGACATCCCGTTGTCCTTCAACTTCGCTCTGGATGCGCTCAACAAATCCTCTTAAAATCTGGTATTCCTCAGGTGTCACCGGGCGACCTTCAGATTTCTTCGTAAGAATCGATTCCACCTGTGCAAGAACTTCTTCCTCTCCATCAGCAAAGGCTGCATATTCTGGTACAGATTCGAGCAAAGCTATGGATTCAATGGCTGCCTCGGGGAGGCTCTTGATATCAATGCGCCAACCGGTAAGTTTGGCTGAAAGACGAGCGTTGACCCCAGCTCTTCCAATCGCCAGACTAAGTTGATCCTCGGGGACGACGACCATAGCTGTCTTTCCTCGATTAGGATCGTCATCGAGGTAGACACCTGAAACACGTGCAGGGCTCAAAGATTTTGAGATGAAGGTGGCCGAATCAGGGTTCCATTCAATGACATCGATTTTTTCATCATTCAGATCGCGTACGATCGATTGGATACGTACACCGCGCATTCCGACACAAGCCCCAACCGGGTCGACACCATCTCGTAACGCGGCCACGGCTACTTTCGCCCGTTTTCCTGCTTCACGGGCAATTGCCTTTATCTCCACGAGACCCTGGTTGATCTCGGGCACTTCCATTTCAAGCAACCGCCGCAACATGTGTGGATGTGTTCTTGAGACAACGATGACCGGACCGCGTGATGATTTTCGCACCTCGAGCACATAAGTTCGAATACGATCACGAACTCTGAAGTGCTCACCGGGTATTTGCTGGTTTCTTGGCAGAATGGCCTCGGCGCGACCGAGACCAACGGTCACAGCTTGTGGCGTTATCGAATGCACGGTTCCGTGCACCATATCGCCTTCACGTTCAACATATTCCTCGTATTGTGCTTCCCGTTCAGCCTCTCGTAGACGCTGTAAAATGACCTGCTTCGCAGTCTGGGCTGCAACACGACCGAAATCGTCGGGGGTAGAATCTACTAAAACCATATCCCCGGGTTCAGCCTCGGGTTCAACCTCACGAGCTTCATCCAGCGCGACTTCTGTGAGTGGATTCTGAACGTCGTCGACGACTTCCTTCTCGGCAAAAACCTCAACTTCACCGGTTTCGGCCAGGATTTTTACTTCGATAAGCTGGGCGCTCGAGGCGTTTACGGACCGCCGGTACGCCGAGATCATCGCCGCCTCCAGGGCTTCCATGACCGTCTCTGCTGGAAGTCCAAAGCGTTCCGTAATTTCGTTGAAAGCCAGGGCAAATTCAGTTTTCATTTCTATTCTTCCCCTACAAGGTTAATCATACTCGCATAGACGCAGAAAAGTGGGGCAAACCCACTTTTCCGACCAACTCAAAATTCAAACTCTACCGGGTTGATTTTAGCATATCGACCCACCACCTGCAAGGTGTCGAACCTGTCAAAGGATGACACCACAGAGTAGACGGGTAATTGCACCGATGCTCGCGGGTAAGATCGTCCATATCGTCGAGATGGGACCCGGAAACGGTGCCAGAGTCATGTGTTCAAAATGACGGAGATGCATCTCCCCTAAAGGAGCGATTTGCGCCAGCTATTATCTTTGCGAATTTGGCACCCATACTGGCGGCACGAAGAAGGTCGGGTTCATGAGATGATCCATTCCCCTAATCCGCCGCCGTCTCGACAGACGACTCTTGCAGATGGCGAGAAATAAGGGAAGAAAGCTCACTCAACCGGATTGGTTTCTTCTGGTGGTCCGCTGCACCTGCGGAGATCACACGATCTTTGAGTTTAAAGTCTTGACGGGCGCTCAGAATAACAACGGGGACTTTTTCACCATCCTCCAACTTTCGAATTCGATCCAATATCTCGACCCCATTCATGCCAGGCATCATATAATCCAGGATCACCAAGTCTGGATTGCTATCAGTGATCAATTGAATTGCCTGAGGGCCACTATATGCTTCGATGGGTTCATGCCCAAGCTGGGCAACGGCGAGCGCAAGAAGCCCCACCGTGTTCCGCTCATCATCGACGATTAGGATGCGCGCCATAGATCTTCCTACTTCTCAATGCCGACTTATATCGGCAATCAAATTGAGTATATCGTCTCACTCTGGTCGGATGACCTTACAATGAACTAACGATTGATGAATATTTTTTTACCTCTTTGTGGGACTATGCTAGTGCACGGACAGGTCAGCTTCCTTCTTGCACGTAATTATTCAATTCCTTCGGGATCTTGATTGAATCACAGCAAGATGATTGACGGCAACATGTGAAATCCGTATCATACCGGGGTCAATCCTTATTAAATTCTGAGGTGCTTTATGGAAGTGGGTCTGGTTCGTCAAATTGATATCGATGTGGAGATGCAGCAATCGTATCTCGACTACGCCATGAGCGTCATCATTGCGCGTGCGCTGCCCGACGCAAGAGATGGTCTTAAACCCGTGCACCGGCGAATACTCCATTCGATGCACACCATGGGGATTCGTCCTGACAGCTCCTACAAGAAATCGGCTCGAATCGTTGGAGAGGTTCTGGGAAAGTACCACCCCCATGGAGACATGGCGGTGTATGAGGCCATGGCAAGAATGGCGCAACCATTTTCGATGCGTTATTTACTCATTGACGGCCAGGGCAATTTTGGCTCTATCGATGGTGATCCCCCCGCTGCTATGCGGTATACAGAAGCCAGACTCGCACCTCTGGCGATGGAGGTCATGTCCGACCTCGAGAAGGATACGGTCGCATACGTCGACAACTTTGATGGTTCGCTGCGCGAACCCACCGTCCTCCCATGTGCAGTACCCAATCTCCTCGTTAATGGGGCTACGGGTATTGCTGTGGGGATGTCCACCGCCGTTCCCCCCCACAACATGGTTGAAGTTTGTGATGCCTTAACCTACATGCTCGAAAACTGGTCTACGTTGGATGAAATCAGCGTCGATGAGCTGATGAACTTCATACCTGGTCCAGATTTTCCAACAGGCGGCATCATCCTGCGGGAGCAAGGAGAAACCAACAGCATCACTGCGGCATACGCAAGCGGACGCGGAAAGATCACGCTGCAAGCAAGAACACATATCGAAGAGATGGGTCGCGGACGCTCCAGGATCATCGTGACTGAGCTGCCCTACCAGACCAACAAAGCCAGCCTGATCGAGAAGATCGCGCATCTGGCCCGGGCAGGAGGTCTCGAAGGGCTTGCAGACTTGCGTGATGAATCCGATCGCGAAGGCATGCGCATTGTCCTGGAACTTTCCAAAACAGCCAACCCCGAAAAACTATTAGCTTCTTTGTATCGCCGCACTCCGATGCAAACCACTGTGAGCGTCATCATGCTGGCGCTCGTTGATGGCGAGCCGCGTATGCTCACCCTCAAACAAGCATTGCGCGTATTCCTGGATCATCGCCTCGAGGTAGTAAAGCGACGCAGCGAATACGACTTGGCGAGGGCAAAGGAAAGAGAACATATCCTAGCAGGATTGCGTATTGCGTTGAAAAACCTTGATGAGGTTATCCAGCTCATCAGATCAGCCAGGGATGCCGAACAAGCGAATACAAGGCTTCAGAAAAAGTTTGATCTCAGTGAGCCACAGGCAAGAGCCATCCTCGATATGCCCTTGCGCCGGTTGTCAAGTCTCGAACGAAAGAAAATCGATCACGAGTATAAGGAGATTCAAACGAGGATTAAAGAGCTAGAAAGCCTGCTGCGATCTCCGAAAAGGATGCGAGGAGCCATCTCCCAAGAACTTTCTGATTTGAAGACCAACTACGGTGATCGCCGCTGTACGCAGATTGCCCATGCAAAGAAAGGAGGGCAATCAGCTGTATTGACAGCCGCAGATCTGGCTCCCGACAAAGAAACCTGGGCAGTGATTACCAAGGATGGAAAAATCTCACGGACTCCCACAGCACGACTGCCGCGAATGTCTGGCTCAGCGGCGCCCGCGATGGTCATCGGAGCAAACATACGAGACACCCTGTATCTCTTCGACTCAAAAGGAAACGGCGCTGCCATCAGGATGGATACGATCCCTGAAAGTGACAACCCGCAACAAGGTAAGCACTTCTCCGGCGTTACACCTTTGAGCGCTCAGGCAGAACTAACCACGGGAATCGCCCTTCCTTATGAACTGGCGGGGAGCAAGAAAGACACGGCCTATTTGGTCATAGCGACGACCAAAGGTGTGGTTAAAAAAACAGACATCACAACTCTCCCCGGTCCGGCTGCACGATCCTTCGCAGGCATGAAGATTGCTCGCGGCGATGCTTTAGGTTGGGTTGCCCTCACTGATGGAGGGGATGAAATTATCATGATTTCTAGCGCCGGCATGGCGATTCGGTTTTTAGAATCGGATGTTCGTCCTATGGGACTCTCCGCAGCCGGTGTACAAGGCATCCGCCTTGACGAAGAGCATACACGCGTTGTCATGATGGCGATCGCACAAGCTGGCCAGGAGCTGCTGTTGATCTCAGAGGATGGTTTAGCCAAACGCAGCAGCCTCACAAAATTCCCATCTCAAGGGAGACGCGGTAAAGGTGTGCTAGCCTGGAAATCCGGAGAGGATGTTTCAATTGTAGGCGGGGCAATAGGTGAACAGAAAGATCGAGCTGTTGTACGTTTTAATCGTGGTGCTCCCCGTTCGGTCCGCTTCAGCGATGCCCCCCGCAGGGCCAGGACATCTTCAGGAAGCCCCATCTTCGAGTTAAAGGATGGGACGCGCATTATCCTCATCTCACCTGCTTGGCCTCGACCGAATATTGAACCCCCCGTTCCAACATCTACAACAAGTCGGAAGAAGCGAGCCTCGACCTCGCCAAAAAAAACCCCGAGCAGTAAAAAGAAATCCTCGACGGCGAGGAGGAAGACAACCAGAAGTTCGAAGGCAAAAGGAAGCACGACCACAAAGGCTTCAACGAAATCTTCTAAGAAGTAGGAAGTTAGGTGATTCGAATCGGTGATTGGATAAATGATCTATTGATGTATTAGGGCCGGCACGAAGGCCGGCCCCTACGGGGTGAGATGAATTATAGTGAAGGCCCGGCAATGAGGTCCAGCCCCCATGCCTGAGTGAGGCGGCATAAATCTCCCTGGCCACCCATACAATTTCGAAGAGAACCATTAATCAATAAGATTTCATGGTGATCGATGGGTCGTTAAACAGGATAAGTTCAGAGGGAGTAATTTCAGGGCAGTTCGTAGATCAACATATTTTCTTCTGTAGCACTGGAGCTTGCTGGAACAACTCGTGAACCTCTCGTAAGCGTGCCCTCATAGGCATCATCGCCGTAAGCGGTGATCCAACCACCTAACTCGAACGGAATAGCACCACCGGCCGGGATCCACTCGCCATTATATTTCCGAGCTAGATGTACATGCGTACCCGTGGCTCGACCCCCCTCACATGACGGATGACCCAATAGCTCTCCTTGTTGTACATCGGATCCTACTTCGATGCGGCCCTCCGTAGCGACGTGATAGAAGAATATCACCCAACCTGTCCTCTCATCTCCATCACCATCCAAATCAAGAACGACAGTTGCTTCATCGCTCCGAGTGATGTGACCACTGACAGGCGCCGTGAACCAATCGAAGGAAATCACACATCCACTTTCTTCGGATGGGGGGGCAAAGTCTAACGCGCCGAATGGAAGGCTTGTCCCCCAGGCTGGGTGGGGTCCCCCTGTGAAATCCCAAACGTGTCCATCCACGAACGGCAATGCCAGCTCGGGTTGTTGCAAACTTCCAGGGATATGTGCCATCTCGAGCGAAAAAGGGTCTCCCCATAAATCGACATAGGATCGATAAAAACCTTCCGGGCTCACAGCGTGATCAAACTCTTCCTTCCCATACAGTCCCGCGAAATAATTTTGGACGGCGACAGTTCCAGCATTTTGCCATGGGTCTACACGCATTGTGAGACCATCGGTCAACTCAAGCGAGGTGAGCGAACCTGTCCGCCAACCATAGTATCCATCACTCAATCGTTCCGCAGCCCAGATCAATTGCCAGAATAATCCTCGATAACCGGAATCCTCGACACCCATGGGATAAGTCATCTCATTCCCTGGTGGGAAAGGGACGCTCAACGCGTTCGTCTGGTATTCCATCAATGCGAGCAGCAACCTTGGATTGATTGAATAATTGAGTGCGATGATGTCCACAACGTTCCAGGCATCACGCTGTCTACGATAAGCAAACGACTCTATTTCCGACAAGAATCCAGGGCGCTTGAGGATCTCTGATCGGATATCAAAGTCCACTGCGGTCGGCCCATTTACAACCTCGCTATCCGGCAAGATTTTGAACGGAGACCCTGTCAGAGGCACATAATAGCTCGGGACCTGGAGGGGAAATCCAGGTGGGAACGTTGTCACATCATCCGGCAACTGTGGATTCGCTCCCCGAATCTCATCCTCACTTGTGTTGAAATGCGATGCAATTGATCCAAGGGTATCGCCTGTTTGACTGATATATTCGAAAATCGTTCCCGGCGGAAAAGGTTCCCTCGATGGGATCGCAGTCCCTAAGGTCATCGGAGAGGTCTCTGGAGGAGTCTGTGTTGGTGAGGCTTCCGAGGGAGGCGGCAGACAAGAACTAATGAGCGCCGAGGCGAGCAATAGTGCAGACAACTTGCCCTTCATCATTTTCATTCTCGTGAAATCAACGTCTGGTATGAGGCACATGGGCAGGCAATTACTTCTTCTCCGTCCTTCACCAGAACCCCCTGGTAAGGTTTGGTTCCTGCACGGGTAACCCATCCACTTAATTCGAACGGGATGGGTCCATCCGCGAGAATCCACTCACCGTTATATTTGCGGGCGATATGAGCATGCGTACCTGTTGCGATTCCCCCCTCACATGAGGGATGGCCGATAAGGTCACCCTGTTCAACGAAGGTACCCGCCTCTACCCGCCCCTCCTCTGCAATGTGCAGGTAGAGAAGTGCCCAACCACTTTGTTCGCGCCCATCCCCATCCAGATCGAGCACAACCGTACCATCCTCACTGCGAACTACAATACCTGGCGCTGACGCAGTGACCCAATCTTCCGAGACTGCACATCCTGTAACGCTCGTTGCAGGTGCAAAGTCAAGCGCGGCCCAGGCACTTTCCCGCTCCCAGGCGCCATGAGGGCCTCCAGTGAATGCCCAGATATGGTTCAACAGGAATGGAAGGATCAAATCCGGTTGAATTACACCTGGCTCAAAGATCTGGTACTCATACTCCCAGGGTTCACCAAATAGGTTCGTGTAAGTTCCTAAAAATAAATTCTCGTTTATAGCTTGATCCCACACCGGTCTATCATGGAATAGAGAAAGGATATACTGGATTGCAACCGTACCAGCATTTAAATCCGGTGCTATACGGAGAGTTGACCGATCACTAAATTTGAGATCGGTAAGGGTCGCTGAACGCCAACCATAATAGCCGTTGCCCAGTTCGCTTGCCAACCACGTCAACTGCCGTCGTAATCCCTGGTTTCGCTCATCCTTCACCCCTAAAGGATAAATAAATGCATCACCAGATGGAACGCTTGGATCCGTTACCCATCCTGAGCGATACTCCAGGAGCGCTAACAATATCCGTGGATTTATCGAGTTATCTAGAGCGACAATTTCAACAACTTCCGGTCCCGGTCTCCAGAAACCGTCGACGATTTCCTGGTATTTATTGAGGTACCCACCCTGTTCCCGGGCAAACGCGGTGACATCGAAATCAGTGGCATGCGGAGAGAAAATAATTTCGCTGTCTGGAAGCAGCTTCTCAGATGGACCCACATCGACCAAACGGTTGGGTATGATCAACAGCTGGCCGGGGTCAATCAGATCCTTCTCAGAGGGAAGTGGCTCTGGAGATTCGATATCATCTGGTATCACACCGAACCTGATGGCCAATGTGCGAATGCTGTCACCCGGTTGTGATTCGTAGAGCAGGCTTTCACCCGTGTCGATTGACTCGCTTGTGGGCGTTGGCGGAAATGTGGGTGAGGCAACAGGCTCGAGAAATTCCGGAGTCGATGTCGCCACCATAGGCGTCTCGATTGTCGCCGTTTTACCGGGTGGATCCACCGGTGTGACAATCGAGGTCGTAGGTGCTGCGATACCACCTGAGCCCACACCGCCTGGTGATTCCACATCCGCACGCGAACATGCCAGGCTCACAGCTAGAAATGTGAACCAGAGGAATATCAACGCACGAAATCCTGAGGATTGCTGGAAAGATAATCGCATCATCTTGAAATCTGGTTTGTATCGTTTCGACAAGCACATGCCTCGAGCTGTACTGAGTCACGCACGAGCAGCCCATCATACTGTTCACCCAAACCCACAGAGATCCAATCATCAAGATTGAATGGGATGGAATCATCCGCGGAAACCCACTCACCATTATACTTTCTGGCAACATGAACGTGTGTCCCCGTTGTCAAACCCCCTTCACAGGAAGGGTGCCCAATCCGGTCACCTGCATTAAGGTAAGAACCCGGAGAGACTCGATCACGGGATTCAATGTGCATGTAGAACAGAACCCAACCTGATTGCTCGTAGCCGTCCCCATCAAGGTCCAGAACCACCTCACCATTACCAGCCCGGACCACAATCCCAGGCGCGGACGCGACGACCCATTCATCGGATAGGACACACCCGAAGGCATTCCCGGGAGGACCAAAATCTAACGCCGCCCAGGCCGTTCCTCCGCCCCAGGCGCTGTGGGGGCCACCCGTAAACGACCAAACGGTTTCCGGCTCAAATGGGAGTTGAAGCTCGGGTTGGGTCAATCCATCCAGCAGTAGCGGTTCAACCTGACGCGCAAATGGGTTATCAAACAATATCGAGAAGATTTGTTCGAACCCTCCTACGTCGACAACCCTGCGCCACTCATCTTCCTGAAAAAGCTGTGAAAATAGATATTGCAGACCAACCGTCCCCGCGTTTACACCTGCGCCTGGATTAAGCATCTTCCCATCGACGAGGGTGTAAGGACCAGCCCACCCAGCTCTCCAGCGATAATACCCCGTGTTTAGCTGATCAGCCGTCCACGCCAACTGTGCGTACAATCCTTCCCGTCCGCTTGCGATGTACCCGATCGGGTAGTACGCACTTTGTGTGGATATATCTTTGCGATACAGCCAACCACTCTGATGCTCAAGAATTGCAATCAGGAGCATCGGGTTTACAGAATAGCGTTCTGCGACTTTGGCAATAATCTGAGCTCCAGACAACTCCTCCTCATCAACAATTTCAAGATAGTCACGAAGGTAGCCAGCCGTGCTCTCCACAAAACCTTCAATATCGAAATATATACTTGCCGGACCATATACCAATTCGGAATTCGGAATCATCTTAAAGGAAGGTCCGGGTTCGCTCAACTTCGGTGCGGGAATTGTCAGTGTCTGCCCAACAGCCAGAAGATCTCCGTCGAGAATCCCATTCGCTTCCATGATTTGGATGGGAGATACCTGATAGCGAAACGCGATCACATTCAAAGAATCCCCAAGTTGTACTTGATAGATAGCGGTCTCTTCCCTCATAGGTGGAGGGTCTCTCACTGGATCCTGCGTAGGTGTGCCCATTATCTCGATTGCCGGATATGTGGGAGGTGCCCCTTGCGTGAACTCAGGTATGGGCGCCTCCGAGGTCGGCACTGCGGAAGCTTCGGCGGATGGCAGGGGCATAATCATGTCATCAGACGCCCCACTACTTTCATCAATGACCGGCTCTGAGCATGCATAACATGCAGCAGCCAGCCCCAGAAAGAGCAAGCCATGGATCATTCTGTCCCGTCTCAAAAATGCGCTCATATCTCTACCATAAGCTTAATTCAAACCTAATACGGGCGTTTTGGGTTTACGCGAAAAACACATTCCCATCATAGGTAATATCTGCTCGATCCAATCCCCTAGGCAGGTGGTTTCAATTTGCAAAAACCCTTCCACGGGGATAGGTAGAAATGTAGGTTCAAGATTCATGCCACATCGATTGAACCTGATCGCTGCGTCTATATTCTTTTAACCAGAATGAAGGAAGGTTCGATGATATTCTGCAGGACGCCGTTATCATCGAAATAGGACCATTCTCCGGTGTCTTCGGCGAAGATGGTATACCCCAGCTTTTCATACATCAGCCTGGCAGGGACATTATCCTTGGCTACCGATATGATTGCTCTGCTGAAACCATAGTCAAGGAGCCTTTCTTCTGCCTCCTGCAACAGGCTAGTACCGATGCCCATCATACGGAATCTCGGCTTCACCCGAAATGAATGCAAATAACCGGTTCTATCAGGTGCGAAATGATGGTTCCATTTTGATTTTAGATGGATAAAAATCTGCCCCAGGATTTCCCCCTCGTTCTCCACGACAAGCAATATTCGCCTTCCCAGCTTTGCTTCATCCAAAGCTTGCCTGTAGAGGCGGCGAAAATGTTTGAATTCGCCATCCCACTCCAGCGCATGGAGATCGCTTTCCCGTACCTCGCGTATGCGATAAGAAAGGGTTTCGTCCATTTCAGATGGCCTTCTTCACCAGTTCCTCCAAGAGAACCCGTTCCTCTTTAGCACTCGAAATCTCGCCATCCAGCCAGGCGGCTCTAATCGTCCATAGTATCCTGCCGTATTGAGGACCCTGAGGAAGATTCATATCTCGCAGCACATCGCCACTTGACAACGGCTTGATGTGACGCCATTTCGCCAAGTATTCCTCTATCTCATTTCTTCCTGCATCAATACCAAGCCAGGTGTTCACCAATGCTTCTTCAGTGAATGCGTCAAACAACGCGACGAACTCACTTGGCGCCTCAAACTTCATCTCACCCGAAAACAGTCGTCCGAGTTCATTGCCACTGAGTATGTTGTCCCGGGAAGAAATCGGCAATTTCAGTCGATGGCAGATTTCTTCTGCATAAACCCGCTCGAGACGAAACAACCACAGACCGAGGAGGAGATCATGTACCTCCAATTCTGCCTGGAGATTCCATGATGCGGGTGGGTCAAAGCTCTTCGTAAAATCAAATCGCTCTTCCAGCCATGCATCCCAAACCAGATGAGGGTGAATAGCCTTAAGCAAACCCCGATCGTGTAGTCCCAGAAGAATCCCCGTGAAATTATGCTCATCAAAGATGGTCTCAAGCTCGTGACGGATCCTCTCCCCGCTTACCCGATCGAGAAGCGGCACGGCCCGAGTTAGAAGAGCGAGTGTGCGGGTTTCAATTTCAAAATCGAGTCGATTCTCGAGACGAATCGCTCGTAAGATACGCGTGGGATCGTCGATGAAACTGATCGAATGGAGTACTCGAATTTTGCCATCCTCAAGGTCTCTCCGCCCCCCCCAATGATCGAGCAATTGACCAAAGTATGGCCCATCCAACCGAATCGCGAGGGTATTAATGGTGAAATCCCTGCGATGGAGATCAAGCTTGATGCTCCCACGCTGAACTGAGGGCAGTGCAGTCGGGTGGGTGTAAAATTCCGTCCTCGCGGTGACAAAGTCCAAAGTTTCAGGAAGATCATTATGTGAGGTTAGATCCTGATCGACCGCATTATTCAAGGCTTCATCCTGCGGATCCAGGTGCCACTTCGCAGTTCCGAACCTGCGGTGACTGCTGATTCTGCCGCCGAAGCGTGAGATCAAAGCCTCAGCTAGTCCAATTGCATCTCCCTCGACGACGAGATCGAAGTCTACACTTGGCGCTCCCAGCAAGAGATCACGGACGAAACCTCCCACAATATAAAGCGCATCTCCCCGGTTTTCTGCCTCTGATGACACTAACTTAAGGAGGGAAAGTCTCGAAGGAGGAAGCGCCTTTTCAAGACGATCCCTCAATTCATGCTCTGGAGTTCTGTCAATCTGGATTCCGATGGCGTTGATCAGATCCGTGCGGGTGACAATGCCCGTAATTCTCCCCTTCTCGGATTCTCGGACCGGAACCTGCCCCCACCCTGTCTCGATCATGACTTTCTGGAGATGCTGAATGGAATCGTCTGCGTATACTACGAGATCACCGGACTCCATGATTTGAGAAATCGGTTGATTTCCCATGGCGTGTGACATCGCTCTATCTACTGCCCGTCGTGTGAGCAGTCCGAGAACTGCTTCATCCTGGACAACCGGATATCCCTCATGTCCAAACCGCTGCATGCGCTCAGCCGCGCTCTTTATCTTCTCTTCTGGGCTGAGCAATTGAGGATCGCGCGACATGATTTCACGAACTTTCTTCGCTGGTTCGATCTGCTCCGAAATCAGATTCATAAGCTCTTCACATACATCTTCGAGGTTTCTTTTCCTGATTAACGCAGCCGATGCTCGTGGATGTCCCCCGCCCCCAAATTTTCCTGCAATTTTTCCTACATTAATGGATTCAGAGGTCGAGCGTGCAACGAGCTGGACGTTGCCTTCAAGCGCAACAAGTACAAAGAGCCCATCGGGATCAAAAATATCTCGCAGTTTATGCGCCAGAGTCGATATTTCATCACTCAACCCAGAAGCCTCGGCGCAGGAGATCACGATCGAAACACCATCGAAATCATGTGATTCGGCGGACTCAATCAACTGCTCATAGAGGACCCTCTGTCCATTCGAGAGTGGATGATCAAGGAAATCTGCAGCGATCTTGAGGCTGGCGCCACTTTCAAACAACCAGGTACAGGCGCGCAAGTCACGTACAGTCGTGCCCACATAGGACAGGGAGCCTGTATCTTCATATATCCCCATTAGGAGCAGTGTCGCTGTTGAAAAATCGATATCCAAACCTCGCTCCTGAATCTCCTCTGTGAGCAGCGTAGCTGTAGCACCAACTTCCTCGATGTGCGTCGACCAATGCG
>JBGUDT010000018.1:0-44342 GCA_041821665.1 Anaerolineales bacterium
TCAGGAAACTTAGCGTACGTTCGAGGATCTCACCAGGCGCAAAGTCGTCGGTAAAGATGTACAGATCACAATGCTCGCGGGCATGCGACAACCGACGGACCTGCTCATCAAATTCCTTTTGTTTCCAGTTCAATTTCTTTCTCTCGGTACACGTCTCGAAGGACGCATCCACGTAGATGAGAATATCCGGATCCGTGATCTGTTTCCACATATCTTGAACGTAGGAGTGTTCCTGGGCGATCTGCCGCGCGCCGTAACCGTGGGCTTGAAGACCCTCCGCGAGTGTTGTCTTACCGGATGCGCACGGTCCCACTATAGCAATCGTGCGTGCGTTCATCGGCTGGATCCTCTTCAGACGCGCTCAGATGGGCACACGGATATGAAGTCGTCTCGAATCATCTCCTGAAGATGGCAGCGTTGCAGCCACAAGAATACTAATGTCATCCGTAGGTCGCCCCTCATCAAGATCGAGGGCGTGCTCGAGGAGTCGATCGGCCCATTTTGCCGGATTAGGAGTTCCTGCCCGCAGAAGCTCTTCAATAGAACCGAGCACATCCATGGGCGTACCACGGCGATCACCCGCGTGCGTAAGACCATCCGTGTAGACGATGACGGTCAAATTCTCTTCGATAGATATTTCCGTGATATCGGGTCGAGTGCCCCTTCGCGTCCCCACAGGATCGGTGGGCGTATCCAGAAGCTGGATCTCGTCGGCTCGGATTAACACGACCGGATCAGGGTTGTTGCGAGTGATCACAATGGTCTTACTGGCCAGATCGATTGAGAGGATATTGAGGGTTGCCGAGACCTTACCGGAGCGATAGGTGTAAAGATAATCGGATGCGGCTCTTGCGGCGGCGCCGTCTCGGACACCTTCAGCCAGCAGGCTGATGGCTTTCCGGGCTACGACAATGGAAATATTCTTTGCAGCTTTTCCTGAACGTTGTCCGTCTACAAGGACGAAGGACAATCCCCCTTCGGGGCGTTCGATCATTTCGAGAGAATCGCCGCTCTCGGAGGTCGCATACTTTCCCACCTTTGCAACAGCCACTTGAACTTCCATGATGGACATTCTACAATGACCTTAGCAATTTTGTTAGGCATTTGAAAGCTGCCAGCCTGTGTTTATCATGTAAATTAGAACTACAGACCTGGGGGGCGAGCTACTTCATTATCGTCGTTTGTCGGAGAATGCGTTGACGGATCGCGAATCGGGTGCGGTACATCTCCAATCCACGATTGAGCAAGCTATACGTTCTGTGTCGAGCGAATTTGGCGACATGCCTGTGGCCATTGTTGCCGAGTTCCCCGCACATCTCCCTGCTATCGATGCCGACCAGGACGAACTGCTGCTTATATTGCGAGAGCTCCTTATACGAGCGTTGCTGACAACCAATCGGGGCAGCTTGCGGGTACAGGCGAAGGTTATTCCTGCCGAGCAATTATCTTCAGAAAGCGAATCATTACTCTCCACAAGGGAGATTCAGAATAACTCGAACTTCTGGGCCCTACTCTCGGTGACCGCTTCGCAAGAACCACAAATTCCCGCAATAGGAAACACGAATGAAGACATAACGATGCCGATTGCCTCCACGTCGCTTGCGACGGAGGAACTTGTGTCAATGATCAGAACCCTGGGTGGGGGATTGGGAGTGGAGACCGACGAGACCGAGTTTCGCATCTTCCTGGCGCTCCCGTTGAGCGCCGCATCCTCTAGCCTTGCCGATCTTACTTCGCTGTATAGAGCTGTAGAAACTCGTATTCCCGAAGGAAGTCAGATAAGCAACTCCCTCCTAGTCTATGTGGAGGACTACGCTATCCTTGAGCTCCTTACGAGTGAACTCGTAGAGGCGGGATATGGTGTTACCGCTGCGCAAGGGATAGGGGACATCCTGACACTCGCTCTGACAGAGGGAATTGATCTCATCATCCTCGATCTTCAAGCCCGGGAGCCTGGTGCCCTCGACGTTGCCATGCTTCTGAAGAAGGATCGTAGAACGCAGAATATTCCGGTCTTGTTCCTTACAGCCACGAGCGATCCCGAAGGTAGGGTTAAGATGGGGACGGCGAATTTCTTAGTCCGCCCAGAGGGGACCGGCGCCATGCTCGCTACTGTAAGAGCGGTGTTGAATACAGAATTACGTCCCACAGCCCGCGTGCTCGTGGTTGAACCAGATGATGTGATTCGTGAGAATATGATCATGATGCTCCAGGCACATGGGTATGCCGTAGTGGAAGCACGAAGTGCAGAAGAAGCCCTGGCGCTTGCGGAGCGCGTCACAATTGGGCTTGTGCTTGCTAACGCGAGCCTGGCACAAGAGCGAGATTACTGGCTGATCCGTCAGTTGAGGCAGCTTTCCCTCGAGATTGATGTCTTTGTTCTCGCGGATGCTTTAAGCGACGAGGATGGAAAGCGGGCGATGAGTCGCGGCGCTTCTGGTTACAGCGAGACTGGAAAATTGCCTGATCTACTCGATCGGGTGAAAGGGAATCATAATAACGTTTGATTTCGATCGAAAGTTGAGCTGTCATTGCGAGCGGAGACGCATGTGCCGGAGTGCGATAATCCCCAAGATTGCTTTTCCCTGGTCCCATGGTGGAGATTGCGGTCCTTTGCTTGCGCTTAGGACATACGGTGCTGTTGCTCCTAGTGATATTCTCTGAGCGCCCGGCCATGAATGCACGGGCTCATGGCTTAAGCCCAATGGGCTGATGGCTCTGAGCCCAGAGGTTTAGCTCCGGTCGGATCCACGCAATGAAACAAAAAGAGGGGCTGCCCAAACAGGGCAGCCCCTCTTATCATCCGTGTTTCAATCTTTCAAGCTAATAGACCTTCACAGAGGTGCCATATCCAGTCGTGAGAATTTTCTCGCCTTCGGTTACCGGCGTCGTCCACCGGAAAAGCCATTTTGCTTCCTCGGGTCTCATGTTCACGCAACCATGGCTGCGCGGTCGGCCATAATCACAGTGCCAATAGGTTCCGTGAAAGGCGACCCCTGTGAGATGGAAGTAGGAAACCCATGGAACGCCGGGGAGTTCGTAGGCTTCTAGATTGGAGGTCAGCCGGCCGTCACCCATGTGACGTAAGGGCATTTTCTTATCGATGTAGAAATTCCCTCTTGGCGTGGCAGTGGGGATTCCGTTGCTCCGGGGTTTTGAGTTGGGCATACCGCTTGATATCCGGGTTCTGAACACGAGTTGATCACGCTCATAGGCCAGCACTTCCTGCCTTGAGAGCGAGACTTCCAGTCGTTTTTCCCGTTCAGGCACATCGGGCGACAGCGGTGAAAGCTCCTCCGGTTCGACTTTGCGTAGATGTTCCGCACGTGCAAAATACTCCACGTTCAGCAAGTCATCTCGCAGCTGGTACCAATTGCGGCCATCCGCTCCTCGGACCAATTTTTCCACCCAGGCCGTAGATTGGTAGTACAAACGATAGAGCGGGAAGGAAGTAGGATCTGCGAGTCGATATGTTCGAGTGTAGGGCACGCTGATTTCGAATACCGCCCCGGTTTCCGGAATGTCCCAGCGCGGTCCTTGAGTTTCCCATCTTACGGTCTGAATGTTGCCAGAATGTACATATCCTTCTGGCACCCTAAACCAGAGAGCGTTATGTACGGGTCCATCGTCGGACATATCGCTCGAGAGCAGCGGCAGCAAGGTGTCTCGAGTCAAGAATGTCAAGCGTTTTGAAGCGAAGGAAGGCTCAGGATATAAGCCAATTTGACTGTACGCGACGCGGCCAAGCGCATCGGATATTTGACCTTCCGCTGGAGGAGGGGGCTTTAGGGCAAGCCCGGCAGTGCTCAATCCGGCAATCGTGAGGAAATCCCGCCGGTGAATTTTATCTAACATGCGTCCATTCTACCTACGTGGGTGTCAGGGATCAATAGGAAATCGAGATAGCACATCATCTGGTTGGAGCATATGTGTCCTGATAAAAACCCTCGTTTTCGCATAGCCACAAAGGGTGATAGGGAAGGAAGAATGCTGAAATGGTATAATGCGGCGGATTCTCCTGAGTGCAAATGGGGTGAGTACCAGCCACATTCACCCATTCATACTATGTCGGATAAAATACGCATATTCGTCGCAATTGAAATCCCTGCCAATATTAAAAACGGACTTGGATTATTGATAAAATCGCTCAGTGAATCGAGTGGTGATGCCCGTATTCGATGGGTAAAACCTGGATCAATTCATCTCACACTTAAGTTTATCGGCGACGTAGCACATGGATCGGTAAGCAAAGTTACAGAGAACATAGAGACTGTCGTCAGCAAAAGATCCAAATTCAAAATCACAGTTGGTGGGCTTGGCTGTTTTCCGAATTGGAATAAGCCTCGTGTGGTATGGGTTGGGATCAGCGAAGACAGTGGTAAATTAACCAGTTTACAGAAAGAAATTGATCTTGCTTTGGAACCACTCGGGATAATGTCCGAGACCAGACCGTTCCATGCCCATCTTACCGTAGGTCGTGTGAAAAACCTCGGTGATATCGGTAAACGCTTTTCTGAGATGGAAATTGGTGTGATTGGTCAAGTGCAGGTGGACGAGTTTTGTGTCATCAGGAGCGATTTAAGATCTGACGGAGCGGTATATACGAACCTGGCAACCTTCGAGCTGCAGTGATGAACCCTGCAGCTCGATGCGGGGTATCTTCCTAGGTCGATGGAGCTTCATTTATCGAAATGATTTACAATGCATGCGCGCGAAATCCGATTGCACGATAAGATATTAGAGTACTTGGCAAGGAGATTGACATATCTGAAGCAATTGAATTAGCTCAAATCATTATCGATACGCTCGATGAGAAGAAGGGTGAGAATATTCTGCTCCTCGATCTCACCGGGATATCCACATTTACCGACTATTTCGTTCTTTGCTCCGGGTCAAGCGACCGGATGCTTCGTGCCCTTTCTGATGAGGTACAGAAGAAGACCAAAGGTCGATACGCGCTTGTTGCAGATCGATTAGAAGGGGAGGCTTCGACGGGCTGGATTCTGCATGACTATGGTGACGTCGTACTTCACTTATTCTCTCCAATACGGCGAGACTTCTACAATTTAGAAGAGTTGTGGAAGGATGGCAATGTATTGGTTCATATTCAATAGGCTGACACACAGTTAGAATCGCCATGTTATGCGTCGACTTTTTTTATCTTTAAATAGCATGATAACCGTGCTATTGTGATACCGTGATCGTAACCTTTGCTGATCAAGGAACGGAAGATATATTTAATGGTAAGAATTCAGCAGCTGCCCGGCGCTGTTGCTCTCGAACCATCTGGAATGTTGCCCATAGAAAACTCGATCAGCTAGATTCATCTATCAATATTCAAGATCTTCGAGTTCCTCCTGGCAATCACTTGGAAGGACTATCTGGTGATCGAAAAGGTCAACATAGTATTCGGATCAACGATCAATATAGAATCTGTTTTGTGTGGACAGATGCTGGTCCGGACGAGGTTGAAATAATTGAATACCACAAAGGATGAGAATCGAAGGATAAGGAGCAGCAGCTATGGTAAGAGTGCCAACTTATAGAGAACCAACCCATCCAGGTGAGATGCTATTAGAAGAGTTTCTCAAACCCATGGATCTAACTCAGCGTGCCCTCGCTGAGGGAATTCGTGTTCCCTATCAACGAGTGAATGAGATAGTTAACGGTAAGCGGGGAATTACCCCAAGCACTGCGCTTAGATTAGCAAAGTTTCTCGGTAACAGCGAAGGATTTTGGATGAATCTTCAATTGCGTTGGGATCTGTATCAAGCGAAAGAATCCGAGGCAAACGAATTGAAGAAGATCCAACCCCTTCATGCTTGAGAGACTGTTAGCTATTCTATTCGCAGTGACCAGTCGTATGCTGAGGGCATGGTCTTTGCTCTAAAGAGAAAAAGGCGGAGCCGTTCTCTCGCAGGAAGTGAGAGGGGTGACGGATCTTTAAGTCGATATACTCACACATCAGTATTAAATCCCCAAGCGAAAATTTTCCTCGTAAAAATTGACACCCCTAATCAATATCGGATGTTGGTTTATGCAGCGCCCACCACGAACTTAATGCCGTGGTCGCATTTTCCTGGATAATTTCATCTGCGAATTCAGAAATGGACGTTCTCTGCGGGTTGATTTCGACGATATACGCGCCCCCCGCCTTGGCGATTGCGGGAAGTGATGCTGCAGGTTGAACGAGTGCGGAAGTACCTACGACGAGCATGAGCCTGGCTTGGGACGCAAGCCGAATGGCTTCATCCAGTTTATCAGGGTTGAGAGCCTCCCCAAACCAGACCACTGCAGGGCGGGCGAGTTCCTCGCATGCACTGCATCGTGGGGGTAGCTCGGGAAGGGGCACCTGCTTGTCACTCCATGATGCGTCACACACGCTGCATCGCATTTTCCAAATTGAACCATGGATTTCCAGGACAGCGAGATTGCCCGCATCTTCATGCAGACCGTCCACGTTTTGTGTGATCAGAGCAAAATGCGGGATACATCTTTCCATATCTGCAAGTGTGAGATGAGCGGAATTTGGTCTTGCGGCAGCAATGATTTCACGCCGCCAATTGTAAAATTCCCAGACGAGTTTCGGATTTTTCGTGAAGGCTTGAGGCGTTGCGAGTTGTTCTGGTCGGTACTGATTCCACAACCCTCTTTGGTCTCGAAATGTGGGGATACCGCTGCCGGCAGAGATACCAGCACCGGTGAGGACCACGACCTCAGTATGGGTCTCTAGGATCACGTTAGCTTGAAGGGAGCGCTATGAATTTGTTTGCTTCGAAGATACACCGAACTTTTCTGCGGGGCTCTTTACTAGCTCTCAAAGATCCAGGGATCGCTATCACGGTCCCATGGTGCAATTTCCTCGTCCCTGAACCAGAGCTGGATCTCCGTATTGGCTGTCCCTAATCCATCTGATGCATGTGTGAGATTTCTTCCTACCTCAAGACCAAAGTCATGCCTGATCGAGCCTGGCGCCGCCTCGGTAGGCTTTGTAGCGCCCATCGTCTGCCGCACCGCAGAGATTGCATCAGGTCCCTCCCAGATCATGGCCATGACCGGGCTGGATGTGATGTAAGCTATGAGACCTTCGTAGAAGGGTTTGCCCTTATGCACGGCGTAGTGTTCTTCTGCAAGCTCAACAGGTACGGATTGAAATCTGGCTGCTACGATCTTTAATCCACGATTTTCCAGACGACGGGTTATTTCTCCGATCAATCCACGTTGAACTGCGTCGGGTTTAATCAGTACGAGTGTACGTTCCAAGATTGCCTCCAATACACATGAACTCGGGAGTTCCCGAGTTCATGTCCTCTTTTTTCATATGTACCCTGAGGTCAAGCGACTTCCATTCCTTTTTGATAAGCTTCGATCGCATCGGACAGCCGATCCACCTTCATGTACGCATCACCGAGCGTCTGCCACATCGTCGGGAGATTTGGGTAGCGCTGAAGTGCATTCTCCAGGTCACTAATTACTGTATCAAGTTCCTGTTTCCTCTCGATGAGCTTCTTGTATTCTGATAGCGCATGCCCTGCATCTCCAGCACTCAGGGCTTGCCGTGCAGTCTGGAGAAGGTGGGATGCATCCGTCGGAGGTTCTTTATAATCAGGCGCTGGTACAGCGCTAACCTTACTTACCTCTGGTTCCGGTTGGGGTATCGGCGGAATACGGGCCTCTTCAGGAGCTTGATCAAGAACACTCACTGGCTCCGGCGCCACCGGCGGGATGGGTTCTTCACGAACCGGGCTCGGTGGGATTGCAATCGCAGGTTCGTCAGGAGCGATCACAGGCTCCGGTGTGGCTGCAGGAACAGGAACCGGGGGCTGGGGAGGTGCATCTGAAACCTGTGCAGGTTCTTCACTCAGCCAATCCGGTACTTCTGGTTCTTCCTGGATGACTGCTTCTTGCGAAGGTCGCGTTACCTCTTCTTCAACAGCAGCAGGTGGTGTCTCTGCAATAATTTCCTGCTCCATCCCCGTAGCAGCAGTCTCAGAGATGACCGTTTCATCTGCCGGGCTAGCAGCCATCTCGTGCAGCCAATCTGGTGCTTCCGCCTCCGTCCCTACTGGTTCTGGTATTGCTTCAATCTCAATCGGGGGCGACGGCTCGCTGATTGGAGGGGCTTCTGCTTCAGGAGTCGAGTCGAGATCAGGTAGCTCAACTTCGGCTTCAACACTGCGCTGCGTGGCTAGATCCTCGAGCCACTGCAGGCTTGCATCTGGTTCATCGGGTGGTACCTCGTCGATAACGGTTGGTTCTTCGACTGCAATGGGAACATCAGTGGGCACACCAAGCGTATCCTCAGCACCCTCGTCTCGTTCCGCCAGATCTTCCAGCCACTTGAAAACCTCTTCGTCATCGAGGTCATCTGACACCCCAACATCGGCAGGGGAATCCTGATCCTCGGTCGTTCCGATGGATTCAACCACAGGGGGAACGGCTTCTTCTATAGGTGGCTGATCAAAATCGGAACCAATCCCCGCGAGCCTGTCTTCGATCTCTACCTGCAGGTCTTCGTCTCCATCTGCAATTGACACTGGTTCTTCCTCAAGGCTGTCGAGATGAGAGAGATCTGGTGTGGGGGCTTCTTGACCATCCGGTTCTGCGATACCTGAGAGCCAATCTGGAATACTGCGTTCCCCAGGCGTTGGTTGGGCTGCTTCTGCGGGTTCAGGGACGGTGCTATCTGGCAGCTCCGGTGTTTCCGAGGAATCCACATCATCGGGGTCACCGATCCTGCTCAGCCAGTCCGCCGCTTCACCTTCTGCCATTGCGGGTTCTTCAAGTTCGTCCGTGCCAATACCTTCAAGCCAATCGGGGACTTCGCCTTCGTCGGGTACAGCTGCATCTGGTTCTGCAATGCCACGCAGCCAATCGGGAGTCTCCCGGGCGGGCTCTGCTGCTTCTAAATCTGGTTCTGGAGTTGGCTCTGGTTCTGCTGGAATCACGCGTTCCAGGTCGTCGACCTCTGCAGCAGGGGGTCCCGAGTCAACAGGGGGTGCAGCATCTTGCTGTGAAGCCGCTTCCGCTACACCGGCCAACCATGAGGGAGGTGCTTCAGCTGCGGGGGGTTCGCCTTCCTCGACTGCTTGGGGTTCGGCTTCCTCGGCTGCTTCGGGTTCTTCGCTCATCCCTTCAAGCCATGAGGGGACTTCTGCTTCTTCTTCAGAGGAACCGACCGCTTCCTGGGGACTGGTCTCCTGCATCCAATCCGGAACGATACCAGGTTTTGGTTGCTCTTCCTCTTCAGATGCTGGTTTGTCGCCTAACCATGTGATGATTGTCGAGGTCGCACCAGGTGCATCGTCTTCGATCCAGGTTGGAACTCCAGGGGCATCTGGATCAGCGTCAACTTGCTCCGCTGCTGGTACCTCCGGCTTTACGACATCAGGTTCGGGAGCTCCAGGCGGCTCAGGAGTCACTTCTTCTGCATCTTCTGCGATCTCACCCAACCAGTCGGGCACTCCCGTTCCAGGACCTGGCTCCGCTTGTGGGGCTGCTTCTACGGATTCTTTGATTTCCTCTTCAATACCCGTAGGCGCAATGTCTTGCAGCCAGCTGGGGATTTCTGCAGGGGCGAGCTCGCCTTCGTCAGAGGAAGGAGGAGTAGCGGGCTCGAGTGAGTCCAGCTCTTCATCGGAGAAAGAGATTGGGCCTTCTTTTACTTCACCATCTGAAGAATCCCATCCTGCTTCCTTCATCCACTCTGGTACCTGATCGTCTTGTTCTGGATTATTTGTCATTTGATTTCCCTCAGCACCGACAAGTGCGGGAGTTGTGCCACCACCGATACTCGGAGCAGGTTCTACTACATCTTGCAGCCATGATGGTGAGCTGCTAATTGGCTCTTTTGCTGTTTCCCCTTTGGATAAATCAACACCCAAAGAGGCCACCCACTCAGGTTCGTCCTTTTGAAGCGGCTGACCTGGAAGCCAATCCAGCCTCTCTATTCGGACGGAATTAGCGTCGACGGTCTCGGGGTCGATCCCGGCATTTTCAACAAAGGAAGCATAGGGATCCAGGGCGGCAAGCCTTCGGTGGTATTCACCCGCCTCGCTAGATTTATCTTGTTGTTGAAGCATTGCTGCCATGATGCGGTTCGCGTCACGGCAGAAGGGTAGTCGTTCAAGAATCTGAGTACATACATCCTTTGCTTCAACACCCTGTCCCGACTTCCAGTACATGGTCGCTAGAAGGACCTGCAATTCCGGCCGATCAGAATCTTCCTTCAGGGCAGATCTCAGTTCTGCGATAGCCTGGGCGTACAGCTCGCCTTGAGCATACTGCCTTGCAAGGGCGCCCCTGGTGAGCCGAATCTTATGCGGTTCGAGACCATCTCGCCTGCCGATCAGACGGCTGAGCTCTTGTCGTATGGCCTGGTTTGCCGGTTTGGTTTCATAGGCACGCTCCATGTGCCAAATAGCCGCATCAAGATTCCCCTCATCCTCACGTACAATCGCCATCCCAATGTGCGAAACAAAGTCATCCGGCACCGCAGAGAGGACACGTTGGAAAATGTCCGCTGCATCACCATAGCGTTTTGCCTCCAGGTATGATTTTCCGAGCAGCCTGTATGTATCCAGATGCTTGGGATAGGTCTCGAGGATGTGTCTGGAGTGTGCAATCGCCTCATCGAGTTGATCGCGCTCGATCAGATCATCTATTTGCTTCACATATGCGCGTAGCGATATTTCTGCCATGGCAGTGCCTTATCTATGAGAGTATGCCCTACATCACACGATTCCGCAAGACAGATTGCTCCAACCACGTTTTGTATAGCAATTTTGATGCCGCAAGAAGAAAAAACATGAAACTACGCAAGAATCCCTCATAAGCTGTGTATGTGGATGACTTCGTCAATAATCGCATTCGCGTCCGCATCTGGGTGTGGGGGTGATCCTAAAGGATCACCTATTAATTCTTCATCAGCAAGTGAGAAGAGGATGGCCTGTACATTATCAGCCAGCGCCTCTGGATCATATCCACCTTCAAGAACATAAATAATTCGGCTCTCACAGAGTTCATCAGCCAATTTTCTTAACCCACACCCGAGGGTGTAGAAACCCCGAGTCGTTAACTGCAGTGATGCAAGCGGGTCTCTCCAGTGCGCATCAAATCCTGCCGAAACAAGAATTGCATCAGGTTTGAAACGATCTGCCGCGGGAGAGATGATTTTCTCGAGGATCGCTGCAAACGCAAGGTCCCCAGACCTGGCGGGAAGGGGGATATTGATAATACTTCCCTCCCCGTCATCAAGCCCTTTTTCATTCAAAGAACCTGTTCCGGGATAAATCCCCCATTGGTGGGTGGATAGATAGAGGACAGTTTCGTCCGGTTCAAATATTGCCTGGGTGCCATTGCCATGATGTACGTCGAAATCAACGATCATCACTCGGTGGAAACCCTCGCCTTGCAGTTTTCGAGCAGCGATGGCGATATTGTTGAATAGACAAAAACCCATAGCCTGGGTTGTCGTAGCATGGTGCCCCGGAGGGCGGACGAGAGCAAATCCATATTTACACTTTCCATGGATCACCGCATCGATCACGGCCCACGTACCTCCTACGGCTTTCAGAGCAGCTTCGAAAGAGGCCGTGGTGACGTACGTGTCTCCATAATCGACGAAGCCTGGTCCTGAGGTACTCGCTTTTTGTATCTCTCGAACATACTCATCAGGATGGACTAATAGAATCATCTCTAATGGCGCCGGTTCAGGGGTGATCTCACTCAGGTATCGATTTAGAGGGCCATCATGTACGCGGTGAAAGTGCGCGAACCGATCTGGTGATTCAGCATGACCTGCATAGATATGATGCGGCGAAGGAACAAGTGAGATTGCGATCTTCTCGACACTCATGTGCAGTCCACAAACCCCCTTATAAGAAAAATAGACACTAGAATGCTCCACGCCCTTGGAGTACAGCGAAGGGCGTGCGGATGAGGATGAGGATATCTAGAAGAAGTGAATAATTGTAAATATAGTAAAGATCATCATCTGTGTTCTGGTGCATCGGTTTCTCGCTGCGACCATTTATTTGCCACCACCCCGTGAGACCTTGAGGGACAGCGAACCGCTTTCTCTGCCAGGGTTTATATAGGTCAACTAGCCATGGCATTTCTGGTCGTGGACCAACAAGACTCATATCACCTTTGAGGACATTAAAAAGCTGGGGAAGTTCATCGAGGCTGAACCTACGAAGGATGTATCCAAGCTTGGAGACCCTCGGATCATCCCTCCGTTTGTGCGGGAGTGGCTGCTGGGTGGTCTGAGTTTCATCTTGGGAACCATGCGCCTCTTCACCTCGGATCATGGTGCGAAATTTGTACATTGTGAAGAGAACCCCATTCTCACCGACGCGAGACTGTCGAAATATTACCTGACCTGAGCCCTCGATGGCGACAAGAAATGCAATGAAGAGCATCATCGGGGAAGTAAAGACTATGAGGACTACACTGGTGAGTACGTCAAAAGCACGCTTGACCAAGCGGTTCCCGCCATCGATGACGGGTTCTCTTAAACCAATTAACGGAAATCCCCCGATCATCTCGACTTTGGCTTTAACCAAGGCGAGTGAGAAGTAATCTGGGATAACCTTGACGCGTACCGGAAATTTCTCCAGCCGGGCGATCAGGCTGTGAAGTTTGTCATAGGCATTGGGGGGAAGGGTGCTCCAGATTTCAACAACGTCATGGGTTTCGATGATAGGTAGGAGGTCATCGAGAGTTCCGAGGACATCCAACCCGTTATATGTTCTTTGTCGTCTATCAGGTTCGTCGTCAATATAACCGACGATGTCATATCCCCAAAGAGGGTTCGCCTTGACTTGTTGTACAACCTGCTGGGCAAGATCTCCGGCTCCAATCATGATCACATGTGTGCGGTCGAAGATCGGCGTCGATAGACGGGGTTGCAAAATCCCAAATACGATCCAACGATAGAAGAGGAGAAGAAATAGGTTAATGAGGAAAAAGTACACGAATTGCAGTCTGGATACTTCACGGAAAGTGAGGAAAAGAATCCCGGCGAGAAGGAGCGTGGCAAGCAAGCCGCCAAAGATTACGCGAGTGATGATAATCCAGTTGCGATCCGTATGCTTTGTGTCATAGGCTCCAACTAGAAGAAGTGATCCCGACCAACAGAGTGCGGCAATCGCGTAGACGAACACCGGGAGTGAGGCGCCAACCTCGCCGAGTGGTTTGCCGATGGGCAGTGTATCTCGAAGGTAGGACGCAGCATAGAGTCCAAAACAGGTGATGATGATATCGCTGATGAAGACAAAACTGTCTAATCGATTGAATGTACGATTCATTTTCAAATCAAAGCCGTGCAGGTGAATTTAAGTCCGACCAAATGGCTCCACAGGATCTTTGTTCTACGTACTCAGGACGCAAGTTTGATGCCACCTTGCTAAATGACCTCAGGATGATGAGGACAAAATCTTCTTCCGGTTGCATTCACATACATCGTAGAAGCAGTAGAGCTAGAGTGTCAATGAGATATGGTTGCCATATCGCAAGGGCCAGAACATGTTTGGAACTATCTCAGATGCGTGTAAGATGCCGCATTTTACATCAATGTGGTATCTCGAGAAAACGAAGAAGCCCTGGTTGTTCCAGGGCCTCTCATTTCTCTAAGCTTCGATTTATGGGAAAAAGCCAGCACACCCAATAGATTGTTGCAGGGATGAATGGCAAGGCGGTGGCTTTTTCCTTGAAGAACCCCGCAATAAGCTGCGGGGTTCTTCACTAAGAGAGCTTATCCTGATGCGGGTTCGTTCTCAAAGACAGTTACCTCTAAGGGGCGACCGCTCTGTCGAATTGCCCAGATGATGATGGCAAACATCACAGCGATGGCGACCCAAGCGGCTATTGAACCGCGTGCTTGTACGATAAGGGGAGCGGCTAATAAACTCACAAGGTTGACCACCTTTATCATCGGGTTTAAGGCTGGACCTGCTGTGTCTTTGAGCGGATCACCGAATGTGTCACCCTCGACACCAGCACGATGCGCGGGCGATCCCTTGCCCCCAAGATGTCCATCTTCAATATATTTCTTTGCATTGTCGAGAGCGCCACCGGAGATCGCCATGAATACGGCCATAAGCTGCCCAACGAGGATGACGCCGGCAAGGTAGGCCCCGAGGGATTCAACTCCAAAGATCAACCCCACAAGGATTGGCGTGGCTACAGAGAGACTTACAAGCGGAAGAAGCTCCTTCTGCGCAGCGGTGGTGGTGATATTGACAACGTTCTCATACTCCGGTTTGACAGTGCCTTCCATGACCCCAGGGATACGAAACTGGCGGCGAACTTCCGTCACGACCTGATTCGCCCCCCTGGCGACAGCTTTGATGCTGTACGCAGAGAAGAGGAAGGGCAAAGTGCCTCCGAGTAGGAGACCGATCACGCCTGCAAGTGTAGAAACTCGGATGAATTCGATGGCTTCGACTCCAAGACGAAGTTGTACGATGTGGATATCGGTGACGTAGGAGAAGAACAGACTCGTGGCGGCGATGACCGCAGATGCAATGGCTATTTGTTTTGTGATAGCTTTTGTAGTGTTCCCGACAGCATCTAGTTCGGCCAGGATTTTCCATGCTTTTTCACCTACACCAGCCATTTCGCCGATTCCGTTTGCATTGTCAGCGATAGGTCCAAAGGAATCCATGGCGACATTATTCCCGGTATGAGAAAGCATTCCGATGCCAATCATGGCGACTCCATACAGTGAAAAAATCGCCGGTTCGCCCCAGTATAAAACCATACTCACACTTAATGCGATACAGATCACCACGACACTCCAGACGCTCGATTCCATACCGACACTTAACCCGGAGAGAATTGTCGTTGCAGTTCCCGTCTTGGTGGACTCGACGATTTCCTGCACTGGTTTTTTCTTGTATGAAGTGAAGTATGACGTCAGCGGATTGAACGCAACCGCAAGTCCCACACCCACAGCGGCGAGGAGTGCCAATTTCCATTCCCCAGCATAGAGTAGCCCAACAACCATGGCCCATATGACCGTGTTTAAGCTTGAAACCTCATACGAGCGGAACATGGCTTCTTCTGCGTCTTTTGCGCGCAGGAATTTGATAGGGAAATTCTCCCAAATCGGAACCGTTAGTGTTCCGAATATGGATGAGATCACCCCAATCGCGCGCACGACCAGCGGAAAGACAATCCAGTAAGTTTCTCCTGTGAGATGCGTCAAGACGAGCCCGAGGATTAACGTGGATACGATGGTGACCTCGTAGGACTCAAAGATATCGGCTGCCATTCCTGCGCAATCACCGACGTTGTCCCCAACGAGATCGGCGATGACGCCCGCGTTGCGGGGATCATCCTCTGGTAAATCGTGTTCCACTTTTCCGACGAGATCGGCGCCCACGTCGGCGGCTTTCGTGTAGATTCCACCACCGATGCGCATGAACAATGCCACGAGCGTTCCACCTAATCCGAAACCCAGGAGTACACCAGGCGAAGCCCGGCCGAACCACATGAATATGAGTGTGCCACCCAACAATCCAAGGCCGTCGGTTAACATTCCGGTGAAGGTTCCAGCACGGTAGGCAATTTTCAGCGCGCCGTTATAGTCTTCCTTAACCGCTTCTGCAGATACACGGATATTTCCTTCGATCGCCACGCGCATACCAAGCTGACCAACGATGGTTGAAAATCCGGCTCCCAGGAAAAAAGCGAAAGTGCGGCCGACCGCAACTGCGAGGACAGCATTTTCTCCGAATTTATTTACGGCTTCTTCAGATGGTGGAATTACGAAAACGCTCAGGAAAAGGACGACGCTCAAAGCCAACACAGTCAATACGATCGTGCGGAGTTGGCGGCGCAAATAACCCTGAGCGCCTTCCTTTATCGCTTGCCAAACCTCCTGCATTTCCTTGGTGCCCTTATCATGGCTCATCGTGTCGCGCCAGAGCCAGAGGGCATAGAGCAGGCTGATGATAGCTACGACAACCACGCCCCATAACATCGTCTGTTCAAGCTGTGATAATTCACTCATTTTTAAGCTCTCTCTCCTTCTACATGTAATCTGGTGTAAACCTGCAAGTGGATGAAGTTGACTCAAGGTCCAATTTACTTTGGTACCAGGTTAACCTCCCTGGATGGTGAATAAATCAATTGATTTTGTCAAGACCACTGTTTATGTCGCCCTATGACGGGGGTGATGGATCACTGACTGAGTTTACCCGAACGAGAAAGAGCGACCCGATTACCACAGCTTGAGTAAGTACGATGATCTTTCACGAGTTCGAGCGTGGGAGATGAGAATATGGTCTCCAGGTCGATCTATTTTTCCTTATTAGAGGACGAGTTTCTTGATTGAGTCAATCCTACTAAGGAAGCGGTGAGATTTTACAGTGGGGTAATATGCCCTGTCAAGCCAGGTATTGAACAAGTGTGTGGATTTTTGAAAAAAGATAGCTCTTCTCATTTGCATATTGACATTAGTGGTCCAATTTTGTATAGTGTTTTGCGTACGGTGCTTATTTGTCAGGTGGAGCACATGCCGCCAAGTAAGTTGCGGAGGCAGTGCTTTTTGTTCGTCTGTAGGAGCATCGCCTGATGGGACTAGATACTCGTGATGAATCATAACGACCGGCAGGAAGGACGGGGAGAAGCAGGTACTCAGACTTGAATGGTGGCATAGGAAGCGCCGTTATCTCTTTTGATTATCCGATAAGTTTTCAAACTTCCCCACATAATTTTTCTTGACAAATATCATCATCACAATTGAATTGAAAGAATCCGTAATCAGTACTTGTTTGCGGTTATTTTTAACTGTAAGCTGATATAGAGGTAGAAACGTTGGCAAAACGACAAAAAGTAGTCAAGAACGGAAACAATGGGCAGAGCGAACCCGAAGTTAAGGTTGGTATGTCTGATGAGTTAAAGGAAGCTGCGATCGCTGCAGAGCAAGAGAATCCTGCGATCGCACAATTGGTCGAACTCGGGAAGGAACGAGGCTACGTCACGATCGACGAAATTCTCAAGGTTTTTCCCGAAGTCGAGCGAGATATGGATCAATTGGAGGATACTTATGCGGCACTCTTGAGTGCTGGCCTCAGTGTCCTGGATGGAAAAGTTGACGCCGAAACTTCGAGTGAAAGTCCAGCCGACAGCAGCAATGCGGTTGGAGCTGCTATTGAAGATAATTACTTAGCAACCGTTGACACGGATGATACCGTCGGCCTCTATCTGAAAGAAGTTGGTCGTGTACCACTATTAACTGCAGAAGAAGAGGTTTCACTTGCGAAACGTATCGAGCGAGGAAGGATTGCCCGCGAGGTGCTTGCGAGTGATAACGTCAGCATGAATGAACGCCGAGAGAAGCAGCTCCTGATTGAAGATGGTTGGGCGGCTCGGGAGCATCTCATTACGGCAAACTCAAGATTGGTCATAAGTGTCGCTAAAAAATATATGGGTCGTGGCGTCCCTTTTCTTGACCTCATCCAAGAAGGGAATATCGGCTTGATCCGGGCCGCAAAGAAATTCGACTACAGGCGCGGACACAAATTCTCCACATATGCGACCTGGTGGATCCGCCAGGCGGTGACGCGAGCAATTGCAGATCAGGGCCGCACAATCCGTGTTCCAGTGCACATGGGCGATCAGATTAATAAATTGCTCAGGGTGTCACATCAGCTGACACAAAAACTCGGTCGAAGCCCAACGACGGATGAGCTCGCGCAGACTTTAGATGTAACACCTAAAAAAGTAGAGAATATGATTCAGGTTGCTCGACGACCTATCTCATTAGAGACACCCACAGATGAGGATGAAGATTCGATATTGGGGGATTTTATCGAGGACAAAGAATCCCCTGCTCCTGCCACTACTGTTACCCAGAATTTGTTAAAAGAGCAATTGCAGGATGTTCTTGGTTCATTGCCGCCTCGTGAGGTGCGCATCTTGCAGCTTCGTTATGGTCTCCTCGATGGAGAAAGCTATACATTGGAAGAAGTTGGCAGGAAAATGGGCGTAACTCGGGAGAGGGTTCGACAGATTGAAGCTCAAGCGTTGAGCCGTCTTCGCCATCCATCTCACCGCCGAATCCTCGTAGATTATCTAAAAGAATAGCTGGACTCACAGCGAGTTTGATTAGCCGTTCGAGCGATGAACGGCTTTTTTGATATATGTGGAGGATGTACTTAATCCAAGGGCAGCCCAGAGGCATACAAAGGGGATTAAGGGGAGATAGTATCGTTGAAAGGGGAGGGGATTGAGGATGAGCAAGGCGCCCGCCTGGCAGACCGACATGAAAATGAGCAGAATGATTCCTCTTCGTTGGCGTCCTGAATCTCTATCTCTGGCTTTACTCACTCCGACTACTACGCCCAACAAAGTAAAAAACAGCAATATCCCTCCCCAGATCGGACCACTAAGGAGATTGTTGCCAGAGGCACTTAAGTAGGCATCAATATCTTCCGCCAGGATGTTGGAGTAATTTCCCACCTCCTCGAACTGAGGAGCTCCGAGAAATACTGTGTATAACATGACGCCTAATTTCTTTCCGGGGGAATCCAGGAGCTGTTCTGGGTTGTGGGCTTGGAGCGTGGTCACTTGTGAGAACATAAAATCTGTACGGGCATGGACCATCTCCTTAACAGCACGTACAGGTGAACGCCAAAGAAGAGGATGAAGAACGACTACGACCAATGATAATGTGAGGATGAAGATGCTCAATTTCTTGAGAATTTGACGACGGTCCAAATCCGATCCCCAGAGAACAGCAACCAGGCCAGCGGGGAGCAGAGCCAACGCGGAATATTTTGCGCTTATTGCCAGACCCATTCCAAGCCCATCGAGCCATGGACGCCGATCAGCATATAGCACTCCAAGGATGGCAAGACAAACACCGAACAACAGCACACCCTCGGCCATTGCCCTCCGTGTATGCAGGAGCACGAGCGTATTAACACCAAGAAGGAGCGCCGCTACAAGGCCAGTATTAACGCCGCCAATAGACTGACCCGCGAGGTAAATCAATACAATGCTCATAGGGAGGAACAAAGCCACTGCGATCCTGCTACCTAGAAGTAGGCGATCCGGAGGCAAGGCACCCTGTTGGGCATTCTCGTCCCAAGACTGTCCCCAGTCCCAGTCCACAGAAACTGATTCGGCGCCATATCCCACACCCAGCCTTCCTATGCCGATGATGTATTTAGCCAGGGGGGCATTTAGTAATCTATAAGTTTGATCATACGCGTTTGTGGGGGTGTCGGACCAGAAGAGAGAGGCAGGTTCAGAGATTGCTTTTTCGAGATCACGGGATTGATAAAGGAGCGAACTCTCATCGGGATGGAACGGAACTGACTTCACCCCAAGAAAGATGTAAACTGAGTAGAGAATGAAAAGGATGACAAGTGGAACCACAACTTTGTGGGACTTCATGAAGCGGATCTTTCGAAGATGAGTAAGCCGTCACTGCCATACATGTCTGTCGGAATCTTTTTCAGTAAGCGATATGAATTTAGAAAACTTTCATTCACGAGCAGGCCGTTTCTGCCATAAACCTCCAGAATGACGATGTAGTCAGGCATATGATCCAGGATGAGATCGGGTGGGATAGCATAGTTGATGGTGTAAAGAGAATCGGGGAGCGGGTAGTACTTGAGAGAGACGGGGGAAATTAAGCCGATCGTGTCAAGTATATGTGCATTTGTAAAGTAGCCGACTGCGCCGATATCGCCTGCAGCGATGGTTTCGTTCGTCAGATCGCGTTCAGTTAAAATGCTGGCCGCTTCTTGATAGAGCAATTCGAGTTTGATGTATGCCATTTCAGGTGCTGGTCGATCAGGACCATGCTCTGGACGAATCTGCCACCCATTCAGCGTCATCAGGAATGCAGCAGCAATGAAGACATAGTTCAAGACGGGCAGTTTTAAATCATCAAACAACCGCTGAGTCCCTGCGAAAATTCCGAGGAAAAAAATCGGTAGGGGAGGTACAAGATACCAGCGAAAGATGAGCGGATTCGCAATGGAGAAGGCGAGTAGATAGACGATCGGATAAATCATGATGGGCCATGCATGAATTTTCGTTTTCAAAATTGTGATCGATCCAAGGGCGTATAGGGCTGTAAAGAGTATGAGACCAATACCAATCCATACATTTCCAAATGTCAGATGCCCCAAAAACGGCGTACCATAATGCTGAAGAAGTCGGATCAACCCGGCTTCAGGGGGCAGAATGTATGCGTTAACTTTCGCCATGACGCTATGCGGAATTGGGTTTCCATATGCATTAGTGCCAATAATGATCCAGATGGCAATGGGCACGAAGAATACACCAACTTCAAGCCAGCTAGGACGCTCGGGTTTTTTTCGTATCCACGCCCACGATCTATCCATCCCGATAGGTATGAGGAAGAGAAGCGCATCGGGTCGGGTCAGAAGAGAAAATGCGCCCGTTAAGGCTGCCAGGACTGGTCTATGAGAGGAATGAAAGTAAAATGTAGCCAGCATAAGCATGATGAAGAAGCTGGTCTCCATGCCACCGATCGCGAAGGTGACGGACATTGGCGCGACGGCCCAGATGAGTGCGGCGGCATACCCAGGTTTTGGAGAGCGAAGCGATTCGCCAATTCTGATGAGCAGAAAACAGGCAATCGCATCTGCAAGGGCACTTATGATGGGGGCAATGATGGGAAATGCATCTGCAGTACCTAGTACCGCACCGATGAGGGTAAGGATAAGAGCGAATAACGGGGTCGTCGTTCCCAGTACTGCTTCGCCAGGATTGTAGACAAAGCCCTGGTTTGAAAGTAAATTCTGAGCGTACCGGAAGGTGATGTAGGCATCATCAATCGTCCGTGGTCCTGGCAGGATACGAGCGAAAAAAGCCAGGAGGGGGATAAGGACTACGGGTTGAACGAGTTTCCGGAAACGCACCCGCGCATTATACAGGTGGCTCAAGCAGGAGGGAAATGGGTTGTGTCTCCCATGCAAAAAAAATGGACGATAGTTCTTGTCCTGGGTGTAGCGCTTGCGTATAGAATCATCCTACTCGCGCAGGATGCCATCCCACTTAACGCCGACGAGGCGGTCGTGGGGCTTATGGCTCGACATATCGTTCAAGGACGATGGCCGACGTTTTTCTACGGGCAAGCCTACATGGGTAGCCTGGATGCGACGCTTGTGGCACTTGGCTTCGCTTTATTCCGCCAGGAAGCGCTCGTCATCAGAATTGTTCAAACTCTACTCTATTTGCTCACGATTTTTACGACAATAACCCTCGGGAATCGTGTGTTCAAATCGGAGGTCGTGGGTATTGCGGCGGGTTTTCTACTCGCGATTCCACCGGTGAACGTAACGCTCTATACTACGGTCTCACTTGGTGGTTATGGTGAGGCGATGCTCATCGGAACCCTGCTGCTCCTCCTCGCACTCGAGATTGCGCGTAGCCATCAGAGACATTGGCTCTTCCTCGCATGGGGCTTCCTTACAGGGCTGGGGGTTTGGGCCTTTGGACTTACGTTGATTTACTCGATCCCGGCGGGCATCTTCATCGTGTGGGAACTGCGCAGAAAACAGAGCTGGTCCACATGGAAAGGCGACGTTCTGCTCATCCTGTTGGGAGGCATTCTCGGGACAGCACCCATACTCCTATGGGCGAAGGAGAACTCCATTCCGCTTCTACTCCAGGAACTCTCTGGCTCGGCGATCGGCAGTCAATCGCTGAGTACGTTTCTGCCACAAATCGGAGAGAGGGTCAGGAATCTCATTCTTTTCGGTCCTAGCGTGACCTGGGGTTTCCGCGCCCCCTGGGATGTCGAGTTATTGGCAAAGCCCTTAATCCCGATCGTAGTCGTTTTCTGGATCTTCGTGCTCGCTCGCATTGTTCACCGATTACGTCATCGTGATGAAAATCGGTCGGCCTACTGGTTGTTGGCAGGAGTGATGCTAACCCTCCTTATGGGATTTCTGCTCACACCCTTTGGCGGCGATCCGTCTGGTCGGTACTTTCTCCCCTTGTACCCCATTCTCGCTATATTCGCGGGAGATTTCATCGTCAGTCTTTCCAAGACCCGGTTAGGACCATATCCTGCATATCTCCTGCTCCTCCTCATCCTTGTTTTTCATGCATGGGGGACATTCGAGAAAGCCACAAATAACCCGCCTGGCTTGACGACACAGTTCGATGAAAGTACGCGAATTGATCATGAATTTGATGATGATCTCATCACATTTTTATCCAGTCAGAATGAGTTGACAGGATACTCAAACTATTGGGTGACCTATCCAATTGCGTTCCATTCTGATGAAAATATTATCTATACACCATTGTTGCCATATCATCTGGATTTGCGCTATACGTCCAGGGACAATCGCTACGATCCATACAATGAAATGGTCGAGAGCAGCAAATCTATTGCTTATATCACCCTGACAAACCAGACTGTGTTAAATAAAATTATTCGTGAAACATTCCTTGAAAAGGGAATGTCCTGGAAAGAGGAAATCATCGGAGATTACCTTGTTTATTACTCGCTTTCCCACCCGCTGAGGCCAGCTGAAGTCAGGGATTTCTGGCTATGGCAGTGATATGCGGTTAAATAATCGCAATGAAATACTTGCTCTTTGGCAGCCGTACGCATTGCACTGGAATGATGATTGCAATAGATTATTCGTGAGCTAATTGTAAGTGACACCTGGTCACGGATAATGCATAATTCTTGAAACAGTATGGAGACTTGAAGCGCATTTCGAGTGAGGCAGGAAATCCTTTGAAGTTTCGAAATCTAGTCATCGGAATTACGTTCATAGCGATATTTACGATGGCTGTTCGCGTGTCCATCGATACGGACACGTGGTGGCATCTGCGTGCGGGGGAGTGGATCCTCGAAAACAATGAAATCCTTCGCGAGGATCCTTTCTCGCTTACTCGCTTAGGTGAGGCGTGGAGATACCCCGGTTGGATTGCTCAGGTAATCCTTTTTTCCATATACAACCTGTTCTTTGCCTCAGGATTAAACATATTTACTGCATCTATCGTTCTTGTCACTTTCATCGTTCTCTTTCAGTCACTTCAGGGACACGTTTTACTCCGGGCAGCCGTCCTGATCTTTGCGGCTGTAGTCTCGGCGGTATATTGGTCGGCAAGGCCGCATATCTTCACGTTTTTATTCTCTGCTTATTTTATTTTCGTACTGGAAGAATTCCGCCTGGGGAAACGAAACATATTATGGACTTTGCCGATTGTCATGGCTTTATGGGCAAATGTTCATGGTGGGTTTGCTATCGGTTTCATCCTCTTGATCACCTACTTGATTGGGGAGTTTGTCAACGATGTTTTGAAGCTGATTAAGCGAGATGTCGGATTCAATGAGCTCTGGGCTAAACAACGCCGTACTTATGCGATCTACATAATCATTGGTCTGCTTTGCGCCGGTGCGGTTAGCCTGAACCCACATGGTCCAAGTATGCTCTTATACCCCTTTAAGACAATATCAATTGGTGTGCTGCATGAATATATTCAGGAATGGCAATCACCCGATTTTCACCAGCCCGAAGTGCAGCCTTTTGCGTGGATGCTGCTCGCGCTGCTTGCCGCGTTTGCGGCGACGAGGAAGCGCGTCCATCCGACAGAATTCTTCCTCGTCGCTGGCTTTGCGTTCATGGCATTGGTAGCCGCAAGAAATATCGCCATATTTGCGCTGGTTGCAGCTCCTGTGCTTGCACGCCACACAGATTCAGCGATCCAGCCGTACCTAACTGGGAGCGAATCACGCAAACAGGTTCCTGAACAAACAGCAAAGATCCTTAACATTGCGCTTCTTCTCGTTATCACTATCGCGGCCATAGTCAAGATTTCCATACCTCTTCAGGATGAGACCAACCTGGAGGCCATCAAGGAGCAGGTGCCCATAAAAGCGACAGCCTTCCTGAAAGAAACCAAACCTGAGGGCGAGCTCTTCAATTCCTACAATTGGGGAGGGTATGTAATTTGGGATCTTTATCCAGAATATTTCAGCTTCGTGGATGGAAGGACAGATTTATTCGACGACGAGATTCTTTCGGAGTACATTTCGGCCTGGAGAGCTGATCCGAACTGGAGAGAAATTCTACACGATTGGAATATCCAACTCACGCTGCTCGAACCGTGGTCCCCCTTAAATCGCGTCCTCGAGGAGGAGGGCTGGGGGGCGATATATAGTGACGAATTCGCCGTAATCCGTGAGCGTCCGTGATCATATGCGTCGGTCCCGAAGACTAGGTTCCCACCGTCTTAGGGAATGCGTGATGAAAATCAAACCTAAGAGAGAGAGAGTCATTCGAGGGCTCGAATAGGATGTCTGAATCTTCTCAATCACAACGGATATATCTACTCCAGGAGGCGGGCGCCTTTCTACTCGTCAGCTACATCATACTCCTTGGGGGGACGTTCAATGGATTAGTGAGAACCGACATCCGGCTCATCAGCCTCTTGCTCGTAAGCGGCATTGGGTTTGTCTGGTTAGTCTGGAGAGTGATTAGAAAGAAGAATTTTCCCCTTTCCGGTTTTGATCTCCAGATTGTTCTCTTCATCGTGGCTTACATTCTAGCCACTGTACTCTCATCTGATCCACGTCGGAGCGCTATGCTCCTCGGTCAGATTATTCTCTATGGCTTGCTCTTTTACCTCATTCTTGAACTTCGGCGCAGCGGGTGGCCTTTGGAAGTGTTCGTCAAGGCTTTCCTCGTGGTTTCCTGTTTCGTGATATTTTTTGGGCTCCTTGAGGTCATCACCTGGTTGACGTCCTGGTGGGAGCTCAGCGGGGCGGAATCGATCGTACCTCCTACTACAATACGTATTCGAGCATTTCTAGGGCATCCGAATTTCGCGGCTGCTTTTCTAAACTTAGTCCTGCCGCTCGGGGTGGTGCAATTCTATAAAACCAGATCAAAGCTGTGGCGAATTCTTTTATCCGTGTGGATTTTGCTCGTGATCTTGCTCCTTTATTTCACTTCTTCCAGGGGAGGTTGGATCGGGACGGTCACGGTTCTCACGAGCTTGGCTCTTCTTCTCTATCTAGATAGCGATTCTAGTTTAGGTGACACTTTACGGAAGTACTTCTGGAGTGTGGTTGGAGTCTTATTACTTTCCGCGTTGATCCTTATCCCCTCTGACGGCGGAGGCTCGCGCCAGGCACAGCATCCAACTCATGGAACCGGATTTAGCTCCCGATCGGCAATTTGGGGTGTGGCTCTCGACAGTTTCAAGCAGGATCCGCTCTCAGGCATTGGTCCATACCTGTATGGCTCCGAATTTATCCAGGGAGGGAGCGTGCCGCCAGGGATGCTCCTGGCTCATGCACATAATGTTGTGTTCAATATCGCTGCCGAGGCAGGGATCATCGGTGTTCTTGCATTTGGAATTCTAGTCATTTCTATCCTGCGCGAAGCCTGGTTCCGCTGGCAGAGCCAACGGAAGGGCGATAGAACATGGTTAGCAGCGCTTCTCGCGAGTCTAACTGGTTTTGCCCTGCACAGCATGTTTGATACACCTGGAACGCTGCCAGCGATTAGTATGATTGCCGTGATCTTGGTTGCTTGGATTCCACGAGAGCATCAACAAACAAACACATCGAGAGGCAAGTGGCTCGGCAATGCTCTAATTGGAGCAGGATGGGTGATCATCCTCATAATGATGTGGTTTGGATTGAACGCCTACAAACCCCTCCTCGATGGACTGCGTGCAGGCGCTAACGAGGAGTGGACTACCGCAGCATCACTTGCCGATGAAGCGGTAAGTCGCGACCCCTCATTTGCGTACTATTGGTTTCAGGCCGGTTTCGCAAAGGGCAAGATTGCACTCGATGCGTTCGGGGAGGTAGAAGACCCCGAGAATCTCCAAGCCGCAATTAGGGCGTATGAGACTGGGCTCAGCATGGATGCCAGTTATGCCGTGAATTGGGCGAACCTTGCCCAACTGAATTGGGCTGGGGGTGATCCTAGCGCAGCAATCGAAAATCTCTCCCATGCGACGGATATTGCCCCCAATCAACCGAACTTCCAATTAACCCTGGGTTTTATGCATGAACGGGTGGGAAACTTGGACGCATCTGAAACAGCCTATCGGAAGGCGCTTCAACTGGACGCCAATATAGCAGACACGTCCTTTTTTCATGAGACGCCCTTTCGTGAAACGCTGCTTGATGAGTTCCTCTCCCAGGAGAAAGCACGTAAATTATCAAACCCGAGCCAGACCATAGCGGCTTGGTTGGCGATCGAAAATGCTGATTACGACCGTGCCATCGAACTGTTTGAAGGGATGGATCAGCTCAATGATCCGGGGGTAAACCTTGGACGAGGGCTCGCATATCTAGGAAAAGGCGAGTTTGATCCTGCTCGGGAACAACTCAACATGGCGGTTTTCATCGCCGGTCATGAGGGATGGACTGCGGTGAGGATCAGGAATGCCCTTGGCATCGTGACCGCTCGGGAAGCGGATTGTGAAGCTGCAATCGCAATGCTTGAGGGGGTTAGCCAGAGCATAAGTCAACCCACATCGTCAGGTTATGCGACTGGTGGTAGTACAGATTATGCCTGGTATATCTATAATCGAGAAGCGCTCCCAGGTGACCTTCTACCCGGTTTTGTTCAGTCTCCGTATACTTCAGAAATACTGAGTGGTATGAGAGAACTAGCGCGATGCTATCAGGAGGTAGAGCAGTTTGATGCTGCTGAGAAAGTCTTTGATGAGCTTCGAAGGGTATCCAAGGAATAATTTTCCTGAATTTACAGGATAATGTGCGGTGAGGAATGAAGTGTCAACACTAACGACTGAAGAAAATGACAGCCGATTCAGATTAAGCTTTCCATGGGATCTTGCCGCAATCTTTGTTCTAATCAGATTCATCCTTTTTGTGACAATCCCATATGAAGGTATCCAGGGTTATGGCGACTTCCTTCATTTTTTCAATATGGCCAGACTTGGGGCGCCTTTCATCGACTTCTGGGTTGAATTTCCCCCACTCTTCCCATTCCTTTCAGAAATACTTGAGATGTTCGCATCTGGACGAGCTCACACCTATGGCTATTTGCTCATTCTGCTGTTGACAGTGGTACAAGCGGGGAATTTGGTTTTGGTCTCCACGTTTGCCTCGAAAATGTATACACAAGCTAAGGCACGGAAAATTGGGCTTGTCTACCTTGCGCTGATCGTCGGGCTACCCTATGGATGGTGGTATTTTGATGTGGTTGCAGTTTTCTGGATGCTTCTGGGGCTCAAGTACATCTTCGAGGAATCTGGTATCAAGGCGGGGTTTGCGATCGGTTTAGGAATGCTGACGAAATGGTTCCCGGTACTTCTCATCGCTGAGGTATGGAGACGGCGAAGTGTGAAGTTCGCCATAGTTACGACGATCACGGCTTTGCTGCTTGTAGTATTAGTATTGGGTATGCTGATGTTGACCTCGCCAGATATGACCGAGGCTTCGCTGAGATCCCAGCTGTCGAAGGGATCGTGGGAGACGGTTTGGGCATTGATCGATGGCAATTATTCTACCGGGAATTTTGGTCCTGAGATTGAGCGCTATGATCCGGCACTTGCGACAATCTCACGACGGGCTCCCGCAGTAGTTCCTCCCTTGGTCACCTTTCTGCTGTTTGGCGGTATTGGCATTTACCTGATGTACCGAGTACGAGGAAAAGAGATGATTACGGGGGTAGCATTTATCGGTGCTACCTGGAGTTTGTTTCTCTTGTGGTCTCCTGGTTGGAGCCCACAATGGATCCTGTATCTCCTCCCGCTTGTCCTACTCGCCATTCCTTTTCAACGGGCGGTGATGATCTCCCTGAGTCTCGTTCTTATTTCGGTATTAGAGTGGCCCATCTTGCTATCCAGGGGCTTGTTCGATCTTATATGGGTCCCTGTGATGCTGCGCACATTAATCATCATCCTTATTTTTGTTGAGATGGCCCGCATCGCCATTAGCAGTTCGGATGGTGTACCACCGGAGGCCATGCCATGAGGTCCAGCTATCCACTTTGGCTGCGATTGGTGTTGCTGACCCTGGCGATTCTCGTCGTCGTTGTGTTGGGGATTGCAAACTACAGATTTGCAGTTCAGGAACCAGGAGGAAACGATTTTCTGGTTTTCTGGCAAGGTGCTCGCTATTGGCTAGTTGAGGGGGAGAGTCCATACGACGAGGAAGTGGCTCTGAGAAATCAGGAGCTGATTTTTGGACGTCCAGCCGATTTTGAAGCGGGTGAAGATGCACATGCATTCGCCTATCCTTTGCCTGCGATGATATTTTTTGGTCCTTTTGGATTGCTTCCGTACAATATAGCGCGTGCTATTTGGACGACCCTCCTTGAGATTGGTCTCGTTGTGCTGGCGATTTTGAGTATCCGCATCGCAGGTTGGAAACCATCAGTCCCAACATTTGTGCTGCTCATCCTATTTTCTGTATTCTGGTATCACGGATTTCGCTCCGTTATTCTAGGACAGATAACAGTGTTGGGCGCTTTGCTCATCGCTGGCAGCTTGCTTGCAATCAAGTCAAAAAGTGATGCGCTTGCGGGGGTTCTCCTTGGTCTCGCGATTATAAAGCCCCAGCTGGTCTATCTCTTGATCCCATTCGTCCTCATTTGGGCACTCCATCGAAAAAGGATTAAGGTTGCTGCATGGCTATTGGGAACGATTGCAGTACTCATCGTCGGCACGCTTCTACTGATGCCCGATTGGCCTCTCCAATGGCTGCAGCGTGTATTCGCATACTCACAATATACTATCCTGGTTTCCCCTGTCTCGTATCTTGCTGGAATCGTCCCTCGATTCACTCATCAGGTGACTTTAGTTATCTCAGGCCTTCTCCTAATTTATCTTTTTTATGAATGGGCGCAGTCGATGGGAAAAAGTGACCGCTGGTTTCAATGGACAGCGGGCATAACTTTGGTCATCTCTATCCTGCTATTTTTTCGATCGGGGACAACGAACTATCTTATCCTCTTCCCTTCCTTGTGCATTGTCTTTGGCACGATCCAATATCGCTGGGGCAAAACGGGAACATTTGTTATCTGGCTTACGCTTATTTTCTTGATGATCACACTATGGCTGCTCTTCATACTTACTGTGGATGGATATCAAGAGCATTCGATCATGCATGTTCCTTTTGCATTCTTCATTATGATAGGAATGCTTTGGGCGCGATGGTGGAATACGAGCGCACCGCGTATAAACCAGGTTTAAGAAGTTCATATATATACATATCCGAGAGAGGATTGCAGTTCGAATTCGTTTTGTAGTTCAGATTTACAAACTCAGAAGAAAGCAATTTGGGTGAGCTAAGCGGACTTATGCCTGTCAAAAAGTTGTTGATTCTATTCCTGCTCGGGCTCGCGGCTGCATTGCTCGGCTCGGTATTTGTTGCTTCACCAGGCTACATGGATGCCGATTATTACTTTGCAGTAGGAAGGCAATTAGCGGAGCATGCCGGGTTTAATGAACCTTTTATCTGGAATTACCTCTCAGATCCACTCAGTATCACTCACCCCTCAAATCAATATTGGATGCCTCTTACATCAATCCTCTCAGCAGGATTCATGTCCATCCTTGGCAACAGTTTTAGAGCCGCCCAAGCGCCCTTTCTCCTGCTTACAGCTTTTTTACCCGTTCTTACGGGGGGGATAGCATATTGGCTGCATAGGAGTGAGCGGCTCGCGTTTATCTCGGGGTTGTTAGCCATCTTCCCAGGATTTTTCCTCCCCTACTTCCTAACGACAGATATGTTTGTGCTCTTCGCAATACTTGGAACTGGCGTATTTTGGCTGTCATCCATAGCTGTGAAAAGCCAGAAGCCGCGCTATTGGATACTTGCAGGTATCCTGGTTGGTCTTGGGTATTTGGCTCGGGCTGATGGAATTCTTCTACTCGTCCCGGCTTCGGCGGCAATCCTTATTGGGGGGAAGGATAGGGTATCCAACTTCTTTCGCCTGCTCATTGGATTGGGCGTAGTGATGATGCCTTGGTGGATTCGAAACCTCATTGCATTAGGAACAATTACACCTCCAGGATCGGTGCGTACGCTTTGGATTACATCCTATAACGAGCTATTTACCTACCCGGCCCGAACCCTGACATTCCAAAGGTGGTTCGACGTCGGGATAGTCGATCTTTTCGGTATCAGGTTTGAAGCTGCATCTACAAATATTAAGAGGTTGATCGCCGAGAATGGGCTTGTTTTTCTCTGGCCCTTTATCCTCCTGGGAGGATACCGCTTTAGGAGCACCATCCTCGTCAGGATCTCGGCGATATACCTCCTCACTATCTTCCTCGTGATGAGCATCATTTTCCCCTTCGCCGGTGCGTACGGTGGTTTCTTTCATTCCAGCTCGGCTCTCATGCCTGTCTTGTGGTCTCTCGCACCTGTTGGATTGGGCGTTGCTGTGAAATGGGGAAGTGCGAAACGTAATTGGGAAATCCCTCGGGCAAGCCGAATGTTTGGTGCGGCGATGGTTCTCATGGCTGCGGCGATCACGATTGTCGTGTTCACGACACGGGTTATTGGGGGTGATTTCACTTCTCCAAGTTGGAATAATGCCTATGAGACTTACGAGCAAGTTGGGTTGAAGATGAACTCGATTGCCACCATGAATGAGCCAGTAGCAGTTAACAATCCGCCCGGTTTTTTTGTCGCCACGGGACGCCGGGCGATCGTCATCCCAAATGGTGATGAAGACACTTTGAAGGAGGTCGTGACGAGATACGAAATCAGGTGGGTTATTTTGGATTCGAATCGACCAGAGGGTCTTGCTCGCCTATATGAGAATCCACAAGTGGCACCCTGGCTTGAATTAGCAGCTCAGGGGTCGGATGCCTCCGGCAACCCTATATGGATTTTACGCGTGAATGGGAATACGGATCATGAGCAATAAACGACGGGACCAATTCCTGATCTTTTGTGTTCTGATCGCCGTTGCGATCCTATCTCTGGGCAGCTACATCGTTTGGAGCTCGACGGCTGAAGGTCCCGGTTTCCCACTCGATGATGCCTGGATTCACCAGACGTATGCGAGGAATCTTATACAGCATACAGAATGGTCCTTTATCCCTGGTATTCCAAGTGGAGGCTCAACCGCTCCACTGTGGAGCGCTATTTTAGCTATTGGTTATGTCATTGGCATATCCCCGTTCCCTTGGACTTACTTTCTCGGATTCAGCATGCTCCTCTGCCTGGCATACGTTTGCTATGCGTGGCTGAGACTTCGTTTGCCGCATTTTCCTAGATGGTTTGCAATTATCGGTTTGATCATCTTATTGGAATGGCACCTGGTGTGGGCGGCGCTTTCAGGAATGGAGACTCTCGCTATTGCTCTCCTGGCGGCATTTGTGCTCATGCAGATGGATCGGGACTCAGGGAATTTCCTGCTAATAGGGGCGTTCATCGGTGTCGGGATTTGGATCCGTCCCGATGCGTTGTTACTCGTACTGCCAGCAATTTGGATCTTGATCTTCCGCCATTATCCTGAATGGAAAAAAGTCATCCGGCAAGGACTTCTGCTCACCGGTGGTCTGCTTGCCGTTGTACTCCCTTATCTGTTCTTCAATCTGGCGATCAGCGGCTCTATCTGGCCGAATACTTTTTACGCTAAGCAGGCGGAATATGCGGTGTTAAGTGAGATTCCTTTGTGGATGCGAATTCTTGATCAAGTACAGATGCCGCTCGTAGGGGTGGGGATACTGCTCCTGCCTGGCATCGTTGCATTAGCGGTCGATGTGGTTAGAACTCGCTCCTGGGGGCGGATTGCGCCGCTCTTATGGATCCTGACTTATCTGCTTTTATATGCGTACCGTTTACCGGTTACCTATCAACATGGCAGGTATGCCATGCCCGTAATCCCGGCAGTGATTGTCCTTGGTCTTGAGGGATTCGCGATACTGGGCGATCGATTTCGAAATCAGTCGATCTGGCGCCCAATTTCCCGTACATGGGCGATTAGTATTGGCGTTGTGTTGGTCATTTTCTGGGTCATAGGCGGAAGGGCATATGTTCGAGATGTGGCGATTATTGAGACGGAGATGGTTGCCGCCGCGAAATGGATTGAGGCGAACACTCCCTATGAGGCTCTTATCGCCGGTCACGATATTGGCGCGCTTGGGTATTACGGTGATCGTCATATTATAGATCTAGCTGGCTTGATCTCTCCTGAGGTCATTCCCTTCATCCGAGATGAGGACGCCCTGGCTGAATTCCTGTATGCCAAGGAAGCCTCCTATCTCATAACATTCCCGGGTTGGTACCCGAAATTAATAGAGCATGGTGACGAGATATTTTCAACACTTGGGGTATACAGTCCAGAAGCAGGTGGGGAAAATATGCACATCTACCGCTGGCAAATTGACTTGTTGCCGCTAGTGGATTGAGTATGCTATACTCGCCGCTGGCACAAGCGAGGCGAAACGTATGGAAAAATTTGCGGTTGTTATCGTTGATGACCATCCTCTCTTCAGAGAAGGCGTCCGGAGCATCATCGACGCTGAAGAAGACATGGATGTCCTTGCGGAAGGTATCACAGGAGATCAAGCGTTGCAGCTTGTTCGCGAGCTCAGGCCGCGAGTGGCGCTTATCGATGTCAACCTTCCCAATATGAACGGAATGCAGGTCACGCGCCAGATTGTTGCAGAACGATTGGACACCTCGGTAGTCCTCTTGACTGCATATGATGATGTCGAACAAGTGTTGCACGCTTTCAGTGCGGGAGCGGCAGCCTACTGTTCTAAAGACGTAGAGGCAGGGAAGCTCGTGGACATCGTCCGCCATGTAGCTCGTGGTTTTTATGTGGTGGGAGATCAGGTTTATGATTCCGAGGGTTTGGAAGAATGGCTTTCCCGAGGCGTTGAAACCGTTCGCAGGCCCCACTTAGAAGGGGATGTTGAGGCCTTTACCCCATTATCGCCACGAGAAATGGAAATACTGCAGTATGTTACCAGGGGGATGAGTAATAAAGAGATTGCATCAAGATTGGGGATAAGCCATCAAACAGTAAAGAACCACATGACGGCGATCCTGCATAAATTAGATGTCGAAGATAGGACTCAAGCCGCTGTGTATGCCCTCAGGCACGGATGGGTTCGTCTGCAAGATACCCGCAAATAGGTTTCCATAAATATGACAGAGAATGAAGATAGCATCGAAGCAAATCCCGTTGACCTTTTCCTAGAAGAGACACACGTCAAGTTTGAGAAGATGAGTCGTGAGCTCACGGAAATCACACTCCTGGTCGAACAGAGCCAGGGAGAGGTTGAGAAGCTCACTCAGCGGAACGCCGATGCTACGGCTCGCGTCCATCAGATGCAGGCACACTTCGATACGGTGCCGAGAGAAGATATTCGCACTAACTATGAAGCCGTGCAGGACGCCCAACAGCGACTTTTCACGATGCGCGGCCAGCTTGAAAAGCTCGAAAGCGACAAAGCTCATTTAGAACGCAGTTCTGATTTCATGACCAAAACGCTGGAGCTTCTCGAAGGCCGTCCGGTTATTGAGATCGAGGAAGAAGAACAAACCACCGAATCAAGTTTGGAGAGGGTTATCCAGGCGCAGGAAGAGGAACGCCGGAAGATATCGCGGCAGATTCATGATGGACCTGCACAGGTTCTTTCCAATTTTATTCTCCAGACCGAGATCGCAGTTCGTCTATTTGATAAAGACCAGGAGAAGGCTCGAGAAGAACTCGAAAACTTGAAGGAAGCAGCAACCTCCAGTTTTGCGAATGTACGAGATTTTATCTTTGATCTTCGCCCGATGATGCTGGATGATCTCGGGCTGGTACCGACGATTCGTCGTTATGTTGAGGCGCTCAAGGAGAAAGCGGGGCTAGATACCAGCGTTACCGTTACAGGCACGGAACGTAGGCTTGAGTCCCACCGGGAGGTCATGGCTTTTCGTTCGGTACAAGAACTTCTTGCGAATATTCGTGAACATGCAAAAGCTACACAGGCGAAAGTCTTAATAGACATGGGTGATAACTTATTAAAAGTAACCGTGGAGGACAATGGGGAAGGTTTCGATCCCGAAACCCTTTCGTCTGAAGAAAATCCCGATAAGGGGCTCAGCCGTCTTGAGAAACAAGTTGAACTGTTTGAAGGCACCTTAGATATCAACAGCAGCGCAGGTGAGGGCACTCGGGTTGCCTTATCAATTCCTACTGGTGAGTAGGATGCAATTCTCCAAATTTTCGGTATAAAGCTTGCATACGACTGTGGTACTGGATTCCCATGGATATCCGTCCTATTGAAGTTTCACTGGGCAATGTCTATAATATCAACGCTTGTAACAAAAAACAGGCAATATTGAGACAGAAAGGTGGTGAGAGAAGATGCTGTATGCACCGAAAGAGAAGGGCCAGGGCCTAGTAGAGTACGCGTTAATTCTCGTTTTAGTAGCGATCGTCGTAATCGTCATTCTTGCGTTGCTCGGACCGGCCATTGGCAACGTGTTCAGCAACATCATTAACAACATCTAGCATTTGATTGGCCGGGTGATGGGGGATCATTACTTTTCCGCTAATCACGCGGGAGCCCTATCCACGATAGGGCTCCTTGTGTAAGGGAAATGTAAGTGAGGAAACCGGCTCACCTATGATAAATTTAGCATTGCTTGACTTTTCGAGTCATGAGAGTAAGATACGCGCATTAAAGAAACGATACGCGTAATATCCAATATTTTAAGGAGGCCTCATGCGCCGTCCTCGTGTACTAATACTGTTTGCGATGATTTTATTGTTAGGAGCCGTGGCTGCCTACCTGGTGGTAAGTGGAGGTCTAGGAGGTGGGGGAGGTGAGGCAGAGCCAACTCCAGAAGGGATGCCTTCTGACCTCGTACTTGTCGCTATTGCTGCGCAGGATATCGGAAGAGGTTCGTTGATCCCTCCTGATGGAGTGATTATGTCCCGGATGCCGGCAAATATGGTCGTCGAGACCATGATCAGCGGCCCAGACGAGGAAGGCATCAAGTCCAGGGTTGTTGGGATGATTGCGAGGCTGGACATTGGGCGTGGCGTGCCTATCACAGAAGAGATGGTAACAAGTGAGACCGGAGATCTACTTTCTTCGGGCTCGGATGCATCTCTTGCCATTCCAGCCGGATACACTGCCATCGCTATTCCGATGAGTCGATTATCCGGTGTCGCATATGCCCTTCGAGACGGAGATCAAATCGATGTACTTTTTAGTCTACTTATGATTGATGTAGACACCGATTTCCAGTCGGTGCTCCCCAATATGGCAACTATCCTGACAGCCTCTGGGGGCACAGAGGAGTTTCCGGCACCTTCGATCACGGGTGGTGTTGGCGCGGTTGAAGGTGGTGAGGGAGGTTCTCTGGCGTTCGTCGGGAAGGTGGAAGTTGATGAAGAACTTGGTCAACCGTTCCACTTGGTTCCGCAAGAATCCCAGCGTCCCCGAGTCGTAACGCAGAGGATCGTCGAGAATGCACAGGTTCTTCATGTGGGAACTTTCTCGCTAGTGGACGAGGTTGCAGCGGCGATTGTGCCCGCGCCGGAGGAGGGCGTTGGGGCGCCCACGGGGCAGCCTGCTCCAGGAGATAATATTTCTGGACCTGAACCGCCAGATATCGTAACGCTCATCGTGACGCCACAGGATGCGTTAGTGTTGAACTGGGCGATCAAAGTTGGTGCAGATATCACGTTGACTTTGCGAGCACCGAATGATGCCGAGATCATAGAGACAACGAGCGTCACTCTGGATTACCTGGTGGAATTCTATGATGTCACCATACCTCCAAAACTCCCGTACACACTTGAGCCCAGCTTGAATGAACTCATTGAACCTCAACTGCCGAACGACGAACCGCAGGCACCGCCTAGCCAGTAGCATTGGCGGGCGCAGGAGAAATGTGAATGGAAGAAGATCACGCGGAGGATCTTATCCGCGTACTCATTGTCGACGATATCGCGGAGACAAGAGAAAATATACGGAAACTTCTTCAGTTTGAATCTGATGTAGTGGTCGTAGGTGCAGCCCGTACAGGCATTGAAGCCCTTGATATGGCTCGGGAGACTGAGCCGGAAGTCGTCATCATGGACATCAATATGCCTGATATGGATGGCATCTCTGCGACTGAAGCTATGCTGCGTGATGTACCCTTTGCACAGATCGTGATGCTTTCAGTGCAAAGCGATGCGGATTATGTCAGAAAGGCGATGCGCGCTGGAGCGAGAGACTTCATCGCCAAGCCACCATCCGGAGACGAGCTGATATCCACAATCCGTTCGCTCTCAATTTTTGCAAAGGAGCAAAAACAAAAGTTAGGACAGCCCGCACCTCAGTCGATGTCGCCGGTTCCTGGAATCGGTTACACCGGCCCCCTACGAAGCCAGGGCAAAATTATCACCATCTATAGTGCGAAAGGCGGGGTAGGATGTTCGATGCTGGCTACAAATATAGCCGTGGGCTTAGATACAGTGGACACCCCGACGGTACTCGTCGATGCTGCCCTCCAATTTGGAGACATTGCTGTATCCCTCAATCTGCAAGCCAAGACGAGCTTTATAGACTTGGCCAGTCGTGCGAATGAATTGGAAAGTGAAGTCGTTGAAGAAGTACTCCTGCGCCATCAAACAGGATTGCGGGTGCTCGCAGCTCCGATCCGACCCGAGATGGCTGATGAGGTCAACGCGGGCGAAGTCAGAGATGTACTTCAATTCCTTAAGGAAGATTTCGTATATGTCGTAGTGGATACAAGCTCAACGATGGACGATATCACACTTGCCGTATTAGACGTCACTGATCTGCTCGTCGTTGTTGCGACGCCTGAAATACCGTCGATTAAGGACGCACGTCTCTTGTTCGATTTGCTGGGGATCCTGGAGTTTCCTAAGGAAAATATCTTCTTCGTTCTTAACAAGATGGATCGGAAATCTGGCATAAGTGCGGAGGCCGTAGCTGAAAACCTCAAATGCAATGTGAGCGGTATGATCCCGTTGGATGACAAGACCGTATCCGCTTCTATCAATAAAGGCGTACCATTGCTATTGAGTGATAAGAGCCAGCCTTCTGGAAAGAGTATCTTTGAACTCCTTGGTACACTGAAGGAAAGACTACTGACTGTTAATGAACCCGAAGAAGAAGAGTTGGTAGAGAAATCGAGACTGTTGTCGAGGTAGTTGGTTTGTTTTTCGAGATCAGTGGGCGGTAAGGAGCGTGCAAAGTGTCACTTCTAAAAAGAATTGAAGAGGGACAAGCGGAAAGCGTCCCTGTTCCAAGCGGGAACAGCGGATCACAGGAAGCCATAAGCACCTCTCAGTTGAGCGGTCTGTCTGCTCGCCGCGCTGCACCTCCTGGTGGCTCACAACGTGATACGTATTATGATTTAAAGACCCGGGTGCAGAATAAACTTCTCGCCGAGCTAGATCCCTCCATGGACGTAAGTCAAACGGCAGAGGTTCGGCAGACAATTGAAGAACTTTTCGAGAACATTCTGGGTGAAGAGAAGATCGTTCTCTCAAGACCTGAACGACGACGCCTTTTTGAACAGATTGTTGCGGAAATCCTGGGTCTAGGACCACTAGAACCGCTGCTCGCAGACGAATCGATCACAGAAATCATGGTGAACGGAGCCAAGCAAATCTATATCGAGCGCGCCGGGAAAATCTTCCGAGAGCCTGCTACGTTTGAGAGCGACGACCATCTCATGCGCATTATCGATAGGATCGTGGCGCCACTCGGACGCCGTATCGATGAATCTAGCCCTTACGTGGACGCCCGTCTACCTGACGGTTCGCGTGTGAACGCCGTCATCCCACCTATTTCGCTCGTTGGCCCGACGCTCACCATCCGTAAGTTTTCAAAAAACCCGATCACAGTAGAACAGTTAGTCGAGTACGGTACGATCACCCCGGAATCAATGGAGTTTATGAAGTCCTGCGTCATATCCGCAATCAACATGATTATCTCCGGCGGTACGGGATCGGGAAAAACAACGATGCTCAACGTGCTCTCACAATACATCCCGACCGATGAACGCATTGTGACCATTGAGAATGCCGCTGAGCTCCAAATGCGTCAGGAACATGTCGTTACTTTAGAGTCACGTCCACCCAATATTGAAGGTAGGGGAGAAGTAACCATCCAGAATCTGGTGGTCAACTCCCTGCGTATGAGACCCGATCGAATTATCGTCGGTGAGATTCGCTCGGAAGAAGCTCTCGACATGCTTCAGGCCATGAATACTGGTCATGAAGGATCGATGACAACTGCACACTCGAATAGCCCACGAGATACGCTTGCCCGTATTGAAACGATGACCCTGATGGCTGGCATGGATCTCCCTATAAGGGCGATCCGCGAGCAGATTTCATCCGCCCTGGAGCTAGTGATCCACATTGAACGTCTCCGTGATGGCACAAGGAAAGTCACCCACGTCTCGGAGATCCAGGGGATGGAAGGTGATGTGATTACGATGACGGACATCTTCGTCTTCGAACAAACTGGATTAGAAGACGGGAAAGTCATCGGCAGGCTCAGACCAACGGGTCTCAGGCCAAGATTTATTGATAAGATCGAGGCATCCGGAATTAATCTGCCTGCATCGATATTCGGTGTAGGTGATCGAATGCGTGGGTACTAGCCATGGATCCAAATCTAATTCTGTTTATCATTGGTGGTCTTGGACTGCTGCTCCTGGTTGTCGGTGTAGGTTCGTCCCTCCTGGGGGGGCAATCTATCGTCGAAGAGCGTCTCGGTAGTTATATCGAAGGCAGCACGACGACCACAACGGTCGGCGAAGCAGAGGATACAGCGACTGCAGGCACAAGCGCTATTTCAGACTTTTTCAACCAGCTAGGGGAAGGCAGTGATTTATTTGAGGGCATCTCAAAGGATCTTGCCCGTGCTGACTTAAAGCTGCGCCCAGCCGAGTTCATCGCATCCAGGTTTATCTCCATGCTACTGGCAGGATTCGCCGCTTACATCATCACCCGAGGCTCGATTCCTGCCGCCGTAATCGCAACCATAGTTGGCTATTTCATTCCAAGGTTTTACGTCAATAGTGCTCGGGGAAAACGACTGAAGAACTTCGATAATCAATTGGGTGATATGCTCAACCTAATGGTAAACGGTCTCCGTGCAGGTTTCTCTACGCTCCAGTCTATGGAGGCTGTTAGCAAAGAACTCCCAGACCCAATCTCAGGCGAATTCCGGCGTGTTGTCCAGGAGATGCAACTTGGTATCCCCATGGAGGATGCTCTCGAACACCTGCAAAGGCGCATTCCCAGTGAAGACTTAGACTTAGTAATCACAGCCATAAACGTCCAGCGAGAGGTCGGTGGTAACCTGGCCGAAATACTCGATACGATTACATTTACCATCAGAGAACGCGTCCGCATCAAAGGGGAGATTCAGGCCTTAACTGCACAAGGTCGAGCGACAGCCTGGGTTATCTCTGCTCTACCCATCGTCCTGGTTTTACTGCTATTTATTCTGAATAAGGACTACATCATGCAGTTCTTCAATCCAGAAACTCGAAACTGCGGCGTCCCGATAATGGCGCTGGCAGCGATTATGATCACGTCCGGTTTTATTATCACGCAAAAGATCGTAGACATAGACATCTAACGATTACGGACCAATAACTAGGTGTCTCATCGTGAGAGTTTATGAATACAATTGGAGGGTTTGCCTCCGTATCTGATATTCAGGAAGCGAGTAAGGTGATATGTATATAATCATTGGTGCCGTCATTTTCGTCATCATCCTTGCCATCGTCTTGGTTGTCGTGGGTATCAATTCCCCGCAGGCTTCAGATCCTATCAATGAACGCCTCGCCGAATATAGCACTCGTGAAGAGTCTATGACGTTGGAAGAGATCGAGTTGTCACAGGGGTTTAACGAGCGAATTCTCCTCCCAGTCTTTAATAAAGTTGGTGAGATCGCCTCCCGTTTTACACCTCAGGCTACGCTCGAATCTACAAAGTTAAAAATTGAGATGGCCGGGAACCCAATGCAGATGGATCCGTCATTCTTCCTCGCTATGCGCTTTGTTGTCGCGGTATTCTTCGGTGGAGCGGTATTCCTCGTGTTTGCGCTCACAAGTCGGAATTGGCTCCAGGGATTAGCATTATCAGCCATCTTTTTGCTGATCGGATTCTTCTTTCCCCAGCTCTGGCTATCAGGTCGGATATCTGCTCGACAGAAATCCATATTCAGAGCGCTTCCTGATGCCCTCGACTTGCTCACGATTTGTGTGGAAGCGGGTTTAGGCTTTGACGCTGCGATGGGCAAAGTGAACGAAAAGTGGGAAAACGATCTTGCACTTGAATTCGGCCGAGTACTTCAAGAAGTCCGGCTGGGAAAATTGCGCCGGGAGGCTTTGCGGGATATGGCTGACCGCCTTGGCGTCAGGGAGCTTACGAGTTTCGTGGCCGCTGTAATCCAGTCAGAGCAGCTTGGTGTAAGCATGGCAAAAGTTCTCCGTATCCAAGCCGATCAAATGAGAATACGCCGCCGTCAGATGGCGGAAGAAGAGGCGCATAAAGCACCGATCAAGATGATTTTTCCAATCGCCCTGCTCATCTTCCCATCCATTTTGTTAGTTCTACTCGGCCCGGCCGCATTGTTATTGATAACTTCGCCAGCGATGATGGGTCTGTTTTAGCGGGTAGCACAGCGACGGATCCATACTAATGCCGGGAGGCGCCCGGTGATTGAGCGCTTGACTCATCCCATCTTGCGATGGCCAAAGCGCCTGATCGAGATGGGTTTCAAGACACTCTTCCCTCTGCGCTGTGGGGGTTGTGGCCTGAGGGGCACTGCTTGGTGTCCTGCATGCAATCACAAACTGCAGCCTGTATCGCGTAGAAGATGTACAAGATGTGGTTTGCCTACCGCAAGCGAAAACAATTGCGAGGCGTGTAATTCACTCGAAATCAGCCTTAAAGTCCGTGTTTTTGCGCAATACGCACCTCCACTTTCTTTGGCCATACTCCACTTAAAGTACCGCCCAAACAAGGAGCTGTCGGATGTGATGGCTTGGTGGTTGACGAATATCTATAGGCGTGAAGGCTGGCATGCTCATCTGGTGGTTCCGGTGCCACTGAGTGCGAAAAGGCATAGACAGCGCGGGTATAATCAAGCTGGGCTTATTGCATGCAATGTGGCCGGCAAACTTGGGCTCCAATACTTGCCAGATGGGCTTAAGCGAATCAGAGAAACGGGTTCGCAAGTAGGGCTCAACCCAACGCAAAGAAGAGTTAATGTTCAGGATGCAATTCAAGGCGATAAGAGCGCCTTACACGATAAGAACATCCTCCTTGTGGATGATCTTATTACGACTGGTGCGACCACAATTGCATGTGCTCAAGCAGCTGAAGAAGCTGGTGCAAAACGTATGTACGCACTCGCAGTTGGTCTTGCAGAAGATGGCGGAAGATATCCAAATCTCTCAGAAAGGGAGGTTCAATGACCATTCAAGTTGAGATCAATGTGAAAAATATGGAATTGAGTGAACGATTACAGGATTACGTCGTTAAGAAAGTTGGGAAGTTAGATCGATATCTCGACACATTGGAAGAAGCCAAGGTTGATCTGACCTTCGCAAAATCGGCTCGTAGTGCGCAAGATCGCCAGGTTGCCCAGGTCACAGTGTTGGGGAAGGGCGTGTTATTGAGAGCTGAAGATCGATCTGAAGACATATTTGCCTCTGTAGATCTAGTCATTGATAAACTCCACCGGCAGATTGATCGGTACAAAGGACGACGTTGGAAAGCTCGTGGTGATGGTCGATCGGCCGCTGAAGTCGCTCCTGATATCCCTGACGTGGAACTGGATGAAATTGAACAAGAGACCCGGATAGCGAGGAGGAAGCGACACTTGTTATTACCGATGGATGAACAAGAGGCTATTGAACAGATGGACCTGCTTGGTCATGCAAATTTCTTCGTTTTCCTTAACGCCAATAACAACGATGTAAACGTTCTTTACCGACGTCGTGATGGCACATTAGGACTTATCGAAACAGAAGTCGCATAATGTGAACAGCGAGCCTTATTAAGCTCGGACTGCGCATAGACATTCTGCCCATTCATGGTGAATTCGAAAATTCCCACCCTCATTATGCTGCCTCCAGGCGGCAGTTCTCCCGCAACAAAGTTCGTTGCAGAAGGCAGGCGGCATGCTGCCATTGATCTCCTGAGTCGATTGAGGGAGGTTGAGCATGCAGATCCAATATATGGCGTTTTTGGGGATGCTCGTGACGAGGAGATATTCTCAACTTTGGGATTACGCACAATCAAATTGGACACTCATCCATTCCACTTTGGACATGCGCTGGTTGAAATCATAGAAAAGCACAAGCTGTCAGCGCTAGCCTATTTTGGTGGTGGATCAGCCCCATTGATTTCAACGGGTTTCCTCGATGAAACTTACAGAAGAGCGTTGAGCGCCTCAAGCCCTTACGCATATGTAAATAATTATCACTCTACAGATTGGATGATTCTTAACGACGTCAAACCCATCCTGGAAATTACAGAGAGAATCCCAACGGACAATCCCCTCGGTTGGGTCCTGGCGCATGAAGGGGGAGTTGATGTGGAGGCTGCCTCACCTCAAGCCATGACCAGGCTTGACATCGATACACCCCTGGACCTCTTGATGATAAAGCGTCATCCCAACCTCGGGACTGCACTAAGCGCATACCTCGAGGATGCTCCGGTTGGGGCGCTCTCTCGTGTAGACGCGGTGAGAGGTATCCTGCGTACACCGGCATCCAGCATAGCACTTATTGGGCGGGTTCCTTCCTACGCGTGGGTAGAACTCGAGCGCAAAACCCAGATCTGGTGTCGTGTATTTTCCGAGGAACGAGGGATGATATCGAGCCAGCGAATGGCTCATGGAGAAGTGCAATCCTTCATCGGTCAGATGATAGTTGATTTGGGACCCGAAGAGTTTGTAGCACGCCTCGCATCAATTGTTGACGGTGTGTTCTGGGATACAAGAGTGTGGATGGCTGCGACAGGCTTATGGCCCCCAGATGAGGTTCGTTTTGCCCTGGATTTAGGATGGGTCGATCAAATCCAGGATGAAAAAATAAGAGCGCTTGCCATTGAAGTCGCAAACGCTCCGATTCCGATTTTATCGGGTGGACACAGTACGGTGTCCGGGGGATTGTGTGCCTTGCTAGAATCTATTTAATCTAATCCGTCACCAACCGGTTAGGAATGGTTCCCACTCCTCGTACTTCACAAGATAATTGCCATACAAGTAGTTTGCGGTCGCCCTAGGTTCCTCAGGCTTACGCCGCAAGCTCATATTTACCTTGTGGAGCATTCTTCCGCCTTTTTTCATATTGCACTGAGGACAAGCCGTTACGAGGTTGCTCCACTCATGAACTCCACCAAGGTGACGCGGAATAACGTGGTCGATGGTCAGATGTTTATATGATTTTCCACAGTATTGGCAGGTAAAACCATCCCTCCGGAAAATCTCCTTCTTGGTTAGGCGGACGCGTGGTCTTGGCCGTTTGATCATATATCCCAAGCGGATCACAGAGGGTTGGGGGAGGGCTTCTCGGACTGTGTAGATGTACCCTCGCCCGTTGAGCAGCATCTCCGCCTTACCTGAGAGATAGAGCGAGATGGCTCGACGTGTCGCGCAAACATTCAGTGGTTCGTAATTTGCATTCAACAACAACACGGGCGAGGATAACTTATCCACGTACCTTCCTTAAACCACTTTAGACGAATCGTCGGCGAATTTCTGCACTGACGAAATCGAGTGTCGTAACCGTAATTACGATGAACCACACGGCAAGACCGGCAGCCTTGAAATCCAACAATCGCATCCATTGAATGAGCAGGAAGCCGATACCGCCGCCACCCACAAGACCGATGATGGTGGACATGCGAATGTTAATATCCCATCTGTAAATTGTGAACGAGACAAATGGGGGGGTGATCTGTGGGACTACGGCGTAGACAACTGTCTGTAACCAGGTCGCACCCGTGGCGTGGATTGCCTCGATAGGACCCCGGTCGATCGATTCGATGGCTTCCGAGTACAGCTTGCCCAAAGCGGCAATAGAATGCAGCGTGAGTGCAACAATACCCGCGAATGGTCCCAACCCCACGACGGCCACCGCGATCACGGCCCAGATCAGCGGCTCGATAGACCGGACGACATTCAGGATCGTCCGAACGAAATAGTAGACCCCCAGCGTAAACCAATTCGCCGACATGAGATTGCGTGCTGCCAGGAAGCTGATCGGGAGTGCGAAGATGATACCGAAGAAAGTAGCCATCATCCCAAGGAAGATGGTCTCGATCATCTTCGATACCACCAGCATGAATTCCTTACTTAAGGCTGCATCACCTTCAATACCGAAC
>JBGUDT010000019.1:0-6445 GCA_041821665.1 Anaerolineales bacterium
ATTACTCAGGCTTTTCTCCAGGAGCAGCAGTCATTAGCGCGCTTCCGCCGCGCCCTGCGCCGTGAGGATCAACTCGCCCTCGATGATCTACTGGGCTCCTCGCGCCGGCATCTGGCGGCTGCAGCTTATGCCTCGCACCTGCTGCCCTTCGAAATCATGCTGTTGGCCATGCTCGTCGAGCAGCACAAACAGGTCATGCGCCTCCGACAGGAGATTGACATCCTTCGCAGCATCCAAACACCACCTCCAGATACCCCCACATGACCACGCACTTTGCCTGGCTGTTCGATGCCTATCCATCAAAGGATGGGATGACCGTCTGGATGATCGACGCCGATGGAAAGACTCACCAATTGCGCGATGAATTTGCGCCGGCCTTCTACGTCCAGGGTCCTCGCGAGCAACTCCGTGCTGTCTGCCGCATGCTGCGGGCACGCCGCGCGCCCGTGACCCTTCAGCGCACGGAACGCATCGACCTCTTCCTGGACCGCCCCCAGGAAGTGCTCGAAGTTGGCGTGCAAATTCCCGGCGCGCTGCCGCGGCTGTTCCGCCAGGTGTCGAGCGAATACCCCCGCCTGACCTATTACGACGCCGACATCCCCCTGCCGCAGCGCTACGCGCTGGCGCGGAAAATATTTCCACTGGCCTACTGCGCCGTAGACCAACAAGACGGGCGCATACGCCGCATCGAAGCGCTCGACTCTCCCTGGGAGATCGACTATGCGCTTCCGCCCCTGCGCACGATGACGCTGCGGCTGGAAGGCGAGATGCGCGATCCATCCCGCGGTCATCGCGGCGATCTCCTGGTTGAGATCGAGGGACAATCCCTGCGTTTTCCGCGCGCCCGCAGCCGCCAGCTCGTGCTCGACGTAAGGCACCTGATCAAGCACTACGACCCCGACGTGCTTATAAGTACCTATGGCGACAACTACATCCTGCCGCGCCTGCTCGAACTCGCCCGGCATTATGGCATTCCCCTGCAGCTCAACCGCGACGGGGCCCAGCGCGTGCTGCGCAAGTCGGCCTCCTCCTACTTCTCTTACGGGCGCGTCGTCTTCCGCAACGAACAGCACCTGCTTTACGGACGCTGGCACCTCGACCGCCAGAACGCGTTCCTGGCCAACGATTATGGCATCGATGGCATCCTCGAAATTGCGCGCCTCACGGGACTTCCACCGCAAACTGTGGCGCGTGTTTCGACCGGAACCGGAATCAGCGCCATGCAGGTCGCCACCGCCCTGCGCCGCGGGGTGCTCATCCCGTGGCAAAAACGCGAGCCCGAGGCGCTTAAAACAGGAAACGACCTGTTGACAGCCGACAAGGGCGGTCTGGTCTACACCCCCATCGCAGGTCTCCACGAGCACGTAGCCGAACTCGATTTCACCGCGATGTATCCCAGCATCATGGTCAACTTTAACGTGTCCCCCGAAACCGTCGGAGCAAACTGCTGCGAAGGCGAGATGATCCCCGAACTAGAGACCCACATCTGCCGCCACCGTCAGGGGCTCGTCCCCGAGACACTGGCGCCGCTGCTCAAAAAGCGGGGCCGCTACAAATCTCTCATTCGCGAACTGCCGCAGGACGATCCCCGAGTGGAGGCCTACCGCCGGCGGTACTCGGCACACAAATGGCTGCTCGTCACTTGCTTCGGTTACCTCGGCTACAAAAACGCCCGCTTCGGGCGCATCGAGGCCCACGAGGCGGTGAACGCCTACGGGCGTGAGGCTCTGCTCCAGACCAAGGAGTTGGTCGAGGCGCGCGGGTTCCGCGTGCTGCACATCTACGTAGACGGTCTCTGGATTCACAAACCCGGTGCCGCAAACCGCCCCGACTATGAGGCCCTGCTGGACGAGATCCATCAACATACCGGCCTGCAGATCGGGCTGGAGGGGATCTACCGCTGGCTGGCGTTCCTCCCATCACGCACCGAGCCGCGCGTGGCGGTAGCCAACCGCTACTTCGGCGCATACGAGGACGGATCGCTCAAAATCCGCGGCATCGAGGCGCGGCGCCGGGACACACCCGATTTCATCAAGGAAACCCAGTTGGGGATGCTCGAGATTCTCTCCGACGGTCGTGACGCCGCCGGTTTTCGCGCCGCCATCCCACAGGCCATCGCGTACGCCGGAGAACGGCTGCGAGGTCTGCGGGCTGGCGAGGTACCCGCTCGGCAGCTCGTGGTCACAAACCGTCTCTCGCGCCGCCCTGAGGAATATACCGTTCGCACCGCGGCCGCCCGCGTGGCTCAGCAGCTCGCATCAAACGGCGTAGAACTGCATCCCGGCGAACGATTGAATTTTCTGTTGGTGCCCGGCCCCGAAAAAGCGCTCGCCTGGGAGACGATCGAGGGCCCTATTCCCTACGACCGCACCGCCTATACCGAACTGCTGCTTCGTGCCGTTGACAGCGTGCTCGCCCCCCTGGGAATCGATCGCGTTACGCTCGAAACCTGGCTGCTTGGCAACGCCGGCTACTGGGGTCCCCCCGGCATGCTGCCTCCCCGCGGCGTCGACATCGGCACACCGCTGCTGGCAAGGCGACGCTTGCGCACCGACGTAGGCATAAGGGCACCGTCGGCGCTTGACCATCCATTCAGGAACGTCACGCCACAAATTCCGAATGCATACGCGTTGTCGGTAGAAGGAGTTGTCGCGCCTCGATGAACCAATTAGATTCACACAAGAGGTCGCACAGGCCGTGAAATTCCATCCATCCGAGAAAGGGTAACTCAGCGAACGCCAAATGCGCACGCAGCCAGTCAATACACCGGCTCTATAAGAAAACGCTATCCCGTTTAAAGCTCGCCGAGTTTGACTGCTTGTTGATTGACGACTCCTTGATTCTCATGGTATCATCCGGCCGTCTTAAGACCGCTCGTATGTGTGTCGAGCGGTCGACGCGCAATAATAGGAGGAGTGCAAGATCAGCTCATCAGAATTTAGAATAAACTCAGACATTCGCGCTCGCGAGGTGCGCCTCATCGGTCCCGACGGGAACAATGTTGGCGTGGTACCCATCGAAGAAGCACAGGACATCGCAAGAAAGGCCGACCTCGACCTTGTCGAAGTAGCCCCGAATTCCGATCCGCCCGTATGTAGAGTGCTCGACTATGGAAAATTCCTCTACGAGAAGGCGAAAAAAGATCGTGAAGCCCGGAGAGCCCAGACCAAAGTTGAAATAAAAGAAGTCCGGATGCGTCCAAAAACTTCACCCCATCACCGCTCTTTCAAAGTACGTGACGCGCGGCGATGGTTGACGGAAGGCAAGAAGGTACGAGTAAGGATCCGATTTCGTGGGCGCGAAATTCAGTACCCGGAGATTGCGCTCGAGGATCTAAGGCAAATCGCGGAAGAGTTGTCGGATCTGAGCACCATCGAACAAGCCCCAATGATGGAAGGGCGCACGATGCTCATGACCCTGGCGCCGCTGAAGACACAGTAATCGTTCGGGCGATTAATAATCGAAGACCAGAAAGACGACCTCGCGGACAGCTTGACCGTCCACGGGACTGACTCAAGCAAAATAACATCATGGGAATAGATGAAGGTTTTAGGAGTTAGATCGTGGCAAAGAAAGCAAAGAAAAAAGGGAAGTACAAGCTAAAAACCCACAAAGCGACCGCAAAGCGCTTCCGTCTCACCGGGTCGGGCAAGCTCGTTCGGACAAAAGGCGGCAAAAGCCATCTGCGCCGCAAGAAACACAAGCGTGCGAAGTACAAGTTTGATGAGATGGTGCCCGTAAAAGGGACCGGTATCCAGAAACGAGTCAAACGGCTTGCACCCTATATGAAGAAATATAAGGCGAACCCCAACGCCAGGTCGGGTGGGGCTTCTAAGTAATAAACATAATGGTTGTGACCGTTGGGTGTATGCAACGGATGTTCTCGAAACATCGGCGCCCAGGGGATCACAGGAGCGTAAAACATGACACGAGTTAAGGGCGGGACAATAACCCGCAAACGACATAAGAAAGTATTAAAGCTCACTAAAGGGATGTACGGCACGCGCAACAATCTCTTCCGCCGAGCCAACGAAGCCATGTTGAAGAGCCTGTGGTACGCCTATCGAGATCGACGGACTCGGAAACGCGACCTGCGTCGTTTGTGGATTGCTCGAATCAATGCCGCCGCACGCCAGAACGACACAACCTACAGCCAGCTTGTGTATGGGTTAAAACAGGCAGACATTCAACTCAATCGCAAAATGCTCGCCGATCTAGCTGTCCGTGATCCAAAGGCATTTACTGCTGTTACGAAAGCTGTCGTAAACTAAACATTGCATACCACAACAATGGCCACTCAGAGAACCTGGGAACGAAATGCTTCCAGGTTTTTTTCTATCCAGCAAGTCTTCGTTTTTCAACTTGATCTGCTTTCTATACAAGAAAAACCATGCTCTTTTCGACTTGCCTCGAGCTATGAGTCAAGTCAATATTGCACACAGGACCGATGATACAATCGCCAAAACAAGATCCGGGACAACGTACGATGGGAAACGTGGTTGCCGAACACATCACAGATCACGACCAGATAATTCACCTGGTGCACGGTGACCTTACCGAAGAACGCGTCGATGCGATTGTAAACGCGGCAAACGCACAGCTTGTACATGGTGGTGGTGTCGCCGGGGCCATCGTTCGGCGAGGCGGCGTCGAGATCCAGACTGAGAGCACACAGTGGGTGAAAGAGAATGGACCTGTCTCAAGCGGGGGGTTTGCGATCACCACCGCCGGGAGCCTGCCATGCGATCACATCATCCACATTGATGGACCAGTTTGGGGCGAAGGTGACGAAGACAGAAAATTTAAAATAGCTGTTCAAACCGCGCTCAAAGCAGCGGATCAACTGGATTTAGCCAAAATCTCCCTGCCTGCGATTTCAACCGGCATCTTTGGTTTTTCAAAAGGGCGTGGCGCTGATGTAATACTCGAGGCAATTAATCAATACGTAAAATCCCATGGCGCTACATCCTTGAGAGAAATCAGTATTACACTTATCGACGTGCCGACCGTGGATGTGTTTCAAGAATCTTTCAAGAAGCACTGGGGCGATCAATGAAGAATAGAACTACTGCATGATCACATCAACCGCGAATTCCCTGGTAAAACAAATCCGTGCGCTGCAAACAATGCGGAAGGCGCGTACATCCGAAGGGCTATTTGTCCTCGAGGGTCGGCGTCTGATGCAAGAGATCGTTATCACCCAAACACCGGTGAAATACGCTCTACACGTCGAGGCGCTATCACGGGATGAACGCAGTGTCCTTAATTCGCTGGCGAGATTGGGAGCTGATGTCCAACTCGTCTCAGACAACGTCATGACCGCCTGCTCCTCAGCAGAAAGCCCATCACACATGCTGGCAGTTGTCCCGCAGTTGGAAGTGACCTTGTTCACACCGAAGACTTCTGCTCTGGTTGTAGATCGCTTATCCGACCCTGGCAACTTCGGCACAATCCTCAGAACTGCACTTGCCGCCGGTATCGAAGCCGTGCTCTATACAAAAGGCACCGTAGATACCTACAATCCCAAGGTTGTGCGCGGAGCCATGGGCGCACAGCTCAGACTCCCGATTTTTTCCATCACAGCCGCAGAGATTCGCGAGCGACTTGCGCACTTACAACTATGGGCAGCAGCATCCAGGCAGGGTTTGCCATACTACGAAGTCGATTGGCGAGAACCTTTCGCATTGGTAATTGGAAGCGAATCTCACGGAATCGATCCCGCAATTCAATCCATTTGCAACGGGCAAACCTGCATCCCGATGCCAGGGGACATCGATTCGCTTAATGCAGGAGTCGCAACCGCCATTTTCCTGTTTGAAACTGTCCGCCAGCGAGGAGGATTATGAAGATACGCTCGATCACAGGTTTTTTTGATCCGGGGTGGCCATTTGATCCCCAGGCTTTTAAGGCCATTTCAAAATGTCTTCATGATTGCCGAAAGAAGCTGATAAGTGCGGGTTATGATGTGCAAACAATGCGCGTGGCAACGCCCCCGCCAGCAGAGATGTCGAACCCCGTTCAGCCCGGGAGCCGCGTAGAGCTGGCAAGCAATCTAGAAGCCGAGGCATTCGTGCACGAAATTGACTATGCTGCCGTTGGGCCAGCCCTTCCACATGACCTCGATGGTTTTCTAACGATTCCCGACATGCTTGCAGCGACGCAAAACGTCTTCACATCGGCGATCTATGCGGATCCAGAAAGCGGGCTCTCCCTGTCCGCGGCTCGAGCTTGTGCCGAGGTAATACACAAGGTCTCTTCCATTTCCCCGGACGGCTTCACAAACCTGCGATTTGCCGCACTCGTAAATGTCCCTGCAGGCGTGCCGTTTTTCCCTGCCGCGTATCACCGCACGGGAACACCATCCCTTGCCATCGCTACCGAAGCAGCCGACCTCGCCATTACAGCCACACAGGACGCTGCCTCTGTCGCCGACATCCGCAACCGA
>JBGUDT010000019.1:6801-8643 GCA_041821665.1 Anaerolineales bacterium
CTTGGATACGATCCCCCTGGCCGGTGACGTGACCCCAGGGACGATCGCAACGCTACTGATTGATCTTGGTGCCTTGGGTCTTCGTCACCATAAACCACTTACAGCCAGGCTGCTTCCCATTCCAGGAAAGAAAGCCGGCGATGATGTACATTTCGATTTTCCATATTTTTCAGACTGCAAGGTCATGGACCTTTACGCCGAACCCCTCTCGGGAGTACTCGGGGGTGACGAGACCATTGATATTGGTCCGCACACACATTGACCCCATGACCCATCTTCGCACCCGCTGATGCATCTGGAGCAACACATCCGATTGAACATCTTGCCGTGCCACGTACCTCCAATTAGAATCACCTCCGCTCGCTCGGCAAGTTGATTATGCAGACTCTTGAACACCTCAATCCCCAACAGCGTCAAGCTGTATCCTCGCCCCCCGGACCCATTCTTGTCCTGGCTGGTCCAGGTTCGGGGAAGACACGCGTGCTCTCACACCGCATTGCTTACCTCATTTGCGATCTATTAACTGATCCCGGAAAAATTCTGGCGGTTACTTTTACAAACAAAGCTGCTCGCGAAATGGGTTCACGTGTTCAGAGACTTCTGGATAACTCATCGGGAGGGGGTTTTGAGAAACGGGCGGTAAGACTGGGCACCTTCCACGCCACCTGCGCGATGCTACTTCGCCGAGAAGCAGAATATTTGCCGGTGACCAGAGAGTTCGTCATATTCGACGACGCCGACCAGCAATCGCTCACACGGCAGGTGATCAAAGAGATGCATCTGGACCCGAAACAGGTTTCACCTTCGAAAGTTCATGGTGTGATTTCACGAGCCAAAAACGAACTGATTGACGTCGAAACTTTTACAGCCGACACCTACTTCAATGAGATCGCACGTCGTGTATATGAACGTTATCAGGCTTTGCTGGTTGGAAATAATGCTGTCGATTTCGACGACCTGCTCTTTTACGCTGTGCGTATACTCCAAGACAATGAAGACCTTCGACGACGCTATCAGCACGAATACCCTCATATCCTCGTAGACGAATTTCAAGACACAAACATGGCTCAATATGCTCTCCTTCAATTGCTCGCGAGCGACCCCCCGGATCTCTTTGTGGTCGGCGATCCAGATCAATCCATCTATCGCTGGCGAGGCGCCGATTACAGGAACGTGGGGCGCTTCAATGAAGATTATCCCGGCGCACGCACGATTCTTCTCGAGCAAAATTACCGATCAACACAGACCATCCTTGATGTTGCCACGGCCGTTATCGATCGCAACCGCGGAAGGGTGAAAAAACATCTCTTCACAGAGCGGGGGCGGGGGGAACCCGTTGTTCTTCACGAGGCATACGATGAAGCCGATGAGGCCGCTTATGTGATCGACACAATCGCAAAGTTAACGCTCATCGATGATGGCGATCCCCGAGATTGTGCGGTGATGTACCGCACGAACGCCCAATCAAGAGCCCTCGAGGAAGCTTTTCTCCGCAAGGGTCTTCCATATCGACTGGTTGGTGCTCAACGTTTTTATGGTCGCCGCGAAGTGAAGGACCTCATCGCTTACTTGCGACTCGTCCACAATCCCGTTGATAAAGTCAGCCTCTTAAGGATAGTAAACACCCCGCCTCGCGGGATTGGTGCAAAAACGATCGAGTCCCTTTTAGCCATCGCAAGTTCGAGCCATCTCGAACCGTACGAGGTCATATTAGAACTCTCACGCAATCAGGGCAGCGCCCTCGAAGAGGGTCTCCAAGCTCGCGCACTAAAATCTATTGTTGATTTCGGACACCACCTCGATGAGTGGTTACAAATTCGTGATCAAATTGCCTTGGTCGAG
>JBGUDT010000019.1:8781-9253 GCA_041821665.1 Anaerolineales bacterium
TTTCTGGAACATGTGGCGCTCATCTCGGATCAAGACACACTCACAGAAACACTAAACGCTCCAACACTCCTCACGCTTCATGCTGCCAAAGGACTTGAATTCAAAAACGTGATCATCATTGGCCTTGACGACGGGGTGCTACCTCACTTGCGCTCATTCGACGATCCCGAAGCAATGGCGGAGGAGCGCAGGCTTTTCTATGTGGGCGTGACAAGGGCCATGGATAGGCTTATCCTCGTGCGTGCCTTCCGAAGACGAATCGCGGGGCCATCAACCCTCGCCGAACCATCGAGGTATATCGATGATTTACCCCCCGATCTCGTTGAAGGTGTGCGTCTGGACCGTTTTTCCTGGGAAAACAGGACCTATCAAGCTGAAACCAGTTGGGATCCCGTCAATCGGGATCCAGTTGAGCCACGCTTTAAAGTAGGTATGCGAGTACATCATGGTACATTCGGAGAAGGTATCGTCA
>JBGUDT010000019.1:9423-12292 GCA_041821665.1 Anaerolineales bacterium
ATCTTTTTAACTGGAGGGGGCGGATACATCGGGTCCGCTGCTGCTGCCGCACTTTTGAAGGCAGGCCATAATGTGACCGTATACGACTCGCTCGTCACCGGCCATAAGGAAGCGATCCCGGAAGAGGCGCGTTTCGTCCACGCCGATCTTGGGGATCAGGAGATGGTAAGTTCCACTTTGAGGTCGGAACAGTACGACGCAATCATGCACTTCGCCGCATTTATTGAGGCGGGTGAAAGCATGCGCGATCCAGGGAAATACTTTTATAACAACCTGGTTCTCTCAATTCATTTGATCGAAGCCGCCATCAAGGCTGAGATACCCCGGTTCGTGCTCTCGTCGACAGCAGCCGTATACGCATCCAGTGATGACCCCCTCACAGAAGGTGCTCCGCTTGGTCCGACCAATGTATACGGACAGACAAAACTTATGATTGAGCAAGCTCTGAACTGGTACAACGCCGTCCACGGATTAAAGTTCGCAGCGCTGCGATACTTCAATGCTGCCGGCGCGTATCCTAGTCGTGGCGAAGCGCACCAACCAGAGAGCCACCTCATCCCTCTTGTTCTCCAGGTCGCGCTGGGGCAACGAGAGGAAATTCATGTGTTTGGGACGGACTATCCAACCCCAGATGGAACCTGCATCCGTGATTACATCCACATCGCCGATCTTATCGACGCGCACCTTCTCGCGCTAGAGGCACTGGGCGATCACGATCAGCTTGTTTACAACATCGGGAATGGCGCTGGCTATTCAGTTCGTGAAGTCATCGATACTGCCCGGGAGGTAACGGGCCGTCCGATCCGTGAAATCGACTCGCCTCGCCGACCCGGAGATGCCCCCAGGCTCGTTGCAAGTTCCGAAAAAATCCGGTGCGAACTTGGATGGAAGCCTGAATTCCCAGAGATCCAGCAGATAATAGCCAGCGCCTGGGAATGGCACAGCAGCCATCCCCAAGGGTACGCCTCTTAACCAACCCCGGCATGACCAAACGTTCGCCGTCAGACAGCGTGCTATAATCGCTGCCATCTCAAATCGGCACCTTGCCGCATAGTCCATTAACGGAAGAGAGCAAGTTGATGACCAATCAAACATTTTCTGTCCCCCCTGACGGAGAAAAGATCGAATCCCGCGCGGGAAAGCTCATCGTCCCGGATCATCCCATCATCCCGTTCATCATCGGTGATGGTACCGGACCGGATATTTGGAACGCCTCCGTTCGAGTGTTCGATGCTGCTGTGAAAGGTGCTTATGGCGACCAAAAAGCGGTAGCGTGGATGGAGGTTTTTGCGGGACAGAAAGCATTTGATACCTTCGGAGAGTGGCTTCCCAAAGAGACCGTGCATTCTTTCGGAAAATATTTCGTCGGCATTAAGGGCCCCCTCACAACGCCGGTTGGGGGCGGAATTCGTTCACTCAATGTCGCACTTCGTAAAGCGCTCGACCTGTATGTCTGTCTAAGGCCCGTTCGCTATTTCGCCGGCGTACCATCGCCCGTGAAGCGCCCCCAGGATGTAGACATGGTTATCTTCCGTGAGAACACAGAAGATATCTACACTGGGCTTGAGTTCGAATATGACACGGACGAAAACGAAGCGTTTCGAACCTGGTTGTCCGAATCACTTCCCGAAGATTTTGCAAAAATTCGCTTTCCAGATTCTTCCGGCTTCAGCATCAAACCTGTCTCACGTGAGGGTACTGAACGTCTCGTTCGTGCCGCAATTGTCTGGGCAATAGAGAATGATCGCCGCTCCGTCACACTTGTGCACAAAGGCAACATCATGAAGTTCACCGAAGGAGCGTTCCGAAACTGGGGTTACGAACTTGCGGAAAGTGAATTTGCGGATGAGGTGTACACCTGGGCGCAGTGGGAGCGCACCAAGGCGTCGAGCGGCGAAGAAAAGGCTAATGCGGAGCAGAAAGAGGCGCTGGATTCAGGGAAATTATTGATCAAAGATGCGATTGCGGATATCGTCTTCCAACAAACGATCACCCGAGCGTCGGAATTCGATGTCATCGCTACGATGAACTTGAATGGAGATTATCTCTCCGATGCTCTCGCGGCACAGGTAGGCGGTATCGGTATCGCCCCCGGTGGAAACATAAATTACACAACCGGTCGCGCTTTGTTTGAAGCCACACATGGTACCGCCCCGAAATACGCGGATCAAGACAAGGTCAACCCTGGTTCAGTGATACTTAGTGGCGAGATGATGCTGAGATACCTTGGCTGGACGGCCGCAGCAGACCTCATTATCCAGGGAGTAGAAGGAGCCATCGGTGCAAAAACTGTCACCTATGACTTCCACAGATTGATGGAAGGCGCCACCCTGCTTTCTACTTCACAGTTTGGTGATGCTGTGATTGCACATATGGCCTCTGATTGAAAAAACCCACTTGATTGGTTTGAATGTTGAATGGCTGTAAATCATCTGAAAAAGAAAGCCCCCATGCTTTTTGAAAAATCACATCGCTGACCAAGGTGGAATGCTTGCTATAATCATTCTGTGACTGATTTAGATGTGCTTGCACACGATGTTCGAACAAGACTGCTGGAGAATTATGGGCAGCCTGAGTGGCGGTCACCACTACCCCCTATCGACGAACTTGTCTCAACCATCCTCTCCCAAAACACAAACGACACCAACCGCGACCGGGCTTTCAACTCCCTTCGATCCGTTTTCCCGACCTGGGAAGAGGTCCGAGATGGAGAATCTTCGGACGTAATCGAAGCGATTCGTACGGCAGGCTTGGCCAACCAAAAGGGTCCACGCATTCAAGAAGCGCTCAAGCAAATAACTCGAGAGCGCGGAGAACTTGAGCTGGATTTTTTAAACGACCTTTCTACAGATGAGGCGAGCCAATGGCT
>JBGUDT010000019.1:12620-14031 GCA_041821665.1 Anaerolineales bacterium
GGCGCAGACACGCTATACCGCGAATGATTTTCTCGCTCTAGAAACTCTGTTGCAGGATGTTGCGACAGGTGATGATGAGCCACTTGCCACCAGGGCACGTGAACTCTTGGATCGAGTATCTTCATCAGCAAAGTACGTCGATGAGAGAGCCAGGCTTATCGCCCTCTATGAGGTATCGCGCATGCTTGGTTCATCATTGGATATCGATGAAGTGATAAACCAGGTTATGGATGCCGTCATTCAGCTCACCGGAGCCGAGCGCGGATTCCTCATGTTGGCCAACGAGGCGACAGAAGAACTTGATATTATGGCCGCAAGGAATATTGAGCGCATCAATCTTGACCAAAAAGAGATGGAGGTTAGTCGAACAGTTATCCAGGAAGTGCTGCACACGGGCGGAGGTGTGGTCACCACCAATGCCCAGACGGATGAGAGATATTCCAACAAGGATTCCGTCACTCGATACGCGTTACGCTCCATCCTTTGTCAACCGCTTCAAGCCCGCGGTGAAATTCTCGGGGTGATCTACGTCGATCATAAAGTTCGTGAAGGTGTGTTTGACGAAGATGACAGGGACATGCTCGCGGCGCTCGCGTCTCAAGCAGCCGTGGCTATCGACAATGCCCGTTTATTTACTCAGACGGATGAGTCCCTTGAGCAAAGGGTTGACGAGCTGGAGATGCTCCAGCAAATCGACCGGGAGTTAAACTCTGGGCTTGATTTTGACCATGTGCTCGAGCTCACTCTACAATGGGCGATTAAAGGTACAAATGCGCAAGATGGATGGATCGCCATTCTCTCCGAGGATGGAACAACGATGACCGTTCAGGCGGGTGATGATAAAGACTCGATCGTGGACATAAATCAACCCCACCTCCTCCATGTGATGGAAGAAGGAGTTGTATCTATCCAAGCGAGCACCGTCTCGCCTCAACAAAACAAGATGACCGCACCAGTTCGGAGAGAAGGTCAGACGATTGCGCTTATATCTGTGCGCAAAGTTGAGCATCCCTTTGATCACAACGCAGAACTGTTCATGATGCGCCTTGCGGATCATGCTGCTATCGCCATCGAAAACACACGGCTCTACCACGCCGCACAGCAAGCAGATAAGGCAAAATCGCAATTCATCTCGGTCGCATCTCATGAACTAAAAATCCCATTAACATCAATCCGTGGATATGCCGATCTCATCCGCCAGGGCACAGTTGGGTCAGTCACCGAGCAGCAGGTCAAATTTCTGGATACTATACGCGACAACGTCGATCGAATGTCCAATCTGGTGTCCGATCTGGCGGATATCTCTCGCATCGAAACCGGTCGATTGAAAGTAGAAATAACCGCAGTGTCTCTGACCGACTGCGTAATGGAAACTGTCGTGGGTCTTCGTCCACAAATTGAAGCGAAACGT
>JBGUDT010000019.1:14081-17947 GCA_041821665.1 Anaerolineales bacterium
CCGCTCTCGTCTTATTCAAATCATCACCAACCTGTTGAGCAATGCAAACAAATACACACCTGAGGGAGGGGATCTCCAGGTCACTGCCCAAGTCGAGGTCGAATCGGTTCGTGTTTCCGTTCAGGATAATGGCCTCGGTCTCTCTGAATCCGACCAATCAAAACTGTTTTTACAATTCTTCCGCTCAGACGAGCCTGCTGTCCGTGAAGAAGCAGGTTGGGGATTGGGTCTTTACGTGACGCAGCGCCTCGTGGAACTATTAGGAGGGGAGATTGGTGTCGAAAGCGAGATTGGACAAGGGAGCACATTTTGGTTCACGATTCCCACTGCCGGCAAGTGAATCCTGTAAGGATGGGCGATGACAAAGCGAAGAAGCGCTGACAAATTTCCTCTTGCGCTCTACGGGCGATCCGCTGCGCGCTATCGATCCAAATCCTTTATGATCTCGATAGCTATGTTGGGGTTGTGGTTCATCACTTACACGACCGAGTTCCTCCCGCGACTCGCCCCTCTCAATCGATGGATGCTCGCTGGCGGACTCGTGGCGGCTCTCTATTGGACGTACACCACCATCGGACCACGCTTCGCTTTCGCACGCGCTCGGGAAGATCATCTTTGGGTCCAAACTCCCCTTTATCGGCTCAAGATTTCATACCGCCGTATTCAAAATACTCGACCAGTTCAATTTGGGAAGCTGTATCCTGCAAGTGATAGATCGCGAAGCGACCGCCGCCTTCTAAAGCCATATTTTTCCTCTACGGCCCTGGGAATCGATCTACGCTCATGGCCCATCCATCCACTTATTCTTCGAGTCTTTTTTGGAAAATTCTCACTGGCACCCGACCAACCCGGATTGATCCTTCTTGTAAACGACTGGATGTCCTTCAGCAATCAACTCTCTACCGCGATGGAACGATGGCGGGCCTCTCGGAGTGATCGGCAAGAAGGACCAGGGATTGGGGTGGCGGACATCTTGCGATCTGGTCATGACTAAATCGGATTATGTGCATCTTTCGCTTTGACCCTAGGCAAGATTCGAGCATATACTGGTCACATCTCAGAAATCCAATTAGACATACCCAGGAGATACTATGTCCTTCAAACTAACCTGGTTTGGTCACGCCGCAATTGGGATTGAAGTAGACAAGACACACCTGCTCATCGATCCATTCCTTTCCGAGAATCCCGTCGCCTCTATCCAGCCAGAGGAAGTCCAGGCGGATTACATTCTTATATCGCATGGTCACGGAGATCATGTCGGGGATGCCGTCGAGATTGCCAGACGCACAAACGCTCTTGTGATCAGCAGTTTTGAGATCGCTTCCTGGTTTCAAAACCAGGGGTTAGAAGCCCACGCCCAACACATTGGTGGTGGATACCATCACCCGTTTGGCTATCTCAAACTTACTATTGCACACCATGGATCTGCGCTTCCAGATGGTTCTTATGGCGGCAATCCGACCGGCTTCATGTTGGTCACACCTGACGGCGAGAAGATATATCTCGCATGTGATACAGGTCTCTTCGGGGATATGCGTCTGATTGGCGAAGAGGGCATCGACCTCGCCGTACTTCCTATCGGTGATAATTTCACTATGGGACCGGACGACGCCTTGCGCGCCGTAAAATTGATCGAACCAAAACACGTCATCCCCGTCCACTACAACACCTTTGACCTTATCAAGCAAGATCCACAAGGTTGGGCTGCGCGAGTAAATGCGGAGACTTCAGCGACCGCGCATGTGCTCCGACCTGGAGAAACCTTCAGCCTTTAGCTCCCGGTCCGGATCGATTCCCGTCGAGGCATGACATTGATTGAAGACATCGCCCGCTCTCCTGATAAACGTGTCGCCTGGTACAGGTTAATCGGAATCACGTTTTTTGCATTTGCTATCGGGATGACATTAAACACCCTGGAACCCAGCGTTCTTGGTCACAAGGTGCTCGAACTGGTTCCAGAGGCCAAGAATACATTCCTTGGAATCGTGACTTCTGCTGGCCTCCTCGTAGCCATCTTGTGGCAGCCGATCATCGGTGCAATCTCTGATCGCACCCGTTCGCCATGGGGTCGCCGAGCTCCGTATTTAATACTCGGAACGATTCTGGCGATTGCCGCTCTCTACACGGTGGCGCTCGCCCCAGTGGTTAGCTTTATGCTTTTGGGTGTGCTCGCCTTGCAATTAGCCTCTAATACAGTGCAGGGACCCTGGCAGGCGCTCATACCGGATCAGGTACCCCAGTGGCAGCGTGGGACAGCCTCAGGATTAAAAGCAGCCTTCGACATCCTTGCCTTTGTGGTCGGGCGACGAGTCGCCGGATTGCTCGTGGCTGACGACCAGGTTCTTGCCGCGGTCAGCATCGCAGCCGGAGTGTACATCCTTGCGCTGATAATCACGTTGCTTTCGTCTAGAGAGACACCATTAAATGAAGAGCAAAGGTCAAGGATTTCAGTACAAGAATCCCTCTCAAAAGCGTTCTCCATAGATTGGAAAACCTACCCGGGTTTTAAGTGGTGGTTTCTGAACCGCGCTTTGTTTTGGGGTGGATCAATAGCGCTTAATACATTCATGCTGTTCTACATGATTGATGTTGTGCAGATGACGGAGGCTTATGCACAGCGCTTCGTCGCGAACATCTTCACCGTACTCGGATTGGCGCTATTCCTGGTCACTCTACCTTCGGGTTGGCTCTCAGATCGAATTGGTCGCCGCCCTCTAGTGATCTTCTCTGGAGCTCTCGCTGCCTTAGGTACCACAGGATTCCTGTTCGCGCGCTCAGAAACGGCTCTTGTGATCATCGGCGTTGTCATTGGCTTAAGTGTTGGTGTTTATCTCAGCGCGAATTGGGCGCTGGTAACCGATATTGTTCCGCGGCGTGAGGCCGCCCGTTACCTTGGAATTGCAAATATCGCCACGGCTGGAGGCAGCGCGGTAGCCCGATTCCTGGGCGGTATTATGATTGACCCCATCAACACGCTCACCGGAACTTCGTCGGCCGGGTATTTTGCCCTCTACTCACTAGCGATAATTTCCTTTATCCTGGCAACCGTGGCGATACTCAAGTTTCCCACTCAAAATGCGTCCGAATTCTAATCAGGGCTCATGAATACGGTTGTGCATCAGACATTCTCGCCGTAGTATTTAATCATCATCCGGTTTGGTATCGTCCAAGGGAGGGATGCCATGTCTAAAGGAGAGCATGTTGGTGAGGTAACGCATTATTTCGCTAAGATTGATGTCGCTGTGCTCCGGCTTACACAACCACTAAGCGTCGGTACTCAAGTTCGTTTCGTTGGCGCAAACACCGACTTCACCCAGGAGATTGGTTCAATGCAGATCGATCACGCCGCAGTAGACGAAGTCCGTCCTGGGGACGATGTCGCCGTTAAGGTGGATCAACGTGTTCGTGCCGGCGATTTGGTTTATCGAGTCGAGGATCGAGAATAGGCATCAATCAAAAAACTACAGCCCATTTAACTTATGCGTTCTCTCGCGTTTTGCACTTTTTAATGGAACAAGCGGGAGATTGAGAAATGCACAGTCATTGTTCAGCATGTTCACGTCGAGGGAAATCCCCGAATAACATTGCATCTCTAACTCTTGGGCACAATCGGGCGAAATGTAGAGATCAGCATGCATGATCACATCATGAGAATATCTTGGTGGTGATCGCGGATTGAAGTTCGTTTATGAAGCGATTGGGAGGGAGAGGGTGAAGGTCGTCCCCTGATCAGGTCCAAGACTCTCCACCCATACTCGGCCGCCATGTGCTTCAGCGATGGCTTTCACGATCGGCAGGCCAAGCCCTAAGCCACCGTGGTGGCGAGTAAGATGATCTTCAACCTGGTAGAACTGGTCAAAAATGAA
>JBGUDT010000019.1:18234-42443 GCA_041821665.1 Anaerolineales bacterium
CAAGTTGCGCGGATCCTACTTGCAGCATATTGAGGTTGGTCATATCTTCAATCAGTGTTCTCATCCGCATCGCTGCACTCAAGACAGCTTCGGCATAATCAGCCTCTTCCTCTTCCACACCTTCCTTCAGCAAGGCGGCATTTCCCAGGATAAGTCCGAGCGGAGTGCGAAGCTCATGAGAGGCAATGGCGATGAAATCGCTCTTCAACTTATCCAATTTTCCTAATTCTTCGTATGCTTTCGTCAATGCACTTACTAGACGTGCATTATTAATCGCCACGGCCGCTTGTGATGCGATGTTGGTGAGAGTCTGCAGATCTCCTTCGTCAAAATATCCACCGCGTTTGTTGATAGATTCGAGCACACCCGTAACCTCATCTTGAATACGAAGAGGCACAGCAATCAAGGACCGTACCTCAAGTCCCGTAAAGTCCTGAACCTTGATGAAGGCTTCTGCATCGAGCGAAACTTCATTGAGGATGATAGGGCGATCCTCACGGAATACCGTACCCACGATCGATCCATCCATGGGAACAGGATCCTCCTTAATCTCTCCGGGGCCAGTATCCGTCGCCGCAGCAAAGTACAATTGCTGGGTATTTTCTTCGTGCAGGAGTATCGTGGCGGCCTCACAATCTAAGATGTCCGCTGCGGAGTGCACGATGAACTGAAGCAGGTCATCGAGAATAAGCGTCGAATTCAAAGTGACACTTATCTCGACCAAGCGGGACAGACGCACAATCATGCGCCGCAGAAGGGCAATTTCATCGAGCGAGGAGTTAGTAGTCACGAGATAAGTCTAAGATAGGAACCCTCGCTTGTCCATACAACATTGTCCAACGACGTGGTTCGTTGTATACTTCGATATCACATCCCTCTTGCCAAGGAAGTCTCCCACATGAAGGTATCTTGCCTCCAGGAAAACCTCTCCCGCGGATTAGGAACTGTCGCTCGAGCTGTCGCTCCTCGCAGCACACTCCCTGTGTTGAGCAACGTTCTGGTGGCTTCAGATAAAGGGCGACTGCGTCTCTCGGCCACTAATCTCGAGATGGGTATCAGCTATTGGATCGGAGCCAAGATTGAGGAGGAGGGGGCAACCACTGTACCCGCTCGAACCTTCGTGGACCTCGTGAACACCTTGCCGAATGACACCGTCTTAATGGAGTTGACCGTCAGGAACCAGACTTTAAATGTGCGCTGTGGTGCATTTAATAACGACATCAAGTGCATCGATGCACATGATTTCCCGCCTCTTCCCCCTTCAGAGCTTGATGATGGTCTCGATTTAAATATTGAAGACCTGCGTACGATGATAAACCAGGTCACGCTCGCCGCATCGACGGATGACGCCAGACCTGTCCTCACGGGTGTGCTTGTTGAGATCGAGGGGAGCGAGATGACGTTCGCTGCCGCAGATGGTTTTCGCCTCTCTGTACGCACGGCTACCCTCTCGTCCGCCGCACCAGAACCCATCCAAGCCATCATCCCAGCCCGTGCTTTAAACGAGCTTGCCCGAATCGTCGGCACTGGTGAAGACAGCGTCACGATGACATTGCCGCCCAATCGAGGTCAGGTGATCTTTCGAGCGAAGGATGTCGAAGTTGTCTCACAACTAATCGAAGGTACCTTCCCGGACTATCGCGGGATCATTCCCGCCAACCATGTGACCAGAACGATACTGCCTACATCGGCTTTCCTCAAAGCGTGCAGGGCAGCAGACATCTTCGCTCGTGAAGCTGCACACTCTGCTCGGTTGCGGGTTACCCCTGGCACCGATCTCGAACCGGGTACCGTAGAAGTTTCGGCCACCTCAGCAGAGACGGGCTCGAATGAGACTACGGTTGACGCTACGATCGAAGGAGATCCCGTTGAGATCGCCTTCAATGTCCGCTTCCTCGTGGATGTCTTGAGCGTCATCAATACACCCAACGTCGCCCTTGAGACAACGGGGCCCTCTGCTCCTGGTGTATTACGCCCCGTCGGACAGGACGATTTCTTGCATGTAATCATGCCCATGCACCTGGGTCGCTGATCCAAAAGACATCTCGCTCTCTCCTCCCTTTTCAATAGTCTCAATAGGAGAACATTGAATTTCCCCCTTTGCTGCGTATTCATTAATCTTCCGGGTAGAATATGACCAATCGTCGTTGATTACGGTCTGCTTCCATATCGCTTGATCCAACCCATTTACCAAAAGTCCTTACTCTTTATCTCTCCCTGAGCCAATATCCCATGCTCGCGCCTCGTATTCGAGAGCGAATGCGTAATGAGCTCTTTGCGCGCGGCGTGATCGATCGGGAGGCTTTTGAAGAAGAAGTACGCGAAAAGGCGATTTAATCCCAGATCCGAGAAGGAATATCCGATCCTCTTTCCGATGAATCATCTGAGATGTGGACACAGCGCAACACGATTGTTCGGGATAATCTGACGGACTTTTATTTTGGATACAACCTTCCACATGAGCTCTTCGAAGATCTTGTTAAAGAAACTCTCTCCGGCAGAGCCACCTTGAATTTGAGCATGTTGAGATTCCAGCGGATATTCCTTTAGAAGACTGTATATTCGTCGTCAAGAACATGGTTCCCGATGGGATTATCTCGGATATCCGCTATGTTGTTTATATACACGCCCGTGCAAACGCCAAATTGCCATCATCAGCCGCAAGAAGGGAGGTCGCCCGTTTAATTGGTCGAATCAACACTCGCCTGAAAGACAGCACTTTTATTTTTATCGGCCCCGGGCGATGGGGGAGCAACAATCCAGATCTCGGAGTCCCCGTGACTTACTCGGATATCTATAACTCGAGGGCATTGATCGAGGTTGCCGAGGACGTCAAAGCCGCTGAGCCCTCATATGGGACTCACTTCTTCCAGGATCTTGTCGAGGCCAATATCTTTCCATTGGCGCTTTCATTTGATGATGTGAGCGTAGAAATTAATCACGAGTTCTTCGATGGGAGCGCTAATAAGCTCGATGAGCTCATGCCTAAAGAAACCCGGTGGTCTGAAACGGTTAAAGTTGTTGATGTGTCCACGGCAACTTCAGGAGGGCTTCTTCAATTAGTCATGGATGCTGAAGGGGGCGAAGCCGTCGCTTATATCGAGCACGTACAAGAGAGCTGAGATGACAGCCTCTTTAAAAGAGTTTCCACCACGAACTTGACTTGTCTCCAGAATTCCAGCCATGTTCCCCCACGAGGGGCACAAAGGCCACGGGCACAATTTGCTCGTGCACCAACTTTTCCCCTATCCTTCGCCATCGCTCAAGTACTTGCCCATAGCGACTGCCGACGGGCACGACGAGACGACCTTCCACAGCGAGCTGTTCTTTCAGCGGTTCTGGGACTTCTGGCGCCGCCGCGGTGACAATGATGGCCTCATAGGGTGCGTAATCAAGCAGCCCTTTTGAACCATCGCCCTCCTCAATGTGCACATTCTCTATCCCAAGTTCTGATAACGTTTTTTGTGCCTTGTTCGCCAGTGCGGGAATGCATTCCACTGAATATACCTTCTTAACAATATGCGCCAGAATAGCTGCCTGGTACCCGGACCCTGTGCCTATCTCAAGGACTGTCTCATCCCCGGATAACTCCAATAGCTGCGTCATGAGAGCAACGATGTAGGGCTGGGAAATTGTCTGGCCATCTCCAATTGCGAGGGGTGCATCGATATATGCAAGATGTCTTTCTTCGGGGGGCACAAACAGATGCCGTGGTGTCTTCAGCATGGCGTCGAGAACTCGTTCATCGGAGATATCTCTTGGAGCGATTTGTTCTCTTACCATGCGCTCTCGAGCGGCTGTGTAATCGGTTTTGTCACTCATCTCGCCTCTCCTAGATTATACGGCGAGCTTCCTAAGATACAAAAAACTCACCCGAATAAAACATTGAGTGAGCTTGATTTCTCATGGAGCGATTTACCATCAATCGAAACGTTCTTCCTTCCAAATATCCGCTTCGTTGTGATATCCTGCTTGCTCCCAAAAGCCCTTTTTATCTTCGGATAAAAACTCCAACCCGCGAAGCCACTTTCCACCTTTCCACAAATAAACGTCTTTTAACTCTCCTCGACCCGGAATTGCGCCAACCACACCCCGCAACGGAAAACCGTGATCGGGTGTTATCGGTTCTCCCGCGTAATGGGTTGCTAAGAGAAAGTTATCTGCAAGCGCTATCGTGACTGGAAGATTTGCTGTAAATCCGTATTCGCAATGCTGGACCACATACAGAGCCGATGGCTTTAAATTAAGCCAGCCCTCGTCAATAAGCGTGTGCAGGGATACACCTTCCCATTCGGCGTCAAACTTGCTCCACCGAGTGACACAATGAATATCCATTTTCAGCTTTGTCTTAGGTAACTTCTGGAACTCATCCCAGGTCCAGGTCCCCTCATTCTCGATCTCTCCCCAGATACGGAAATCCCATTCGGTTAGATCAAAGGTGGGAACCGGACCATAATGCAGTACAGGAAATTTCAGTGTTAATGACTGCCCGGGAGGCAAACGACCCTCCTCGCTCATCTGAAATTCTACTTTCCGCCGATCACCAGATCCTGATTGCATATGTGCGTTCTCCTGAATCGAAGAAATTATATCAACACTAGATTACAAATAAATATCTCTAATCGATACATAAACGGCCGCGCAAGATAACCGGGTACGATGGTGGACATCGTCCGATTTTTGATTTGCTTATGGGTACAAAGACCGACTTCATATCTTTGGATCCGGTCCGCCTCATGGCGATTAAACGGGTCGGACGATAAGTCCAATTATTCTTCTTCGAATCTAATTATCCCCATCCCGAGTTCGATAAACAAATCGGCTGCATCCTCTCCTTGGTCGTAATCCAAGGATTCATAATAGTCGCCTTTGCGCGTGTATCCCGTAGGTGAATCAACATAACCCAGACCAACTCTCGCCCGATAACGAACCTCCAGCCCCTCTGGGATAATGACAAGCAGGTCCCCCATTCCTCCTTTGATGTCTCCTGTAAACTGGCCACTTCTCGGCAATCGAATAACAGTCTGGCCCAACCCTATGCTAGTCGTGAAGGACTCAATCTCCTGATGGGTAAGATCCAATTCGGTCTTTCCCAAACCTATATCGGTAGTGAGATCTTTTACCAGGACCGGATGGAGGGAGATATCCCAGGATGGCTGTGTGCTCCATCTCCCGAGGGCGGGCATGATAATGGCTCCTTCTGACTGAAGGGACACGCTTGCGGGATCAGTTTGTAGTTGGACAATCTGCTTAACATGCTCTCCAGAAAATGGGCGCAGATATCCGGATACGAGATCTTCTCCTGGCGTTTTCGCTGCGCTGACGTACAAATAACCTGCCGCAGGTTTAAGTTGCACGATAGCGTTGTTCACGCCAACGCTTGGTATCCGTATTTGCTCCCCGTCTTGCGCCGGACCAGGGGCCCCGGTTTCAAGCACATACACGCCTCCTACAAACACCACAAGAACGATGATAAGGACCAGCAGTGTTCCCCAAACAGATCGCCGACCAATAATTAAATCCAGACCGATTGCTATGAGGAGTAACGGCCAAAGCGAGATGATGACGTCCCACATCGTGGTCGTGATGATCCCAAGATAACCAAGTAAGAAGACAATCCCCAGCCCTATTAGGATCAGGGGTCCGACGATGCCGCTTTTTCGATAACCTTTCATTCTCTCATGCTCCACTTTCTCGTTGAATCTACGTCTGGGCTTATCCCCGCGAAGTTGAACCAAGCGCAATTCGCAACAGCCCGATTATTCCGGCAGCGATCAATAACAGTGATAGGACAACGCCCGACAACAATCCGCCACCAAAAATCGTTCCGAATATCGCGAATAACACCAAGCTTAGAACCACAAGCCAGCTTCCATTACGGAAGGCGCTGCGCCCCTCGTGATTCAGTAGTCCAGCCACGATGAATCCGATCCCAACAAATCCTGGAATAAGAGTCCACGCATATGCCCAGGTTTGTCCATTGTTTGTGGCGCTCTGCCAGTACAGCAATACGCCGATCCCTCCCACGATACATGCGGGCACCGCGAGTGAAGGAACGCGCATCGCAATCCCCAGTATCAGCAAACCTATCCCTGCAGTGATCATCAGAACCGGCCAGCTCTGTTCTAAATTTAACCAATCAAAGTATTCAGGCCATATCTGTGATGCGAGGATTAATCCCCCGATGACGATAAGGAGAGTACCCACTGCCAGGCTCTTTCTGCGTCCGATCATCTATAACCCTTTCGAAAAAAACGCCGTTGTTTCTCTCATCACGGCCCATCCCAAAGGCGCTTTCTATCAACACATGGATTTGAGTCTACTTTAATTCTTGAATATAGTGGAGAATGTGCTAATATTGTAATTAGACATTCTTCTAACTATTTAGAGACTCCTCCAAATGATTGATGATGCCCTCAGCTTCTTCAAAGCCCTTGCAAATGACAATCGTCTGAAGATAGTCGGGCTTCTCGCTCAACAGGAGTATACCGGAGAAGAGTTAGCGACCATTCTCTCCATTCAACCCGCAACGGTATCCCACCACCTTGCGCGCCTTGCTGAAATCGGCTTGGTGAGCGCGCGCGCCGACGGTTATTATAGTGTATACGCATTAAGCGTCGAGCGATTGCGCACACTATTGGACGAGCACCTTTCTTCAGATGCGTTTATTCAGCTGACCAACGATCTTGACCTGCAGGCTTATGAGAACCAGGTCCTTCGAGAGTACATCCGGCCAGACAACCAACTCCAGAAGATACCCAATCAAATAAACCGCCGCAAGATTATTTTAGCTCACATTGTCCGTGACCTTAAACCCGGAGTGCGCTACTCAGAAGGACAAGTTGATCGAATTTTAGGAAAGATTTACGACGATCCGAAAGCGTTGCGCGTCGAGCTGCTGGACCAGAAGTTTCTCACGCGTGACGAAGATGGATACTGGCGAGGAAAGCTACAAAGGAGTTCTGGTGCAGGATACGGGATCTGGGACTGATGATGCGGGAATAAAATATGCGTGTGGTTCAATCCCCTTTAAAATCATAAATCCCATCACGCAAGGGCCAAACTCGACTACAATTATCGCACTTCAATCCATCTGCACTTGATTCTAGATCTATAGCACTGCAGGATGGGCAGCGCCAGATCAAATCCTCATTAATCGATTCCGGTTTACCCTCAACCCTGGATTGCACAAAAACACTCGGTGACAATTGCCACCAATTTCCCGTCCATTGCAGCGCCGAATCCAGTCCCACTAACATGCGTAACGGAATAGTCCGCTTGAGAAAACCTGCACGGAAGTGAGAAACTGTCAGCTTGCGTCGGATGCAGAATCCGGTCTCCGACAACCATTTATCGATCATCACTGGATGAAAATCGTAGTTCAACTCAGCAAATTCAATCGTACCACGATGAAATGGGCTCCATTTCTGTTGTCTGGTAACCCATCGCAATATGGCCTTGAAATTCTGCTTGTTCGCATATTCAAGCACGAATGCGGCACCTGGTGCGAGGGAATAATGAATATTTCTAAGTGCATCCCCAGGTTCGGCAAGGTGGTGGAGTGTGCGGATCATCGTTGCCGCATCAAAAACGGCTGAATCAAACGGCAGCCTGTATACATCTGCGGCCACATAGATGAAGCGGTCATTCACTCCGAGACGAGCCTGTGCTTGTTCAAGTTGAGTTCGAGAGTAATCCAGGAGGACGATTTGGTCGAAGCCTGTATAACGCAACGTGTTCCGCCCAGCTCCAGCACCCACTTCTAACAGCCGGGAACCTCTTTTCGGCATCAGCCGCTTGATGGCCACGGCCTCGACTTGGTCCTCGTATTCACGATCTCCGGCATCCCAAAAGTCCCTTTGATAGGTCGATCCGTCGTAATCACAAACCGGCACGTCCCGCTTCTTCATATGTGGCTCCCATCGATCGGTATGATGCGCCACGACCGGGAAAAATTATCGCTTTTCAAATTACCATCAATCCAGTCCGATGGTGCATGGGTCGAACCACACATAAAGAATAGTTCAGGATTCATAACGCGTATCTTCGATCTGCTTTCGCAGTCTCTCAACTTCATCCTCTACGGGTTTTAGTACATCGCCGCTTTGTCCCCGATAATGTTCTTCTGCCTGTTCCAGCTCGATGGCGGTTGCCCGGCGGACAATAGCCCACTTTCCACAATGTGGACAGCGCTCCAGTTTTCCCACGATTAGATTGGGCGAGATAAAGTGTCGTGAGTAAGGCAGTGCACACCGGGGACACACAGACCCGCCTGCAGCGCTGTAGGCTCCCAGCTTAAACCCACCTTTTCTTCCAGTGAGCAGTGAAGTAATTAAAGTCCCTCCAAGCGTGAGCACAGCCAAACCAATTACTAGCGGGACCACGAATCCCGTCATCTCACCTTTAACAGCGTCCGCGCCTAGAAATGTGTAGCAAACGCGTTCTGACGCAAGCCTTTCACCATTGGCCAATTCCGCAGTCGCCGAGATGCAGTGATCACCCAGCGGATAATTTGATGTTGAAAAAGCAACCTTAAAGGGCGCACCCCCGACCTCTCCGATAACTTCTTCATCGATAAAGAACCGAACATGAACCACGTCGTCCGGACCATGTGCCTCCAGCGAAAAACTACCCTGGATCCTCGATCCTGCTTTATATCCAAAGTTTTTCCGTATGGACAACTCGAGCCCATCATCGGCTTCTTGCGCCCATCCCTTTTGCGTGAAACCAATGGACTGGAACAGTAACAATCCCAACGCTAAAGCCAATTTATATTGCATCGCTACTTCCAACGAGTCAGAATAGATTCGCGCTGAAACAACCTAACCGCGATAAGAAACGTGACGGTGTCTACGACAATCATAGCAAGAGTCATCCAGAGGATGAGCGTTTCATTGATAAGGATTAAGCCCGTCACTTGACCAAAAAACACCGCCAACAGAGGCAGCACCACCAGCATGGAAAGCTGCTCCGCCACCCGAGGGTCCGTAGCGCGAGAAGACACCATCACCGCGACGTTTACTGCAGCGATCGCCAAAAGCGGACCCAGCACAAAAACAGCAATGAGCCACACTGGATCAAGCAGTCGCCCTGTAATTTTTACGCTTTCTGAAATCAGCATGGTCCCAAGGGCAAAGATCGTAAAACCCAGCCAGGTTGCCAGAACAGCGGGCACCACCGCTGCAATCGCTTTTCCGGAGAGCAGCTCTAATGTAGAAATCGGAGTAGCAAGGACCGGCTCCAGGGTGCGAGTCGCTTTCTCACCAACAATACTATAGGAAGCGATCGTGACCGGAATCGCCAGCGGGAGCAGCATGAACAACAGCATAAATTGGCTTACGACGAAGTACTGGCTGCACTCTGCGCCATTCATGTCGCCACATAACGAGATAAACTCAGCTGGAAGATCCGTAGTGGACACATCCGAAAAACCGTCAAACGTCCGCATGCCATACAGAACGATTAGCGGCAGTGCCGTCATGATCAAAGGCAAGAACGCAACTGTAAAAAGGACGAAGCGATTCTTGAAAACCTCTGCCCATTCTTTCTGAGCGATCGTACGAATCTTTATCATATCTACCACGCTGATCCCATAACAACCTGCTGCATACTTCTATCCGAGCAAGTCCTCCATTTATTTTTTCGCGGGTTCCCTCACCGTGTGCATATATACATCCTCAAGGGTGCGTCGCACCTCGCCTACAAATTGAATATCCGCGCCTGCATCTACGAGTGCACGAACAATCTCCGGGTTGTGCATAACCGGATCATCCAGAGTCACGACAAGCTTATTCTCCATCGTCTCGACCGCATGCACATACGGGAGCTTCAACAAGACCTGTGCAAGGTCATCTCCGGCCGCTCGAAGGTGAAATACAACTTTTCGATCAAACAATTCTCGTCTCAAAGCCTCTGGTGTGTCCAACGCAAGGAGGCGGTTGTTGAATATCGCAATGCGATCACAAAGCTTATCCGCCTCGTCGAGATTATGTGTGCACATGAAAATCGTGCGCCCCTGCTCTCTCAACTCCCCGATAAACTCACGGATCAAACGAGCGGCTTCCGGGTCCAGACCAGTTGTAGGCTCATCCAGGAAAACGACCTTCGGCTCATGCAACAAGGCTCTGGCGATGGCAAGCTTCTGACGCATCCCCCTCGAGAACGTCCCGGCTTCGTCTCGTCTGCGATCCCACAAACCGAGCATCCGCAGATAGCGCTCTACCTGGCCGGCCACATCCTCCACCTCATACAGCGTCGCAAAAAAGCTCAAATTACGCTCAGCGCTGAGTCGATCGTACAAACCGGGCGATTCCGTCAGTATGCCCACAGATCTTCTAATCTCATCATCCTCGCCATCAACACGATAACCCGCGACATATGCAGTCCCTTGGGTGGGGCTTATCAAAGCTGCCAGCATCCGTAAAGTCGTTGTTTTTCCTGCCCCATTCGGACCCAGGAATCCGAATACTTCACCAGACTCCACGCTGATGGATAGGTTTTCTACGGCGCTAATTTCGCCGAATCTCTTCGTGAGCTCAATTGTTTGAATCACGGTCCGTTATCAGCCCAATCTTCCTTACGAACTTTTTCTCTCTTCGACCATACGGATCCTAGCCGTCATCGGAATATCGGCTTTCATCAAGATGCTCAGTTGTGATTTCGTCGGGAACTCGAGCTGATTCTATCGCGAAACCACCTTCCGGGTTCCCAATCACTTCCTCTTCAGGCTGATGGGGCATCTTGCCCCTCAAGTAAAAAACACCCCCAAGACTAACACAAGCCATAACGCCCACGAGCGCCTCAACCCAATATATCCCCCACGTCACCAACCCAACCACGGCTACGGCATTGACGAGCATGTGCCAGAGTATGGCCGTTACAAACCAAAGCATGTTTTTCCGCAAGAAAGCCTGGAGCACCAGCAAGGACAGCAGGAGCTGTATACATATCGCAAACCCTCGCTCGACCGCTCCCAGCATGGCGCCAAACCAGGGAAGCGCCCAATAGGCTTCAATCTGCGCCTCTGCCAGATCCAGTTGTTCCGCCGGAATCACTGTGGAGAGATCAACGCCTTGCATCGCCATGATCTGGACGAAAGCGATGAATGCCAGCACTCCCAACAGGATCGCTTCAATCCCGCCGTGCCCCGCACCGAACATGAGTCCCTGCTCCCATGTACGTGCCTCTTTTGCCCAGGTGCGGTAGGAGATATAACGCGCCGTTTCCTCAAATACGCCGGCGGACAGACCGACGATCAGCCCAAACAAAACCAGCCCGGCGCCTCCACCGGATCCCGTAATTTCCAGGCCCTCCAACCACGGAAGCAATACGAACTGGTTGAAGGGTATGTGCAGGGCTTGTGCGGCAATAAACGTGACGGCGCCGATCAGGTACAATTTCCAGCGTACACCGAACTTGCGGGCAAGATACCAGCCTAGCACAACCGGTATCGCAATCATTAATAGTGCGTTTAACGCGCGCGCAACGACATCCACCGACCACCTCCACTTTCCTTCGAGAGAGATTGTTTTATCAAATCGACGCATTGTTTCACGTGAAACATCCTGACCCACAACTAGAGGTGCAAAAGTCCGATCCTGTCACGTACAATTAAGCTCTCCAAACCCAAGTCGGGATCCCCGGATTACAAATCTGATCTGGCTCCATTAAGCCACTATTCATCCTCGTTTATAACCAGGGTATCTACGGTTTCTACTATTTCCTGTGGAGTATAACCAAGCTTCCGCGTCATCGATACAAAGTTTCTTGTCAGGATACGCAGAGGGTCACTTTTTTCCCCCTGGTCTTGTCTTCCGTAACTGGCCATTTGGATCGTTGACCCTCTTCCCCGTAGTGTTGTCACCAGACCTGCTTTAGCCAGGATCCGGTAGGCGCGTGCGACCGTGTTGAAGTTAATCCTCAGCTCACCCGCCAATGCCCGAGTTGTGGGTAATCGATCTCCTGTGGCAAGGTCTCCATTAATTATGAGTCGTTCGATTCGTTCTACAAGTTGGGCGTAGAGCGGAAGGGGGCTGTGAAAATCCAGGGGTTCAAACATGTGTTCGCTTCGGGTCGGAGAGTGTGTATCTTTGTATATTTGTATGATTGTATGATTGTATGATTGTATGTAATCATATCGTCCCTTTACGGCCATGTCAAGATTCCTGCGCCACGACCTTCCCGATGTTTGACGCTTATCGAACCTCGGATGTTTGAACCGACAACTCCCATGGTAGAATCAAAACGGCAACCGCAAATACATGATCTGGAGGTAGCCATGGCAAAAGAGATCGGAACATTTGCACTAAAGGCTGGACTCGCTCAGATGCTCAAGGGCGGGGTGATCATGGACGTGGTCACCGCCGAGCATGCTCGTATCGCCGAAGATGCGGGCGCAGTTGCCGTGATGGCGCTTGAGCGCGTCCCCGCAGATATTCGAGCTTTCGGCGGCGTTGCACGCATGAGTGACCCTGCTTTGATCCTCGAAATCATGGAAACCGTCTCCATCCCCGTAATGGCCAAATGCCGGATAGGTCATTTTGTTGAAGCTCAGATTCTCGAGGCGCTCGGGGTGGACTACATTGATGAGTCCGAGGTTCTGACCCCGGCCGACGAGCACCATCACATCGATAAGCACGACTTCAAAGTTCCTTTCGTCTGTGGATGCAGAAATCTCGGAGAAGCTCTGCGCAGGATCGGTGAGGGGGCCGCAATGATCCGCACGAAGGGAGAGGCGGGCACCGGAGATGTGGTCGAAGCCGTTCGGCATGCGCGCGACGTCATCGGTGCGATAAGTCATCTTGAGACGATGCGCGATGATGAATTGATGGCTTATGCAAAGGATATCGGCGCACCCTACACGCTTGTAAAAGAAACCAAGGAACTGAGCCGGCTGCCCGTAGTCAATTTCGCTGCCGGCGGCATAGCCACACCAGCAGATGCCGCTCTCATGATGCAGTTGGGCGTCGATGGCGTTTTTGTCGGATCAGGAGTATTTAAATCCGGTGATCCGCCTCTGCGCGCTAAGGCTATTGTTGAAGCTGTAACTCACTTTGAGAACCCTGAAATCCTCGCCGATATCAGCAAAGGCCTTGGTGACCCCATGGTCGGAATTGGTATAAGCGACCTCCCGGAAACCGAGCGGCTCGCCGTTCGAGGTTGGTAACCACAGAGGTCAGCAGTGACAGCTGCGTCTGAAAACGACGGCCGAATCCGAGTTCGTCGGAACGATCGCGAGATTAAGGACCCACGCGAGATCAAGGTCTTTCTTCACCGCGCCCAATTCGGTTTCATCGCTTCATCCGTGGACAATCAGCCTTTCATCAACTCGAACCTGTTTTGGTTCGATGAAGAAAATCATCGTCTTTACTTTCACACGGCAAAAGAAGGACGCACCAGGTCAAACATCGAGGCGAATCCTCGCGTGTGTTTCAGCATCGCCGAGATCGGCGAATTCATCCCGGCAGACACCGCTGTCGAATTTAGCAATGAGTACATGGGCGTTTGTGTCTTTGGCAGGGCACATATCGTAAACAGCGACTCGGAACAGCGCCATGGCCTCAACGGCCTTCTCTCGAAGTATTTCCCTGATTTAGAGGCAGGTGTGGATTTCCAAGCCATCACAAAAAGCGAACTTGATGTCACATCGGTGTTCGCCATTGACATCGAGTCCTGGAGTGGGAAGAAAAAAGTGGACGCATGAAAATTGGAGTACTGGCGCTCCAGGGCGATTACGCAGAACACCTTGTGATGCTGCAGAGATTGGGTGTAGATTCGACAGAGGTTCGGCTAGCGGATGATCTGGATGAGTTGGCCGCGTTAATCGTCCCTGGCGGAGAGTCGACCACAATCGGCAAGCTCGCTACAACGTATGGGCTCATCGAGCCCTTGCGCGATTTTGGAAAAAAACACCCGATTTGGGGGACTTGCGCCGGCGCCATTTTTCTTTCACGAGACGTGCACAGGGATCAACCTTTGCTAGAACTCATGGACATCAAAGTGTCAAGGAACGCCTTTGGCCCTCAAGTCGAAAGCTTTGAGATCGATCTCGCCATCCCCGCACTTGAACAGCCCGAAACCCCATACCATGCCGTATTCATTCGTGCACCTTTGATAGATGAGATCGGGAAAGACGTGGAGGTCCTTGCAAGAATACCGGATTCAGAAGATCATGGTGGGAAGATCGTCGCTGTGCAAGAGGGCCGCTTTCTGGCAACCAGTTTTCATCCAGAGCTCACTAAGGATGTTAGATTCCATCGTTATTTTTTGGACCTCATTAGAGATCAAATTTAGATGATTCGTTCTTTTGATTGGCGCGACTTAGCCCTACTTCATCGAATTCGCAACCGTGGTATCTGCATGGATTCACAGTTGGCCCATACAAGCGGCGCGCATACCATACAGAGCGCATTGCGTGATGCGCTTGCGTTGCATCGCAATTCGTGCACCTTCGTGCTCCGACCCAAAAATGGCGACGACGAGTCTGTCATCGGTCAATTCCAAATCTATCCAGAGCGCGATTATGCTCGTTTGACATTCATGGGCCCTCGCGAGTCGATCTCTGATGTGCATGGAATCAATCTTCTCGAGGCTTTAGCTGATGCTGCCGGTCGGAGTGGGGCGCTTTCCATCATAGCCGAAATTGACGAAAAAGATGACGCCCTCGATGGTCTTAGAAAAGCCAGTTTTGTCATTTTCGCTCGCCAACGGATTTGGCGGTTGGACGCCCCAGGCGATCTGAACAACACCTCCCATCAAAAAACATGGAGGAAAGAAAGGGACGAAGACGAGAGCGATGTTCTCCATCTTCATGTAAACCTCATACCATCACTCGTGCAACAGGTAGAACCCCCCGGACTCCGGGACAGAAACGGACTGGTTTATTGGGACGACGATGAACTGCTAGGCTACTTTCACGTTCGTCAGGGATCGAGAGGGTTTTGGGTGCAGCCCTATTTTCACCCTGCAGCAGTTCTTAGTGATGCACTCCTGTCTGCTGGTTTCGCGGAACTTGGCGTCGGGGATTCAAGGCCGCTCTTCGTATGTGTCCGCTCATATCAGGGTGGAATTGACGGAGCTCTGGAAAGACTGGGTTTCGAGCAGTGTGTTGACGAGGCGGTCATGGTGAAGAGATTAGCAAAGCCCATCGCTCAAGAATCGCATCACGCCATACCGGTTCTTAATGGGACGCGACCTGAGCCCACGGCGCCCTTTATCCCATTTCGTGTTGGAAGGCACATCTCTCGTTCCGAGCGCGAATTATGACCCGCAGACTGATTACGGATAACTTGATTGACCTGCTTGGGATAATGCCTCCTGAGATCACCCGGAAACTGCAAGAGCTCGGCCGATCCGACGAATTACTCGAAGTTATTCTGGATTTAGGCAGGGTTCCTACGGCTCGATATGTCGATGGTGAGATCACGCTAATTGAAATCGATGTCACACAGGACGACATCGATTATGTAGTATCCCATATAGGCGAGTTCGACGCCGATAATCGCGGTGGACTCGAACGAACATTGCATCGCATCTCCGCCATCCGTAATCGACATGGAAAAATTGTGGGGCTGACTTGTCGAGTAGGTCGAGCCGTCTTTGGTACGGTTGAGATCATCCAGGATTTCATCACCGACCCAAGCAGCATACTCCTGCTTGGGCGACCTGGTGTAGGCAAGACGACCATGTTGCGCGAGGCTGCCCGCATCCTGGCCGAGGAAAAGCGCGTCGTCATCGTCGACACTTCCAATGAGATCGCGGGCGATGGGGATGTCCCTCATCCTGCAATTGGGCGCGCCCGGCGGATGCAAGTGCAAGAACCTACGCTGCAGCACGAAGTGATGATAGAGGCAGTGGAAAATCATAATCCCGAAGTGATCGTCATTGACGAGATCGGGCGCGAGCTGGAGGCGGTCGCAGCAAGGACAATCGCCGAGCGAGGTGTCCAATTAATTGGCACAGCACACGGGAACTCGCTTGAAAACTTACTCCTGAATCCAACACTTTCTGACTTAATCGGGGGTATTGAATCGGTCACATTGTCCGATGAAGAGGCTAGAAGAAGAGGCACACAGAAAACAGTTCTAGAGCGGCGAGCGGCGCCTACCTTTGATGTACTCATTGAGATTCAGGATCGCGAGAGGCTCGCAATTCACCGTGATGTTTCCGCAGCTGTAGATGCGATGCTGCGTGGTCGTGCGCTCCCAGCAGAACTTCGATATCGTGATGATGATGGGGAAGTAAAAATTGAAACGCAGCCCCCGCCTGCCTCGCTCGGACGCACGGGTGATATTGGGTACCGTCGTCAAACCGCATTAACCACGGCACCCCTAAATGGGGAAGAGCTGCCCTACTCCCCTACACCGCCCAGGTTGCCCAGCGCCCCGCTTGCACCGATTCGAATTTATCCTTTCGGAGTTGCCCGTAACCGTCTTCGACAAGCCGCCAAACGTCTGCGTGTGCCCGCAGTATGGACTGAAGATCTCGGAGACGCTGAGGTATTAGTGACGCTCAGGTCATATTATCGTAAAAGGCAAAAAGTGATTCGGGACGCGGAAAACCGACGGATGCCCATCTACGTACTTCGCTCTAACACTGTCAGCCAGATGGAAGGCTTTCTCTCTGAACTGTTCAATCTTCAATCGCTCAATATCGACGATCCCAGAATGGACAAGGCGATGGAAGAAGCCCAGGGCGCAATTCAGAACGTATTGGATGGGGCACGATCTATCGATCTGACGCCGGCTTCAGCCTATGTTCGGCGTTTACAGCATCAGATGGCGCGGCAGGCTAATCTGATTTCGCATTCCTATGGCAAAGAACCGCGCCGCCGGGTAAGGATCTTCCGAAGTTGAGCCTATTCATCACGCTCGAGGGTCCCGATGGAAGTGGGAAGTCCAGTCAGGCGAAATTGCTCGCCGATTATCTGCGCGGTAAAAACCTCGACATCCTTTTAACGCGAGAGCCCGGGGGGACGGCCATCAGTGACCAAATCAGGAGCGTGCTCACCAACCTGGACAACACTTCCATGGACGGGCGTACGGAATTTCTGCTTTTTTCGGCCTCGCGCGCTCAACATGTGCGCGAAGTTATTCAACCTCACCTGGAAAACGGTGGGGTTGTGGTGAGCGACCGATTTTTCGATTCCTCAATCGCTTACCAGGGCTACGGTCAAAAATTAGAGTTGGCCATGCTTCGTGAAATCACACTATTCGCAACAGGCGGGCTCGTTCCAGATCTGACCCTCTTGCTCGATCTTCCCTGTGATGTCGGTTTGGATCGCAGGAAGAACGATGGCAGCTGGAATCGGTTGGACGCCTATGATCTAGAGTTTCACTCTCGTGTTCGAGATGGTTACCTTGAATTGGCCGCGGAGGAACCCTCGAGGTGGGTAATTGTAGACGCACTCGCTTCACCTGAAGTTGTGCAGAATCAAATCCGTCACGTCGTGGATGAAAGACTGCCGTAATCCCTTTCTGGGTTTATGGGAAAAAGCCAGAATACCTTGCAACTTGCCGCAGGGATGAATGGCAAGCGGAGTTTGAGGATGGCCAGCCCCTTAAGTCTTTTTCCTTAGAAGAATCCCGCAGCTGTGGGATTCTTCAAGCCGTGGGATTCTTCAGTGCGCCGTTATTCCTTCTCGCAATCACATGGATCGGCAACTTATGGAAAATCGCCCTCTTATCTGAAACCGCATCATCAGATGTGACTTCGGTTTTATCCCAGCGAATCGAAACCCCCCTCAGTCCCCAGATCAGGCATAGACTTCTCGATGTCATCCGGGCTCTCGCCCGATTCAAGACGATCTACTACTTCATTAAATTCCGGGGGGATTTCTTCGCCTAACTCACTGCTCATCTTACGCATCATGCGCGCCATGGATTTTGGGTCTGATTCGTCAACATCTCCCCAACTACTCATGTCATCCAAGGACTCCATGCGAGACTCCTCCGAGCGAGAAAATCTGACCCGGCCGATTATGCGCTCCATATCCCGGCTGTCACAGTTCGGGCAAACCACATCCTCCACGCCATACTGCTCGTAAGTTTGATGGATAGTCGTCTGGGTCTGGCAATTCTTGCATCGAAAATCATAAGCAGGCATTTCAACCTCCAACAAATCGATTATACTGAGCATCGCTGGAGGTATCAATACATGTATCAGGAGATGCTCGAGAGACAAAATCAGCCTCTACTAATCGTCATTTCGGGACCCTCCGGAGTTGGCAAGGATACCGTGATTCAGCACATGAAAGAACGCTCACTGCCGTTCCATTTTGTGGTCACCGCAACCAGCCGTCCAAAACGTTCCAATGAGATCGAGGGTGTCGATTACTTTTTCGTCACTCACCAAGAGTTCACCGAGATGATTGAGACCGGTGAACTGCTCGAGTACGCCGTCGTGTATGAAGACTACAAGGGAATCCCCAAGAAGCAAGTTCACGATGCTCTTTCGTCGGGCTCAGATGTGGTTATGCGAGTAGATGTTCAGGGCGCTAAAACCATTCGCGGGTTGTATCCAGAAGCCCTTTTGATTTTTCTTTCTGCACAGTCCGAGGATGAACTCATCCAACGCCTGAAAGCCCGTCGGACTGAATCCCCAGAGGACCTCCAAGTTCGCATTTCGAAACTTCAGGATGAGTACGCCTACATCAACCTTTTTGATTACTATGTAATCAACGCTGACTCACAACTCGATACGACAGTCGATGCCATCCTCGCTATTATTCAAAGCGAGCACCATCGTACGTTGCCACGAGTATTAAAACCGTGAGCGACAACGCACCAAACCATGTTGAAGTCCCACAGCAGCCCAGAAGGCCGAGTCTAAACGAGCGGATACGTCAAACGCCCGGCACGTTCTCATTGATCGGTGTCACGCTGTTCTTCTTCCTTAGCCAGATGGTTTCGGCCCAACTCGTTGGCTACGATTGGGTACTGGAAATGAGCGTGAAATCTAAGCCGGAGATCCTGGCCGGGCAATTTTGGCGCATCATCAGCCCCATGTTTGTGCACGTAGGGATCACTCATATATTCGTCAATATGTATTCGTTGTACGTTATTGGTCCACAGGTCGAACGCTTCTTCGGAACCATCCGATTGCTTGTCATTTACTTCCTTTCCGGGATCGGCGGCGTCGCCCTGAGCCTTGCCTTTAGCCCATCACCATCAGCCGGTGCATCAGGAGCGATATTCGGTCTCCTCGGTGCGCTCGGGGCTTTTTTATTCATCCATCGAGGTCTTTTTGGTCGTTTAGGACAGCAGCAATTGCGGCAGATCGTCATCGTCGCAGTACTCAACCTGGTTATTGGGTTGGCGCCTGGAATTGATCATTGGGGGCACTTTGGCGGGTTTATCACTGGTATTGCGCTCGCTGCGGTAATTGGCCCAAGATATGAACGCACCCAAAACACACTGGAGCAAACCGCCGTCGTTGACACACGTACCTGGGAAAGCGTGCGACCGAACGCCATCCTCGCAGGCGGGATAGTTGTTATCATCACCTTCATCGCAATCTTCATTGTCTAATTTCTTCTAACAATTCGGTGACCTCTCAGTTATTGAGCTTTCCAACCTCTCAATTGGGTTTTCATCCAAGGTGATAGCTGTGTTTTCCAAGAATTGACGGCCATCTCCGGGTCCCGATATAATCTTTATCTCCAGGTCAAGACGCCTGAACGGAGGTACACGAAACGAATGGCTCGCAAGGAAAAAGAACAGGTTCACGATATCACTTTTATCGGCGCTGGTCCTACGGGTTTGTTTGGCGCCTTTTATGCTGGTCTTCGGGAGATGACCGTCAAAGTCATCGAGGCGCTTCCCCTACCCGGTGGGCAGTTGCTCGCCCTCTATCCAGAGAAGATGATCTACGATACCCCGGGTCTTCCTAAAGTACAGGCTAAGGAACTAGTGGATCGCCTCTCGCAGCAAGCCATGATGTGGAACCCAACCATGGCCTTTGGGGAACGCGCATTAAAGATAAGCTCAGCCCCTGCGGATGATAATCACAGTGAATTGATATGGACGATCGAGACCGATAAAGGACAACACTTATCTCGAACCATCGTCATCACTGCAGGTATTGGGGCGTTTCAACCCATAAAGTTAAGCAACGAAAGTATAGACCGCTTCGAAGGAGCCGGTGTCGAATACCTCATAGGTGACATCCAACCCTACGCGGGGAAACGCGTACTTCTTATCGGGGGAGGGGATAGTGCGGTTGACTGGGCTCTGGCTCTCGAGCCCGTTGCCAAGCATGTGACGCTCATCCACAGGCGGGAGGGATTTCGGGCCCACGATTCCTCCGTAAATAAGCTTTTTGAATCATCGGTTGACACGCGGATATTCTACGAACTGCGCGAGCTGCAGGGTAAGAAACAACTTGAACGGGCCGTGATCTTCGACAACAGAACCGATGATGAGTTTGTCCTCGATGTTGATTCTGTGATTTTAGCGCTGGGATTTAAAGCCGATCTTGGACCGATAAGGGCGTGGGGGCTCAAGACCATCGGGAGACGCTATATCCAGGTGAACAGCAAAATGGAGACCAACCTTCCCGGTGTTTTTGCCGCCGGCGATCTAGCCCTTCAGGAGGAACTGGACCCATTGAACCTCATCGTCATCGGTTACGGTCAAGTCACCGTTGCAGTGAATTATGCCTATACCGTCATAAAACCTGGCGGTAAAGTCTTCCCAGGTCATTCCAGCGAAAAGTTGGCAGATTCGTAACACAACACCCACAAATTCGAGCGAGGGAACTCACCATTGTTCAGGTTTCATACGTATTGGGAAGAATGTTTCTACTTACGTTACGCGCGGGTGAGCGTTCTCCTATAGATTAGGGCTTGACATGTCTTCATCGGATCCCTTCGGCTCCCGATCCTTCTGGTCAACATCACCTTCAGATGGAGATTTACCCTTTGCCCGACGAGGCCAGTAGAGGACCAGCCCCACGATACAGATGAATACACCTAGAATCAAGCCCATTACTTGAACCGGTCCAAATATAACAAGCGGCATGCGGTGGGCGCCGACGCTGATAAAATCGGCAAGAGATGCAACGCCTGCAATCACAAATCCCGTCGCGATCAATCGAACTCCGATATCGGCCCGCAATGAATTTGACTTACCATTACGAATGACTCTGACTGTTGAATATGCCGCAGTAAGAAGAATCGCTAGCCCCACGAGCCACACACCGATTTGTACAAAACCGACCGCTTGGCTGCGATTCATGCCGATCAGATCAGGTTGAATACCAATTAGAAAAACTAACAATCCGATCAAAACGATCGTCATCCATCGGCGGGCCCATCTAGCTTGGGCGGGCTTTAAGGGATCAGCTGGCATTCTTGTTTTACACCCCCGGAAGTCCGAGTCGTAGTATCCGCAACCAGTTTTCGCACAGAATCGCATGGATGTCGGATTCGCTATATCCAAGTCTGGCAAGTTCATTGCCAATTAACCTCAGGTCGGCCACGCTGTCAAGGTCTTGCGGTGCATCCGCAAGTCCAAAACCGCCATCAAAATCGCTCCCGATACCCACGTGATCAGCGTTTCCTAGAATCTGACATACATAATCCATGCTTGCCGCGACATCTGTGAGCGAGACCCTCTCTTGCCCGCTTGAAGGGGTCCACCCATCTTTAAGGAACGGGTTGTAGAGTACTGTGCCGATTACGCCTCCTCGCGAGGCAATCTCTCTTATCGTAACGTCGCTCAAGTTCCTTTCGAGAGGAACATAGCTTGGAACGCGGGAGTGAGGGTTACTGTGGGATGCAATTATTGTCCCGGGATAACGATCAAGCGCTTCGAGTGCTCCTTCTTCGGACATGTGGCTCAGATCCAGGATCATGCCCAGATTCGCCATCTCGTCCAGGAGTTCATATCCGGCAGGCGAAATAGGTCCGGGTTCCTTTGTCCCGCCCGCATAGGATGTCCCAGACCAAGATAGGCCGATGATGCGCACACCCCACTCGTGCCATTCGTGAACCTCATGTGGCTTCCGGATCGCGTCCGCCCCTTCCATCGACAGAACCAACCCCAGCGCTGGAGCATCAACCGATGCTTCCCAATCTGCAACCCTGGTCTCGAGCTGCTCAAGATTGGAAATGATTCGAAATTTGTCGCTGTTTTCCTGGGTGATGGTGTCGTAATAATCGATGCTATTTAGAAAGATCTGGCGTGCGCCATCAGCATCGTCATAGCAATTTGTGTCCCAGTCGCCATATTTATGGCGGCGTGGCGCAGCAAACAAAGTAGCAAACACGATGCCGACACGCCCCCTAACCCAATCTGGGTATCCAAGCATCGTCTGCCCGTTGTGAGAGGGCACGTCGGTCGATATTTCGTTCGCGCGTGTTTCCTCAACCGCGCGTGTGTAATCCCTACCAAAGGTCAGCGCGTTCCATGCAAGATCGGCATGGGCGTCCACGATCATCGTTGACCTTAAATCTCCGCACATAGCCGGCGCCAAAACTCATCACGCTCCCCGGGGAAAAAGGGGCGATACAACTTGATGCGATGCGCTAATCCAGAATACTTCTCCTTCAGAGCTCTTGCGGTGTCCTCTTCGTTCGCGACCACGGCAAGTAGCCGCAGCATCTCATCCGTAATCACTGCGGGCATCGAATCCCATTCCCGCCTTCTAGCCATCGCCGAAAGAGCCTCAGCGACATCGCCCCATCCATGAAGCGCCATCACCTTTCGATATGAGGGCGTGGAAGCATAGAAAGCAATCTGGGATCGAACGAATTGCTCTTCCTTCTCATCGTTGACCACAAATGCAGAGATCGTCAAAGGCACTTCGCTCAATGAGCGCTGCGCGCGATCTGCCCCTTCTTTTATTGCCGGTATGACTGACTCGCGCAAGTACCGAACTGTGTGGAGGGGATGTACATGAAAACCATTCGCAATCTCACCAGCTAGTCGACACAACCCAGGATTCACACCAGCGATGTGGATGGGTATTTTGGGGTGCTCAATTGGACCTGGATTAAAAAATGGGCTCATCAGAGTCAATGTATAATACTCGCCCCTGAAATTGAGCTCCTCCCCTTGTTGCCATCTTCCCCAAACTGATCGAATACCTGCGATTAGCTCCCGAAATTTTCCGACCGGCGAGTCAGGCCAATCCATACCGAATCGACGCTCAATATGTGCCTTTACCTGGGTCCCTAAGCCCAAGATAAAACGTCCACCGGATTGCTGGGATAGATCCCATGCCGTATGGGCAAGCTCTGTTGGGCTGCGCGCAAAGCCAATCGCCACCGAGGTCCCAAGTTGGAGGTTTTCGCTGTGTTCTGCTGCCAGAGCTATCGGGAGAAATGGGTTGTGCTGCGTTTCACTCGTCCATAATGCATCGAACCCACAATCTTCTGCCCGGCGTGCAGTCTCGGGAATCTCACGAAGAGATGATGGGTGGATGGATGCATCAAACAGCATGATCGTTTCCTCGCAATAAGTTGACTAGGTCGCCACACTCAGTCATCGCCTTGAAGGTCATCGGTTTAATTCTTCAAGCGAACACCCGTATCCCGTCATTGGCGCGCCCACCAACTCTTTGAACTGGGTTACAGTCCCTCGAATTCAACAATCGTGCGGCGCCATGTTTCCGGAACGGGGATGGAGCAGCCTTCTTCATAACTGTACGCAACCAGAATGGCTTCTCCGAAGGCAAGTACAGATTGGCTATCGGGCACTTGAATCAAATATTCGGTGTCCATACTCTTTTGACCAAGCCCGGCAATCCGCACACCCACATGGATTTCCTGATCAAACATGATGGGCTCAAAATACTTGCATCTCTGTTCGGCCAGAATGATCCCGATGGTATCGAAATCCCGTCCCTGCCAAAGACCCAGTTTTTGAAAGTAGCGAACGCGAGCCTGTTCCATAAAAGAGAAATAGCGAGCGTTGTTCACATGACGCTGTGCATCGATGTCACCATAACGGATCTCGACAGTGTGAAAATATTTAAATCTTCCTATTGAAATGTCCCCGTGGTTGGATCTTCGATCCATGACGATCTCTCTCTCCATGTCATGCTCGTACATCTTCAAACTATATTTAATCAGAACTCAATTCGCGCCCGTAGCTGGATTTAACCCAATCCTGGGAAAAATGGTCTCGCCCATGGTATCGCCAGGATCATCACGGTGAATGCCAGGGTATAACCGATCGCCGCTCGGCGATGTTTTGTGACATCGTCTC
>JBGUDT010000019.1:42727-43731 GCA_041821665.1 Anaerolineales bacterium
ATTATGACGATCCAACGTGCGATATTGTGTATGCTGATGATAAATTGATACATAGCTGTGCTCGTGCCTCCAATTACTCTAGTCTGCTCTTTTCTCTGAGATACTTAATCCTTGGGTCTGATTCTACCTCCGCATAAGCTTTTCAATCATTCCGATATCTCTTTCAGCGCCAGGTTACGTCTCCAAACAATTCGGGGGAGCGAGGTTTGACATAGAAGGCCTCGAACGGATCCCTTTCGGTCCCCACGGTGGTCGGCTCGCCATGACCAGGAAAGATGATGGTGTCGTCTGACCAGGTAAAGACCGTGTTTGCTAGCGTCTCCAGAGATACCTCAAGATCTGCGGATGAGGTGGTATACCCGGGACCTCCGGGAAAAACAGCATCTCCGACAAGCACACGCGGTGGCGTAGAGCCACCGAGGATATGAAGACCTATGCTCCCAGGCGTATGCCCTGGGAGATGGACAACTTGCAGATGCGAATCACCCAATTTGATGGTTTGTCCGTCTGAGAGAAAATAATCAGGACGTTGTGAGAATATTCGCGCATCGGCAGCATGCATCCCGGCATCCACACCAAGTTCTCGTCGGACATACTCAAGTGCCCCAACATGATCTGGGTGCGCATGAGTCACGAGTATCGTCTGGATCGAAACATCATCTATCCATTCGATAAGCGCGATCCCTTCCGCTCCAGGATCAACGAGGATACCCACCTTGGCGTTCTCATCCACGACGAGGTAACAATTCGCCTGGTCTGCACCGACGGGTTTCACCCTGAGGTTTAACACGAGCTCGCCTCCCAATCAATGCAGTTACAAGTGTATCATTCTGAAGCGCGCGCAGAAAGCATCAGGTCTTTCTCACATTAAATTGGCTAAGGATTTCGAAAACCCAGACCAGGTGTCTGGGCAGTGGTCGTGAGAACCAGAAGATAATTCGGGATACCTAATTGTCCCCATAAAGCTCGCGATGAACGACGCTCAGCGCTTGGACCTGCTTCCC
>JBGUDT010000020.1:0-7092 GCA_041821665.1 Anaerolineales bacterium
CAAGGGTCATGCTATACTGGAGAGAAGGCGGGCACAACAGATGAAAACTGGCACAGTCGATCATTTATTTATTAAACCGGGTCACCGTGAGGATATGATCCCGGTGAAAACCATCCGTGTAGTTCAACAGAAAGGTATCGAGGGCGATGCCTCTTTTGGCCGAAGTAAACGCCAGATCCTTATCATTTCAAATGAAGCAATCACGGCTTATGGTCTCATGCCAGGGGACCTTCGAGAAAATATTACCGTCAGTCAACTCGATGTGGACGCAATCCCTACCGAAGCTCGCCTCTCCATTGGTGATGTGGTCCTTGAAGTTACTGGCACTTGCGACCCTTGCACTCGTCTGGAGGAATTACGCGTCGGTTTAATGGATGAGATCCAGGGCAATCGTGGCATCCTCGCGCGTGTTCTCCAGCCTGGGGAAATTACCGTTGGTCAAACAATTTCTCAAGATACTGTAGAGATCCATACGACCTGATCCGTATAACAAATATCGAACGCGAAGAGTATCGAATGCCAACCTCCCCACCACTTCTGATAGACGGATCCCATCTCACACTCGAAGACATCGAGCGTATCTCACGTCACGAATTGGACGTCGAGCTTTCTGATAAGGCGAGACAAACTGCAATCCAAAGTTCCAACCGCCTACGTAAACTTGCACAGAGTGATGAACCAATATACGGAGTTAACACCGGATTCGGGCTGCTTTCTGACCACGTAATCCAAACGGATCAGCTGGAAGAAGTATCGCGCAATTTAATCCTCAGTCACGCAGTGGGAGTTGGCATTCCATTTGATCGTTCAATCGTCCGGGCAGCGATGCTCATCCGCGCAAACACGCTGGTTCGTGGATACTCAGGGGTAGATATCGCCATTGTCGAGACGCTCCTTGCGATGATAAATCGCGGTGTCGTCCCGCTCATTCCATCTCAAGGATCTTTGGGCTCATCAGGAGATCTCGCACCACTTGCCCATCTTGCTTTAGTGCTTGCCGATGTCTCCAAACCCGGTGTCAAAAATCCCGAAGCGATGGCATGGCTAGGCGATGAACTGTTGCTTGGAATCGATGCGATGCAACAAGCAGATATCCCTCAATGCATCTTGGGACCTAAAGATGGATTAGGCATCACAAATGGTGCAACTTTTTCCGTCGCGATTCTTGCCCTCGGCTGCATGGATCTGAAACAGCTTCTTCTTACGACTGAAATTGTAGCCGCCATGAGCCTGGAAGCCTTGCACGGAGTATCGGCGGCTTACGATGCGCGATTACATCATGCACGGGGACATCCGGGTCAGATCTCCGTCGCTGAAAGAATTATGAGCTATGTCCAAGGGAGCACCCTTATTGATCTAACTGATCGGTTGCAGGATCCTTACTGCCTGCGGTGCGTTCCCCAAGTCTTGGGCCCAGTTTGGGATATTCTTGACTTCGTCACACATGTCGTTGAACGAGAGGTGAATGCCTCGACGGATAACCCCCTCATCTTCGATAAAGATGTCATATCCGGTGGAAACTTTCACGGCGAACCGCTTGGATTAGCAGCAGATTATCTCAAGATTGCCGTCGCCGAGGTTGGTTCCCTTTCTGAGAGACGGACCTACAGACTGACATCACCACACACAAACGATAATTTACCTCCCATGCTCGTATCAGATCACCAGATGGCAGGCTTGAACTCTGGCTTGATGATGCTCCAATACACTGCGGCATCCCTCGTCCATGAGAATCAGCACCTCGCCTCCCCTGACACGGTCTACTCCGTGCCCACATCTGGTGGTCAGGAAGATTTCAACGCGAACTCCACGACCGCAGCAAGACACCTTCGTCAATCACTCGACCACCTGAGCCACATCATCGCTGTAGAATTGATCTGCGCAGCGCAGGCCCTCGATATCAGGATCAAAGAGCAGTCAGATATTAAACTTGGCGGTGGATCAAAAGCTGCGCTGACATGCGTAAGGGAGAAGATCCCATTCTCGGAATCCGATGAATTTATGGGTGACAACATTCAGATAATCTCAGAGCTAATCAAATCAGGGAAGCTAGTGTCTGCCGTAAATGCCGCTTCATCCTGAACACCTATGCTATAATCTTCTGCATAATGAGTTTTTATATGTTTGACACAAACATTCGCAAACACATGGTTCATTTCCATCAGCATTGGGGTTGTCCCCATATGTAGCCCCACCATGCATAAGGGCCCTTAATCACACTCTTACGCGGTGTGGGCTGAGCCCATGCCGTTTTTCTTTATCATGGAGAATTTGAGATGGCATCGATACAACCTGTACGAGGCACAAGGGACTTCTACCCTGAAGATATGGCGTTCCGTATATGGCTATACGAAAAGATCAGATTGGTCTCAGAAAAATACGGGTACCAGGAATATGATGGACCTTTCCTCGAACGCATCGATCTCTATGCCGCCAAATCTGGCGAAGAGCTTGTCAAAGAGCAGTCTTATGTCTTCCCAGATCGAGGTGGCGCGATGATCGCTTTGCGTCCCGAGCTGACTCCATCACTAGCTCGGATGGTTGCCGCTCGCGGGAAAGCTCTAACACGACCGTTACGTTGGTGGTCCTTCGGCCCGTTCTGGCGGTATGAGCGAACGCAGAAGGGACGATCAAGAGAATTCTTTCAATGGAACATCGATCTATTGGGCGTGGATTCTCCCGAGGCTGATGCCGAAATTGTGCTTATCGCCGTTGATTTCTTTCGCTCGGTCGGTCTCGGTGCCGATCAGGTCGGCATCCTGGTGAATAATCGCCAACTAGTCGAACAGCAGTTAGGCGACCTAAATATTCGTGACGATTTGCTCCCCCCTACCTTCCGTCTGATTGACAGGTACGATCGCATGTCCAAAGAAAAATGGGAGGCCTACGCGGAAGATATCGGTCTCGATCCGTCTCAGGTGGAAGGCATCCTGGTCATTCTTCAAAACGAAGATGCCTGGAAAGATTCCGATTCTCTTATCGCGTTCTTCAAGGCAGTAGAAATGATGGGAGGGAGCGAATTCGTACGGTTCGATCCGAAGGTGATTCGAGGGCTGGATTACTATACTGGCACAGTTTATGAAGCGGTCGATTTATCTGGAAATTTCCGATCCATATTTGGTGGTGGGCGCTACGATAATCTGGTTTCATTAGTGGGCGGTGAACCTCTTCCCGCAACTGGTTTTGCCATGGGCGATATGGTTTTCTCATTGGTTCTCGATGGGTACGGGCTCTTGCCCACCCTCAAGACAAATAGAGCAGACGTTTTCGTGCCAATTTTTAATGAAGAACTTATGCCCGAGTCAATGCGGATCGCATCCGAGCTTCGCAAAGAAGGGTTCCGTACAGAATGGTATCCGGAACCAGCCAAACTCCAACGTCAATTTAAATACGCCGATCGTCAGGCTATTCCCGTGGCCGTCATCATCGGACCAGATGAGATGGAGAATGACCTGGTTACGGTTAAAGATCTCCGTGATGGAACTCAAGAAACTTTAGCGAGATCTGCTTTAGTGGAGTATCTTCGGCAGAAACTGCAAGTCTAGATCTTTTGCGAGGGGCGTCGTATTCATGATAAAATCTTCGACGCTCACATGGTGCCTGTAGTTCAGTGGTGGAACGCGCGCCTGTGGAGCGCGATGTCGCGGGTTCGAATCCCGTCAGGCACCCCATAAAATGCCTCCTTTTATCTAAAGGGAGGCATTTTTCATGTTTCAAGGTTACACAAATCAACTCAGAATAATGTGCCCCTCATTCAGAAGCATATGAAGACTTTACGGACTGGCGGTCTTTTAAAGACCGCCAGTCCAATCGTCCTTATTATTGTCTCGCCAGAGCTCGATGATACTTGAGTTCCTCTGGCTCTAGGTGGCTCACGTTGTCTTCTTCAAGGTCGATTCGCACCCAGTTGATCTTACCGGAAAACTGGTTGCTCTCACCCTCCGGGTAGTCGTCCGTAACGGGCAGTGCCAGATCTCCGCCGACATCCATTGTCTCGTCGGCCGAGAAGATGAATGGAACTGTCTTGTTGATCTTGGCCTCGACCACTTTCTCTTCGTTGACGTAGATGGTCCCGGTGCCGCCGCCACCCGGAGCATCGCCTTCAAAGTTGAAGTGGTAGCGAATGTTGACGGTGCCGGTCGGAAGCTTCTCTTCGCCACCGACATAGTAGTACTCGGCGTCAAACCAGTTGTGGACATATTTAGCTGCCCCATCCTTCACGTAAAGCGACCAGCCGGCGAACTTTCCACCCTGGGCGATGATTACGCCGTTTGCGCCGCCTTTAGGAATTTCGACCTCGGCGGTGATGGTATGTGATCGGTTCTTGACGTTGAGCACAGTCATTTCCATCAGGTTGGTCATACCCGGATAGAACGTCATCGTTTCTCTACCCGCCGGCAGATCTGGGCGCCCTGCCAAGGCAGGGTTAAATCGCTCGAACGTGCGATCATCTAGTGGGAACACGTTGTATTTAGCCGCCTCGACGAGAAAGAGATCCTGAAGCCCGCGCAGTTTCTCGGGCATTTCTTCTGCGAGATCGTTAGCCTGGCTCCAGTCCTCATAGGTGTTGTAGAGCTCCCATTTGTCTGCGTCCAAGGAAGGTTTGTCTGCCGGGTCCCAGGGAGTCACGTGTTTCGTGACCGCAGTCCAACCCTCGTGATAGATCCCGCGGTTTCCAAACATTTCGAAGTACTGCGTGACATGACGATCTTCGGCGTCGGCGTTATCGAAGGTGTAGAGCATGCTCACGCCTTCGATCGGCTTCTGCGCGATCCCGTTGACCATATAGGGCTGTGGAAGGTTTGCAGCTTCCAAGATCGTCGGCACTACGTCGATCACGTGGTGGAACTGCTGGCGGATCTCACCCCTCGCTTTGATCCCGCTCGGCCAGCTAACTGCGCAGCCGTTTCGCGTTCCGCCCCAGTGGGAGGCGACCTGTTTGGTCCACTGATAGGGGCTGTTCATGGCGTGGGCCCAGCCGACAGGATAGTGGTTGAAGGCTTTCGGGCTTCCGAGCTCATCGAGTCGAGGCAGGATATCATCCAGCACCTGCGGAATGCCGTTAAGCGCCATTAATTCGTTGAAAGTGCCTTCCAGGCCGCCTTCTGCGCTGGCACCGTTGTCACCGGCGATATAGATAAAGATGGTGTCATCGAACACGCCAGCATCCTCAAGCGCGTCGATTAGGCGCATCACCTGGGCGTCAGTATGTTCGGCAAATCCTGCGTACACCTCCATCATCCGAGCGTAGACCTGTTTTTCTGTATCATTGAGCTCGTCCCAACCTCGCACGGCAGCCGGTCTATCGGTAAGCTCGGTGTTCTCCGGAACGAGCCCCATCTTCTTCATGTTGGACAGGGTCTCTTCGCGCACGGCGTCCCAACCCTTGTCGAACTTGCCTTTGTACTTCTCGATCCACTCCGGCGCGACATGGTGGGGAGCATGGGTGGCGCCGAAGGTGAGGTATAGGAAGAAGGGCTTATCGGGCGTCATCGTGTGGATCCCGCGGATCCACGCGATAGACTTATCCGTGATGTCTTCTGATACGTGGTAACCGTCTTCGGCAGTACCCCAGGGTTCTACGGGCGTTGTTCCATTGAACAAAGTTGGCGCCCACTGGTTGGTTTCGCCTGCGACGAAACCGTAGAACTTCTCAAAGCCGTCACCGGTCGGCCAGCGGTCGAACGGTCCCGACATGCTGACCTCCCACGTTGGTGTCTGGTGCATCTTGCCCGCCGCGCCGGTGCTGTAGCCGTTCAGGCGCAGCATCTCTGCGATCGTCGCCACGGTGTTGGGACGCACGCTGGTCTGGCCCGGTGCGCCGGTAGCCACCTCCGCCACTGAACCCATCTCGGCCGAGTGGTGATTGCGGCCGGTGAGCAGTGCTTGTCGCGTCGGTGAGCACAGTGCCGTTGTGTGGAAACGGCTGTACTGCAAGCCGCGTTCGGCGATCTTCTCCATCGCCGGCATGTTGACCGGTCCTCCGTTGGCGCTCGGGCAGCCAAAACCCATGTCGTCTATCAAAACAATCACGACGTTTGGGGCGCCTTCCGGCGGTCGCAGCGGTTTGATGGGCGGGAACTCGGCGTCCCGTGCGTCGATAGCGATCTTTCCCTTCGATGGAATATCGGGGATCGGGAGGATCTCCCTTCCTGTCTTCTCGGGGTCTTGTGCCATTGTTCTTACTCCCTTCTTTTTTTTTTTATGAAACCAGCAAATAAATATTTTTTTGAGGTTACTGAGGTTCAGATTGAAAAATATATTCGATCGGTCTTAGTATAACAGGATGCACCCAAAGCGTAATCTGTCTGTGAAACTCGTTGCCTGTTAAATAGGATTAAGGGATTTCCTCGACGCCAATATAACCCCCAACGACATCGCTTATCACCTGATTGACGTGATCGAACTTGCCCGGGCTCAGGAGCTCATCGTTGACATCGGTAAGGGCAATGTTTATCGGCAGGTCCTTTCCGCCGATTCCGTCAAGTACATCTGACCATACTAACTTAATGGGCGCCTCAAGATCGAATTGAATCGTAGTGACCCAGTTTGAACTCTGGGCCTCGAGTGGAGGTGCTGCGCCGATAAAGTTAATTGAGAGCGCTTCCCCCTCATCGATGCCACCCATCTGAGTGATCACACCTTCTGATACGTAAACCGTATCCACGCTGAACCCAGAAAGAGACTGGAATGCCTGGTTAGCTCCCCCTACTTCGATGATCTCAATGACAGGATAGTCATAGAACGGCGGGAAAGCCTGCCTGCATAAGCCACAATAAAACTTTACGCCCCGCTGGAACGTATCTGCCAATTCAGTGGGCTCAGTTTCAGTCATCATCATTCCCGCTCGCCACCCAGGCGTAATCAACGCGGCGATATAACCCGCAATAAACGATTGTTCATGCCGAGGGAGGCCTTCAGATCCGATCGTAGTCACGTTTTCACCAGGCTCGATGTCGGTTTCCCCGATGATGAGGAATTGAATTTCGGGATTGTTTTGAACAAGGTCTGAGGCAGATGATGGTGCGCCGAACAAAACTACAATTTGTGGATATGAGTTCAACGTCGACAGTGCGAGTTCCTCCAATTCTT
>JBGUDT010000020.1:7105-8097 GCA_041821665.1 Anaerolineales bacterium
CGCAGAGTTGGCCAACTCATCCAGGATGGGTAGGGTCAATCCAGCCAGCTTCTCGGAATCAGCATCTGGGTTTACGTATATCGCGATCGTCGCCGGGCTGGATGTGGGTGTATGCGCCACCTGTGAAGGCGCAGTCTCTAATGTACTTGACGTTACGTTTTCTGTGGGTGTCGAATCAAGAACAGATGTTGCGTTACATCCTGCGACCACGCCAGCCACGAGAATGATGCACATCCCGAGAAGTACAGCATGATTTCTGCTCAAAGCCTTCCTCATTGTCTTCATACGATCCATGAATTCTACTACGCATCAAATATAAAGATTAATCATTTCCTTAACCGTGCATCTAGGGCACACATGGTATCCTTATGCGGGAATTTTAGAAACGGTTTGTGTAATCTGGACAACGGATTGGATTGGGAATTATTCCCATACTTATTTCTGATATGAAGAAGATTGATCGACGAAGTTTTGTAAAAATAGGCAGTCTTGGCGCCGGAAGTATCATGGCGCGCTCGGCTGGGCTTGGCATGTTCCAGGATCCCCAGGCTGATGGACGCCTTGGACGCACTACTACGCCACAAGTGAATGTTCGGGTTCGACCTGATTTATCAAGCCAGATCGTCCAGACCTTACCGGGAGATGATGTTGTGGTTTGGAATCGAGAAGTCGTGGGCTCCCATCCTTATCGCATCAATCAAAAGTGGGTTGAAACTCCAAATGGATATATCTGGTGTGGTAATTTACAACCGGTCGAGAATCGACCCAACACGCCAGTCGAGGCACTCCCAGAAAGTGGCGAGACAAAGGGTATGTGGGTCGAGGTAACTGTCCCTTGGGTCGACCTAAGCCTCGACAATCCTCCAGCTCGATCCCCCTGGCTGAAAGAGAACCAAACTCCAAGACTGTACTACAGTCAAATTTTGTGGGTCGATGAAATCCGAGCGGACGATGCCACTGGAAAGACGATTTACCGCCTCAATGAAAAGTTT
>JBGUDT010000020.1:8286-40566 GCA_041821665.1 Anaerolineales bacterium
ATTGAAGGTAATCCAGTTGACGAATGGGCTACGCCTCTAGGTCCTCATCCCATCTGGCGCAAACTTATCTCGACTCATATGAGCGGGGGAACGACAGGCGGCGGTTATGATCTTCCTGGTATCGGATGGACGACGCTGTTTGTTGGAAACGGCGTCGCAATCCATTCTACGTTCTGGCACAACAACTTCGGTGTTCCCATGTCGCATGGATGTGTAAATGCTAAACCCGAGGATGCTAAATGGATTTTCCGCTGGACCACCCCTCTGGTACCCTACACTCCCGGGGATGTTACTGTATCCATGCCAGGCGGAACTCGCGTCGAAGTTGTTGAAGTGTAATTGAAGCATTCAGTTCTGATGTAAGGCCTTCAAGATAAAATCACTTTACACAAATCCCATTATTCTGTCGATCAACGACCGTACGAGCGAGCCAACAGTTATGCCTTGAGCATCTACTGGGCGCGCGAATTCTTCAAAGACTTGCTTGTAGATAAATATGCGGGTGATCCGATCTGTTGGAATACGCCGTTTTAGTTAATTTTACTCTTGAGGTGGATTATGTCGCGAGAGGGGATGCCAGGGCTTTAAAGTAGTAATGCATCCAGCGGTTAGACCATCCAAAAAAAGTGGTTCTCCGCATAATGGTCTTAACATCTTTACGTGTCATTTTGACTTCGCCATACACAACAGCAGTGTCGTACCTGCTAAGTGTAATTGTCCTCAGCGCAAAGAATAAGGGCCACATACAGGCCAATCTTAACCGGTGCAAACTCTTTGGTAAGGCACTAATATAATTCACGCCATGCAGCAAATGCGTCTCGGATTTATCACAGAGCATGTTTACAATACGCATCGCTCCATCTTCATAATTTGGATCAAACAATTGACCTTTGGTAATCCCAACAGATCGTAGATATGAATTTGGGACAAATACCCAGCCACGCTCGTAATCTGAACGCAACCCTCGAATTACATTTACAGTCTGAAGCCCTAAACCCAATTCTCTAGCCATGGGCATCAGTTCCTTTTTCCGACTCATTATCCTTGGCGAGTACCAGGCAAAGATATTCGTCACCAGATATCCTACCCGCCCTGCTACCTGGAACATGTAATCATCCAGCTCGTCCACGGTCTCAATGGACGGACCGTGCGTTTGCCAATGCGCCATTCCACGGGTGGTCTTTGCGACACTCTGGATGATGATACCCTGTACTTGATCGGGCAGGCTATGCAAGCCTTCTAAAATAAGTTCCGCTCTCTGCGCAACGAGTACATCTGGATCTGAATTATCCAGCGTATCCAATTCTGGTAGAAAATCGGTTACGTTAATCCTGCCGAAAAGTACGTCCTCCCACCGCGCGAGCAGACGAACTTTGGTATCCGGCGTAAGTGAATGATGGTCTTCAAGCGTATCGGAGACTCGCAGAAGCAGATAGGCCACACATAACGAATCTCTTACCTCTTCAGGCAAGTAACGGATGGAAAGCGCAAATGTTCGACTGACCATCTCGAGCATTCGGAATAATTCGTTCATCTTATCCATGGTTAGCGTTTATTCATTCTCACAATCAAAAACAAAGGTTCGATTGCCATGCTGGCTTTAATAACCACCCACGCCTCGCAGCAATTCCAGGTCAAATCATATCAGATGAATGCAATTAAGACGCTATAGACACTTTATCCTACTGCACACCCAGGTTGTTTTTCCTTTACTTCAGCAACTATAGTACAGAATCAAGCTTACTCCAGAAACTTGGCTATGATAAACTCGACATATGGCTAAGAAGACCTCGACTGCTATAAGCCACCCAAATATCGCCCTCATCAAATACTGGGGAAATCTCGATCACGGGCTTCGCATTCCGGCAAATAATTCCTTGTCTATGACGCTAGGTGGTCTGGAAACACGAACCAGTGTTTCGTTTGACCCTGAATTAGATCGTGATGAGGTTGAACTAGACGATCACATAGCCGAGCCAGCAGCCTATGATCGAGTAGTCGGCCATCTAGATAAAATCAGGGCCATTGCGGATATACAAACACGCGCTTCGGTTCAGAGCCACAATTCTTTTCCAACAGGTACAGGTATCGCCTCCTCGGCATCAGGGTTTGCGGCCCTCACAATCGCAGCATGTTCAGCCGCGGAGCTATCCCTTCCTTCGAAAGAAATTTCCATCCTCGCGCGTCAAGGCTCAGGTTCGGCAGCCCGATCCATCCTTGGAGGGTTTGTCGAGCTGTACAGCGGTCCTACGAGCGATGACTCATTCGCCGTTCAAGTTGCGACACCGGAACACTGGGATCTCCTCGATCTTATTGCCGTGATCTCGAGCGCGCATAAGGAGAAGGGCTCTTCCTACGGTCATAACATAGCCAACACAAGCCCATTGCAGACTGCGCGGGTTGAAGACACACCACGCAGGATGGATGTTTGTCGAAGCGCAATCCTCGAACGTGACTTCCCCGCACTTGCTCAAATCGTAGAACTCGACTCAAACATGATGCACGCAGTCATACAGACCTCTACGCCTCCCCTCATCTATTTAGATGCAGCTTCGATCGATTTAATGAAAAAGATTGAAATTTGGCGACACGAAGGTCTTCAAGTGTGCTATACGCTCGATGCAGGACCAAATGTCCACTGTATATGTACGCGTTCATCTGCACCTGAGGTGCTCAATCGACTAAAGGAGATAACTCAGGTTCTTCACATATATCAATCCGAGCCTGGGGAAGGAGCAGTCCTTGAGTAACATCCTTTGTATCGAATGCGCGGTGATATAATCCTTAAAATTCGTCCATAAAACAAGAAGGCGTTAGTGTTAGATCTACTTCTCTTCATCGCTGTATTAGGTTTCTTAATTCTAGCCCATGAATTTGGGCATTTTCTGGCGGCGCGCCTGCGTGGTGTTAAGGTGGAAGAATTCGGCATCGGGTTTCCTCCGCGCATGCTAACCCTATTTGAACGAAACGGCACAAAATATACATTAAACTGGATCCCCCTCGGTGGTTTCGTCAGACCGGCGGGAGAGGATGATCCAGAAGAGCCTGATGGGCTAGCGGCTTCAAGCAAAAGAACTCGTACAGCCGTTCTGCTCGCCGGGCCACTAATGAACGTTGTTATCGCATTTCTCGCATTTTTCATCGCGTTTAAGTTTGCAGCTCCAGATGCCGAACGAGTTCTTATTACGGATGTCACAAATGGCACACCAGGTCATGCTGCCGGTATTGTCGCAGGAGACTTAGTCCTATCCATCAACGATATCTCCATAGATGGTTTTGATCGCATGGTTGAAGTTGTCTCTGCGAGTAGGGGCAATCCCACATCTATTGACCTTCTGAGAGACGGGGAAATTGTTACAGTAAATCTAGTGCCCCGTGATGAATATCCCGACGGACAAGGTCCCATCGGCGTAACACTCGGTTATCCTGTTCGTAGTGTTAGCTGGATTGAAGCATCAGGAATGAGCGTGGATTCCATGTTCTTCCAGGTGAATGCACTTATGCGCTTACCTGGCAGACTAATCTCAGGCGAAGCAACTCCGGAGGAAGCCAGGGTGAGCGGGTTGAAGGGCATTCACGACATGTTGTCCTGGGCAAGTGCAATCGATCGCTCATCTCAACGACCCTTCGTCACTCTCAATATCATTGGCGTGATCAGCCTTGGGCTGGCAATCGCAAATCTACTTCCCATCCCTGCGCTTGATGGAGGCCGGCTTACGTTCGTGGCTCTTGAAGCCATTCTTGGTCGGCGGATCTCCCCTCAGCTTCAGGGATATGCTCATGCCATTGGTTTCGTTCTCCTATTGGCCTTAATGGTCTATTTCAATATCCAAGATTTTATAAATCCGATCACTTTACCCTGAACCGGGTGCTGGATTCATCCTGATGGAAACATCTTTTGAAACTCTCCTAGACATTTTGAGTGATGAGTCTCAGGAAATTCCGACAGATGATCTGAACCTCCTCTCCGATTTAGATGGTGAGCGCCTTGATCTTTTTGCAAGTGTCTGGCAAATTCTTCCTGCAGCGAGGAGACAAGCGCTCATTCAAAAACTCGGGGAACTCGCAGATACCAATATTGAGCTCTCATATTATCCGATCAACCTGATTGGGTTGATGGATGACGACTCTGATGTAAGACGAATGTCCATTCGAAATCTCTGGGAGTACGACGACCCAGATCTCGTACCGAAACTTATCCAGGTTCTTTCTGCTGATTCGTCGCCACAAGTCCGTGCCGCTGCCGCGAAGGCTTTGGGCAATTACATGCTCCTTGGCGCTGTTCGCGATCTGTCACCTCAAGTGGTGGAGCAAATCGAGCTCTGCCTTGTTGCAGGCCTCGAAGATGACGACATTCCCGAAATCCGTCAAAACTGTATAGAATCGCTCGGGTACTCGTCTTCGGAATCAATAAATTCAATTATTGAGAACGCATATTTATCAACAGATGAGGACCTCAAGCTGTCTGCAATTGTTGCTATGGGGCGGACCGTCAATAGTGATTGGGTTCCTATCCTCATTGAAGAACTCAACAGTCACTCCCCGACGATACGAGCCGAAGCTGCCAGATCGGCAGGAGAACTCGAAGAGCGAGAAGCCATTGATCCGCTTATCGATTTGCTGGATGATGTCGATGTCGTCGTTCGAGGGAATGCCGTCTGGGCCCTGGGCCAGATCGGGGGAGATCGGGCTGAAGCTGCATTAGAGAATTATGATGTTTCCATGGAAGATGATGAGTTTATAACCATTCTAGAGGAAGCTATCGATCACCTCGTTTTCTTAAACGGATCACTTGATATTCTCATTTCCGACATCGATCAAGCTGAGGACACGCCCAATTGATCGAGCTTCTCACCATATTTCTTGACAATATACTCCCCATCATACTTGTAGCCGGTGTGGGATTTATCCTTCAGCGCATCTTCAACATCGACCCCAGACCGATCTCAATTGTTGTTTTTTATGCGCTTGCCCCATGCTTGATATTCAACATCTTGCTCACGAGTGATTTGGACGGAAATGACATTCTGCGGATGGTTGGTTTCGCCTCTGCAGTTATCTTTTCGATGATCTTTATTGTCTGGCTCTTCAGCACGCTCCGCAAAGTAAAAGGGACGACGCGTTCATCAATGATGCTATCTACTGCCTTTATGAATTCTGGTAATTATGGTCTTTCGATAAGTCAGTTTGCATTTGGGTCGGCAGGACTGGCTTGGGCAGGAATTTACTTCGTCACCAGCGCGTTCTGGACAAATTCATTGGGTGTGTTAATTGGTAGCGCAGGCCGGCAACCTCTTCACAAAGCAATATTACAAACGTTGAAACTACCGTTAGTTTATGCTGTGCTCGCCGCGCTTCTTTTAAGGTCAATCGAATTGTCGCTCCCTTTGCCACTCCAAAGACCCATTGATCTGCTCGCCTCTGCTTCTATCCCAATGATGCTCGTCGTCCTTGGCATGCAAATCTCGAAATCTGGTTTACCACAGCGCAAAGGTCTGCTACTGACGGCTGTTTTTCTTAGATTATGCGTCTCACCCATTCTTGGTTGGTCCCTCGCCTCAGCGATTAATCTTACAGGAGTGACCTATAACGTTGGGATCCTTCAATCCGCTATGCCAACCGCCGTGATGTCCACAATCATTGCCATGGAGTTCGATTCTGAACCCCGATTTGTCACAGGGGTTGTACTCTTATCAACCCTGCTTAGTCCGTTTACGCTGACTCCGTTGCTTGCCTTGCTTGGAGGTTGATCATCTACAAGAAGTCTTGGTACCTCATCCTCATAGCGATTTTATTAGCAGGAATTGCTCCTGATGTCTATGCGCAATCAGAAGACGTTCATGTGATTACTGAGATCGAGTACACCTTTGCAGATAAAGCACATTTTATGTCTCGAATCTCATCCATGGATCCAATCGAATACGTGACCCTTTTCACCCGTTCGGGAAGCTCTCAAGACACCCAAACCATAACCGCCATTCTTGAAAGATCTGAAAGTGAGATCGCGGCCGAAGTATCGCTCAACTTGGATGATGTCAAGTGGCAACCTTTTTCGCCAATAACGTACTGGTGGCAAATCGAGTTTGAGGATGGAGAAACAACCACCTCCCCACCTGAGTCGTTTAATTACATCGACAATCGTGAGTTCTGGTCGTTCCTTGAAGGGGCGCAGATTCGAATTCACTGGCAGTTTGGAGATCTGGAATTCGGACAAGCTGTCGTCGATATCTCAGATAAAGCGCTTGACTCGATCCTTGACGATCTTGCCCTCCCTGCCAGGGATTTTGTCAACATCTATATTTATCCCACGGTTAGCGATCTTCAAGAGACCCTGCAACTCGGTGGATCAAGCTGGATCAGCGGTCACTCGTTCGACAATTTCGGTGTCATTCTTCTTGCAGCCAGTCCGGATTCCGAAGGCATCGTCCAACTGGAACGCGATATCCCCCATGAACTCACCCATGCTCTGCTCGCTCAACGCCTAGGGGCTTCCTATGGTCAGCTTCCTGCCTGGTTAAATGAAGGATTGGCTACGCTTGAAGAAGCCACCCCAAACAGCCTCTACCCAGCCGCACTCGAGGATGCGTACCAAGCCCGTAAGCTTTTACCTATGGCCTCCCTCTGTGCTTCCTTTCCTTTTGACAACGATCACGCCCTTCTTGCCTACGCCCAAAGTACCTCCTTCGTAAAATACATAAAAGATATTTACGGCATCGGAGCCTTCGTCGCACTGTTCGATGCTTACCAGGAGGGGACGTCGTGTGAAGGTGGCGTTCAACGTGTGTTCCAGCGTCCGCTTACGCAGCTCGAGGCAGAGTGGATAGACTATCATTTTTCAGACCAAGCATCCCTCGGCTTAAACTCATCTACTCTTCTATGGGTGCTTCCCGTCGTCCTCATTCTATTCGGAGGAGGCTACCTCTATTATCGTCATCGTAAAGGGAAGGCCCAGTTGGAGGTCTAATATTGAGGGGACACACTTATGTTTTCGATCTGGAAACAAAACTCCTTGCGAGTGATGTAGGTGGATGGTCTCATATCGATAGGATGGGACTCGCCGCAGCAATCTTGTTTGACTTAGAAGAATCGAACTTTATCAGGTTTTCGGAGGATGATGCTCCGCGGTTGATCGAACACATTCTCGATGCTCGCGAGATCATTGGCTACAATGTATTACGTTTTGATTATGAGGTCCTTCGACCCTACGGTCTAATATCCGGAAAAGAACTTAAGGCAAAAACAACCGATCTCATGATACACATCCAACGCGAGTTGGGATTCAGGTTACGATTGGATAACCTTGCTGAAGCAACTCTCCAGGAACAAAAATCTGGAGACGGGTTGATGTCTGTAGAGTGGTATAAAGCTGGCGAGATCGAAAAAGTCCTCGACTATTGCGAGCAGGATGTCCGAGTGACCCATAAGCTGTGGGAAGCGGGAAAGATTAAGGGACACGTAAATTATTTTGATAAGAACAGGAATATCCGGAAGATCATGGTCTCTTGGTAAAACGCACGTTTCTTAAGAATACTTCGCTACCACCCCCCCCCATCATTACCTTACAAACTTCAATATCATATTAAACCTCCCGCAGATTTGAAACCTACGGGAGGCGATTGATCCTTAGATAGTGAAACCAACCTGAGCCGGGTATTGGCATCATTGTGTTCTGTACCCGGAGGTTCAGCTCCTGGCAAGACAAATCATCATTATTCGCTTGGTGCCCAAACGATTTGGGAGAGATCCGATTATTTAAAAACTTCGAGCACCAATAATTGAGGCGATATCCTTTTCATCGTCCCATACAAGTGCCTCATATCCTTCTGTAGAACTTATCCCTAGAGCAAACGCTGCGCCGATGGCTTCTTCCTCACGCAGCATTCGATAATAGTCTAAATATTGTTCACCCCTGGATCTCGCCCCTATTCCAGCAGTCGGGTTACTGAATTCCGTGATGATCAAAAGTTTATCAGCGTACCGCTTCAGATACGTCTCGTAGGAACGTCCGCCCTCCAGTGATCTCATTGAAAAATAGTCAGACCAATGACAGTTCACACCCAGCCAATCTGATTGCGATATTGCATCCTCGGCTTCTTCTAAAAACTGCAGTGAGCCTGCCCTCCAACCAGAAATTTGATCCCCGATTGATATCCCCGGGAAACCAATGCGGATATCCGGATATCGTGCTTTCAAATTACGGACCACTTCAAGGAAGAATTGACCAAACCCCTCTCCGCTCTTCCAGGATCTCCCCCATCCCTCCCCCTGGAGATTGGGTTTCGTGTGCAGCTCAAAGTACCTTAATCCCAATCGATAAAGGCGTGCCAGATCAACGTCGATCCTCCCAATAAATGTGGCGGGGTCAACAGGAATATCCGATAAATCCCTCGTAAGACGTGCAGCCAAAAATATGGATGGATTAATTCTGCGTAGATGATTTATAATCTCTTCGGATTCGCTCAAGTCGATAAACAAAGCTTCCAGTCGTCCTGTCGTTACCTGATCCAAATCCAATGCGGTCATCATCCCACCAATACGTCCGTGTGCACCGACCAGACATTTACCTGGTGTCCATCCATGTCTATCCAGGCTCTTCGGCATTCGCTTTGGCCAGACCATGAACGGAGTTGGATCGATGATGTCCTTCGGATAATTCGTTTCGCCCCGCTTAGTCGAACCATCTCTCTTAAATGTCACATGAAGGTGAGCTCCCGCAGTAGCACCGGTGGAATCGGCCTTTCCAATAATTTCGCCTGCTTTCACTCGCTGCCCAGTTTTCACAAAATACTTCCGCAAATGAGCATAAACAGTCTTGTAGCCATTTTTATGGCGAACTCTTATATGCAGGCCGTAGGGATGGTCTTTTGGGTTTGTATGGACCCGATAGACTTCTCCATCGGCAGAACAGTAAATATTAGTGTTTGTGAGAGCACGAAAGTCGAGACCCTCATGACCCGGCATATCCCATCGACCATAAATCTGAGGGTTCGCTCCAAACGCCTGGGTTATTACTGTGTATTCCGTCGGCCATAGCAAATAGAAGGATTTCTTCCTCTGTCCATAACGATCATCGGCCATAATTCGCCGCGATAGTTCTTCTTCGAGTTCAAGCGGCGTGCTGGCAGCTATTGGATCCATTCTGATACCCGAGTAATTTTGTTGAAACCATCGCTCGATATCCTTATGTTCCTCAAAGCCCTTCGGGAAGAGAGGGAAGGTTATCACTTGCGCCGGCGCCATGTACCTCGCTGCAGTATGTGGATCGTGGGTCATATTCGGGCCATAAGCCAGTACATACTCCTTACACGCCCGTACCCATTCCCAGTAATCATCCTTCGGAAGTAGCAGGATTTGGAATTCCATTAATTCCCTTTCGGGCTTTCTAAAACCCGAGACCTCGCGATTTTAAGGAGATGAACTTATTTTTACCGACGACGATGTGATCGAGAACTTCGATATCGAGCAGCTTACCAGCCTGAACAATCGCATGGGTGACACTGATGTCCTCTGGGCTTGGGGTTGGATCCCCGCTGGGATGGTTGTGTACCACAATGATCGCAGCAGCATTTGCTCTTACGGCTTCCTTGAAGACCTCACTAACTCTGATCAATGAGCTGTTGAGAGATCCTCGATACACCTCGACAAGTTTCACCATTCGATTGCGCGTATCAAGCAGCATCACGTTGAGATGCTCTTGCTCGAGTGCGCCCATTTCGTAAAGGATAAGGGATGCAGCATCCTCCGGGGATTGAATGACTGGATGTTCTGTAGGTGTACTCGCAGCAAATCTATTACCAAGCTCAACGGCTGCTTTTATTTGAGCAGCTTTTGCTGGACCAACCCCACGCATTCGACATAATTCTGTATAAGATAAGCGATGCAATCCTGCTAAACCACCGCAGTCCATCAGTATTTTCTGGCCGAGTTGGACGGCATTGATGCCTTTGATCCCCGTTCGCAGCAAGATCGCTATCAATTCAGCATTCGAAAGAGATGTTGCACCGAGTGACGCCAGTCTCTCCCTTGGACGCTGGCTGGATTCCAGGTCCCTGATCCGATAACCTCCAGGTTTGTCCCCCATTTATGTGTCCTGTCTCAACTCTTTATGTATTGATGCGACTATACTCCAGCCATAAAAGCCTGTCAACGCGGTCTAGAAATTGCATCGCCAGATGCTATAATCAGCGCAGTTCAGGAGAGCTCATATGTTCGATCTCGCATTCGCCGGAAAATTTTTCACCTATCTCACCGCAGTTTTCGGCGCTTTTCTCGCCGCGCTCTGGCTAAGCCTGATATTCTGGACAATTCGAGATATACGCTCCCGGTCCCACGACAAATTGGTGCACATTCTCGCTGCAATTGTCGTCGCCCTGTTCAATATCTTTGGTGCGATTCTATATTTCATCCTTCGGCCACCGCTAACGCTCGATCAGGCATATCAGCAAACATTGGAAGAGGAAGCCCTACTGACCCAGGTTGAGCTCCGGCAAACGTGCCCGGGATGTGGGGGACAGGCAGAAGCGGATTGGATGCTCTGTGCGAATTGCCACACAAGCCTGAAGAAGGAGTGCAAAAATTGCGCGAGGCTTCTCGAACTTCCCTGGCAAGTATGCCCATATTGCAGCACACCTTCCAGCGGCGGCAAAGCGGTGGAAGACACGCCAGATATTAAATTCTCTGCCCAGATTGAAGAAGGTTAAACAAAAGTAATGGAAATTGCACTATGGGCTGCGCTAATAGATGGAGTCCTTCAGGATTATTTCAGCCGACAAGTCCTTCGTTAGAAACTCACACGTTGCTTGCACATGACCAAATATATTCCTGCTGCTCGATTCCAAATTGGGCAACTGAGCGCGGTTCACTCACTGTCAATGGATCTTCCATTGACCTGCAGGACATGCAGCGCTTTGACAGGCATTGTTAGGTGTGCCCCACAGTGATGACTACATTTCCCTTTTTGCCCCCTTTTTCAACATACCTGTGAGCCTCAGCAGTCTGTTCCAACGGATAGGTTCTGTCGATGATCGCCTTTAGCTTTCCCTCCTCGATAAGCCCTCTGAGGAAATTTAAATCAGCAATTGCTGGGCTTGATGTTTGCATTATTACTTTATTGTTGCTTGTCATTCGAGTCCAAGGTCCTGTCACTATTTGGGCTCTCATAGGATTAGCTAATAGATAGGTTCCGTTTTGCCTTAGTGATCTTTTGCTGCGTGACATTGACATCTTGCCTACCACGTCGAAAAGGACGTCATAGATCTCACCATTTTTGGTGAAATCCTCCTGTGTGTAATCAACGACATGGTCTGCACCAATTGAGCGCAGCATGTCCAATTTCGCCGTGCTATCCACGGCGGTCACTTCAGCCCCATAATACTTGGCAAGCTGTACTCCAAAAGTACCGATAGTTCCACCTGCACCATTAATCAATATCTTCTGTCCCTCCTGGACATTTCCTTTTCTAAGAAAGTGCAATGCATCTCGTCCCCCAAAAGGAACGCAGGCAGCTTCCTCATAGGTCATATTGGCCGGTTTTTTTGCCACCCCCCCCTCCATCTCTCCGGGTTTTGCAGGTAGACATATGTACTCAGCATTAGCACCAAAACCCATACCGGCAGATCCAAATACTTGGTCACCTTCTTTAAATAGTTTTACATCTTTGCCTACGGATTCAATTTCTCCGGCTAGCTCAGTCCCTAGTATGGAAGTCCCTCTTGGTTTAATAAGACCCCGCCATAGACGCATTGGGAGACTCAAGTAGATTGGGAACTTGAGGCTTCGAAGTTCACAGTCCCCTGCTGTAACTGTTGTCGCATAAATTCGTATCAGTACTTCATCGTCTTTGGGAGTGGGTTTTTCTACTTCTTGTAATTCAAGAACATCCGGTGGTCCGTATCTTGTCCATACTATGGCTTTCATGAGTTTCCTCCGAATAACCTTAGAACGCGCTCGACGGAGATATATCCCTAAGCAACCCTATCTTTGGTGAGACATATACTCTTTACATCGTGTTTCGCAGCTTATACGTCTCTAGTTTAGGCCACCCACTTCCATGCATACCAAACAATCAGAACAGTGAACCCAAGTCCTACGATGTTTAGAAATTTGTCATAAATTGATGGGTATGTAGGCAATCCCATGAGATTAAATCCAAAAAGGATTATGGCTGCGACGATGGTTACCCAGCGAATCGCGGGATATTTCACCGTCAGGGACAGGACAACCATAACAATCGGAATCAACATTAGTAATGCGGCTCCGAACCAAATCGCCTGAGTTCCCTGCATGCCTCCAATTTCTCCCGCTTTAAATTCGCCGCTAAATATTCGCAGCACATCCCCAAGAAGATAGCTCAACATTAGAGCTACCCATGATGCTGAAAGAATTATCCTCACTTCTTCCATGATCCACTCTCCTCCTTTATGAATGAAAATAAATTTTGAACGATATCAGCTACGCCAGTTTTTATCACTTGTGGCGTGCGCTCAACATTGCGACTCTTTCATTAAGTTATGGCGATGTTACTGCATTACAGGCTGTCATTTGCTATCCTGGTCCACAATTATGACGACATTTCCCTTTTTGTGCCCTTTGTCGACATACCTGTGAGCCTCGGGAATTTGTTCCATCGGATAGCTCCGATCTATGACCGCTTTTAGCTTTCCCGCTTCAATAAGCTCTTTGAGGAAAACTAAATCTTCAGCCTTTTCTTCGATTCCCGATCCCCGTACAGAAAGATAGACACCTTTTTGCGTTAGCGATCCTTTACAGCGCGAAGATGAACTCTTGTTTACCGCGTCAAAAATCAAATCATAGGTCTCACCGCTTTTGGTGAAATCCTCTTTGGTGTAATCAATGACTTTATCGGCTCCCAGAGATTTCACCATTTCTAAATTCGTGCTGCTGCATACCCCGGTAACTTCTGCCCCATAGTACCTGGCAAGCTGTACCGCATAAGTACCTACACTTCCAGAAGCTCCATAGATTAGAACTTTTTGTCCGTTCTCGATACTTCCTTTTCTAAGAAAATACAATGCTGTAAGTCCCCCAACAGGAACGGCGGCGGCTTCCTCATAGGTCATATTGGTCGGTTTTATTGCCAGCACTCCGTCTTCTGGCAGACATATGTATTCAGCATAAGCCCCCGAATCAAAACCGGTAGATGCAAAAACCTGGTCCCCTTTCTTGAACCGTTGGACATCTTTCCCTACAGCTTCAACTTCTCCGGCTAACTCATGTCCTAGTATTTTATTTTTACCGATACCGCCCATGATACGAAACACTATTCTGAGTGGGAATTTCATACTTCGAAGCATCGCGTCCCCGAATGTTACTGTTGTCGCAAATATTTTGATGAGTACTTCATCCTCCTGGGGAGTAGGTTTTTCTATATCTTTGAGCTCAAGACCATCCGGTGGGCCGTATTTTGTGATTACGATCGCTTTCATGAGGTGCCTCCAAATTTACTTTGACCCGGCAAATTTTCAATGTAGTACACAATAATCTAACTATAAGTTTGCAAGCCATGAGTTGAGCGTTCGGGGAACTCAAGAACGATAACTTTTTTACCGCATCCAATTTTCAGAATGACGAATTCATTCTTCTAAGCTAACTAGCTTCGCCCGTTAGCCGTTCGCACAATTCGAATGATTAGGTAGCAGTTGCCGATCAGCTATAAATCCAAAGATAAACATCCTTCCCCTCAAACGCTGCTGTCTGAGCGAAAAATGCGACTTGAGCGAGGAACTGTTCAGCATCCTGATTCGACCACCCTTCTCCCTGTAACTGATCAGTGGAAGCCCACTTAGCTGCAGTTGAAGCATGGTCTTGAGGTGCAATGTCAGCCAGAAATGCAGTCAGCTCGTCAGGAAACTTGATAAGCCATGGTCCGGTGGCGGATGCCTCAGCAACGGGCTGATAGTGCTCAAGTAAATCACTGTAATCCGTAGCGGTGAACAAGGAATGCAGTGCCGCAATTTTGAGCGGATCGAGACCGTCAACATTGATACCCTTGAAAATACCGAGTGGGTACTCGGATGTTACGATGGCCTGGACATCGCTAGATGACGCGATTATTAGATCTGCAAGTGACCCCATTGGACAACCTCCTTGGTTTACAGCAACCTGCTGCCAAACGATTTTGAGCTCAGCCGCCCCCCATATCTTGCCAGAGAACGGCTCCGCCGTTCTCTTTAAGTCAAGGGAAAAGCCCCTGACTCGTCGACCATGCAGCGAAAGGTTAGACGACGCGCTTCCTGCTTCTACTGACGACGGGTGCTCTTAGGGATGAACATCGGTACTCGCAGCCTGTACTCTATGTAGCTCTCACCAAACCGACGCTCGAGCTCCGGTTCCTCAACCAGCTTCAATTCGAAAACGTTAAATATGATGAACGCTGGCGTCCAAACCAAGACCATCGACACAGAATGAAGAATGAAACCAATCCCGAACAAAAAAGTAAAGACCCCAGTCAACATTGGGTTCCGCGACCAAGCATATGGACCCACCGAAACCAGCTCGCGTGGAGGGTTGAACGGTACGGGTGTACCCTTTGCTTTCGAAAACCACACGACGCACCAAGCCCAAATGATCAATCCTAACGATAGAAGGACCGCTCCGATAACCGTGCCTATTGGTCCGGAGAGGAACTTTGGAAAACCGAGCAATCGATCCATGTACAGGCTGCCGAAGACCACTAAAAACAGCATACCAAAAAACACTACGAGCCCAACAGGCGTCAGGAGCAATCGAAGGCGCTTAGAACCTATCGCTACAGAGTAGAATAGATCGTCTAGTCTCATCTCTGTACTCCTTTGGCTCGCATTCGTCTAACATTGATTCTAAATAAAGATAACCCAATATTCTCCCACCGTGGGATTCTTTGCGCGTGTTCTCCTCTTTCCTATCAATTCATCTTATTATGCAGGAAAAGAAGCACGAATATCAAGCCGACAGGTTCCGTATTTGAACAATGGAGAGGACTTAGATGTTGTTTCGATCGACGAGGCACCGCAAGGATAGGCCCAAGTTTAATTCAGCGCCCGAATACTTAAAACATCGGACACATAGCAGTTTATTTCTCTTATGTAAAAAAACGGCTGCCAAAGATTCAATCGTGACAGCCGCTCAATTTGCTCGATCTCTTGTGATGTCTTTACATTGGGAAACTTTGGGCGAATGCATCCCATCCAGCATAACGCCCGTTCTCCCCAAGCTCCTTCTCGATGCGTAAGAGTTGATTGTATTTAGCAACACGATCGGATCGCGCCGGCGCCCCAGTCTTGATTTGGCCCATATTGAGGGCAACGGCTAAGTCCGATATGGTCGCATCTTCAGTCTCACCTGATCTATGCGATGTCACCGCTCGCCATCCTGCGTTCTTGCAAAGTTCGACCGCTTCGATGGTTTCCGTAAGCGTGCCAATTTGATTAACTTTCACCAACAAAGCGTTACATGATTTTTCTTCAATGGCTCGCTTAACTCGCTCCGGATTTGTGACCAGTAAATCATCTCCCACGATTTGTATTTGGTCACCCATCTTAGATGTCATCATTTCCCAGCTCTCCCAATCGTCCTGGGCGAGACCATCCTCGATAGATACAATTGGAAACTGTTTCACCCATGCTTCCCAGAAATCCACCATTTCTGCTCCGCTCAGCTTCTTTCCTTCGCTTCGCAGATGATAGACTTTTTCATCTTGTTCATAAAACTCCGAGGCTGCCGGGTCCAGTGCAATGCTGATTTGTTCACCAGGTTTATATCCGGCTTTCTGAACGGCCTCCAGGATAACTTCGATAGCCTCAACATTGGATTTCAAAGCAGGTGCATAGCCGCCCTCATCTCCTACAAGCGCTGTATAGCCCTTGTCCCTGAGCACACCTTTTAACGTATGGTAAATCTCCGCCCCCCAGCGTAGACCTTCTGAAAATGATGGCGCTCCAACCGGCATAATCATAAATTCCTGTGCATCCGTGGACTGCCACCCCGTATGAGCGCCTCCATTAAGAATATTCAACATGGGCACAGGTAAGATGTGCGCATGTACTCCTCCAATATAACGATAAAGCGGTAATTCTAACGATGCCGCGGCAGCTTTGGCGACGGCAAGACTAACCCCTAGAATTGCATTCGCACCCAGTCTTGATTTATTCTCGGTGCCATCTAGAGCAATTAGCGAGAGATCGATCCCTCGTTGGTCGGTCGCATCTCGGTCAAAGAGATGTTCCGCGATTTCTTGATTGATATTCTCTATTGCTTTGCGGACACCCTTTCCCCCATACCTTCCTTTTTCCCCATCTCGGAGCTCAAGAGCCTCATGAACGCCTGTCGAAGCCCCGGAAGGTACGAGCGCCCTACCCCAACTACCGTCATACAATAGGACCTCGACCTCTACGGTAGGATTCCCGCGAGAATCGAGGACTTCAATTCCATGGACTGCTTCGATCATTGTGTACATCGTGCTTACCTCCACTAATTTATGTCATACGCGCCCATTATAACCTGCATTCATCCGTCTACTCGTTTATCGTGATACATAATCCCAAGCCAGACCAGATTCCTCACCTCACCCACGTGTTAGAATCGTGCTATGTCAATTTCCCGAACCTACATGGATCATGCTGCCACAACACCCGTGGACCACCGTGTGATCGAAGCAATGCTGCCCTACTTCAGTGATCAATTCGGAAATCCCGGATCTCTCCATTTCTGGGGACAGCGAGCTGAAATCGCCCTCGACCGGGCCCGCCAGGAGATTGCCGAGATTCTTGGCTGTGAATTCGATGAAATTATCTTCACCAGCGGTGGTTCAGAGAGCAATTCACTCGCCCTTTTTGGAAGTGCGATCGAAGCCCGTCATCGCTCAGGCGCAAATCAAATTCTCACGACCCCTGTAGAACATCCCTCCATCATTCAAACAGCCAGAAACCTTGAAGGACAACACGGCTTCGATCTCGTGATGATCCCCGTAGATAAATATGGCGTCGTCTCGCTTGAAGATTTCAATAAATTGCTCAGCAAAGATGTTGCTTTGGTGTCCGTAATGTATGCCAATAATGAAGTCGGTTCCATAAACCCCATTCAAGAAATCGGGGAGGTCTGCCGGGAAAGTGGCATCCCTCTCCATGTCGACGCCTTGCAGGCAGCTAACCATCTGGACATCTCGGTCGACAATCTGGCGGTCGATCTTTTCTCGCTCGGCGCTCATAAGTTTTATGGCCCCAAGGGTGTCGGCGTCCTGTACGTCCGTAACTCAACACCAATTCATCCAATACAACTCGGCGGCAGCCAGGAATTTAACCGACGCGCTGGAACTCAAAACATCCCATTAATTGTGGGTTTTGCCGAGGCTTTGAAAATAGCAGAAACCGAAAAAGGTGTCGTAACTTCTCGCTGTGCGGGCCTTCAGAAGATGCTCATCCACGAAACTCTCGGGCGCATCGAGGACGTCAATCTTACTGGACACCCTGACAAGAGATTGGCGAACCATGCGTCTTTTGTATTTCGAGATATTGACAGTAACAGCTTGCTTTCTGGACTCGATATCGCAGGGTTTGCTTGTTCCTCTGGTTCTGCTTGCAAGGTTGGGGATGCGAAAGCATCTGATGTTCTTGCCGCGCTCGATATACCTGAAGAATGGTCTCTAGGTGCGCTACGTGTGACTATCGGTCGCTCCACTACTGAGGCTTCTGTTCGGAGGTTCCTTGATGTTCTCCCTCCCCTCGTAGAGCGACTTCGCCAGGCCGCAAGAAATCCAGATGTCAGAACGTAAAATCGCGATTGCCATGAGCGGCGGCGTCGACAGCTCCGTTGCCGCTGGTTTGCTGGCAAATCGTGGCCAGGATGTGTTTGGCGTTATGATGCGTCTCTGGAATCCTGGCCAGGATAATTACAATCGGTGTTGTTCTCCGGCCGATATGTCCAATGCAAAGACTGTTGCAGCTAGCTTGGACATTCCCTTCTATGTTCTCGACATGCAAGATGAATTCAAAACGCACGTGGTCGATTCATTTGTATACGGCTATGCGCATGGCGTGACACCCAACCCCTGCATCCAATGCAACCGCATCATCCGTTGGGATTTACTTCTCAAGAAGGTTCTGGCGATGGGCGCGTCTCACCTTGCCACGGGGCATTACGCCCGAGTGACGCATAACAACGACGTCTATCATCTACTTCGAGCAAGAGATCGTCTCAAAGATCAATCCTACGTCCTCAGTGTCCTGGGACAGGAGGAACTCTCGAAAGCAATTTTTCCACTTGGTGAACTGACCAAAGATCAGGTTCGATCACACGCCAGAGAAATGGAGCTCTCTGTTGCCGATCGAGCCGACAGCCAGGACCTTTGCTTCGTCGGGAATTTAGATTACCGTACTTTTTTGGAGGAATTTGCTCCGGAACTTCCCCCTCCTGGTCCCATCATGGATGTCCAGGGTCGCCAACTTGGGCAGCATGAAGGGCTCGCAAACTTTACCATCGGTCAGAGAAAAGGGATCGGGCTGACGTCGGAAAAACCACTCTACGTAATCAGCAAAGACTTCGAGACAAACGTGCTTACTATCGGCGAAAGGCATGAGCTTGGGCGGGACACATTCATCGTTCAAAATCCAAACTGGATTCAAGGTACCCCTCCAAGCTCAGATGAGAGCGTCCTTGTAAGGGTGCGGTACAAATCTCAGGAAGGTGAGGCATTTGTCGTCGATTCCAATCATGAGCACGCGACGATCAGATTAGTTGAGATGCTCCCAGATATCACGCCCGGGCAATCCGCAGTGTTTTACACAGATGACGAATGCCTCGGTGGAGGGATTATCGCAACATGACTGGTCCCGGCCTCCTTCTCGGTATCTTCATCGCCAGCATCCTCGCTCTCGCTTTTCATCTGTTCCGAGGCGGGGACGTTCGTCGTCTTGGTTTATATCTCATTGCTGCAAACATCTCATTCTTCATCGGCCACTTCATCGGCTCCGCACTTTCATTTTCCGGCATCCGGGTGGGGTCGATTAATTTGATACCCGCCCTGCTGGCTGCCATCCTTGGCCTTAGTCTCACTTCCGTCCTGGCGCCATCCAAAAAACGTACGACGCGTGTGCGCGGGAAGCGCCGAAAAAGAAAATAACCCGAAGGCCTTATGCTATAATGTGTAAAGTATGAATGAAGAGTTCCCTGATCTCGACATGCCGACCTCAGACGAGGAATTGCTTGAGTACAGTACTGCGAAGAATTTAAAGAACCGCATACTCATTTTCCTCGGCATCCTGCTGCTGCTCGCACTGCTCGCACTTGTACTTTTCGCAGTCGTAGCGATGGTGAACAACCCTGTAAAAACCGAGACGATCCGGGACATCATGATCATCTTCCTCGCGATTGAATTCTCGATCATTAGTTTGGTTCTTATCATTTTGATTGTTCAATTAGCACTGCTCACTGAGTTACTAAGGAATGAAGTATCACCGATTCTTAAATCAACAAACGAAACGCTTGCCAATGTCCGTGGAACTTCGGAATTCCTGAGTGATAATTTGGTCAAGCCCGTCGTGAAAGTAAACAGCTCGTTCGCCGCAATGCGCCGTGCTCTTGATATAATACGGTTTCGACGATAACAACAAAACAGAAATTCAAAAAGGAGTTTGAACATGTCAGATAATAATGAATTTGGGGCATTCTTTTCGGGATTCTTAATCGGTGGTTTGGTGGGCGCAGCGGTCGCACTTCTGCTCGCGCCACAATCGGGTGAGGAAACTCGAGAGCAAATTCGAGATAAAAGCATTGAATTGCGCGACCAGGCCGAGGTAATGGCAAAGGATGCCATGACTACGGCGGAAGATCTTCAGAAACGAGGTCAAGTCATTCTTGAAGAGCAAAAATCTCGAGTTTCAAAACCTAGTTCTGCAGAACCTAAAGATGAACCCAAGGAAGAGAAGCCTGCTGAAGAACCAAAAACAAAAAAGAAATCTTCTTAGCCCTTCCTTCATTTTACATTAACTAACAAGGGTGCACGTGTGTGCACTCTTGTTTGGCTTATGTGGAGAGGTCAATCGGATCTTATCTCCCAGAGAGCCATGGGAATAGCGTCGGCTACATCACTTGCAAGGACGCCTTCTTCGGCTCCGATGAAATCCGCTGCCAGAAGACCTGCCTTCCCGTGTATAAAAGCACCCAGGACGGCAGATTCGTACGGTTCTATTCCCTGCGCACGAATACCGGAGATAGCGCCTGCTAAGACATCTCCGGTGCCTGCATGCGCAAGTGCAGAATTTGCAAAGGGCATCACCATAGCTCTACCATCAGGCGAAGCTACTACGGTGTGGGCCCCCTTAAGCACGACGACATGACCCCACACTTTCGCCCACTTCAGCGCGGAAGCAATCCGGTCACCCTGAATATCAGAGATGCTTTCGCCAGTTAGAACTGCCATCTCACCTGGGTGAGGTGTGAGAATACTCTTGTCGGGTATACGTGATGACCATGCTTCGATATCGTTCAATAACTTCAAGCCATCTGCGTCGATCACGAAAGGCGGTAGTTCTGAGACCGTTTCTCCTCCATCTCTCGCCGCTTCGGTAATGAACCCTATGCGCTCCCGCGTGCCTTCCGCATTTACGCTCAGGAACTTATCCATAAATATTCCGGTGGTTTTTTCCAGTCCCATTCCGGGTCCAAGAACGAGGCACGCTATTCTGGCCATCTCGCGATGAAGTATGTCCGTGGCGCCTTCATTAATGGCTCCGAGATCATGGGGCAAGACGATCCAGGTTGCTTCAGGAAGCAAAGGTACAAGATATCCCTGGATAGGGCCGGGAACGGCCAATGTCACCAGTCCTGCGCCAACCCGATAAGCGCCCATACCACATAATCCAACCGCACCGGGGTAATTAATCGAACCTCCCACAACCAGTACGGTGCCAAATGTGCCTTTATGACCATCTCTTGGTCGTTCCGGCAGCAGCGTCCTTAATTCATTAACCGTCGCAAACTCCACCTTAATTTTTCGCATTAATTTTTGCTTGTCAGGAAGACCGATATCCCCGACGACGATCTCACCAGTAAAATTTGATCCGGGGAATCGGATTAATCCCGTTTTTACTGCCGCAAGCGTGATAGTCACATCGGCCGGAATGCAAACCTCCGCAACTTCACCGGTATCACAGTCCAGTCCAGACGGGCAATCCACCGCCACCACGAAGGGAGGATTCTCCATCTTTTCAAGTTGACGATGGACAGCTTCCAGCGTGTCTTTTGCGCTTCCACGCAGCGGAAGGCGAAAGCCGGTTCCCAGTAGGGCATCTACAAAGAGGTCTGCGGACTTTATCGATCGCCCCAGGTTTCTTTTCTCATCCGCATTGAAAACTTCTCCACCCTCACTCAACAGACGCGCCAGGTTTGCATCGGTTTCTTTGCGTGGCTTGCTTAGAATAGCAGTGACCTCTGCACCCGCCGTAAGCAGATAATGACCCATAACCAAGCCATCGCCGCCATTGTTTCCCGGACCCACAAGTATGGCAACACGTAATCCTTCCATGGTGGTGAATATCGACTGGATCGCCTCGGCAATAGAGCGACCAGCGTTTTCCATCATCATTTCATACGTGAGACCGTTCGCGTCTGCGTCTTTCTCTATCTTCTGCATCTGCGCGACATTGACTATCTTTGTCACATTTATCTCCTCAGATTTCTGCGTTCGTTCCTATCGAGGTTATCACATCCTGTCTCTCCCCTTACGATGTATAAACCTTCACTCGAATAGCCTCTGTGTTAGTTCAACCTCGTCCAAATCGAGCGCATCGATTTTAGATTTGGACGGACGACCCGTTTGGGCATTCCAATCGCGAAACTTGTAATAATCTGTGATTAACTCTTCAAAAGGCGGTGTCATTCCCGCAACATTCCCCTCATTCAGTGGCTGCATAAGGTGCTCTGGCAATCTTTCGTTCTCAAGATCCATTCCGAGATTGAGATTAATTAATCGCTTCAAGTTCCAGGCACGTTCGCCTACCATGAGGAATTCCTGTAGATCCATGTCGAACCCAGTGGCGAGGTTTGCCAGTTCGCAAACCTCGGATGGGGGCACAGTGGAGAAAATGCACAGCACCAGTGAATTCGCAACCGATGTCCAATCTTGATGTCGCGCGACGTTCTCAGCCTTTCCTTCGGCGGTTGTACGTGGCAGCAGTTGTACGCCCACTTCTTCTAAAGTCTGCCCCATCTCAACCATGTAGTAATAGCCCTGGTTGTGGCACGCCCCTCGAGGCGAGGTTGCATAGACCAAAGCCATACCGCTTGCGCCGCGTGGATCGTGAAATGGAATCTCTAAACCGTGCACATGAGCCGCGAGTTCAGGTACCCCATAGAACCGGGCCAATGCGCGAGCCCCCTCGGCAATCCTTTCTCCAAAACCTTCACGTCGGGCTGTCCGCTTGATCAATCCTTCAACGACTTCCTCGTTCCCCCACCTTAACGAATCCCCATCCGTGTCAACCTCAGAGATATCACCCCTCTCGTAGAGCAAATACGCAAGTCCAATCGTATTTGAGAGTGAGATGGTATCCATGCCAAAATAATCGCACAGCTCGCAAAAACGCGTAATTGCTTCAAGGTTCGTGATACCCAGGTTTGGGCCAAATCCAATCGTCGATTCGTATTCAGGACCCTTTCTCTCCTCACCATCTGAAAGCGTCACCTTGCGACCACATGCAATCACACATCCATGACAGGCGCTTACGCCCGTTAATATCGTTTCGGCCATCATCATGCCGGAAATACGATCCACATTCTCAATAGTTCCCCGAGAGAAATAGTGTTTCGGCATCATGCCGAAATAATCAAAAATATCACTCCCACTCGCAGTCCCAAAATCACGCATACCGACGGAAACGACATCATCACGGAGCGACCTATTCACCTCCGCACGAAGCTTGGAAAATTCTTTTGGTTTCGTTAGTGGGATGGCTGAAGTTCCCCGAACAGCTACCGCTTTCAATTTTTTCGAACCCATCACTGCGCCAAGTCCGGTTCTGCCAGCAACACGGCCGTGATCACAAAGGATGAGGGCAAACGGAATCTGAGTTTCCCCAGCCACACCTATCGTGGCCACACGTACACGAGGATCCGCAAGATCAGCCCTGATCCGATCCTGCGTTGTATATGGATCGAGACCCCAGAGATGTTCAGCGGGAACAATGGCGACCTCGCCATCACGGATGGATAAATAGACTGGTTCCTGGGAGCGCCCTAGAATAAGCAGCCCATCGAATCCTGCCTCCCGTAATTCTGGCCCGAAGAAACCGCCGATATTCGATTCACCCCATAAGCCCGTCGCAGGGGATTTCCCACAAACCACGAATCTTCCCACCGCAGGACCAACTGTTCCTGTGAGAGGCCCTGTCATGAATAAAAGCGGCGCTGCCGGGTCATAGGGATCCAGGGATGGATCCATGTAGGGATACAGAAGTTTGCTGCCTAGGCTTGCTCCGCCGAGGAACCTTCTTTGATCCATTTCGTCAGGTGTGTATTCGAAGGATTCTCCAGTGGATAGGTCGACCACCAGAATAGCAAATGTGCGCTGTGAGTTCTGATTATGCGCCATCGCTCCATCTTCCAATGCAAGGATAACCACCTGGTATTGTGATCATCATCCGCATCTTATTTTGCTGGATTCTCAGGAATCTGGCTCATCGCGTATTCGGCAAGCGCTGTAATCGTAAGAGATGGGTTGATTCCAGGATTTGCGGGAATGATAGATCCATCAATGACGTACAAGCCAGGATAGTTGTGTACCTCACAATTGAGATCTACAACGCCTTCATCAGCGCTTCTGCTGAAGTTGCAGCCACCGAGAACATGAGCGGTCGCAGGGATATCGAGCAGACCTTCATTGATCCCATTGAGTGGCTTTGCGCCGAGCTTGTCACAGAACGACGCAGTCACGCGGTAGCCAATCTCTGTGTTAACAGGTATTGCTTTTTCCTCATCATGCGCAACAGTCAGCCCCTTCGATATTGCGCCCATCAAGCCCTTCCGGGGTCGCACTTTCATCAGATTATCTTCCGTTTGCATGATCATTAATATGGTCGATCTATTTGCCATGCCCGGGAACAACTTGTTTGAGATAACTTCCCTCGGTCGCGTGATGACGACCTTCATCATTTTGAGAAGACGCGCCATGAGATTTCCCGTACTTTCAAACAGCGGGAACGCTAATAACCAGTAGATCAAGGATGATCCACGCGGGAACCGCACGGGCTCGACTTTGGTCGAATCGTCGGCGTCGAACACGGATGTAATCGCAAGTCCTTTAGACAAATCATCTCTGCTTTGATAACGCATGCCGCCCATGAAGGCCTCACTATTTGTACGTACCAGTTCACCCAGATGGTGAGAAATCGATGGCAAGGTACCCAGCTCGTCACGACACCGAAATAGCAGCTTCTGTGTTCCAAGAACTCCTGCAGAAACGATCACATTCTTGGCCCGCACTGCCACCCGTTTGTACTTAAATAATTTAGTTGAAGATTGATACTCAACCAGGTATCGCGCACCATTCGAATCCTGTGGCTGAAGCTGTGATATGGCCTCAACTTTCGACTCGGGAATGATCTCGACGCCCTTGTTCTCGGCAAGGTAGAGGTAATTTTTATCCAGAGAGTTCTTCGCGTCATAACGACAACCCACCATGCAGCCACCACAATGTGTGCAGCCGATCCTCCCCGGCCCAGCCCCATTGAAATATGGATCCGGCTGTTCGACGCCCTCTTCTCCAAAATATACGCCGACTTCAGTCGGTCTGAAAGATTCCGGGCGACCTAGTTCTCCGGCTATTTCCTTTAGTAGGTCATCGGCCAGCCATAGTTTAGGATTTACTGCAGCGCCAAGCATTTTCCTGGCTGTTTGATAATGCGGTTGGAGAATCGTCTTCCAGTCCCCAAGATGTGACCAGGTCGCTTCTGAGAAGAAGTCGTCATCTGGCTCCATAAGTACGCCGGCATACACAAGGCTTCCACCACCTACCCCACTGCCGTGCAGGATAAGGATTCCGGGCAAGAAAGTCATCTCCCAGAATCCAAAACATCTCAGTACCGGGAGCCAGAGGAATTTCCAAATATTCCAATTTCTGTGAGGGAAATCCTCCGTTCGGTATCTTTTACCACGCTCGATGACGAGCACGCGATACCCCTTTTCCGCCAAACGGAGCGCTGATACGGATCCACCGAACCCAGATCCAATGATGATGAAATCATATACCTGTTCTTGCGATGAAGCATTGTCGTTGGGCATCTCAGGTACCTTTGTTTACCGCACAGTTAATTGAATCGCTGAATATGAAGGAGCGCCAAGGATTTCCACTCAGTTTAACCAGGCCGCGTCAAAGAGGACAATTTCGCTCACATACTGAATCGGAGCCATCTCTTTAACATCCGCGGTAAGGCATTCCAGGATAGCCCCTTCGTTTTCCGCTTCCCAATGGCAGTAGAGAAGGTTTGAAGCTGGATCAAAGAATGAATGGATCCAAACCGTGCCTTCACAGGCACGCTTCCTAAGTTCTCGCCAGGTGTCGATCCATTCATCCTGTGTCTCTGGGTACCGCTCAACCTTGTGGATGATCAAAAAGTTCGCCATCGGACCTCCTCTCACCGTCGGTTATTCAGAATTGTTTCTTGAATCAGCCTCAACTATTCGGCAGCAGCGGACGAAGTCCAAAACAGTTGGGATATTTCTTAACATATAAGCCATGTTACCCTCCACCTTAAGGCGTCGTGTAAGCATCGCTTGAATGGGATCCAGATCACCAGAGAATATTTTCATAAACTGTTCCCTAGGCGCACGGAGGATGAAAGTCGCTTGAGGGAGGTCTGCCTCCGAAGGATCAAGGATCTCACCTTTTCGGCACTTGCCGTGCCATAGATCCACATAGATCGCAATTGGAGTATCCGGCCGAGCCTCAGTCTCATCAGGCTCGATGAAGACCACCATATCCCCTTCCCAATTATGTGCAATTTCGGCATAACGCTCGTCATGGTTCAGAACATTAACGAGACGGTCGACCCATTCTTTACTCGGGAACGGATACTTCATTTCTTGTAACCTCGTCGATAGAAATATGCCACGATTATGCGTCAAGCACGGGTACGTGTCAACGAGCCTTATTGACAGCCCCAATTATGACGATTACACTGTTCCCCCTGCATCCCTGGAGTGAGGCCAGCATGCTTGTTACTCGAGAACAACTAGAAGCGTTTGAAGATTCGATCCTGGCACCATACGGTTTTCGCAGCCGCGATACCAAGGGTAGAGAATTCCCAGACAAAGAACCAAAATACAGGACGGTGTTCCAGCGTGATCGCGACAGGATCCTTCATACGACTGCTTTTCGGAGACTTGAATACAAGACCCAGGTTTTTGTGATCACAGAAGGCGATTACTACCGAACCCGTCTGACACACACTCTGGAAGTTACGCAGATCGGTCGAACGATTGCAAGAGCTCTGGGCGCCAATGAGGATTTAGTCGAAGCGATTTGCCTGGCGCACGATCTCGGTCACCCGCCATTTGGTCATGCCGGTGAAGCCGCATTAAACCTGCTCATGAAAGACCACGATGGGTTTGATCACAACCGCCAATCATTTCGCATCGTCACCGAACTGGAATGCCGATTCCCTGATCGCCCGGGTCTCAACCTGACCTGGGAGGTTCGAGAAGGAATTGTCAAACACGAGACCGAGTATGACGAGGCCGATGCTTCTGACTTCGACCCTGATAAACGAGGCCATATTGAAGCACAGATCGCCAATGTCGCCGATGAGTTAGCCTATACAGCACACGACCTGGATGATGGCCTGCACTCTGGACTGATAACGCCTGAACAGCTGCAGGGATTGAAGCTTTGGGAGATGCTGATTGAGACGGTTGGATGGTCAGATAAGAGTCTCGATGAGCTAACTCGACACCGTATCATCCGCAAGATTATTGGCCTGGAGGTTTCCGACATCCTTGAGGCCACGAATAAAGAACTGTCAGAGCATGCTGTCGAGTCTGTCGAAGACCTCCAGGCTCTCCCAGTAAATGTGGTCACTCACTCAGACGAGTTCAATGAAATGAATTCTGAGCTGAAGAGTTTCCTATATGAAAACATGTACCAGCACCATCGCGTTTACAGAATGCAGGTGAAGGCAGAACGAATCCTGGAAGATATATTCCACGCATATACTGCAACCCCTGAGATCTTGCCTGCAGATGTGCAGAAGTTGACTGAAATTAAGGATTTCCACCGAGTAGTTACAGATTACATTGCGGGAATGACGGACCGTTTTGCCATTGCAGAGCATGGCCGTTTATTCGATCCGCAGATCCAGCCTTAGGAGAACGTACCAAGATGTCTGAGAATGATTATTTCCTCACCGCAGAAGCGGCCGAGAAGATCAATTCTGATCTTTCTGAATTACGAGGACCCAAACGAGTGGACCTCGCAAAACGCCTGCGGTATGCCATTTCGCAAGGTGATCTATCCGAAAATGCCGACTATATCGCCGCCAAGGAAGAACAGGCATTTCTAGAAGGCAAGATCCAGGAGTACGAGAGCCTGCTCAGAAAAGCGACCATCATAGATGAAAAGCCAGCCGACGGCGTAATTGGTATTGGGAGCACCGTTGTCGTGGCGTTAGATGGCGGGGATCCAGAAACCTATCACATCGTCGGCATGAAAGAAGCTGATCCGCACCAGCGGAAGATCTCGAATGATTCACCTATCGGAAAATCACTCATGGGGCTGCGAGCTGGAGAGGTTGCCACCGCAGAAACTCCAGGTGGCGCCTTGCAATTGGAAGTTATTGAAATTCAGTAGCCCATTCCTTAAATTCGCGTAAATCTGGATAGGGGGACCTCCTAACCTGGGAATTGTAGTGGTGCACCACATTTCTCCCCCTCACCCCAACCCCTCTCCCCTGTGGGTAGAGGGGGGTTTATTGACATGATTAAAAGGATGTTTGCTGGAAGAATATTTGTAACTTTCCGCAGGTTTAGAACCTGCGGGAGGTCTAAACACATTGTTCCCACTTCGAAATCATAATCAACCTGTCGAGGCCGGTCTTCTTGCCCAATATTTTGATCCTCTTAAGAGAAGGTAATCAACCCGTAGGGGCGGACCCGTGTGTCCGCCCTCCCTCGTATCAAATCCACACGGATAACTTATTGGAGGTCACTAACACCGGGCCGGCCCATGTGCCGGCCCCTACGCGCGGATTAATAACCTGCAAATCTACACCCGTAGCTGAATATCAAGATTGGTGAGCCCTCCACCCTGAGCGGAGCCAAAAACCAAACCGCAGACAATGCCAGCTATACAAAAACCGGGCAGGATTTCCCTGCCCGGTTTCACGTTCCTCAAAAAACGATTCATTACATTTCCGGTTTTGGCATTGCACGAAGTTCAATCGTAAGCCGATCGAAGTAGCTCTCATCAGGAAGCGCTCCCTCACCGTAGGTTATATCAACGACACGTGCTTCAACGATGAGCGACGCGGTTTCCAGTGTGACGACGCCCCCACTTTCTGCCATGACGGGGTCTCCCTTTGCGCTCAGGCGGGATCGTGTTTCTGCATCATTGTAGGTGTAATTGCTGAGAAGGATCTTCGTGACCGTCTGGATGTCATTCTTATCAAAGAGCCAAATTTCGAACGCAGATACTTTCTTCGGCTCCCCGATCCCTATCGCTTCAGCGATGCCGACACCACACTCCCCAAGAAAATCACCTGAGGCTGGGCTTTCGATACTGAAGGAATCATCATAGATATCATCACCTATGGTGTAGGTCGTTCGGAAAGTAGCCAGGGGCTGTTCCATGGGGGGTGCTGGCTCACTGACCCAATCTGGCATCTCCTCCGCCGGTACCGCTTGCGCTTCGTGACCTTCAGGAGCTTCAGGAGCTTCCATGTCATAGTCATCATAGTCCTGTGCTTCACTCGACTCTACACGACGACGTATGAAGAGTGCGGCAGCTAGCAAAAGCCCGATAAGGAGCGTGCCGCCACAAACAGGCAATAGGTATTTTGATGCAGTCGACCCTGCGCTCGCGGCCTCGGTAGCAGAAGGTGTTGGCTCCGCAACATCCTGTGTCGCATCTGGAGCGACCTCACCCTCTACAGTTTCACCCTCCACAATCTCGCCTTCGACAGGTTCCTCATCAGCTGGAACCTCAGCGGGTGGAGCAGTATCGAGTCCCTCGACCGCGACAAGCGCCTGGAATTTCTGGATGGAGCTCGGATCTACCTCGCCAGGGTCTTGGGCGACCATTTCAAGCGTCGCCTCCTTTGTTTCACCTAGCTCGTTATACCGCACCAGCGCAAGTTCTGCGTCGAGATTAACCTCATACGAGTCGATAATCATCCGTAGGTGATCGACTCGCAGATCTTCCCGGAGTACATCCGGTGTCGCATCCACCCACTCCACCGGTGCAATAACCCAACCGAAGAGCAAGCCCACGCCAATGCCAAGCAGCACCGATACGACCAGGACGAGGGCGGTCTTGCGGTCAAAGAAATCTCTCATGTTATCCATAAGTCCTCATTTCCAGACGCATTGAGGGGTTCTCTTGCGCCTCTAGCGGTCTATAGACCGCAGGAATTCTAGACCTTTCCAAAATGAAAGGCAACAATTGGGATACAAGAACTATGCCAGATCCTCCACAGTGTGTCCTAAAACTTCCAGATCAAATCTTTCCTCACACTGAGTACAGACCGCACTTGTACGATTTTCGACCACAAGAAGCCCCCCACAGGCAGGACACGCGTGCGCAATGGGTCGTTTCCACGAAGTAAACTCACATTCAGGGTAATTAGCGCACCCATAGAAAGTGCGCCCCTTCTTCGTACGACGTTTGATTATCTCTCCACCATCGAGGGGACAAAGCACACCAATCTTATCCAACCACGGCTCCGTAAACCGGCAAGTTGGGAAATCAGAACAACCAATAAATTTCCCATACCGCCCATGTCGGATTACGAGCTGATTCTCGCATTCGGGGCAAAACCGATCGATCGTCTCAGGCTCAACCTTCATCTCCGGCATCGCTTCTGATGCTATTTCGAGTTGCGCAGAAAAAGGTTCATAAAAATCACGCACAACTTCAATCCAATCCTGTTTGCCTGTGGAGATTTCATCAAGTCGCTCTTCCAAACGGGCTGTAAATCCGAAATCCACGATTTCCGGAAAATATTCCACGATGAGATCATTAACCGTTATCCCGATTTCTGTCGGGTACAGACGGCGTTTTTCCCTATAAACATAACCCCTATTGTTCAGCGTGGAAATTGTGGGTGCGTAGGTAGATGGCCTACCGATCCCATGTTCTTCCAAAGTCTTCACCAGGCTTGCATCGGAGTATCTGGGGGGCGCTTGGGTAAAGTGCTGATCAGGGATCAAGTCCAGGATGGCTAACTCATCCCCCTCTTTCAAGTCGGGTAGCTGCGCCAATTTTGAGACCAGGCCCTTCCCGGTCTCATTTGAACCCGCCACCTTGGCTGAGTCTTTCTCTGGGTCCATATATACTTCGAGAAATCCTGAGAATCGCAAGCTTGATGCGGTTACGCGGAAGCGGTATTCATGTCCCTCGCTCTTTCCAAGCGGTTCGATAGTAAGCGTATCGTACACCGCAGGGTTCATCTGGGAGGCAACAAATCTCCTCCAGATCAGATCGTAGAGTTTGTACTGGTCTGGTGACAGGTGAGGTTTCATCTTTTCAGGCGTGCGGTTGACCGATGTTGGTCGCACAGCTTCATGTGCTTCTTGGGCTGCTCTGGCTTTTTTCTGATAACTTACTGGATCCGTCGGCAAGAACTCGTTCCCGTAAGTATCTTTGATGTGGGACCTTACCTCTTTGATGGCCAGGGCGGAAACCTGTGTCGAATCTGTACGCATGTATGTGATTAATCCAACACCCTCACCTTCGCCAAACTCAACACCCTCATACAGCTGCTGCGCGATAGCCATCGTCTTTCTCGCCGTGTAACCAAATCTGCGTGAGGCAGCTTGCTGTAAGGTGCTTGTGATAAACGGGGCTGCTGGCTTTCTCCGTCTGGTGCCAGGTTTGACCAGGGAGACGACGTACTCTGCTGCTTTAAGGTCTTCAAGCAGCGGGTTTACGACTTCTTCACTCCCTAGTTCGGGTTCGACCCCATCCACACGGACCAGGCGAGCATTAAACTTTGGCGGTTTCTCTGGATGCATGAACTCCGCATCGATTGTCCAGTACTCCCTTGGGACGAACGCCTCAATCTCGCGTTCTCGATCGACGACCAACCTCAGCGCAACGGACTGCACACGGCCGGCCGAGAGCCTTCCGCGTACTTTCCTCCACAGGAGCGGACTTAAGTTGTAGCCGACAAGCCGATCGAGGATTCGTCGAGCTTGTTGCGCGTCCACAAGATCCATGTCGATCGCCCGCGGTGACCCAAATGCATGCTCGACAGCCGGCTTGGTGATTTCGTGGAAAACGACCCTGCGGGTCACCTCTGGATCAATTTCAGCGGCCTCAATCAAATGCCACGCTATAGCTTCGCCTTCCCGATCGGGGTCTGTCGCAAGAAACACTTCTTCCGCCTTCGAAGCGTCAGCCTTCAGCCCTTTTACAACTTCGCGCTTGTCATTTGGTACGCGATACTTAGGCTCAAAATCATGGTCTACATCTACTGATATTTGCGATCGCAGTAGGTCTCGCACGTGCCCGACGGATGCTTTGACTGTGTAGCCCTTACCCAGCATACGTCCGACCGTCCGAGCTTTCGCAGGTGACTCCACGATCACGAGTTTGCCCTTTCGTTTCTTGGCTTTGGTTTTTGATCGTTTACGCTCAGAAGCCGGGGGCGGCTCTAGACCCTCGTGCGCAGGTGTTTTACCCATGCGGTAGAGACCCGTGCCACAAACAGGGCACTTTCCTTTAGTTGAGGGAGTGCCTGTCGAGGTAAAAGTCGCCTCAGGCTCCGACATTTCTCTCTTTTCTTTACACTTTACACAATATGCTTCCACGTTTTTCCTTCCTGACTATCTATACCCATCTTCTACACCATCTTATTTTTGAAGCGATAGTTTACCATCACTTGAAAAGTAGACCATACAATCTATCCGTTCTACAGGCAAATCGTAATATCATGCATCTCATACCATTTCTTAGAATGCTATCTCCGGTGGTTCCTTACCTGCCGCTCCATGATCGTCGATGCAATCGATGATATTGCAGTATCGTTTCGACCTACAACTTATCCCCAAATGTACCTACCCTCCTCTTTAATACTCAAT
>JBGUDT010000021.1:0-19265 GCA_041821665.1 Anaerolineales bacterium
GAAACCGCATGCCCGATCGTTGCATGCCAGTGTCGCTCCCCAGGGTCTCCCACAGATCGTGGCGCTTGAAGATAGTAAATATGGAAGTCAGGACCGTCCTTCGCGAGCCAGAAATCCCAAATCCAACGGTCCGAAAGTGATAGGCTCATGTGCTTATCGCCTGATATTACGAGGTTTGTACCTAACCATCGCGCGTGCACATTACGTTTAAATTGCTAGGTGCTCTAAAGTCCAAATGGTGTAGTGTCATTCTTTCTTGACAATGGACATCAGCCTTTGATACCTGTCCTCGCGACCCCCTGCACAAACCATCTCTGGAACAGAAGAAATACAATCAGCACCGGGATTGTGATCATGGCTGCAAAGGCCATGAGATCGCCCCACAATCTGGGGTCCTGGCCGAAGAAAGATTGAATTCCTACAGTCAGCGGTCTCACATTCTCCCCGCGCGTAACCATCAACGGCCACATGAAACGATTCCAAGCCGCAAGCGCTTGAAGGATAGCGACCGTCGCAAAAATCGGCTTCGAGAGGGGTAGAACAATGCTCCAAAAAATTCTCCAATAACTCGCTCCGTCAACGAGAGCTGCCTCTTCAAGGTCTTTGGGAATGCTGATAAAAAATTGATAAAACAAAAAGATTGAGAATGCGTCGGCAACAAAAGGAATGATCTGCACGTGATAAGTATCGAGCCAGCTCGTAGCCCCTCCAAACCAGGGTAGTGCATTGACGACCAACAGCAGGGGGACAGCTACGGCTTCAAACGGGATAATGATCAAGGCTACGACGATGGCCAACAGAATGCCCCTCCCCCTGAAGCGCAAACGAGCGAGCGCATAGGCGATCATACTGTTTATCAACAAGCCCAGGATCACGGTCACGAGCATGATGAATACCGAGTTGAACATCAGCTTTCCAAAATTCAGGCTGCCAAAGACATCCAGATAGTTCTGAATACCCACATCCCCGACCGGCAAAAAAGCTCGCAGAGTGCTCATATCACGAACCACCTGCATTTCATCTTGTTTCACCGAAGAGACGAGCATGAACACAATTGGAAATAGGAAAAAGATCCCCAGTAAGATCATGATGGCATAGTTAATAGAATTGCGGGTTGCTTTGCGTACTCTATATTCTGTACTGTAAGGTTGGGTTGACTGAGTCATGTCAATCTACCTCCCGCTCTTCCCGGAGGAAGTACCGCTGCCCAATCGAAATAAATAGAACGATGAGGAAGAACACGATGCTTATCGCTGATGCATACCCCACTTTCAATTGCCCCCATCCCTGTTCAACGACGTGCAGCATCGTTGTCATGGACGCATTTTGCGGGCCTCCATTGGTCATCACTTTCACCTGATCAAATAACTTGAAGGCAAGAATCGTTGTGGCTAGGACGACGAAAATGATGGTGTTCCTTAATTGTGGAACAGTAATATTCCAGAACTGCTGCCAGTTATTAGCGCCATCAACATCAGCTGCTTCGTAAAGCTCACCAGGGATATCTTGCAAACCAGCAAGGAAAATGATCATCTGGAAGCCAACCCCCTGCCAGACGGATAACAACATGATGGAAGGAAAAACCAGCTTGGTGTCCAACAACCAGCTTTGCGGGGGTATCAAACCAAAGCTCACCGCACCTAAAAAAGCATTGATCATACCCTGTCCCGGGTTGTAGAGAAAGGTCCACACAATCGCCACAACAGTCATGGCAGTTACGACTGGTGCGAAGTACGTAGTTCGGAAAACGTTCATCCCTTTCAGTTTCTGGTTGATTAAGATCGCCAACCCAAGAGCGAGTGACGTTTGGAGGGGGACAACGACAAGGACAAAATAGAAGTTGTTTAGCAGGCCTCTCTGGAATGCTTGATCGTCCAACAAGCGCACGAAATTCCTGAGACCCACAAACTGTGTCGGTAAATTTGGATTGGGTACCAAACGCTGATCTGTAAAGCCCAGTCCGATCGCCATGATGAATGGGATGACGAGAAAGACGATGAGAAGAATGATTGCCGGTGCCGAGAAGAGCCATGCCATGATGTTCTCTTCTCTACGGCGGCCAGAAAGGGAGGAGGTGGGCTTGCCATCAGTCGCCATCTTGGTTCCTCCTTGAGAAAATCTGGGGCGTGGATGTTCTCCACGCCCCAGATCGAGCGATCAGACTACTCAGGAAGTGGATAACCCTGATTGTCTTCGATATCTTGATCGATGGTTGCGACGGCTGCATCAAGCTCTGTCTGAACGTCTGCACCTGCAATGATATTGCGGATTGCGACGTCAAACGCGGAGCTGATCACGGGGTAAGCCGGTGTCACAGGTCGCTCGAGTGCGACGCCACCTTCGAGCTGCTGCACGAAGACATTCAATGGGCCGCCCTCGCCGAAGAGCTCGGATTTAGCTATTGCACTCTTGCGTGCCGGTACGGCACCATTCGCGTTCGTCATGCGCAGGATCTGATCCGGGTCGACCAAGTACTCGAGGAATGTCCAAGCAGCATCAGGGTTTTCACATGCTGCCGTAAGACCCCAATTCCAGGAGCCCATGCCCGTCACAGCTTCGCCACCAAAATTCGGCATCGGCAGGAGCACGAGATCATCCCCGAGTCCTTCGCTGTGGGGTCCCCACATCCAGTGACCTACATAGGCGAGCGGTACAATCTTGCTGCCGTAGAAGTCATCGTCGCCAGCGGGCGCAGGATTGGCATAGCCGGCATCGAATAGACCCTGGAAGAATTCCATCGCTGCGACAGCTTCTGGTCCATTCAAGACCCCGTCCGCGCTCTGGTAATCGGAGCGGTTGATCAGGTCGCCACCAAAGGATTGCACAATGGGGCTGAAGCCGTATGGCTGCCACTCCCCTGCACCGTAGTTCAGCTTGAAGTCGATCACATACTCGACACCTTCAAGCGCTGCCAGTGCTTCAGCGGCGGCCATGAATTCATCCATCGTCCATGCGTCATCGATGCCAGTGGGAATGCGCACACCAGCCTCTTCCAGCATAGCTTTGTTCGCCCAGACCGCGAGGCCCGAGTCGAAGGTGCCAAGGCTGTACAGTTTCCCACCATAGGTGCCCTGATTGATGATTGAGGGCAGGAAGTCGTTCCTCAAATCAGAGGAAACGTAGTCATCGAGAGGTGCCAGATAACTCGACCAGGCATAGTTGTAGAGGAATGGGCCATCAAAGTCGAGCAAGCAGGGCAGATCACCTGCAAGCGCGGCGGCGTTAACCTGGTCATTGTAGGAACCTTCAGGTAGCAAGATGGCGTTTACGAAAACTTCATCCTGCATGCTGTTGAAGTCAGTCACCTGGGCATCGAGCACATCGCGCTCCTCGCCCTTCCCTGAGTGGAACCATACATCGATCTCCACGGGCTCCGACGGTGCCGCTTCTTCAGGGGCCGCTTCTTCCGGCGGTGCAACATCTTCGCCTCCTCCGCAGGCAGCGAGCACGACTACGAACATCAACATAAGACTGAGTAGCAGATATTTTTTCATCATCTCTTCCATTTCTCCCTTAATTAGGTTGTTGAACAATTATGCGACTCGACAATATCCGTGAACAAACTCTTGAAGTTATCCTCCTCCTTTCGTTTTCTTTTTGATCTCTCCCATTGGAGAGACAAAGGGTTTCGCATTCGTTTGGCGAACGACCTTTACAATTCTTCCATCCTTGTGTTAACCAAGCAAAATGCGGTCAATCCGCGTCGATTGGAGCAACGACTTTCCATTCGATCGAGCCGTCGTTTTCCGCACAACTAACTTTGTGGGCAAAACGATGGTCCGGGGTTCCTCATCGGGATTCCGGATTCTATCAAGCAGGAGTTTCACGCCTTGCTCACCGGATTCGAATAGCAATTGGCGAACGGTTGTTAGACCAAGATGCTCTGCGATTTCAATGTCGTCATAGCCGATGACGGAGAGGTCATCAGGTACATGCAGGCCCGCATCTCGGGCAGCCTCCAACACTCCGATGGCCTGCGTGTCACTCGCGGCAAATATGGCTGTGGGGGGATCTTTTAATTGAAGCATTTCGCTGGCCAGCAACCGTGCCTCATACCGTCCATGTGGGCCATGCCGGCAGTAATTATTTCGCACCGGGATACCGGCTTTCTTTAGCGCTAATCGGTACCCTTCAAACCGATGCTTACTGGAAGTGAAGTAGTGGCTGTCCGCGAAATTATCGCTGATGTAGGCCACACGACGGTGACCCAATCCGAGGAGATACTCCGTCGCGAGGCAGCCCCCCCCCACATCGTCGACGATGACCCGGCTGTAATCATCCATAGTTGGATCGTTGACATCGATCAAGACAAGGGGTGTTCCCGCCTGGATAATCTTCTCAAGCGTCTCTCTTCTGGGAGCGAGAGAAATCAATAAGACACCATCTACCTGAAACCCACGCGCCAACTTAGAAAAATAGGCTTCGTACCGCTCCGGTGCTTCAAGGTCAATAACGATTAAATCGTATTCCGTATCTGCGAGCGTATTGGCAATCCCGCGCAAGCGTCCCACAGGCGAAGGCCGAGTGAAGAAGGGAATCGCAGCTGCGATGGTCAGCGTCTTTCCGAGGGAGAGCTTTCTTGCAAGAGGGCTGGGGATATATTCCAACTCATCGATCGTTTCAAGAACACGCTGCCGCGTAGCTTCACTGACTCTGGGACTGTCATTCAGGACGCGAGAAACCGTTCCTAACCCAACGCCTGCACTTTTAGCAACATCACGGATGGTCGTGGCCATAGTTAACTGGAGTGGAACCGTTTCTGCATGGAACCGGTTCCATAGTAGCACGTTTTCAACGCTCACGTCAAGAAGCACCTATATTAGCACCGATTATAGATACGGAATTAAGGGATCATTCACAAGGAAGGGTGGGGCAACATTCGAGGACGCACAACGCAATAACGACTACTCCAACAGTCTCCGATTCCTACTATCCCGCCAACCAAGCCCTCGTTCATTCTTAATTGAACAGTCTAGAAAATACTCGGTGTCCACAAATGCCAATGCAACGAGCTGCAAGTATAAAAACAAACTTGCAGCTCGATGACTTAAATATATTGTGACGCGACTCGTGGTTTTAACCCTTCACCGATCCAGCCGTCAGGCCGCGCACGAAGTAACGCTGCAAGGCGAAGAAGACCAACAGCGGTATCAGCATCGTGATAAACGCACCGGCCGTGAGCACGTGCCATTGTTCACCGCGCTCCCCAACCAATGCGGAGAGTCGGGCGGTCACCACTGTGACTTCCTTCGAAGTTCCCAGAAACACCAACGCCACCAGCAGATCATTCCAGACCCATAGGAATTGGAAGATGGCGAAGGAGGCGATCACCGGGATCGAAAGTGGCAGCACCAGGCGAGTGAAGGTGGTCAACGGAGATGCGCCGTCCACCCGCGCCGATTCAATGATCTCGACAGGCAGTGAAGAGATATATCCATACAACAGGAATATCGCCAGTGGTAGCCCGAATCCTGTATGAGCCAACCATACGCCCAAAAACGTGCCGTTCATATCGTAATTAGTATACATACGCAGGATGGGGATGAGCGACATCTGAAGTGGCACGACCATCAAGCCCACCACAACGATGAAGAGCGGTACCCTTCCAGGAAACTTCAACCAGGCGAAGGCAAATGCGGCAAAAGCTGCGATCGTAATCGGGATCACCACCGCGGGGATCGTCACCAAAAGGCTGTTCACGAAGGCGTTACCCATGCCATCTGAAGTGAGTACACGGGCATAATTTTCCAACGTCCATTGGCTCATGTCGAATGGATGAGCAAACACAGTCCACCACCCGGAGGTGTTGATAGCATCCTTCGGCCGGAAAGAGGTGATAAACAAGCCCACCGTGGGCAGGCTCCATATAAATGCGATGATCACAACCGCGATGCGAAGCGGGGCATTAGAAAAGAATCTGCGGATCGGATCAGATCGTTCTCGCGCCGGGTTCATTGTTGCACTGCTCATCGGCTCACCTCCTCGTCGCCTCGAAATCGCGGATGTTGTAGATGATGACAGGGATCACTGCTAAAAGCAGAAACACGGCCAGGGCACTTCCGCGCCCAAAATTTCGGAAGGTGAACATCTCCCTGAACATGCGGTTGGCGATCACTTCAGTGTCGTGCTGGCCGCTAGTCATCACAAACACGATATCGAAGACCTTTAGGACCATGATCAACACCGTGATCGTAATTGTTATGAGCGTCCCACGGATGGTGGGGATGATCACGCTGAAGAAGATTCGCACCTCGCTGGCGCCGTCGATCCGGGAGGCCTCCAACAGCTCAGCTGGGACACCCTTCACCGCCGCGGAAAGCACCACCATAGCGAAGCCGGTGAGGATCCAGATCATGATGAAGATAAGGAATAAATTATTCCAGGGCTTAAGGATCAGCCATCCCTGGGGATCACCTCCAAGAGCAGTCAAGATCGCGTTCAACAGGCCTATCTGCGGTCGCTGGATCGGCTGGAAGCTGTAAACGAACTTCCAGATCACGCTCGCCCCCACGGCGGAGATCGCCATCGGCAGGAAGATGAATGCTTTCGCAATGGGCTCCCATCGACCTATGCGGTCCACCATCACGGCAACGATCAACCCTAGTCCCACGACAAATGAAGTTACAACGATCAGCCAGAGGACGTTGTTGCGGAAAGCGATCGTCATCTCGGGATTTGTGAGTGCAAATGCGTAATTCTCGAGGCCGACAAAATTCTCCGACCGGGCATCGAAGAAACTTCTATACAAGGTCTCGACGAGGGGATACACCAGATATACAACCAGGATCACCAGCGCCGGCCCCACGAACACAAACGGTCGGATCGTCTCACGAATTCCCTCGGGAAGCAGCGAAACGATATAGTCGGTGAACAGATACAGGGCCCACACTGCTCCAACACCTATAACAAGCGCGACAATCGCCACGAGAATTTTGTTGGCTTCGGCGTCGCGCATGAAGTTGAAGCTCCAACGCAGTGCCAGAAAGCCAAGTATAGGGACGATGAGTGAAATGATGATCCTTGGGACCCAGGATATGACTTTTACAAGACTACTTTGCTTCGGTTCCACTGTTGCTGATTCAGCCATCGGGCCTCCTCTTTAGTTCAGGGAAAAAATGCAAGACGGCCTTTGCAGACCGTCTTGCATCTCACCTTCTAGATGGACCCAGTTTTTTCAAGTTCGCGCATCGACTTACTCAGGCCAGCTCGCGTCGATCGCGGCCAGCACAGTGTCCAGGCCCTCTCCACTAACATAGTCCACCACACCGGTCCAGAAACTGCCGGTACCGACGGCACCCGGCATCAAATCCGAACCATCAAAGCGGAAGGTTTCCGCGTTCGCCAGGATTCCGGCGAATCCCTGCGCGGTTGTTGAGGGGTACCAATCATCAGGTACGCCTTTCATCACAGCAAGTGAGTTACCCGCCTTGACCTCGGACTCAACGGAAGCAGGTGTGAGCATGAACTTCATGACTTCCTGCCCAGCTGGAGTATCCTTTGCCATGCTCACAAGGTTACCGGAGCCGAGCACTGGCTTGCCATACGTTTCATCGATCGGAGGCAAGTAGAAGTAATCCACATCCTCACCAAGAACCGCGTCCTCGGGGAAGAAATTGGGGATAAAGCTCGCCTGTCGATGCATAAAACAAGTGGGCGGATCATCAAACAGCGGTGTGGGGGAATCACCGAAGTTTGTCGTCAGGATTCCTGTCGTACCACCGAGAACATAGTCCTCGTTGAACCAGATCTCGCCGGCTTTCTCGAAAGCTGCCTTTACTTCGGGGGAAGCAAAGTCCAGCTCGCCCGTCGTCCACTTGTCGTAGTTCTCCGGCGAGGTGGTGCGCAGCATGATGTCCTCGATCCAGTCCGTACCGGCCCATCCGGTTGCGCCACCGCTCTCGATGCCGATACACCAGGGAACGCTACCATCAGCGACGATCTGATCGGAAAGCGCAAGCAGGTCATCCCAGGTCTCTGGGACTGTGTACCCTGCGGCCTCAAATGCTGCCTTGGGATACCAGACCAGGCTCTTCACGTCCGCGCCATGCCAGAGACCGACCAGTGTCCCATCGACCTTGCCAGAATCAACATAAGCATCTGGGAAGGCCGCGCTGACCTCATCATCACTGAGGAAGCTGTTCAGATCGACCAGGAAACCCTCGCGAGTGAAGTCGGCCATCAAGCCGGGCTGCGGGAAGTTTAGGATGTCATAGGGATCCCCTGCTTCAGAGCGCACAGTCGCCAGCGTCTCGAAGTCGGATGAACCCTCGACGACGACATCAATGCCGGTCTCCGCGATGAAGCCCTCGAACGTCGATTGGAACACAATGCATTGTTCCTCACCACAGGCGCTGAAGACGGTGACGGTCTCGCCTGCGTAAGGCATCTCGTCTGCTGCAGGCTCTTCTGCTGCAGGTTCTTCTGCTGCAGGTTCTTCTGCTGCAGGCTCTTCTGCGGCTGGGGCTTCAGTTGCACCACCGCCGCAGGCTGCGAGGAGCATGGCAAAAACTACTAGCAGACTAAGTAATAAAAAGGTTTTCTTCATCTTTCTTCTCTCTCCTTGTTGAGTCTAAAGATAACGGGTTTGAAACAGGTCCAAAGGGATTTCTTTTTTGTTTTGCCTCCTCTCCAATGGTCTTCATATCAAACATATCTTCACATCAAACACCACTGTGATTCAAAAGGGGTAAGAGTATTATACACAAATGAGCACGTCCTTCATCAGTTTTCATTGAAACCACTTTATAAAATGGAGGAAACTATTCCAAGGGTATCCCTATGCGTACCCATTAATATGGGGCGATTGTTCCCTTCAGAGTTAACTAAGATGCTTGTGGGCGGATGTTTTATCTTACAATGACCGCTCTTCCCGTGTCAAGGAATGCCTTCGCACTTGGCTGCTCTCTGAGAGAGATAAGTCCATATTGACGATCTTTAACCTACCGGTTAACATACTTTATTGAAATATATTTTCATTATGGTTGACCTGGGAAACAAACTGTCCATGTATGAAGAGTTACGCCAACGGGGATATCGAATAACTCGATCGAGAAAGGCTGTCATCCAGGTCTTCGACGAGACGGATACCTGGCTCCGACCTGAGGAAATCCTCGATCGCGCCAAGATCTTCTACCCGTCCATCGGACTAGTGACAGTGTACCGCACGCTCTCCCTGCTATCTGAACTCGGATTTATCCGCCGAATCCATTTCGCCGATGGATGTCATGGATACGCACGGGCGGGCTTGTCGCACGGGCATCACATTGTCTGCCGGTTGTGTCAGGATGCAATCGAATTTCCAGGCACGGAAAATATCGTCCCGTGGGTGGCTCAAATATCAAAGAAAACTGGGTTCCTCGTTGAAGACCACATCCTCGAGCTTCTCGGTATTTGCCCGGCATGTCAGGTCGAAAAAAACCCCGCATCATGAAAGAAGCCATGATTCAGAAACGCCGGTCAAGCCCCCAGGACCTACAGAAGTCCTCCATCTCACATGGTCTTATAGGAAAAGATCGCTCTCGATCCCAGATGCGGCGAATCCCGAACCTGGTTCTACTATTCACCTTGTTCGGAGCACTGAGTTTATCTCAATGCACACCCACTCCACTCGGTGAGACGATAGATCCATCATCAAATTTGATCGGTGGAGATCCGCGGACTACCGAGGCCGAGATTGTCACTTCCGTAAATCAGCTCGAGCCCGTCGATCTCTCAACTGACGAGAAGCTGCGCGTCGTAACCACCAGCAACCTCGTAACAGATACCATTTCCAATATTGGCGGCGATGCCATCGAGCTGACCGGTCTCCTCCCAAGGGGCGTCGACCCTCACAGCTATGAACTCACCACCGGAGATCTCCAATCCATCCACGATGCGCACGTCGTATTCATCAACGGCGCTGAGTTGGAAGAAACGATACTCGCTACGCTTGCAAATTCAGGAAGCGAAGTTCCTATCGTTTCGCTTTCAGAGGACCTCAGTCTGCGAACACTTGGTGGTCCGCAGTCCGTGGATGATCATAGCGAGGATCACGCATCAGGCGTGGATCCGCATGTGTGGTTCGACCCCACAAATGTGATCGGTTGGTCGCAAACCGCTCAGCTTGCCCTAAGCAGCCTCGATCCAGAGAACGAATCGATCTATCAGCAGAATGCTCAGTCTTATGGTGACGAGCTCAAGATCCTCGACGCATGGATCATGGAGCAAGCCTCGGCGATCCCCGAAGAACGCCGGGTGCTAATAAGTGATCACGAATCATTCGGCTACCTGGCTGATCGCTACGGGTTTCAAGTTGTTGGCACTGTGATCCCTTCGTTCAGCAGTTCTGCTTCGGTGTCGGCGCAAGAACTCGCGGACCTCACGGATACGCTCCGGGATCTTGACGCAAAAATCATCCTCGTGAGCACGACGACAAACTCAGCGCTTGCTGAAAGTATCGCTACCGACACCGGCGCCCAGGTTGTCTCCGTATATGTGGGTGCGCTAAGCCCTCCAGACGGACCTGCCCCGACCTATATCGATCTCATGCGCTTCGATCTGCAAACCATAGTTGAAGCTCTGCGATGAGAGGAACCCCAGTTCATGCCATCTCCTGAAAGGATCAGGTGCAATACCGGGCAGAGTGCAATAGTGCGTGAAGAACCCCGCAGCAGGATTCGGGGTGTCTTCCATCTGGAACTAAAGAAGTACAATACCCAACATATGAGTGTGCAATTCCGGCGAGTGAATTTCCCATGATCATTCCTTCTCCCACGAAGCATGATGCGACCTCTCCCCCCATCGAGGCGGAACAAATCAGTGTGAGCTACAACGGCACGCTCGCGTTAGATGATGTCTCCTTCAGCCTGGATCCGGGGAAGAGGATCGCCGTCGTCGGTCCGAATGGCGCAGGAAAGACGACCTTGTTCCAGATCATTGCCGGTACGCTGAAACCCACCAAGGGCGCAGTTCACGTGTACGGACACGGTCCGGGTGGGCATGTCTGCATCGCCTATGTCCCCCAGCGCAGTCAAGTCGATTGGGAGTTTCCAGCCACCGTGACGGACGTGGTCATGATGGGGCGGGTGCGCAAAATCGGTTTATTCCGCTGGCCCACGAAGAAAGATTGGAGCTTTGTTCGAAAAGCCTTGTCACGGGTGGGCGTGCTGGATCTCGGGGATCGACAGATCAATGAGCTCTCCGGGGGACAGCAGCAACGGGTTTTCCTCGCCCAAGCGCTCGCACAGGAAGCTGAGATTCTATTGCTGGACGAACCATTTTCAGGGCTTGATCTTCCGAGCCAGGAGGGCATATTCTCGATTCTCGACGAATTAAATGAGGAGGGCGTCACCGTCCTGATTGCCACACATGATCTAAACCTCGCTGCCGAGCGCTTCGACCGGGTGATGCTGCTTAACCGGCGCATGATCGCCTATGGTGCTCCCAGGGATGCGCTTACGTCGCCAGCGCTCCTGGAGGCCTATGGAGGTCAAGTACATACCCTTGAAGGAGAAGATGGGCTGATCGTCCTCACGGATACTTGCTGCGGCGGCGATGAGGAGCACCCCGTATGAGCGAAGTGGTCAGCCTGTTCATCGAGCCTTTCAGCTACCCTTTCATGACCAGAGCGCTAATCGCCGCTGTCATCGTCGGAGTCGTCTGTCCCATCCTGGGGACCTACGTCGTCTTACGAGGGATGGCTTTCTTCGGGGACGCACTCGCTCACATCATTCTCCCAGGTGTGGTTATCTCCTTCCTCCTGGGTTGGCCCCTGGTTTTGGGCGCTCTCATCGTAGGTGTGTTCGCCGCGCTTCTTATCGGGTATATCAGCAGGCGATCGGACATCAAGGAGGACGCCGCCATTGGAGTCGTTTTCGCCGGCGCTTTCGCGCTGGGGGTTGCGTTGATCTCCTTACAGCGAAGTTATGCGGTGGATCTGACCCACATCCTGTTTGGGGACCTGCTGGGAGTGACCAGTTCCGATCTATGGTTCATGGCCGCGCTAGCGATCGTCGTTCTCCTGACCATTTTCGCATTCTATAAAGAATTTCTTGTGCTATCCTTCGACCCCCTGCTCGCTTCAACACTCCGCCTTCCAGTGACCTTTTTGCAGTACCTGCTGTTGGTGTTGCTGTCCTTGGTCATCGTGCTTTCCATTCGCGCCGTAGGGGTGGCGCTCGTCCTCGCCATGCTCGTCACGCCCGCCTCAGCTGCCTATCTCCTCACCCGACGTCTCCCGACGATGATGGTGCTTGGAGCCTTCATCGGAGTCACTTCAGCTGTAATGGGATTGCTGTTATCGTTCTATCTGGATATCGCTTCAGGACCAGCAATCGTGCTCATCGAAACCGCCATCTTTGCGCTGGTCTTCATATTCGCACCACGGCGGGGCGTACTGGGGACGCGTTTGCGAGCACACGAAAAAGGCGCCTCTTCCTAAAAGATGTCTTGAAAACCCTGCTCCATTATCACGGACCACTAGTTACACCGCGTTCGCAAGGACGACATCAAGACATCGTTAATTCCACGTTCCGATACGCTGAGTTGCACGCTAAACTTAAGCGATTATCATAGAGTCGATGAGAGTTCAAATCAGCGATCGTACTTCTTCCATGCAAGCTTGGATACTGCTGGCGCTCCGAAGTCTGTTTCTGGCAGCCTTGCTGCTCGTGGCTTCTAGCAGCGGAGCGCTTTCCGATACCTACATATTTTTATATGCTAGCTGGGTCCTTTTGACTCTCCTGATCAGCATAAGTCAAATGATGGGTCTCCATCCTGGTTGGCTTGACTGGATCACCGTGTTTCTCGATCTTGGCTTTGCACTTGGAACGATCGCACTAACCGGTTATTTCCAAAGCCCGCTCTGGTGGAGCCTGCTCGTTGGTCCTGTTACGCTCAATTTGTCGCGAGGCATACGCTGGGCAGTTGGGTTTACATTTGTTGGTCTCTTAACCGCGACGGCGGTTTCTGCCGTACAAACTGATCCCGGAATCTCCCCCCTGCAGCCCATCCTTCTGCGATCAGTTGCGCTGCTTGTAGCAGCATGGTTGCTCAGCTGGACCACGGATTACATCATCACCCGCATGATTGCGCTCGAAAGAGAAAATCAACTGAAATCAAATCAGGTCAAAGAGCGGGAGCGGAGTCGGGCGCGTACGTTTTATCGCATCACGGCTGAACTCAGTAAAACATCTGAGCCGGACGAGATATTGGAGCGAGCGCTGGATCTTGGAGCCGAAGCCCTCGAAATCGATGCGGCGGTAGATGGAATCGTGACCAGTGTGTTCCTTCTTGTGGAAGAAGGTACCTTGCGCATCGCGTCTACTCGCAACATGATGTCGGACGATCTGAACATGATCCTGCAACCCATCTCAGGGAAATTCGAGGGTTTATTCGATTCTGGAGACCCTCAATTTTGCCTGGATCCACGAGAAGACCCCCTCATCTCACAAATAAACGGGTTTAACACAAGTGAAGTCGTTCTTGTAATACCGCTCTTGACACAACAAGAGCCATTTGGCGCGTTTCTCCACGGCCATTCCGATCCTGGTTTCTTCCGCCCGGATCAGCTAGATCTTGTCCGCTCGTTTACTCAGCAGACGATGATTGCCCTCAACAGCGCATGGATGTATGCCGATCTGGTCCGGGAAAAGGAGCGCATCACGGATGTCCAAGAAGAGGTGCGCAAAAAACTCGCCCGGGATCTGCACGACGGACCCACACAGATGATGGCCGCCATCACCATGCGCATGAACTTTGCCCAACGATTGATCGACCGAGATCCAGCGAGCGCCACCAAGGAGTTGATCAAGCTCGAGGACATGGCCAGACAGACTACAAAGGAAATCCGTCATATGCTTTTCACCTTGCGTCCTCTCATCCTTGAGACGCGGGGTCTGGTCGCTGGGCTTTTTCAATTGGCAGACAAAATGCGGGACATTCATCAACAGGATGTCATCGTTGAGGCCGATCCAATGGACACAGAAGATCTCGACACGGTGACCCAGAGTGTCATTTTCTACATCGCCGAAGAGGCGGTGAACAACGCCCGGAAACACGCAGAGGCTGAGCATACGTGGATCCGTCTCAACCGCACAAATAGCCAGTTTATCCTGAGGGTGGAAGATGATGGGGTAGGTTTCAATGTCGGCGCCGTCGACGCCGACTATGCCCAGCGAGGCAGCCTTGGGATTGTATCCATGCGCGAGCGCTCCGTTCTCGTCAATGGGTCCCTCCACATAGAATCGGCTGAGGGTGAGGGCACCCGAGTGACCCTTGAAGTGCCCCTCTCTGGGAATGATTTGGATTAAGGACATCGACATCTCGACCGCCCTCACCCATAAGCCGCATCCACACGATCCCGGAGCCCATACCTTTCATAGGTACAAGGAGTTAACGGCATGATATGGGCGGCATTTTTCTGGTGCATCATTTCCATTGGCGGCCCGGTCACGGCCCGCACGCTCGAACCCCGCTTCTCCCCCCGTCTCGGCAAATGGCACGATCCCCTCGTTGAAATTGCGCCTTGGATTCACGGCCTCCTCTGGCCTTATCTCGCGCTGATTGGTGGCGTGATCCTGGGTTTTGACGCCGGACTATACGGACACAGCACGAGCGCATGGATTATGGGTTTTTTCGCCTGTGCTGCTGGGCTTGCTGCCGCTGCGTTTGTCCTGAGGAAAAGACCTCTTGATGGCCTTGTCCTCCTCGCGCCAATTGATGCGGTACATGAGGAACCAAGGTGGGCGCTCTACCGCTCTGCCGCTTATCTATGGGTCGCCGATCCAATCCTCGGTGTCGCGCTAGGGGTTCTGATGGCGTTCATGGAGTGGCTTCTCTTCAATATGCCCTGGAAGGCAATGCCCACGACTCGCTCAAGTTCACAGCTCCTTCGTATTCTCTTCTCGGGAACAATATTCCTCATCACCAGAAATTTTTGGCTAACAGCCGGAACCCAAATCGGATTACTGGTTCTTGCAGGAGCTGTGGGTCAGGGTAAAGACAATGGAACTTCGGATGATGCTTAGATTGCTCTCACGTATGACTCTAGTGGCTTGCACCGTCTTATAGGAAATGGACAACTTGGAACGCTCGAGATTATCGGATCGTATGCTGTGGGCGGTTCGCTCCGCCTGGGCATTCTCGGGGTTGCTGTGGTTATTTTGGTTGGGCTACGAAGACCGGTCTCTGACTTCCGTGATGCTCGTCGCTGTCGCCATCATAATCGCTGCGAGCATTACTATTTTTTATCGCACGATTTGGAGCAGGGAAGCGCAAGGTTCCCGCGGCTTCTTCTGGACAGCCCTACTGGGCCTGGCCGCGGGTTTGAGTGTAGGACCTACCACCGTGCTTCTTGTCGCTGTAAAAATATCCTTGCACGACCACTCCGTCCCAGACTTCACCTTGCTGGACATGGTGTCGGTGTTGAACCGCATGCCCATCTGGGGCATCATCGGTCTGCTCAGTGGGATGGCCTTTGGATGGGCGTTTTCGGCAAGAAAGAGGTAGGTCAATCTGGATGAATTGATTGCCACCTGTGGACCAGGTGGCTTACAATGATTAGGTGAAGAAAGCCTGTATGGGTGTTCCCACCCCCATACCCCGCTTGCATCTTATCCATGCATCAAGTAACGGGCAATTCTGGCTTTTTTTCATAAAAGAGGTGATCGCGATGAGCATGAGTTGGGATGACAAAATCTATCTCTGCCCTAACTGTTTTACCCCGGGTGGTGAACCAGGTGCATGCCCCGAATGTGGAACGTCGCGTGTGGGGTGCCGCCCTGGCGACCCTGACGATCCGTGCAGAAAACCCATCATCGACAAGAATGGGCGTGTGCGCACACGAGCACCGTTATGGTGGCTGCGCTACACCGTCTCACAATTGACCGACCATGGCCATACAGAATAAGTCAACCATAAATAGCGAGAGGCTCACATGAAAAAGGAAAAAGTCATCGTCATCGGTTCGGGACCCGCGGGTCTAACCGCTGCCCTCTATGCCGCGCGCGGCAATCTAGATCCCCTGGTGATATCCGGAAACCAGCTTGGTGGCCAGATTTCGATCACCAATGAGGTCGAGAATTATCCAGGCTTTCCAGAGGGCACAACCGGACCTGAGCTAGTGGAGCTGATGCAAAAACAAGCCGAGCGATTCGGCGCCAGGCTCATGATCGATGAAGCCACCGAGGTAAATTTCAGCAAGGGTTCCCCCTTCTACCTGAAAACTCATGGGGATGAATTCGAAGCTGAATCTATCATCGTGACCGTGGGCGCTTCCCCGAAGCGCCTAGGGATCCCCGGTGAGGAAGATTTCATCGGGCGGGGGGTTTCGTTTTGTGCCACCTGCGATGGATTCTTCTTTCGGGATAAGGACGTCCTTGTGATAGGTGGCGGGGATAGCGCCATGGAAGAGGCGCTCTTTCTCACCAAGTTTGTCTCCAAAGTGCGTGTGATCCACAGAAGAGACGAGCTCCGCGCCGGGGAGGCGCTGAAGCGCCGGGCCGCTGAGAACGAAAAGATCGAGTTCGTCTGGGACACTGTGCTTGAGGCGATCCAGGGCAACGGGAAGGTCGAGACGGTTGTGGTTAAAAACGTCAAGTCCGAAAAGACCTCCAACATCGAAACCGATGGTGTCTTTATCTTCATCGGGCATTATCCGAACTCCAGCCTCTTTGAAGGTCAGCTCGAAATGGATGATCTGGGCTATCTGATCACCGACGAGAAGATGATGACGAGTGTGCCGGGGATTTTTGCTGCCGGAGAAATCCAGGACCCCGTGTACCGACAGATTGCAACCTCGGTCGGTCAGGGCTGCGCGGCGTCGATCATGGCCGCACGCTGGCTGGATGCGCAGGATTAAGTGTCCTCTGCCGCTGGAATTGCGTACAGCGAACATCGTGGTGGATCCTTTCATGATCCACCGCTTGTTTTAATCCATGGCGCTGGAGGCGATCGGCTGCATTGGCCGCCTCAGCTTCGTCGTCTTGATGGGAAATGCGTATATGGGCTTGATCTGCCCGGTCATGGGGAATCTCCTGGCGAAGGAGAACGCACTGTACATGCCTATGCCGATAGACTCGTCGCCTGGATGGATGCAATGGAGATCGATCAGATAGTCCCATGTGGTCACTCCATGGGCGGTGCGATTTCTATGACGGCTGCGCTCGAGTACCCCGACCGCGTCGCTGCGATGGTTCTTGTTGGTACTGGCGCACGATTGCGCGTAAGCCCAGACATTCTGGAAATTACCACAAACGAGGGACAGCTCCAGGCCGCAGCCGATCTCGTGGTCAGTTGGGCTTTCAGCCCATCAGCTTCGCCTCGACTCATCGAACTAGGGCGGGAGCGATATGGCAGCGCCCAACTAGACACCATGCATCATGATTTCGTCGCTTGCAACCATTTCGATGTCATGGATCGTCTTGAGGAAATCGAGTGTGCCGCACTCATCATCTGCGGGGAGGATGATCAGCTTACGCCAACGAAGTACAGCCGATTCCTGGCCGATCATATCCCTCAGGCATCGCTTGAAATTATGCCTGAGGCAGGTCATATGGTGATGTTGGAGAAGCCAGAGGAGATCGCGAAGTCGATTGGGGGGTTTATGGAGAAAACCAGGGACTAGGGATCCGGGTTTTGGGATCGAGTTGGTGGAGCTAAGATTCGTTTTCAGGGATCCTGATCCCTGCTCCCACTTCCCTTTTCCCCTATTTAGCCAACCTCTTCTGCAGGACCGGCTCGAGCGACCGGACAGCTCTTGCCCTGTGGCTGAGCCTATTCTTTTCATCCATGGTCAACTCAGCCATTGTCTTGTTCTCACCTTCAACCAGGAAGATCGAATCGTATCCGAATCCCATCTCGCCCTGCTCGTGAGGGATGATCTCCCCCCGGCACCTGCCTTCAGCCATATCAACCCCTCCGTCCGGGGAGACAAGGGCTACCACGGATACAAAAGTCGCATACCAGGGTCTTTCGTGCTCACCAAGGAGCACGAGCAGGTTTGCCCGACGATCGGCATCCGTAGCCTTTGGACCAGCGAGACGAGCGGATCGCAGACCAGGTGCGCCATCGAGAGCATCAACCTCCAACCCGGTGTCATCCCCAAGCGCCCACATGCCATAGTGCAGCGCTGCCGCCCTTGCCTTCAGGATCGCGTTTTCGGCGTAATCCTCACCAGTTTCATCAACCTCGGGTAGCGAATCCTGATCCACGATTTCCAACTTATAGTCACGTAGTAGCTCTCGCATCTCTTGCCGTTTCCCGGTGTTATTCGTAGCGATGATGATCGGTACCATTGACATAACGCTCCTTATGGCTACTCGAACAGTACCCAAACCCAAATTGTCCCACCAACCTCATTATACCCCCCCATATGTTGGGGATATTTCGCGAAGTCCTAGCATTTATGTTATGCACAAAGGCCCTGTCTTGATTTCAGATTCCTTCTATGCTATAATGCGAACGCTTTTCTGTAAACTTGAGGGTCAGGCGGTGCAAACCTGAACAATCGTCAACCGTTGCGGTTGAACGTTGGCTTTCTGCTTAATGAAAGCATCGGCTACAGCCGCGACTTTGAGTTTAACCATCCATCGCTCCTTATCGATACCGACCTGGAAGTCCGTGACTTCGAAGGGTCAATCCGTCTGACTCGCACGGGTCAGGGAATTTACATTCAGGGTAGCCTCAGCGCAAAAACATCCTTTGAATGCGTTCGATGTCTATCCGCATTCGACCAGGACCTGGTTGCGCAGCTTGACGAGCTGTTCATCTACCCTCCCGACAAATCCAATGATGAATTCCTCTTTGTACACGAAGATGGCACTCTTGACCTGAGTCCGATCGTACGCGATGTCCTACTGTTGGATGTCCCCATACAACCTCTTTGTCGAAGCGACTGTCGCGGTTTTTGTCAGATATGCGGCGCGAATGCAAACGAAATCGATTGCGACCACCCAGATATCTCTATCGACCCACGCCTTGAGATCCTTAGAACGCTGAAGACCAAGTCTTGATTTATGTGAACGTTCGCGGCCCAATTCAACCACTAGCGCGGGTGCATCCATCGCTAGTAGGACCACCAGGAGTACGTGGATGAGCATATCCAAGGACAGATGGGAAAAACGAGAAGCCTTTGCTGCCTTGATTGAAAAGGGTGATTTTCAAGGGTTCATCACGAACGAAGATATCATCACGGTTTGGCCAGAAGCCGAGGACGCTGAAGAGCGCCTGGAACGCCTCCAGACATTTTTTAGAAGTGCCGGTATTGAAGTTTATGATGACATTGCCCA
>JBGUDT010000021.1:19509-20651 GCA_041821665.1 Anaerolineales bacterium
CAGGATGCGAAAGCGGCGAGAGATCATCTCATCAAAGCCAATACTCGCCTGGTGGTCAGCATCGCCAAAAAATACATGGGGAGAGGGGTGCCGTTTCTCGATCTTATTCAGGAAGGCAACCTCGGCCTCATGAAAGCCGTGGAAAAATTCGACTACCACCGCGGTTTTCGCTTCAGCACGTATGCAACCTGGTGGATCCGCCAAACAATCACTCGTGCGATCGCCGATCAGGGCCGCACCATTCGCGTGCCCGTGCATATGTCCGACCGCATTCGTCGTCTCTACAAAATTGCTCGCCAGATGGAGCAGGATATCGGGCGCAAGCCCACACCGGAGGAGATCGCCGACGAAATGGAAATCGACGCTCGTAAAGTCCAGTGGATGATGCGGGTTTCATGGCGGCCGCTATCGCTAGAGACGCCTGTAGGGGAAGATGAGGATACCGAACTTGGATCTTTCGTCAAGGACGACTCCACGCCAACCCCAACACAGACGGCTTATCAAAACTTGCTCAGGGACAAGATTGAAGAGGTGCTCTCCACATTGAGTCCACGAGAAGCTCGCATCCTGCGTCTGCGTTTTGGACTGCAAAACGGAAGACCTTATACACTGGAAGAAGTCGGGCAAAAATTCGGGCTTACGCGCGAGCGGATACGCCAAATCGAAGGGAAGGCGCTACGTCGCTTGCGTCACCCACGCAGGGCGCGTCAACTGCGAGATTATCTTGGCTGATCCTAGTTGACGAGGGAAAGCAAATCAATGGGCTGTCAATGAGAATATCTTGACAGCCCATTTTCCTTGCGACGAGCTGGATTTTAGAAGCCCCTTCCGGGTCCACATCCCCCTCACCTACATCCTCCTCCCAACGGGTACTCCCAGCGGTGGGAGGAGCAAGCCTTGGTCCCATATAGAGACCAGGGCGTCTCTACCTTAATAAAATGGATTATCATGCCCAGCCTATTTGATCTTAATTCTTGGTGTTGTGGAACTCAAAATTAAGCCCCTCTCCTTGAGGGAGAGGGGTTGGGGTGAGGGAGCCCTGTTGATATACATTTGTCCGCTTTATGCGAACGTCGACCTGCTTTCTAAGTCTTGTGGTTTTCTGAGTAAATACCACCTCATCTCCGCTGGTCGATACACAA
>JBGUDT010000021.1:20954-30839 GCA_041821665.1 Anaerolineales bacterium
AAGCCCGACCGGCTTATCTGGTAACCCTCCAGATGGCCCCGAAATACCTGTGATACTCACGCCGATGTCGGCTCGGAGAGCCTGGCGAGCGCCGCGAGCCATCTCCAGCGCGGTTTCTTCACTCACAGCGCCATGTTCGTACAGCGTGAGATGGTCCACATCGAGGAGCCTTTCCTTGGCATCATAAGCATATGCGATCACGCCGCCGAGAAAGTATATTGATGATCCCGCCACGTTCGTAATTCGATGGCCTAGAAGCCCGCCGGTGCACGATTCGCCTACCGCCAGGGTCAACCCTTTGTTTATCAGCAATTCATGGACGCGGTGCTCGATTTGTTCGGTCATTTATATATTCCCTCATCATTCAGAGTCTTTTTCGGACCGCTTTCTCTATACTGATTTCACCGTACCTATCATTATAACCTTCCGGTTGACAGCCCCCAGGCTGTACCGTAAGCTAAGACACGTGATGGATCTCTTCTCCTTACCCACCGAACCGCAGACCTGGTCTGTAGCCGATATCACCCGTTATATACGAGAGACGCTGGAGAGCGACTACCGACTTCGGGATCTACTGATCGCAGGCGAGGTATCAAACCTTTCTCGACCAACATCTGGTCATCTCTACTTCACCTTGAAGGATGGGGAAGCTTCCCTGCGCTGTGTGATGTGGCGGCCCATTGTATCCAAGCAAACCTACCTGCCGAAGAACGGGGAAGCTGTGGAAGTTCGTGGACACATCAGTGTGTATGATGCTGGTGGACAATATCAACTTTATGCCGATCGGATCCACCCCGCCGGGGAGGGCAGCCGCTTCCAGGAGTTCCTTCGGCTGAAAAAGTTGCTTGAAAATGAGGGCGTATTCGATCAGGAAAAGAAACAAACTCTGCCGGCGTGGCCGCAGCGGATCGGCGTCGTCACTTCCCCAACCGGCGCTGCGCTGCGCGACGTTATCCATGTTATTCAGCGCAGGTACCCAATTGCGGAGGTCGTTCTCTCCCCGACTCCCGTCCAAGGCGATCAAGCGCCTATGGGTATCGTAGCCGCGCTCGAGGCCATGAATTCTCACGGAAGACCGGATGTGATCCTCCTCGTACGCGGAGGGGGATCGGTCGAAGACTTGTGGGCCTTCAACGACGAAGAGGTTGTCCGAGCCGTCTGCGCATCTGAGTCACCCCTTGTTACCGGAATCGGACACGAGACCGATCTCATCTTGTCCGATTTCGCCGCTGACGTACGCGCACCCACGCCCTCTGCCGCTGCGGAGATTGCCACACCCGATCGAACCGAGCTCGACGCCGATGTTTACGAAGCCAGGTACCGCATCTGGAGGAGTTTTCGAGATGATCTCACCAGACGCAGACACGCCCTCGAGTTGCTCGAGGCTGCACTTCGACTCAATTCCCCCAGAGCCAGAGTCGCTAACGCAAGACAACATATCGATGATCTCCTGATAAGAGCCAACGCCACATTGAACTACGATCTCTCCCTGGCGCGCACGCTGCTTGCAGGCACGTCCCAAACCTTACAAGCAGTCAGTCCCTTCGATGTTCTTGCGCGCGGATATGCGCTCATCACCCGGGTAGAGGACGGCCAGGTAGTACGATCGGTGAAACAAACCTCTCCAGGAGACCGACTTACCATTCAGGTTCAGGATGGAAAATTCCCCGCACAGACCGGTCAGCCCGAATCCAAAGGATCGGAGTGAACATGCCAAAACCAAAACCCGTGGAGAAACTTACCTACGAAGAAGCCTTTGAGGAATTGACCCTGCTTGTGAAACAGCTTGAAGAAGGAGACCTTCCTCTAGAGGAGGCGCTGGCACTTTTCGAACGCGGACAGGAACTTGGCGTACGCTGCAACCAGCTCCTGGAACACGCCGAACTTCGACTTCGCGAACTGACACCCGACGGGGAGGGCGGTTTCACCGAGATCGATTTCACCCCGGGGGATTCCAGCGATTAGTTCACAGTCGCATGAGCCCCCCACCGTATCTGAATCAACGACAAACGCGGGAAAGATGAAACCGGGTATCGATTTGAGTTCCTGGGCATAAAAACCACAACGAACGCACTTCATTACGCGTCCGCACCACCCCGCTTGAAGATGGCCCCAGGAATTTCCTTTGCGTCGGGAACCCCTAGAAGTAACGCTACAAGCCAGTAAACCGCGCCTCCCAGTACGATGCCCACGCCCCCGCTGATCCAAACCGACTGATCTCCCGTAAGCGCCAACCAGATGATGATCGTCACCGCCATGGCTGAAGAAGCTAGGATGATGGCCGTAATCCCTCGCCGCTGCGCTCTCAGATCCATGCCCCCAAATCTACGATGGATGAGCCACAGAAGCACCGTTGCTTCAATCGCGGTTGCCAGTGAATTCGCCAGCGCAAGCCCACCGATGGGCGCTCTACCGAGCCGCAAAAACGCAAGTGAAAACAAGATGCTCAACAAGACATTCAAACTCATCGCACCCACTCCCACAAGCACCGGTGTCCTGGTATCGTGCAACGCATAAAATGCCCTGGACACGACCTCCAACAAGGAATGTCCCAGGAGCCCCGCCGCGAACCACAGCAGCGCCCATGCCACCAGCTCTGTTGATTGACTGTCAAAAAGGCCTCGCTCGAAGAGCGCACCCACGATCTCTCGCCGCAGCAGGATCAACCCCACTGTGGCGGGAAAGGCGAGGAACACGACCCCACGGAGAGTAGCCGCGAGGGCGTCTCTCATACCCTTCAATTGGCCAAGCGCTACCTGTGCCGAGAACGTTGGCAGTGCCGCAATCGCGATGGCTTGGGCAATGATGGCCTGGGGCATAATCATCAACGCAAACGCGTAAGTGAGCGCAGAGACGCTTCCTTCCGCCATCCGGGAGGCAAGGTTCGTGTTCACTAAGAAATTTATCTGGACGACGGCGACTCCGAGCAGCCGAGGCAGCATCAATCTACCCACCTCCGCCACGGCAGGATCGTCAAGACCGAGGGTCCGGGAGTATGTCGCACCTTTGCCACGGAGCCCAGGAATTTGAATAATCAAATGCATGCAGGTGCCCAGCACCACACCCCAGGCTAGGCCATAGATTCCCCATTTTGGCACGAACAGGAAAATCCCCAGGATCATACCGAGCCGGTAGGCCGCAGGGGCTAACGCGGGCAGGATAAAGTTCTGATGGGCTTGCAGCGTGGCCATCAACAATCCGCTCATCCCAAAAAGGATGGGCGTGATGAGCATGATGCGCAGGAGTGATACAGTAAGCTCGATCTGACCTGTATCTGAAAAACCCGGTGCCAGGATGTGATCGACGACCCATGGGGCGAATATCCACGCGATGCCGCAGGCCAAAACCAGAATCAATAACACCAGATTGGCAACAGCCGAGGCCATCCGCCAGGCGCCGCGCAAATCTCCTCGAGTGAGGAACCCGGTGAATGTGGGCAGATAGGCCGAAGCCAGAGCCCCTCCGGAGACTAAGACAAACAGGATTTCGGTAAGTCGATTAGCGGCGAAATATGCATTGATGTCTGACTGCGTGCCGAATGTTCTCGTGATTAAGATAGTCGTGATTAATCCGATGACACTCGAGAGCGCCATTCCGAACATCACGACGCCAGCAGCACGGAAGATTTGCCGATTGGGAGATGAAACTGATTCGCTCACGATGTGGGATTATACAGTAAGGAGCTGGGAGTCATGAGAGCCGGGGACGCCGACCCCGGCTCTCTCTTAAGGAGGAGAAGAAGAGATTTCGCCCTTCCAGATATACTATATACGATGCGAAGGACTATGCGCACGTCTACAACACAACGGAAAACCTACGCAATTCATACGCTCCACAGGACCAGAGAGCTACCCCAATATCAATCACAAACCAGATGGAGGTCTTACATCGCCGGTCCCCGCGAAAACAAATCTCACCGTTCGCCCTTAAATCCTTACTTCGAGAGCATGCTATAATCCACCATCTTCCCGTTCCTACGCCCATGCTACTCGACTGGATCCTCGCAGCCACCCCCCTTCTGGTTATCCTTATCTTGATGCTCGGCTTCCGTTGGGGAGCCAGCAAAGCAGGACCTGCTGGATGGTTCACGGCAATCATCGTGGCTGCAGTACATTTCGGGACTGGTATAGAAGTCCTCGCTCTCGCTCAAACAAAGGCAGTGTTTCTCGCTCTCGACGTGCTCCTTATTACCTGGAGCGCCTTCCTTTTATACCGGGTAACAGCAGAAGCCGGGGCAATCTCTACGATCAGTTCTGCTGTCACACAACTAACCCCTGACCGTGTCGTACAGGCGCTTCTGATCGGGTGGGCGTTCGCCTCCTTTCTACAGGGCGTGGGGGGCTTCGGCGTCCCGACGGCGGTAACGGCCCCACTTTTAATCGGGCTCGGCTTTACGCCTCTAAGCGCAATCGTAATTCCATCCATAGGCCATGCATGGTCCGTTAGCTTCGGAAGCCTCGCAATTTCTATCCAGGCCTTGATTGCCACCACGGGCATCCCGGGTGAAATCCTTGTCCCGGCAGCAGCGGCTTTGCTTGGCATTATTGGTTTTTTCTGCGGCTTCATGGTCGCTCACCTTGTCGGCGGGTGGCGGGCTATTAAGATTCACCTCCTGCCCATCCTACTCATCGGCTTAGCGATGAGCAGCACGCAATACATTCTCGCCACAAATGGACTCTGGAACCTTGCTGGGCTGGGCGCGGGACTCATGGGTCTGGTTGCGGGCTACATCTTAGCCCGACGAAGCGGGAATCAAGCTGGTAGAAGGCAAGAATTTTCCGTGAGCAGACGAGATGTGCTGCTCGCTTTCTCTGGATACATCGCCCTTGTGGTTTTCACGCTTATCATTTTCTTCTTTCAACCGCTACGTTCGTTCCTGGATCAGTTTGTCATCCGGTTTTCGTTTCCAGAGATGGGCACATCTCGCGGCTTCATCATTCCTGCCGGGTATGGCCGGGAGATCCCGTTATTTCGACACGCTGGTGCAATTCTTTTCTATTCATCACTCTTCACCTACCTGCTCTACCGCCTGAAAGGGTTGCTGGGTAAAGGATCTGCCCCAAAGATACTTGGTGGAACGATCCAGCGCGTCCTGCCATCCAGCCTAGGGATCGTTGCCATGATCGCCATGGCCATGGTCATGCTCCACGCCGGGATGACAGAGACTCTCGCTCTTGGATTGGCGCGTGGTGCGGGTGACTTCTACCCGCTTATCGCGCCATGGATTGGCGCGCTGGGGGCGTTTATGACCGGCTCGAATACGAACTCGAATGTCTTGTTCGGGACGCTGCAAATGAGGACGGCAGAACTACTCGGCTATGCGGTCACCGTCATTCTCGCGGCTCAGACGGGTGGAGGCGCTGTAGGCTCCGTTCTGGCACCCGCAAAGATCGTCGTGGGAGCAAGTACGACCGAATTGATTGGTCAAGAGGGTCATATCATGAAGAAGCTCATCGGCTATGTCGCCATCCTGCTCCTGGTGATGAGCGCTATAACCTGGCTTTTTACGTAGGATGTGTGGATGAGCTCTCTACTAACAATAATAAAGAAGCACAAATTGCACATCCAGGTCATCGCTCTTCTCCTGATCGCCATTCCCTCTATCGGTGTTTACTTCAGCGTTCTGGGTGGTGCGACCCTGGTAACCTGGCTTTTGATGGCCCTTATCGGTGCCGGGATGCTTCTCGCCATGTGGGTCTCATAATTAATGCTTGCTCAATATCGCTTGATTTTCGCCCAACCTGCGCATCGCACCAATATGTTCGATGTTTATCTTGAATCCACTTCGCATGGTATTAAAGGAGAGATGTGTCGCCCCGGCCATGCGCCAACTCTCGAGTGAGCCGGCCAGCGATTCAAGATCGCCATCTCCGTAGTTGAGCCGCACCTCAAGCCCCAGGGCCTCACTGGGACGACCAGCCTCTTCGAGATAGGCGGAGAGCTTATCCAGCGATGGTTGCGCCTCTTCGATGGACTTATAGTTTGTTATCCAGCCATCGCCCATGTTCGCGATTCTTCTGAGCACACGATCAGCATGCCCGCCGAACCATATGGGGATCGGTTGCTGCACCGGAAGCGGATTCAGCCCCGCATCATTAATGGTGTGCCACTTGCCATGAAACGTGACCAGGGGCTCGACCCACAATTGTCTCAGGAGCTGTATCTGCTCCTCGCTCCTCGTCCCTCGGTTCTCGAAATCCATATTCAGCGCCTCGTATTCGACTTCGTTCCATCCTATTCCTATGCCGAGTCTCAACCGCCCCCCACTTAGCACATCAAGGCAAGCTGCTTGTTTTGCCACCAATGCAGTTTGTCTTTGTGGCAGGATTAGAATGCCCGTTGTGAATTCGATGGTGTTCGTTACTGCAGCCATGTAACTGAACAAAACAAATGGGTCCATAAAAGAGTCTTGATCTGTGTATGGTCCTTGCCAACCACCAGGCCGCTCTGGGTTGGCGCCAAGGACATGATCGTATGCAAGGATGTGATCAAATCCCAAGCTCTCTGCCATTTGCGCAAAATCACGGATGGCCAGAGGGTCGAAACCAAACTCGGTTTGCGGATACACAATACCGATTTTCATACGCTCACTCCTTTACCATGGGCAATTCAATTCATTGCCTTTAACGTGGGTCTGTCCATAAAACGATCCGACTGATTATTCGAATTATACAAGCCTGCAGCGTAGAAATCCTGCCGTACTTCTCAGTCTGATGTAAAATGAGCTTCATGGATGACAAAGAAATTCACCTTCTGAACACCGTCTCGTTCCCGGATATCCTTGAGAGCAAAGTGACCGCGGCTTCACCTAGGCTGGTCGTGCACGCTCACCCCACTAGAAACACCGAGCTGCTCCCAGAAGATGTCCTTGAGAAAGCCGAGATTCTCTATACCATCGATACGCTCCCGGACCCCGATCTGGTTCCAAATCTTCGCTGGATTCAACTCCATTATGCCGGCGTCGACCATGTGCTTGAACATCCATTACTCAACGCCGATATTTTGGTTACCACCATGAGCGGCGCTTCGGCGCCGCAAATGGCGGAATTTGTACTCGCTCAGACGCTGGCCCTGGGGCACCATCTCATAAGTTACACATCCGATCCGCCAGAGATCCGCTGGGCTGAAGACCGATACCGTCGATATCAACCCAAAGAGCTGCGCGGCAGCACTGTAGGCATTGTGGGTTATGGCAGCATTGGGCGCGAGGTCGCTCGTATCTGCCGTGCGTTCGGAGCAAGTGTTCTTGCGATCAAGCGCGACCTGAAACGACTCGATGATGAAGAATACATCGTCGATGGGCTTGGAGATCCTGCGGCGGATCTACCCGATCGGATCTACCCCCCTGAAGCGGTTCGCTCGATGGTCGCACTATGCGATTTCGTCGTAATAACCTTGCCCCTTACCTCGACCACCCGAGGCACGATCGACAAGAGCGTGCTAGAGGCTATGAAACCTGGTGCCTATCTCATCGATGTGTCCCGAGGGGGCATCCTTGACCAAGGTGCCCTGGTTGAGGTGTTGAACGATGGAGCGATTGCCGGCGCCGCCCTGGATGTGTATCCCATCGAACCTCTCCCCGAGAGCAGCCCTTTATGGAGAATGCCAAACGTCATCATCTCACCGCACATTGCTGGAGCCTCCGATCACTATCTTGAGCGTGCAGTAGATCTTTTTGTTGCGAACTTGAACAGGTATATTGTGGGTGGTCCATTGCTCAATCTGTATGACCCAAAGACTGGGTACTAGATGACCAAGATTCGCGGCGCCATTTTCGATCTAGGATCAACCCTCATCCACTTCGATGGGGATTGGAGCGCCGTCCTCCAGGAAAGCCGCGCCGTTTTTGCGACGTATCTGATCGAAGAGGGTTTCGATATCGAGTACGACCTGTTTGTCCAGCGATTCAAAGAAACAATTGACTCGGAGTTCAAACAACGACAGGTTGATAACATTGAACGTCCGCTGTCTAACATAGCCCGGGATGTACTGGCTGAATTTGGATACGCGGACATCTCTAACGCAGTCTTGACGACGGGCCTTGTCCAGATGTATGCCATCAGCGAGGCCCATTGGCAGCTTGATCCCGCTGCAATCGATGTTCTCACAAATCTTACCGATGCCGGACTCAACCTGGGGTTAATTTCGAACGCCGCGGACGAAGCCAACGTCCAGCGCTTAATCAATAAAGCAAACATCCGCGCCTTCTTTCATCCCATCCTCATCTCAGCGGGTGTGGGTATTCGAAAACCCGACAGGCGTGTGTTTGATATGGTCTTAGAAGATTGGACGATGCCATCGCATGAGGTCGTCATGATAGGGGATTCGCTCAAGGCGGATATTCTCGGCGCGCAGCACGCGGGTATGCACCAAATATGGATCAATCACAAAGGGGCGCCTCCACCAAATCCGAAAAATTCAGAGGCTATTACACCCGAGGTTGAGGCTGACGGCTTGCAGAACATCCCCGCATCTATCCAGCACATGAACAGGGAAGGTTAACGTGTACGATTTTAAGAAAATTAGCGAACACATTTATCGCCTTGAAGTCACCTATACATTCATGGGGCCCATCTCGTATCCTGTTGCAGTCTGGATGATCCGCGGCCAGGATGGATGGGCGTTGGTCGACGCTGGACCACCCGATACAGCAGATCTGGTAGTTGCCGCCGTCACGCGGATTACTGGTGGTTCTGGCCCACGTGTGATTTTTCTGACACATGCACATGTCGATCACAGCGGCGGCCTGGGAGCCATCCGCATGGCCTGGAACACCCCCATCATATGCCATAGTGAAGAAGCTCCATTTGTTACAGGCGAGATGGATTACAGCGAACTAAAAGCACACAGCCTCACCTTTGGCATAGCGAGATACTTCTTCCCACGCGCCTCTGGAGGGCTTCCCGTCGCCAGGACCATCCAACCGGGAGAATCCGCCGCCGGTATGGCCGTAATCCACCTCCCGGGTCACACTCCAGGACACATAGGATTCCTACATCCTGAAGATCGGGCCATGATTTGTGGTGACGCGATAATGAACATCGAGGGCAAATTATCCCCGCCCCATACTTTTGCTACGTCCGATCCGGAAACCTCCCGCGCTTCGATGGGGCGTCTGGGTGAACTGGATTACAAACATCTGCTCCCCTCTCACGGAGACCCCATTCTTGAAAATGGTCACTTGGCCATGCTCGATTACCTTGGTATGAGAATGGATGATGATTTCTCGGGTCACCGGTAGGAGTTTTTTTAACACACAAAAAATGGGGCACCCCGATAAAAAGACCTCCACACTCGCAATATGGGCTTGCGGCAGCCCAACGTGCTCAACAACTCACCTAGTTCGCTAGCCTCGGATATAGCATATCTCTTTTTATGATTGTACATAGGCGTCCATGCCGTTCGTGGTTGTGGTTACGGGAAATCGGTGTTGGGGTACTCAGGACCGCCTCCCTACACGTATTTCAACCAGAAGATGACTGGAAATTTGTTAGGTGTTCGCAAAGTCAAATTTCGAGTTGTTATGTCAGAATGAAGAGTGAATCTTCCGCAATATTGAGGTGCAATTATGTTTGCAGATAATAACAACTCCAATAATTCCGATGTCGACCCTCGTGTGCAAGGCATGACAGATGCCCTGGCCAGACTAAACGTCCCTGATTTAGATTTCCATTGGGCTGCTGTCACCGACTATGATGGTCTTGTTTTAGCGAACTTCCCACCAGATTCGGATTCCGATTTACTCTACATCGCGGCTGCTGCCGCACACCTGCTAAGAGCGGGTGAGAGAGCCATAGACGAGCTCGAGTTCGGCAAGTGGCGCTATACCTTGCTCGCAGGTGCGACCCTTCAGCAAATTGTTGTGCATTTGAACACGGAAGTTAT
>JBGUDT010000021.1:30874-34576 GCA_041821665.1 Anaerolineales bacterium
ATAAAATCTTTGCTGCGGTGAAGGGCGTCGTACCCGACCTTGTCCGCTCGTTAGATATCACCTCCCGAAAATTTTCGGAACCAAACACAATGGTGATGCGGCAGGAAGATCTCCAAAAGATGCTCAGAGCTTCCTGAAATTTTCTGGGAAGGTTCTTTAGAATGAAAGACCTGGCGTGTTGCCGGGTCTTTTTTTGTACGCCATTTGTATCCGGAACCTGCTGCAATTCAAGGGAAAACCATCTTCATCGGTAGGGTGTATAAAAGTAGAATCTTTTCTATAATGAATTCTCAACTGGCAGGAGCGGTTTCGCCTACAAACATTATCCCGTCGACAGGGGCGGTCATCCCATCGTACTGAAAAAGGACTTTCTACGTGGCGAAACCCACATAACAAGAAAGGCAGGTATCCGATGTTTAAATCTGGCTTGATCGTAGCCGTCATTGCTTTATTCTTCGGCTTTGGGCTGACCTTGTTGAGCCCGGTGTGCACACCCTGCGTGGGTGTCATCCTCGGACTCCTGGCGGGGTATCTCGCGGGGGTGTTCGACAAACCTATCGATAGTTCTGGATCCACCCGGGCTGGGGCTGGCGGCGGGCTTGTGGCCAGCATCGGTGTGATTCTCGGGCTTGTCTTCGGCGCGGTTGCGAACTCAATGCTCGTAGGCCCTGAGGGCGCACAGCAGCTGCTCAACTCCTTTGGTGCACCTTCCGCATATTCGCCCGTGGTCTTGCCTGGTTATTACTTTGGCGTCATCGGCAGCGCAATTTGCTTCAGCATTATCAACGTGATATTGATGGTGCTGCTAGGGGCGCTGGGCGGACTGCTCTGGTGGCAGATATCCGGAAAAAACTCGGCTCAAAGTCCGGACATCGTGGATATGCCTCCTCTCGAATAAATTATTTTGTTTTTCATCATGGGGTCTATACGTTCGTTTAACTCGAGCGGGCGATGTCCGCAGTTTCCGCATAGGTGACTTGCAGAAGGTCCCCCGGGGAAAGCACGATTTCAACCCCACGCACCCCGGCACTGATTCCAACCGAGGGCCAGAGCTCTACCGTCTCGTCGATCACGACCGGGTATCTTTTTGGCAACGCCAATGGGGTGACGGCTCCCCGCTCATAGCCTGTGAGCTTTCGCACTTCCCGCAAGGGCACCAGTTCCACTCGCTTATCTCCAGAAGCCTTTGCAAGTTTTTTTAAATCGATATCTGTACCAGCTGGTACCAATGCGAGCAGTACTCCACGGCGCTCACCACGAAGCGCCAGGGTTTTAAATACTCTCTCGCGAGGCATCCCGAGTGCGTCTGCCGCCTTCTCTGCGCTGAGATCGTCCTCGTCATATGCATACGCGCGTACCTCATACAGGATTCCCGCCCGCTCGAGAATTCGCATCGCATTGGTTTTCTCGGTGTAATTCATGGATTTACCATCGCGTGTCTGTTGCAGCACCCGGTTAAGTGTTGCATTTAACAAAACCTCCCCGTAGGGAGTTTTTTAGTACCCCAGCCGCGATTCGAACACGGAACCTAGGCTTTAGGAGAGCCTCGCTCTATCCATTTGAGCTACTGGGGCTTGCGAGGATTATACACGATGGGTTACAGAGCCTTACGCTCCTGAGACCTGGATCAAGTACGCTGGAATGGGCTCGAGGCGGCCGATCACTTGAATGGGTTCCAAGCGCTCGGCCTCCACTTCCACATTGTGGGCTTGCTCATAAGTGGCCAGGCTGAGCAGAATCTGCCCCCCGTCCGCCTGTTCCTGCAAACGTTTCGCGACATTCACGACGTCCCCCACTACGGTGTAGTCCATGACGCGATCCGAGCCAATATTCCCCACAACAGCGTCGCCTGAATGAAGCCCGATACCTAATCCCAAACCGGCCAAGTCTTCTCCCGAGTTATCCCGCAGCTGCTTGAAGAGCTGCTGCATCTCGAGCGAAGTGTCCAGAGCACGCTTGGCATCGTCTTCCCCGGCGATGGGTGCGCCATAAAAAGCCATGAACCCGTCTCCTAAGTACTTGTCGAAGGTGCCACGATGCTTGAACACGAGCTGACTCAGCGTCTGGAAAATATGATTGAGCGTTTCAATCACCTGTTCCGCTGTATGTGCTTCCGTAAATCGTGTGAAACCTCGGATGTCGGCGAACAACACGGTCACCGCGCGGATGTCCCCACCGAGTTTTAGGTAGCGCTCGGGATCGGTCAGAATCACGTCGGTTACATCTTCAGCGATGAACCGATCAAGCACCTGGCGTAAGAGACGGTTGCGAGATTCCAGCTCATCATGCAGCTTCTTGATCCTCAATAAAGACCGTACACGCGTAAGTAGAACGGTCGAGCTGTACGGCTTGGTGACGAAATCGTCTGCGCCCGCTTCAATTGCTTTAATCTCGTCGTCCTCGCTGTCGAGCGCGGTCACAATCACCACCGGCATGAATTGAGTCGCCGGGGTTGATTTAAGCGCTCTGCAAAGTGCGAGGCCATCCATGCGCGGCATCTGCACATCGACCAGTGCCAGATCCGGGGGCTGCTCGAGCGCCAGTTCCAGGGCCGTATGCCCATCCGGCGCGGTCGTGACATCGCAACCTGATGAAGCTAAATACGCTTTGAGGAGATCGCGATTGAGCCAATCATCGTCCGCAATCATGATGAGCGGAGGGCGGTTGAAAACATCTGTAAGGTTCATTATTTTCTTCATCGTTTGGTCAAGAATACCACTGAAGCGCTCGCGCGAACAATATGCCTAGGGTCTTCTTTTACGGAGTCTTTACGTGAAAAAGCAATCTCCCCGAGGTTAGCAGGAGATTGCCTGAGTGCGTTCGCATTCATGTGAACGCGTCCGTGCGCCAAATCGCTTATCAAGCGTTCCTATTTCACCTTCCCTGTCGTAATCGCCATCTTGATCTCCCCCAGCGCTGTCGTAATTTCGATTTCTCGTGGACATGCCAGCGTGCAGTTATAGATGTCGTGACAGCGCCAAACCCCCATCCGGTTATTCAATATCTTAAGACGTTCTGCGCTGGCTCGATCGCGATTGTCAAAGATAAAACGGTGCGCCTGGACCATGGCTGCCGGTCCCACGTACTCGCCGCTCGCCCAGAATGAAGGGCAGGAGGTCGTGCAGGCCGCGCAGAGGATGCACTTGGTTGTGTCGTCGAACTTTGCACGCTCTTCCGGGCTCTGGAGGCGCTCCCCGGCAGGCGGGGGGTCATCGTTTACAAAATACGGCATGACGGAACGATAGTGCTCGAAGAAGGGCTCCATGTCTACGATCAGGTCTTTAACAATTGGCAACCCCAGAATTGGCTCGATGGTGATTTTCTTGCCCACATCTTTCACGAGCACTTTACATGCGAGTAAATTCTTTCCATTGATACGCATTGCATCGGAACCACAAATACCATGGGCACATGAGCGACGATAGGAGAGTGTGCCGTCCTGGTACCATTTCACCTGGTTGAGCAAGTCCAGCACTTGATCGTTGTCTTCGCCCTCGACCTTGTATGTCTCGTAGTGAGGCTTTTTATCCCTTTCGGGGTTGTACCGAAGAATTCGGAGCGTAACCTCCATAACACCTCTCCTAATAGACCCGTTTCATGGGCTTGTACTTTGTGATCGTCACGGGTTTATAGTGCAGTGACACGCCCGATGGATCGAGAAAGGACATTGTATGCTTCATCCATTTCTTGTCCTCTCGATCT
>JBGUDT010000021.1:34933-40027 GCA_041821665.1 Anaerolineales bacterium
CTTTCCCGCGCGAACTCAGCCGCTCTCAAACCCGATTCTTTTCCAAACACGATGATGTCAAGCAAGGAATTCGTACCCAGGCGGTTGGCTCCATGCACCGAAACACAGGCAACCTCTCCGGCTGCATACAATCCGGGCACAATCTTGTTTTTCTCATCAGCGAACACTTGACCATGGACGTCCGTCGGAATTCCGCCCATGGCATAATGTGCGGTGGGCTGCACAGGCATCGGCTGGCTCACCGGATCGACGTTCATGTACGTCCGGCAAAAGTCGATGATGTCAGGTAGCTTAGCGAGAATATCAGCTGACGTAATGCGATAGGGAGTCCCGTCAGGATTCGTCGTTCCGTCGATGGCCGCATATTTATTGACAATCTCAGGACGGACGTCCAGGTACAGATAAGGCTGTCCATCAATGCCTCGACCATCACGCATCTCAAGGTACATCGCTCGGCTGACCACATCGCGCGAGGCCAGATCCTTAACCGTTGGCGCATAACGTTCCATGAAGCGTTCGCCTTCGCTGTTGATGAGCACGCCGCCTTCACCTCGGACGCCCTCGGTGATCAGGATGCCCATACGGTAGATGCCGGTGGGATGAAACTGGAAAAACTCCATGTCTTCCGCTGGGATTCCACGCCGCAACGTGATGGCCACCCCATCTCCAGTATAAGAATGGGCGTTTGATGTGATATCCCACACCCTCCCCCAGCCACCGGTGCAGAAGATCACGGCCTTTGCGTGAAAAACATGGATCTCGCCGGACGAGAGTTCAACCGTGACAACCCCACATGCCACCCCATCTTTCATGATGAGATCAAGCACCTGAAATTCGTCAAGAAACGTGACGTTGTGTTTTACACACTGCTGATAGAGGGTTTGCAGGATCATGTGACCCGTACGGTCGGCTGCATAAGCTGCTCGGCGGACCGGTTTGCCCGTGTCGTTGTTCGTATGACCTCCAAATGGACGCTGGGCAATCCTGCCGTCCGGTGTTCGGTTGAAAGGAAGACCCATATGCTCCAACTCGTATACGATAGGTACCGCCTGCTCACACATAAATTCAATCGTATCCTGGTCACCCAGGTAATCGCTTCCCTTGACTGTGTCAAACGTGTGCCAAGCGGCAGTGTCCTTTTCCTCACTTCCTAATGCCGCGCCGACGCCACCCTGTGCCGCACCAGTATGGGAGCGGACAGGATGGAGTTTGCTCAGCACAGCAGTATTTGCCCCACGCGAGGCGTAAAGGGCAGCCATCAATCCGGCTCCTCCGCCTCCAACGATTACAACCTCATATTGATGTTGCATCGATTATTCTCTCCCGTTGTGGATAGTTATGCTTAGGATGCAAGGATGACATAGATAGCGACGATCGCCCCGCCGACGAGAAGGACCATGACGATGATGCGCATCAGGGCAACGATGAAAGCATTCTCGATGTAATCTTCCAGTACCATTCGCAGTCCATTTAAACCATGAACAGCTGCAAAAAAAATGACCAGCATGCTGTAGATCTGCCAGAAGGCGTTCGACCAACCCAGCGAGACATCGGGGATATTTGAATTTACAACATGATTGGGGTTTGGGAAAAACATCCAACGAAACATCGTAGGCATGTCCATCTGGGTTCTTCCCCCAAGCAGGAATGCCGCAGCAAGGCTGATTGCCCCAAGGATGATCAACGCCAGACCCGAGATGCGCGTAAATAGCCACATGCCATACTCAAATACGCCGGCGGATCGAATTGATCGCGAGGTTTGCATGAATTCACACCTCCGATTACATCAAACGCCTTGGATGGCGTTCTGAACCATGATGAATGAAGGAAGCAGGTACACCGGGATAAAAATCACCCACTGGAGCCAGATAAGCTCTTGTTGGTAGCGGATCAATGCAGGGAACAGATCCATCAACGCCACACGAGTGCCGTTCAAAGCATGAAAAAGAACGCTGAAGTATATAAATAGCTGGAATACCCAGGACTCGTATACGCTGTTTAAGGCAAATGCGATATCGTTTCCAAACTGCTGGCCAAAAAACGAAACTACGACATGCATACCGACAAATAGCAGGATTCCCAAACCCGTTAGGCGATGAAGTATCCAATTCAGCATCCCCTGTTTTCCGCGGTATCTCAATCCTGTCCAAAAGCTGACTCTTCTGCTGACGGCCATGACACCTCCGGGTAAAGGGGTGTGGTTAGTTATTCGGGCATTCTGGTGCCCCATTATACTTTCGCTAATATTCTATCCGATAGCGAGGGTTATCCTCTTATCCATGACCAAATTTCCTGTCGTCGTACCCCCTTACTCGGTGTTGTTGCTCACTTTTTCTGACAAGATAAGCAGGGTAGAATCCCATTTGCATTCTATCTACGTGCTATTTATGTCTCGTTCTTTTGTGTTATGGAGGTGGTTATGTCCGAGTCCAGTCACGAACGCGGCATCAGCCGTCGCAGCTTCGTGGCAGGCGTGGTGGGTTTCCTGGGCGGGATTATTGCGGTCATTATCGGCATTCCTGCTATCGGGTACATCATATCGCCAAGTTTGAAGAAGGAAGAACTCGATGCCTGGGTGCCGCTCGGACCTGTCGAGGAGCTGCCCTTGAACGAGCCAAACCTCTTCACATTTACTCGCACGAAGCAAGTGGGCTGGGAGCGCTCCGCGATCAGCTATGGCATCTATGTGACCCGCCTCCCCGGCAACGAATACTATGTATTTTCAAACGAGTGCACGCATCTAAGCTGCCGGGTGACCTGGCAGGATCCTCCTCAGAATTATATTTGTCCATGCCACGATGGTCGTTTTGCAGAAGATGGCTCCATCATCTCGGGCCCTCAACCCAGGCCATTGGATGAGTATGCATACAAGATCGAGGACGGAATCATGCTCGTCCACCTAGAGGAGGTTTAAATTGACTTCTCAGATCATCAACTGGCTCGATGAGCGGTTGGGTCTCACGACGGCATATGATGCTATCCTCGATCGCAAGGTTCCAAAGGTCAACTGGTGGTTCACACTCGGCAGCGCCACTCTGCTCCTGGCAACCACACAAGCGGTCACCGGTATATTCCTGTCGGTCTATTACGTTCCCCATCCCGAGCAAGCCTACGACAGTATTAATTTCATCATGAATGATGTGTCATTCGGCTGGCTTATCCGCGGTATCCATCACTGGGGAGCGACCCTGATGGTGATCACCGTTTTTTTGCACATGTTGAGGACATTTTTCTACGCCGCATACAAGTATCCTCGAGAACTAACATGGATCACGGGTGTTCTATTGTTTCTCGTGACCCTGGGATTCGGCTTCACGGGCTACTTGTTGCCGTGGAATCAACGCGCGTACTGGGCTACGACCGTAGGGACGTCTATCGCTGAGACCGTGCCATTCATAGGACCGTTGATTAATCAAATTCTCCGCGGTGGAACTGAGTTATCCACACTTACACTCACCCGGTTTTTCAGCGCCCATATATGGATGCTTCCGGCAGCGCTCGCTGCGTTGATCGGGATCCACCTCTATCTGGTCATCCGTCTCGGGATCAGCCACATCCCAACGGAAGAGGATTAGGAGCACCAACGTGGAAGACGACAACAAGCAACATTACAAGGAACGTTATAACAGCGAAAAAGAACAGGGTGTAAAGTTCTTCCCGAATATTGTTTACAAGGACATGATTGCTGCTTTCGGTGTCTTCATCGTCCTCGTTGGTTTGGCTGTTTTCATCGGTGTCTCCGCCGATCCTCCAGCAGATCCTAACGATAGCACGTATATCCCACGACCTGAGTGGTACTTCCTCTGGCTATTCCAGCTTCTCAAATACTTTCCAGGTCAGATAGAATGGGTCGGGACGACTGTATTCCCCGCATTCGCCGTGCTGGCGCTGCTCCTCCTGCCATTTTATGATCGCAGCCCATTTCGATACTGGCGTAAAAGGAAATTTGCGATTGTCGTCGGAGGATTGGCTACTCTTTCTCTAATCGCTTTTACCCTCCTCGCAGTGGTTACCACACCCCCAAACGAGGAGTTTGAGGCCGTCTCTTCCATCACGCAAAAAATTATCTCCGGTCAGGATCTTTACGGCTTGCACTGTGTTGAATGTCATGGTTCTGAGGGTGAAGGTGGCGAGATCACCACTGTCGAGGGGTTGGAAGGCGTCGTCGTGGCGCCCCTCAACGCGCCGGATTTCATTTACACCCGATCAGACGACACCATCTATAACGTCATCGACTACGGGCAGCAGGATTTAGGCATGCCCCCATTCGGGGTCGCGTATGGTGGCGAACTCACGAAAGGCGAAGCCGATGCAATCGTCGCGTTCATGCGCTATACCTGGGATGATCGCGTGGAGATCCCCGAGGATGCTGCCGCGGCCGGTGCGATCCCTGAACTCGGCCCCGATGAAATCCCCGTCTATTCCATCCACATCGAGCCCATCGTGCGGCGAACTTGCATCTCCTGTCACAGACCCGGCAAGGAGAACGGCGAATACCTCATGCGGGACTACGACGAAATTCTCACGACCGGCGACTTTGCCCCCAATCTGATCGCCGGAGATCTGGGCAGTAATCTCATCCTCATGCTGCATCGCGAGGAGATCGAGGCCGGCGGTCCCATGCCGCCCACCAAGCCGCTCAGAGAAGACTGGATCGATATCTGGGAGCGCTGGGTCCTCGCGGGTATGCCTGAAAACCCCGAAGATGTTGCAACGCCTGAGCCCACACTCGTTGAAACAGAAACACCCGAAGCACAGGAAGATGCCCTGGTTACACCAACCCCATAATCCAATCCCCGCAGAAAACTTCAAAGGGCGAACCTGTTGGTTCGCCCTTGTTTTTCCTCCGCTTGCATTGCCTGGCTAGTTAACTATCGGCTGAGAAAAGCCTTGTATTTTATGTGGAAAATCAACGTTCATGAGGGGACTTTGTAGTTTAATTCTGCAGTATTCGGTCTATCTTTACGCTTCTTCACCACCCGAGATTCCTGGAAATTCTGCAGACGGAACAGGGTCGTCGTCAGGTAGTGTATCCTCAGGGACCTGCGCTGGCTTACGAAACGCTGCAGCGAAGATCAAAACCCCGCTCAGTAC
>JBGUDT010000022.1:0-35814 GCA_041821665.1 Anaerolineales bacterium
CGTATCAATGTTCCTCATGACCATGGGCTCCTCCTAGGAAGGAGCAGCGGGAGGTAAGTTTTTTCAACTCGGACACGCTGCGGACACGTACGGCACTTCAACAGGAAGATCGACGGCGGGATTCCGAATCCCGCCGGGCTTTTTTAAAAATCAACTTGTCAGGGGAACCCCAGGGATAAGGGCTGCTCACCCTCCTAAAAATTCTCTCGAGGGCATTATGAACAAAGTCCCCGCATAATCTATGAGCATGCACTAGTGTTCTTGATTCTTAATTATCTTGTGTGAATTGATATAGAATTAGTGTGGCCCGAAAAAACGAATCGGGAATCCGATTGGGAATAAGGCATTTCGCCACCCTATTATGATTATGATGGATGCATCCGTGCAGCTTCTTTTGCTGGCGACAAGTTTCTTCAGAACTCGTAGACTTGAGACAACTTCAACTTATTCAAAGTTAAATTAGATGATTAACAAACCATCCGGAAGCCTTGGCACAAAAATAATTGTATGGTTCTTCGTTCCGACCGCCATCATCCTTATCGCCGTAGCACTGGTCACCTTCTTTGCCTATCAACAGGTTACCGAAGAACTCGTTATTGAACGCGACCAGGAATTAACCCGACTTGCCGCAAGCCAACTTTCTGGGGATCTCGAGACTTACACCAACCTGCTCTTCACAGTTGCTCGAACGTCACATATCGAAGAAGGGGATCCTGATGCGCAGCAAGATACGCTGACATCATCCGCCAATCGTCTCTCCGTCTTTACTGAAGGTATTTTCATTCTCGACAACTTGGGTGTCGTTGTAGCTGCTGAGCCGTACGATCCTTTACGAATTGGGGTGGATATCTCCAATACGGAGATCTATCGAGATCTGGTACGACGGAGAATGTTCGGTGAAAGCGGTGGTGCGTTTTCCAATCTCATGAATCTCAGCCCGATTGATGTAAACGTGATCATTATTGCGGTCCCCATCATCAGTCCCCGGGACGAGTTTAAAGGGGCACTTGTCGGTATGGTTCGCGTGGGAGAGGATGACCCGAGTTTTTTTGAACCGTACATCGAGGCGCTGGGATTTGCAGAGCAGAGCACACCCTACCTGCTAGATAGAGATGGTCATACGATCTACCATCCAGACGCGAGCATCATCGGCGACGTCATACAGGATCCCGACATCATCTCGGCAGCAACACGGACCGAAGTTTCTTCCAAACGTACAAAGGATTCTCTTGGAGAGGATATCATCGTCAGTCTCTCTCGCATCCCCGACACGCCATGGAATCTGGTCGTAGAAGAAAACTGGAATGAGCTTACCAAGGCCAGTCGAGGTTATCAAAGCTTCCTGATCCTCTTACTGATGCTAGGTGTGATCGTTCCTGCAATCGTCGTCGCATTTGGCGTTCAGCGCGTGATGCGGCCCATCCAGGATCTCATCGGGGCTTCTAAGGAAGTTGCGGAGGGCAGGTTTGGGCAGAATATCGAAGCACAGACGGGCGATGAAATTGAAGAATTAGCCTCACAATTCAACTTGATGTCGACACAGCTCGCGCATTCCTATGCCAATCTGGAACAGCGCGTCGAGGCAAGGACCAAAGAATTGGAGGCACTCTACACCATCGCCTCCGTCCTCAGCCAAACCCTTGATCTCGAGGAGATGCTTGAAAACGCACTGAACAAAACACTGGAAGTGCTGGAGATCGAGGCCGGGGGTATAACCTTGGTCGACGAAAAAAGCGGTGATCTGGATGTTGCTACCTATGCAGGCCTTAGTGAAGGGTTCATATCGAGCATAAACAAGTTGCCTACGGATGAACGAGTTTCGAGCCAGGTCGTACAAACAGGTGAACCGCTGGTCATTACTGAGTTTGGAGAAAACGAATCGCTCTCCCGTCTGCTCGCAAAGGAAGAGGGTATTCAATCTGCCGCTGTCATCCCGCTTGTCTCAAGGGCTGTGGTGCTGGGATCGATGTTTCTCACAAGTCGAAGCCCGCGCGCATTCACTGAACAGGATATCGATCTGCTTACTTCGATTGGTCAACAAATCGGAGGTTCCGTTGAAAATGCACGTCTCTTCACGGCCGTCGAACGTCAGGTCGAACAGTTCAGGGTTATCAGCGAGGTCGGAGAGCAAGTAACCTCCCTTATGAATGTGAACGATCTGCTCCAACAGATGGTGAAATTAATTAAGGATGCATTCGACTATTATCAAGTCGAAATCGCTCTTCTCGACCATGATGAGTTGGTGTTCCTCGCTGGTGAGGGAGGCACATGGGCTCATCAATTTGACAGTTTTCGACTGAGCGTGCCGGGGGAGGGCGTTAGCGGCTGGGTAGCCGCAAACAACGAGCCAGTCATCATCAGAGACGTGAGGGAAGACAAACGCTATGTTCGTGTATCAGATACCCAGACCCTTTCTGAACTCGTCGTACCGATAAAAATAAAAGAGAATGTCATCGGTGTCCTGAACATCGAGAGCGATCAAGTCGACTTCTTCGACGAAAGCGATCTAGCAGTTATGCAATCGCTTGCCGACCAACTTGCCGTTGCCATCGATAATGCTCGCTTACTTGAATCTGAAATCCGACGCGCGGAGCAATTCAGGGTGATCAGCGAGGTAGGGCGTCAGATAACATCCATACTCGATATCGATGAACTACTGGATGAGATCGTGAGAGTGCTTCAAGAATCGTTTGGCTACTACCTCATCACAGTAGGCTTGATCGAGGGAGACGAATTAGTCTTTAAAGCCGGAGCAAATCCTCGCTCGGATGAACCACAGTTCACGCCACCGAGTGTCAAGGTCGGCGGGGAGGGCATCACTGGGTGGGTCGCCGGAGCCGGCGAGCCCATTCTAGCAAACGATGTTCGTGAAAATCCTCATTTTTTGTTCCTCCTCGAAGCTCAAGAAACGCAATCTGAATTAACCGTCCCGATGAAGACCAAATCCGGTGTGATAGGCATCCTGAACGTAGAAAGCAATCAAAAAAACGCATTCGATGAGAGCGATCTTATTGTCTTGCAATTGCTTGCTCTCCAGGCCGCTATCGCGATTGAGAACGCACGGTTGTATGAGCAGGCTGGAGAACTTGCCGCCATGGAGGAACGCAGCCGACTCGCCAGGGATTTACACGATTCTGTTACGCAAACACTCTTCTCATCGAGTCTGATCGCTGAAGTGCTCCCGCGACTCTGGGAGAAGAATGCTGCAGAGGGAGAGCGAAGGCTACTTGAATTACGTCAGTTGTCTCGCGGCGCCCTTGCCGAGATGCGCACGCTGCTGATGGAACTAAGACCAGCCGCGATGATCGAAACAGACCTGGATGACCTCTTACACCAACTGGGCGAGGTTACAACAACGAGATCCGGTGTCCCCGTAACCGTCGAGGTCACAGGAGAACATACTCTTCCAGATCGTGTAAAAATCGCTCTTTACTACATTTCACAGGAAGCGATGAACAATGTTTCAAAACATGCGCACGCCACAAGCGTACATGTTCATTTTCAGTCTAATCCCCAAGGCGTCAAGCTGCAGGTAGCGGATGATGGATCCGGATTTGATCTTAGCGAAGTTACACCCGAACACCTTGGTCTGGGGATCATGGAGGAGCGAGCAGATGCAATCGGCGCTGAGTTTTCTATCAAGAGCACTGTCGGAGAGGGAACAGAAATCACCGTGACATGGGAGAACCCTGATCACGAGAATTAAGAAAGCGTGACGATGTATCAAACTCATAGCTTGAAGCCAATCTCCGTCCAACGCACAAGACCCCGCGTCATCTTGCTGCTGGTCTCTTCATGGATTGCGTTGGCGCTTCTAGGCTGCAGCATAGGGCCCATAGGGGATGAAGCATCAGAAGTCCAGGGTCAACCTGCAGAGGATATGGACACGATCGTCGTCGGATTGCCCGAAATCCCTACATCTCTCGATCCTGCAGATCACCTCTCGCGGGTTTCAGAGACAGTCATTCGCAATATGTTTGATGGTCTTGTGACCAGGGACCAAAACAACAAAGTGGTTCTTGAACTGGCGGAAGAATTGAATTGGGTGGACGATCAAACACTCGAGGTTAAACTTCGGGAGGGTGTGCTCTTTCATGATGGTAGTGAGATGACGGCAGATGACGTCGTATTCTCATTCAATCGCATCATCGTAGATAATGCGATCGAATTCCCTGAGCCCCATACTTCCCCCCGCCAATCGCTTTTGGCGCCTTTGGAGTTAGTTGAAAAAATTGATCCATATACTGTTCTTTTCCACTTCTCCAGTCCATGGCCACCTGCTATGCAGCTTCTCGTTCATCAGCAAATACTCCCCATGCATGTCCTCGAGGAGGTGGGTACAGAAGGTTTCCTTGAACACCCCATTGGAACAGGTCCATTCCGCTTTATCTCGTCGGACCAAAAACTAACAGAAATTGTGTTAGAGCGGTTTGATTCATATTACGGGGGGTCACCAGCTCTCCCGCCGGTGGGAACTGCGTGTGTTGATCGGGTGATATTCCGAGCCATACCCGATGCGGGCACCCGCGTGGCTGCGCTTCGCGTTGGTGAAGCAGACATAATCCAGGCTGTTCCAATCGATGTTGCCGACCGATTAATCTCTGATCCCGAAATCAACATCATGACCGCGCCTGGCACACAACCTTTATGGCTCGAAATGAATATTAAACATCCATTTTTTTTCGATGAAAATGTGCGTCAAGCGCTCAACTATGCAATCGATAAAAATCAAATCATTGAAGAAGTTTATGGTTCTCGTGCCGAACCACTCGCCGGACCACTCTCTCCAAATAACCCGTTCGTCCACGACGAGCTTACACCCTACCCCTACGATATTGAGCTCGCTAAAGCCATGCTCGAAAAAGCAGGCTGGAAGGAAAGAAGATTCATTTTTGATGAATCCGAGGCCTCGATCCCCGTAGGTGATGAATTGATCGATGTTGGAATTCTTCGCGATAGCCAGGGCATACCTTTTCAATTTAATCTAGACACGCTGCCCGAATGGTATCCCCTCGCAGCAGAATTATCAGCACAACTTCGCAAGATTGGGATCTTGGCCGATATTCGACTATGGGAACCCGAAGATATTCGATTTGAACATAACCTCGGAAACCGAGACGCTTATCTCGACGACTGGGGCGATTCAGCATTCGATCCCGTAGGTCATTTTGACGCGAAGTGGCATGGATATAATGAAGAGGGCATTTATGGGCAAGCCAATTTTTCTGGTTTCAATGACCCACGCGTGAATGAATTGATCCGCACTGGAGAAATTACTGCTGAAGAAAGTGAACGTCGGGCAATTTATAATGAAGCTCAAGAAATTATTTACAAGAAAGCTCCAGCGATTTTCCTGGTATTACCTGAGATCGTGGAGGCCGCTTCGGTGAAGGTTGTGAACTGGGAACCTGCATCTGATGGAAGCATAATGCTTCACGACGTGTGTATACAGCCTTAGCTAAATGAAGTTTGAAAAATCGATCCGATGTACAATTATTTACGATTGAATACCATCGCATGTCACCTTAAGAGGGACACTTATGACTGAAGAAACCACCATTCGAGTCATGATCGTAGATGATCATGCTGTGGTTCGGAGCGGACTGGCCAGCTTCGTAGAAGCCTATGACGATCTTGAGTTCTGCGGAGAGGCATCCAGCGGCGAAATAGCTGTTCTCATGTGTGAAAAACATAACCCAAATGTGGTATTGATGGATTTGGTCATGCCGGGCATGGATGGTGCCGAAGCCACTAAGGCCATTCGAGAAAAGTGCCCCTCGATCCAGGTGATTGCTCTCACAAGCTTCAAGGATGAAGACCTCGTTCAGCGAGCGCTTCAAGCCGGCGCAATTGGATATCTTTTGAAAAATGTATCTGCGGAAGATCTGGCTCAAGCCATTCGTGCTGCCATGGAAGGCCGCCCAACACTCGCACCAGAGGCTGCACAGGTCCTCATCGAAGCCACGACAAAGCCGCCTGAGCTGGGATATGATCTCACCCCACGAGAACGGGAAGTGCTCGCCATCATGGTTGAAGGTTTGAGCAATCCACAAATCGCCGAAAGACTCGTCATCAGTCAATCGACTGTCAAATTTCACGTAAGCAGCATTTTGTCCAAGTTGGGGGTTTCCAGCAGGACCGAGGCGGTCTCTGTCGCCCTTCAAAACAACCTGGTCGAGTGACCAGATCCTGCTTACTCCGAAGTTCCTGGTAGAAATCTCCCCAAGCGATGGGTGCGCTCGGGGCTTTTTACTCACACTATTAACACAGTTGAAGAGCATAATTCAATAGACTATCGGCTCCTCACTCACGTCCTGGATGTCCACGTAATCCGGCGTGGATCGCTTTTCATGCGTGCGTATGAAGAATTTGAATTCGTCATTGTGGGACATAGTTACTCCGTATAGGTACTCCCGTGGAAAAACAGGGACTAAATTCCTTCACAGTTAGCCAGCGACTTTTCCCGCTTGATGCACTGCGTGGATTGATCATCATCCTCATGGCGTTGGACCACGCTAATTTCTTCGTCGCACAGCAGCACTCCTCTGGTGAATACTGGGGAGGACTTTTCCCAGCATACACTGCCGCACTGCCCTTTCTGACACGATTTGTGACTCATATATGTGCGCCGGGGTTCTTCTTTCTCTTGGGCGCCGGGATGATCCTATTCAAAAACTCTCGCCTACAAATGGGTTGGGATAAAGGTGATTTCTTCAAACACTTTATACTTCGTGGTGGCATACTTATCCTCCTGCAATTTTCCATCGTTAACCACTTCTGGGGGCTTTCAGCAGGCGGATGGCCAATTGAGATCTACATCGGGGTATTATTTGCTCTAGGTGGAGCGATGATTATTGGAAGTTTCCTCATCTGGTTGAGACCGAGGACACTTCTCCTCATCACGATCGCTCTCTTAATACTCACCGAGGTCCTCGCGCCAGATCCCGCCATCTGGGGGCAGTTCCAATCATTTGATTGGAACCAAACGTTCGAATTACTTCTCCTGACCCCCGGTGGGACGGGCGCGGTGTGGTCAAATTATCCGATCCTGCCCTGGATTGAGTTTGTAACGTTCGGGATGGTCTTCGGTTATCTGCTTCTGGAGTATGGCGAACGAAGCTACAGTTGGGCCCTCACCATGGGAGCTGCTTTTTTGGCGGCGTTTGTGATCATCCGGGCATCCGATGGATTCGGAAATATCAGACCAATGCTCGGTGATTCATGGATCGATTTTCTTAACGTCGTAAAATATCCACCAAGTATCTCATTTACTTTCCTCACATTGGGATTGAATCTGCTTCTTCTGGGAGGGCTGGCAAGGATCAACAAGGGCTGGCAAAAATTCTTATCCCCCTTGGTCGTATTTGGCAGGAGCCCTCTCTTCTTTTATGTCCTGCATTTATTTGTATATGCGCTGATTGGTGCGTCATTTACACCAAGCGGGACTTCGCTTGGCAATATGTTCTTCTTCTGGATAGCGGGACTGCTCCTCCTTTACCCGTTTTGCTTATGGTATGGTCGCCTCAAACAGCGACAAAGTGCGGGCTCCATCCTCAGATTGTTCTAAAAGCAAACAGGGCGCTCCATCATCTTGCCTGGCCATGTGACCAGGTACCACACTCCCCATTCGTCCACCATGATTTTCCCCCATCCGCATAGCGCAAAAAGGTACCCGATTCTTTAGACTTAAGGCAGTTATGAGGCAGATTGTTTCGCCTAGTTTGGACAAAGCGAGACGAACGAAATTCTGCCGACCTTTACCAGCACGATCCAAAACGTCAGGTTAAGATGGTCCCAGACCTGATTGAGCTTGTCGCTTCATCACAAGCTTCTCCTTCCAACTTAGGCAGGGACGTGACTTCCCCCGCCCCTGCCTGAAGGAAAGGGATCAAGGGATCATCAGCAACAAGCACAAAACCAAACGATCGATTGGAAATATGGAGCAAGGAAAAGGAGCCTCAAATGTATAGCCCACTACGAACTGAAGTTGATCTCGAATATCTGCGACACCAAAGGCGCCAGCAGGCGGAAATTGAGCGAACGATACGCTCGGTTGATAACAATACCTTCGAATCGATGTCACTTAGCTTTTCAAAATTCGTGAGGCTCTTGGAAGAGCGCCTCAAGCGAAAGCCTGTTGAGCAAACGAGCCACCAGACTCTCTTACAGAATTCCAAGCAATCACAGTTCAGTTCATGACAATCCTGGCTCAGCGCGAGACTGGAGATACGGGGCGCTCCATCCAGATTCCATCGAACCAGAGGAGCACCATGCGTATATTGTTGGTCGATGATGAAAAACGAATTCGCTCGGCGCTCAAATTGCTCTTCGAAAGCGAGTCTGAATATACCGTGGTCGGGGAAGCTGAAAATGCAAACGCATTGATCGCCCAAGTTATTGCTGAGCGACCCGACATTATCCTGCTTGATTGGGATTTGCTGAAGAACCGCGACCAACTCATTTTCGGTCTGAAAGAGGCCTACCCCAAGCTGGCTGTCCTCATCATGAGCGGCCGCCCAGAGGTGAGCCGGGATGCGATCCGGTCTGGTGCCGATGCCTTCTTCAGTAAGACAGACCCCCCTGAGCGTCTGCTCCAGACCCTGGCCGCAATCTAGCCCGGGGAGATTTGAACCTTTTTTATGCTCCAAAGAGTCAAAGATACTTAATCATCGGAGGGATATAATTCATAATCCCTCCGTTCCCTGTTTGTGCTAGTTGGCTCCGTTTATTACCCCACCCACCTCATCACAGCCAGATAATCATCCCTTCCGACTGCGTTGAGAAATACATTCATCAGTCGACTTGCCCAGCGAAAGTAGCGCGGCATCGCAGATTTGTCCTCGACTTCATGGAAACTAGATCTTATATAGAATGGGATCAGCGTCGATCTACAGGTCAACCACAGCGGTGGATCCGAGGAAGACTGCAGCAGTTCGATGATCTTGCTCCCGAGTCCTGAGCCCCGCCATGGTTCTCGAACTACGAGCGAAGCCAGTTCTCTTGATCCATCCGCGTGGGCTTTCACCTGTCCACAAGCGACGATGTCTCCCACCTCATTTTCGCCTACCATAAACCTTTTCCAATTCAGACCAAGTGGATTCAGGCGTTCCTCCCTGATCATCCCCCTGATGGACGGTAGATCATCTGAACTTGCACCCCGAAAAACCACCGTTTCAGGTGAAGGTCCGGCAGTTTCATATTTCACCGGGTTGTTCAAATCGTCTCCGTTAAATAATTACAGGCACGAAATAACATTTCTTGCAATCTCACTTATGCATCACTTCGGAGATGAGTACAAATATCAAGCGTCGTTCAGCATCTCATCGATAATCTGCTTTACGAGCTGTGGATTGGCTTGACCGGATGTCTTCTGCATGACCTGGCCCACGAACCAGCCAGCCAGTGAAGTCTTTCCCCCTTTATAGGTCTCAACCTGGCCAGGATTTTCTGCGATCACCTGTGCCACGAGATCACGAATCGCCCCTTCGTCGGATACTTGCCCCAGACCTTCTGCCTCCACGAGCTCCTTTGGAGATTTCCCGGTCTCTTCCACTTTCTCAAGCAGATCCTTCCCCGTGCTCGTTGTAACCTTCTTCTCATCGACGAGGATGATGATCTCTGCAAGTTGATCCGGACGGAGTTTTAATTCACCGGCAGCTACACCCCGCTCCTTGATCATGCGCAATACATCATTCATCAACCAGTTTGAAACCGATTTAGGGGAACCCTCGTAAGTCTGGACAGTCTGTTCAAAATACTCTGACAAGGATCGCTCTTCTGTGAGTATTTCTGCATCGTAGATCGGGATCTTGTATTGGGTCACAAATCTCGACCGTCTTTCAAGAGGAAGCTCGGGCAGTGCAACTAATATCTGTTCCCGCCAAGCTTCATCGAGGAAAATGGGGAGCAAATCTGGCTCTCGAAAATACCGGTAGTCGGCCTCGGTCTCCTTGGAGCGCATTTTCCTTAAGCTCTCAGTATCTTCATCCCAGTCCAGTGTCCATGCCTGTATCTCGCGCCCAGCTTCTACCTCACGGGTTTGCCGATCGATCTCGGCCTCGATCGCGTCCCTGATGTTATCGATCGAATTTACATTCTTGATCTCTGTCTTGGCGCATAGATAGTCCGCGCCCTCCGGGCGAATAGATACGTTCGCATCACAGCGTAGTTGACCTCTTTCCATATCTGCTTCTGAGATACCCAACCATCGCAGAAGCTGGCGAAGTCTGTAAAGGTATTGAGCAGCTTCTTCGGCTGATCTCAGGTCAGGTCCAGTCACCATCTCAACCAGCGGCACACCACAGCGATTAAAATCTATCCAACGGTGCTTATCCATCCGGACTGTCTTCCCTGCATCTTCTTCGATGTGAAGCTTGGTAATCGTCACCTCACGATTTTCACCATCCGGCATGGGTAGGGTGAATGTACCTCCCAGCGCAAGGGGTTCATCATACTGGCTTATCTGATATCCTTTTGGAAGATCCGGGTAAAAATAGTTCTTCCGGGCGAAGTAGCTTATCTCTTGAATAGAATCAGCCTGCACCGCAGCCGCGAGCAGCACAGCTTTCTCAACAACTGCTCGATTTAGGACGGGAAGCACACCTGGAAGACCTGTGCAAATCGGGCAGATATTTGTATTTGCGGGCTCTCCCCAAGATGAAGCCTTACATCCACAGAAGATTTTTGAACTTGTATTTAGCTGTATATGAGTCTCGAGACCGATTACGGCCTCATACTTCGGCATATCCTGATCCTTGATCGGCGGGGTTGACACCGGTGATCGAGTCTATGGGGTATCAACGCTCAACGATCGTAATTTTGACGATCTCATCATCTAAGGTAAGCGATTCCAATACGTGCTCACCTGAGGTGACATAGCCAAAAACTGTGAAGTCAGTCTCCCATCCAGGTATATCATCTAACAAGAAGAATATCTGGCTTCCACTTGAAGCCAACACATCTGGTCTAAACCAATAGCCTAAAGCGCCTTTAGTAGATGGACTGCCAGCCTCACTTGGAATAGCATACCCGACATCACTATCCGGTCGAGCATTGGGAGAACCCGTAAGCACAAATGCTCCCTCTTGAACTGCGGAGATCGGAAAACCATCGTAGTAACCCAATTCCGAGAGGACGACAAAGTTGTTCACACTTTGCGGCGCAGACAAGGGTTCTAACTTCGCGCGAAAAGTTCCTTTGCTCGTGGCTATAGAAGCCTCGTATGTCTTATTCAGGTCAATGATCATCTCTGGTACGCCTGTGTAAAGGCCTTCCCGCAGCACGGGATCCAAATCTGCAAGTGGACGACTCGAATCTGGCACAGCTACAACGGGCACGGGCGTGGCAGTTGGCTCCGGAAGAGCGCTGCCTTCAGCCTCTGTGATTTCAACTGTAATTAATGCATCTCCGCGGTAATCTGGGTTTCCCTCAGGATCACGGAGCGTCAGCGAGTCGACCACATCCATACCCTCGACAACTTGTCCAAAGATAGTGTGCGCACCATTCAGCCAGGGAACCGGTTCGTAAGTAATGAAGAATTGACTGCCATTGGTATTAGGACCGCTGTTGGCCATAGCAAGGAGTCCCGGTTCATTAAAGAGAAGTCCTTCTACGATCTCGTCCTCGAATTGGTAGCCCGGCCCTCCACTTCCTGTATGGGTTGGATCACCACCCTGCGCCATGAAATCTGCAAGGACGCGGTGAAATGTGGTCCCATCGTAATACCCTTCTTCTGCAAGAAACACAAAATTATTAACTGTGACGGGGGTCTTATCCGCAAAAAGCTCAACGACGATGTCGCCCCGTTCGGTCTTGAATGTCGCCAAATAGATAGAATCCGGATCGATGGTCATCTCCGGAGGTGCGTCCCACTGGTCACTCGGACCATCCACAACCTCAATCGGGACCGATTCTTCTGTGGGTGTCGCTTCTGTTAAATCAACCTCCCCTCCATCGGTCTGGCCACAGCTCGCAAGAACAAGCGCTGTACTCGCCAATCCAAGGATGAGGGACTTCGTTTTCATATTTCGCATCGATACCTCCATCGAGGTCTGACCTCGATACACATTAACCGGTTTGAATTTTTACAAGTTTTCAAGGACAGCCGGCTTTAAATCTCGCCAGGGTTCATTTTCTGTCGCGCGTTCATATGAGTGACCGACTCTCAGAAGCATGGATTCTGAAAAATCCGGACCAAGCAATTGGATGCCAACAGGAAGACCGTTTGAGTCTACTCCAGAGGGAAGCGACAAACCCGGGATGCCAGCCAGGTTGGCGGGAACGGTTAAAAGGTCGGCATACTGCATCAGCACCGTATCTCCATACACTTCCCCGAGCTTGAAAGCCGTAGTTGGCGTCGTTGGTGTCAGCAGGCAGTCAAGTTTGTCGTCCCCTTCCGGATCAAAAACAGCTTCGAAATCGCCGCGGATTCTTGTTCGAATTCGCAACGCACGTTCATAGTAACCCTTCTCATACTGCTCAGCCGAAACATACATCCCCATCAATATGCGCAGCTTTGGTTGAAGGCCAAACCCCTGACCACGCGTACGCCGGTATTGTTCTCTCATATCTCCCCCATCTCCATCGGAGCGATACCCATACTTCACACCATCGTAGCGATGCAGGTTGGAAGCCGCCTCAACACGCGAGACTACAAAGTAAACCGGGACGCCGAATTGTGAGTTAGGCAAGGAGACATTTTCAACGATCTCGGCTCCCTCGGCTGCAAGCGCCTCAGCGGCCGCGTACACGGAGGCTTCAATCTCGGGGTCAATAGGTTGTTCTTGAATTTCCCCCGTTTCCGGGTCAGGGTGTTTAATCCGGAAGTAATCCGGCGAGAGCCCGATGCGGAGCCCCTTGATGCCCTTTTCAAGGTTCTCAAGATAATCAGGGACTGGAGAGTTTGCCGTAGTTGCGTCCCTGATGTCAGGACCCGCAATCACATTCATCATCAAGGCCGTATCCGTCACATCTCGCGCAACCGGACCAGGGCAATCGAGCGAGGAGGCGAATGCTATCAGACCGTAACGCGAAACCCGTCCGTACGTCGGTTTCATACCGACAACCCCGCAAAAAGAAGCGGGCTGGCGTATCGAGCCCGCCGTATCGGTTCCCAGTGAGATAACGGCTTCGCCCGCAGCTACTGCAGCCGTGCTCCCACCCGATGAGCCTCCGGGGACGTGACGTGGGTTCCATGGATTCCCGACAGGCGGCAGGAACGCAGAGGATTCGTTCGACGATCCAAAAGTGAACTCATCCAGATTAACTTTTCCAATGGTAATCGCACCCGCCGATTCAAGACGATCAACCGGGGTTGCGCTGTAAGGCGCGACAAAGTTTTCGAGGATTTTCGAGCCAGCCGTGGAGGGGGTACCACGAACGCAGAAAATATCCTTCACCGCCAGAGGCACACCGGCGAGCGGACCGGGATCTTCGCCCATGGCAATCTTCCTGTCGACTTCCTCAGCTTGAGCCATCGCCCGCTTTCGAGTGATCGTGATGAAGGCGTGCACTTTTTCTAAGTCATCTTCAACCATCTCGTATTTTGCGGTGGACGCCGGTCGACCTTCCACCGTATCGATGCGCGCAAATGTCGACTCGAGCACCTCCACGGCTGAGAAATCTCCACGCCCCAGCCCTTCAACCAGCGCTCGGGCAGACAAATCGCATAATTCGGTGGTCACTCTAATTCCTCAAATGGGATCTCAGGGACCACGATGTAGCGGTCATGAACTTCGGGCGCCCCACCGACGATGTCATCCGCTTCCGGACAGACCTCGATCCGATCCTCGCGCAACCCTGGTCGAATGTCCTCCGAATAGGGGACTCCGTGGGATGTGATGGGGGTATCGTCTGAAACCTCGATCGATTCCAGCTCCCGAATCGCTTTTAGTTGATCATTTAATTCGGCACGCAGATACTCCGCCTCATCGGCGGGTAATTCAAGCGCCGCCAGGGCGACAAGGTGGTCGAATATTTCCCTGGTGATGACATCGGTTTCTGATTTTTTTCCGCGCGCCACGTGCTGCTCCATGTATTGACTGGGAACATTGTACCCGGGGGAATCCTAACGGTCAAAGTTATCGAAACAGAAACGGATTGTACTATGAGAGATGGGTCAACTGGGTTCCTTCTCGGCACAAATCATGCATGTTTTTCTTCAAGATGTACCCCAACATGGGATAGGAGTTCAATACTATTTGGTGACATTATGCCTGTAATTTGCTCGTAAGCTGATCAGGAGTGAGGTCATGTTAAGGTACAGGCGAAAGCAAATTTAGGTAGGTCAAATCCGCAATCATCCTGCCAAGTAAATTATAGGAGGCTTTACATGTCCAAATTCTTTCGCCCACGCAGTTTCGCTATGATCATTCTTGTGCTCATCCTGGCCGCAGCCATTTACGGTTTTGCTGCTGCGAACACCATGCCCGGCACCACCTATGCTGGTTATGGTGAAGATCTCATCGATGGTTACGCGATCACGAATGTGCAATATCAACTTCAATCGACCAACCCGCGCTTTATCGATCAGGTCACTTTTAATATCGCTCCGACCGGTGTGTCCTCAGTTTATGTCTCTCTGGAAACCGGAGGGTCCTGGCACTCATGTTCGGAAGCACCTGCGGGAACCATCACTTGTGATTTAACAGTTGGTGGCGTTCAGGATGTACTCGCCGCGGATCTCTTGCAGGTCTCCGCGACGGACTGACGAATTCTCATTAAACTAATTAGGGATGGGCGCAATCGCAGGTGAACTGTGATTGTGCCCAATTTCAAATCTCACATGATGCCCATACCTTCAAGACTTCTGAAAAGCTTTCTGACTGCAGCCATCCTCTGTGGGATTGTTGCAGTCTGGATTGCTTTTACTCCCGCTCAGTTTGGGGGAAGAGCTTCCTACGTCATGGTAGCGGGTGCAAGCATGGAACCCACCCTCAAACAAGGAGATCTGGTTATCACCCGGGTATCTGACCGATACGAGATTGCAGATGTCGTCACCTACATGCACCCCGACTTGGGTCCCATCATCCACCGCATCGTCGATCTGGAAAACGGTCGGTTCATTCTCAAAGGGGACAACAACGATTGGTATGACAACTACAAACCGCAATCAGCGGATGTTGTGGGAAAAGATTGGATTCACTTAAGGGGGGCCGCGAACACTCTCGAGTGGCTTCGCACACCTGGCGCGATGGTATTGATATCCGTAGTACTGGCATCGATGATATTCTTTTCACTCTCCAAATCCGAGCATTCTCGTGAATCTGGTCCTCGACTTAGATCATTAATAGGATCATTAAAAATCGAGAATTACATGCTGAAGAATGCGGAAGGCATCTTCATGCTTGCGGGGGTCGTCCTCATAACATCATTGATATTGGGCAGCATTGCTTTCACTCGTCCTACGACGCGGATGGCAGCCGATGACACACTTTATTCACATCAAGGCGCCTTCTCATACAGAGCAAGCCCACCACTTGGGATATACAACGAAGATGAGTTGAATACCGGGGATCCCGTATTTCTCACATTGCTTGACTCGTTTGATCTCAAATTTGAATATGTGCTGACATCATCTCAACCATCAGACATAAAGGGTGAGTATGGGATGAAGTTGGTAATCCGTGACGCTAGCGGATGGAACCGGATCATCGAAATCCAGCCACCGACAGCTTTTTCCGGCGATGAAGTGACCATCCATGGCACAATCGATCTGGGAGAGGTACAGCAGATCATTACAGATCTCGAAATGAAAACCGGACTGAAAAGGTCTTTCTACTTGTTAGATGTCAATCCTCAGATTGCCATTCGCGGCAAAGTTGGCGCAAAAGTTCTCCAAGATTCGTTCGCACCATCACTTAACTTCCAGTTGGATGAAATACAGCTTCAACTCCTCCGCAACGACAATGTGGCAGCTGAAGAAGACCCATTGTTGCCCACAGAATCGAGAATGATTCACCGAACAAAAATGTCCTCTAACTTTATTAATATCCTCGGGTTGAAGCTCCCTATTGTTATCGCGCGCTGGATCGCAATAATCGGGGTGTTTGCTTCAATTGCAGCGATTACGTTGCTCACCCGACAACTCTATGAGGCATCCCAGTCCGGCGGGCTAGCTTCGATCGAATCCAAACTCGGTAACAGGATCGTCCCCCTTTCGGGGAGTCAGACATTTGCCAAGTCTCAAATTATCGATGTCGAGAGCATTGAAGCCTTGACACGTGTCGCAGATAAACATGATGGATTAATCTTCTACACTGAATCAAAAGGAAATCTTCTATTCTATCTTCCGATCAACGGTATCACTTATCGTTTCTCCATGGGCAGCCAATCCAGTGATGCAAAAACTGACGATATGAGCCAAACCACGAATAGTCGCACAAATAGGGGAAACCAGGATGAATCCTAAGCGGCTTTTTCACTCCGGTTTGGTCTCAATCTTCGCTCTTGTATTGTTCAGTATTTACACAGCCTTCTCAGCGTCGAACACAGTCCCTGGCACAAATGCAGATTATGACACTTTTGCCATCACTGCGAATGACCTCAAGCCATCTGAATGTTCTGGGATTAACCTTGTCAACATACGGACCGGCAACGGCACAAACGCCAACGATCTCATCCTTGGATCTGCAGGGGGCGATATTATGAACGCCCAGGGTGGAGATGATTGCATCCTCGGCGGAGACGGCGGTGATAGGCTGCGTGGCGCAAATGGCGCTGACATCATCCTGGCTGGTGCAGGAAACGACATCCTCATCGGGAACCGAGGAGACGATGTGCTTTATGGTCAATCCGGGGATGATGACCTCAGCGGCGGCAGACAAACCGACATCTGCGACGGTGGGACAGGGACAGACACCTCCGACGGCACTTGCGAAACCGAACTCAATATTCCCTGACGAGCGTGCATCCAAAATCAATTTTTTCGTAACGTCACATCAATCTATAATCCAGAGATGTCTTTCTCCCAGTATTTACTCCTGTGAAAGGGAGCCAATATGAACAATGCGCACGCCCATCTCACAGATGAGAGCCCCAGAGAAATCGGAAGCGTTTTCAACACCCCCCTCGTGATTTCGGGGTTTTCCTGGCTCCCGGTCACTCAAATAATCGTATGGCCGGTCATGACCTGGCTAGCCAACCGGTATCTCCCCGATATGAGCTTTTGGCGATCGATACGCCAGGGCGCGTTGATGACGATGATCATGCTCGGCTCGGAGTGGTGCCACAACCTGGCGCACGCCTTCGCAGCGCGTGCCATCGGGAAACCGATGGATCAAATACGGATCATGCTTGGAATGCCGCGATGTGTTTACCATGATCTGAACGATCCCAATGTAAAACCCAACGAACATGTGATCCGCTCCCTGGGTGGTCCACTTATCAACGCCCTGTTTCTGCCATTCACTTGGTTAGTGCGACAACGGACAACCGAAGGAACACCCGCTCGCCAGGTGGCCAATCTTGCTGTTGGTACAAACTTGTTCCTCAGCACGGTTTCTCTACTGCCCATTCCCTTTATCGACGGTGGTCCTATCCTCAAATGGAGCCTGGTCGAACGCGGACAAAGCGTGGAGGAAGCGGAGAAAACTGTGCGCAGAGTGAATGGGCCTTTAACCCTGGCTGCCGCTCTTCTGGCTGGCCTGGCCTTCCGACGTAGAAAAACCCTGATCGGGGTCGTCCTGGGGATGTTTTCGCTCTCGTCACTGGGTATCTTCTTTGGTTGGATTGAGGAAGAAAAAATCCCCTGGTAGGGGAACAATTCGCTCCTCGCTTTGTTGGCATACCGATCTCCATGGGCACTCAGCTTATCCGAACGCTCAACCGATCCACAAACCAACATAAACGGGGGCATCATCCTGCTTGGAATCTTAAGCCTGATGATGTGGTGAATTCTAAATTCGGGTCGCTAACCCATTCAAAGCACATGCTATATAATCTCTTTATTCCCCCGACTTATTGACCTCTTGGAGGACATCATGGCATCGCATTCGGCAGACGAATTTGGACCCAATCTTCAACTTTCATCTGAACACGAGATGATTCGCCAGGCAGCCAGGGATTTCGCCGAGAACGAGATCGGCCCGGTTGCCGCCGAGTTTGATGAGAGCGGCGAATTCCCCGAGGAAACAATTCGAAAAATGGGGGAGATGGGTTTCATGGGGATCGAAATACCTGAAGAGTATGGTGGTGCCGGATTGGACACGCTCGCTTACGTACTCGCGCTCGAGGAAATCTCTAAGGCTGACGCAGCCCACGGCACGATTATGTCTGTGAATAATTCGCTCTTCTGTTATGCGATTCTGCGATTTGGCACGGAAGAACAGAAAGAGAAATTTCTCAAACCTGTTGCGTCGGGCAAGGCCATCGGCGCCTATTCCCTCACCGAACCAATGTCGGGGTCGGATGCCGGGACGATGCGCTCACGCGCCGAACTTAATGGCGAGATCTATGTCCTCAACGGTCGAAAATCCTGGGTGTCATCCGCTCCTAAATCCGACTTCATCCTCGTCTTCATCATGACGGATCCCGAAAAGAAACATAAAGGCGTGACGGCATTTCTCACAGACACAAAACAAACCGGTTTCACGCTGGGGAAACCCGAGCCTAAATTAGGAATTCGAGCCTCGGCGACGAGCGAGATCGTGTATGAGGACTATGAATGTCCGGCTGAATGTCGTCTTGGAGAAGAGGGCGCGGGATTCAAGATCGCCATGACCGTACTCGATGCGGGAAGAATTGGCATCGCGGCACAATCGCTCGGGATCGCTGAAGCTGCCTATGGTGCCAGCCTAGGATATGCTCGTGAAAGGGAAGCCTTTGGGAAAAAGATTGGCGAATTTCAAGGCATCAGCTTCAAACTTGCCGATATGAAAACAAGGATCGAAGCCAGTCGCCTGCTCATCTATCAAGCGGCGCTCGCCAAACAGCGTGCTAAGGCTGAAGGTGGACGGTATACGCTTGAAGCCTCCATGGCAAAACTCTTCGCTTCGGAGACAGCGATGTTCTGCGCCCACGCCGCCGTGCAAATCCACGGTGGAATGGGGTATTCAAAGGAATACCCGGTGGAGCGCTACTTCAGGGATGCGAAGATCACCGAGATTTACGAAGGCACAAGCGAAATCCAACGGCTGGTCATTTCGCGCCTGGAGCTGGGATTGAGGTGAAGAAGCCCTCAGCATGCCGCGGGGTATCTTCCAAGGAATAAGCCTTTGGGGTTGCCACTCCCATACCCCCGCCTTGCCATTCATCCATCCGGCGAGCGACAGGGTAATCTGGCTTTTTCCCATAAACACAAATCTATCTCAGACTCTGTGCCCGGATTATGCCAATATCCAGCCAAGCTCATCATCTGATGAAGTACATGCTTTTTGACAACACAACGTGACGTGAACCCGAGCTCCCAGAGATTCGAAAGCTGATGATGTCTCAAATCAACGTCCATGAGATCAGACGCAAGATAAGGAACTGGGCTTCTCCTTTCGATCTCCTGCTTTTCCTCCTCGCTCTCCTGATCTACGCGCTCACCAGGTTCATCCAATTAGAGGACTTCCCCATCTACTTCTTCACCGACGAAGCGGTCCAAACTATCCTCGCATCGGACTTCGTCCGGGATGGTTTGCATGGTTACGACAAAGTGCTGCTGCCAACCTACTTTGAGAATTCCTTCCTGTTCAACTTGAGCGTATCCGTCTACCTTCAAGTCATCCCCTATCTCATTTTTGGTAAATCCATTTTTGTAACCAGAGCAGTACCCGCACTCATTACGCTCACAGCAGCAGGCGCACTCAGCCTTACGTTGAAACGCATATTCGCACTGCGCTACTGGTGGCTTGGCTCACTCCTGCTGGCCATCACACCAGCATGGTTTCTCCATTCACGCACAGCATTCGAAGCCACACTTTTTGTGTCGTTCCTCGCATGGTTTTTGTACTTCTATCTGCTTTACAGGAAGGAGAATCCGGTCTACATCTATGCGGCCATCGTATTTGGGGCGCTTGCGTTCTACAGCTACCGCGGGGGGCAAATTGTCCTCATGGGTTTGACCATCCTTTTACTCATCTCTGATTTTCAATATCACAAGCGGCAGAATCACGTGCTCATTCGTGGCATGGTTCTTGCCATCTTGCTTTCCCTACCTTATATCCGCTTCCAGCTTCAACATGGAGGGGAGACCTATTTTCAGCTCCGATTGATGGAATCTGTGCTTTTCCGAGACATTCCCGTCGTGGAAAAAGCGCAGGCGCTCACAGAAAATTACCTCGCTGGATTGGATCCACGCTACTGGTACAACCCAGAGCTGGATGAATCCCCACGGCATTTCATGCGTGGGTACGGGCATATTCTGATTCTCACAGCGCCATTTGCGCTTCTGGGATTTCTCCAAACCGTAAGGAAGATCAAGACCAGCGAGTATCGAACGATCTTGATGGTTGCGATTACGGCTCCCTTAGGTGGGGTGTTCGTCGCACCAGGGATCACCCGCAATCTCTCCTTCATCATTGCCGCGGCGATCTTCACAGCAATCGGGATCATTATGATAGGACAGTGGCTGGAGAGATGGTTCCCCTACAAGCTGCTGGCTGCTGCAATCTTCACCTTGTTGAGCTTGACGGCATTTGCGATGACGCGAGATGCACTCATCAACGGACCTACCTGGAATGACGATTATGGAATCACAGGCTTACAGTTCGGCGGCAAACAAGTGTTCACTCAGGTTGAGCACTTTAGCAATGAAGACCCTGATACCACCATCTATGTCTCGCCGACATGGGCTAATGGCACCGGCATCATCAAACGGTTTTTTATCCCGGACGACGTGAATGTAAGAATGGGGAATGTCACCGGTTTTCTCGAAGAGATGGGCGACCTGAATTCTCAAATGCTCTTCGTCCTCCCCGAGCCAGAATACAACGATATTGTGGATAACGAAAAGTTAAACAATATTCGCGTAGAAAAAATCATTAACTATCCCGATGGACGCCCTGGTTTTTACTTCGTCCGCATGGAATACGCCCCCAACGCCTCCACCATTTTTGCGGCCGAGGAGGAGGAGAGGAACCGCCCCAGGGTCGAGGAGCTGGATCTGAACGGAGAGACGGTTCAAATCCAGTATCCCTACCTGGATATGGGGGGAATTACGAACATATTCGACGGCGACAATTTTACGCTTGCACGAGTTTACGAAGCCAATCCGGCGGTTTTCACCCTATCTTATTCAACGCCGAGATTTCTGAGGGGATTACGTGCCACCACCGGGAGCATGGACTTTCAGATATGTGTCAGACTCTATTCGTCCACATCCGAGGAGATTGGCTCATATTGTGAGGCATACTACGATCAACCCGATGATCCCACGGTCGTAATCGAATTCGAACACCCCAATTCAGATATCGACGTGGTTGAAATTGAAATTTTTAGCCTTGAGGGGGCGACCCCCTATAAAATCCATGTCCGCGAACTCGAATTGTTCTGATTGGCATTTCAGGTCTCAACGATCCAGAAAATCTATGAGTGAAACCTACATCATTCTGGGCTTAAACATCTTCTTTTGGCAGAGATCTTTCCTTGGCTCTGCTTTCCGGGGTGGACCACATGAATCATGATGTTTTAGGGAAGATCGAAAATGCTGCTCCTTTGGGCCTTTTTACCCAAACAGCGAGCCCGACCTCCAACCGCTCTCGTCCTTCAGGAGCGAGGTTCGTAGTCTCTATTGCGGGATGGCTCGAGATAAGGCCATCCCAGGTCGCGTTGATCCTGCTTGGCCTGCTTGCTTCGTTTGCTGCCTGGTTCGCTGCAGGTCGCGGCCCTCTCGTTCAAAGCAAGGCAGCAGTTCCGCTATGGATCATTGGGATCACACTTACGATCCTAGGATGCTGGAAGCGCGAGCGCCGGGCAGACGCGGTTCCCTGGTCACGCATCGAAGTCGTCTATCTCCTCCTTATATTCATACTAAGTTTTGCGTTCCGAGCGTACGGCGCAGCCGATATGCCCTTTGTGCTTAGCGGTGATGAAGGTTCGGCAGGCCTCCTTGGTTTGGAATTTGTGGAGGGACATCGCGACAATCTGCTGTCTCTCGGTTGGTTTTCATTCCCAGCGCTCTATTTCTGGCTGCTCTCCATCGCCCAGACAATGTTCGGAAGGAGCATCGAGGCAATTCGATGGGTTTCCGCGCTCGGTGGAGCCCTGACCGTCATTGCGTTGTATTGGACTGGGCGGGGGATGTTTGGACGTCGAACGGCGTTTTGGGCCTCCGCATGGCTCTCCACTTTTCACGTGCACCTTTTTTTTAGCCGCATCGCATACAACAACATCTGGGACGGTCTGTTCTTCACGATTGCGTTCGGAGCAATCTGGCTAGGTTGGGAGAAGGGATGGAGACGCTCTTTTATCCTGGGGGGTCTGGCAATTGGTTTCTCCCAATTCTTCTACACCACCTCCCGCTTCATTCCCATCATCATTCTTGCATGGCTCATCCTATTGTTTCTATATAAACGACCGGCGAAAGCTCAGAAGTCCGGAATCGCAAGTATGGCCCTCGTCTCGTTGAGTGTATTTCTCCCCTTAGGTCTTCTCTATATAACGGATCTTGAGAGCCTGCTCTTCACCGCAAGTCGAGTCTCGATGTTAGTGCCGGGATGGACCGCCGAGGCAGCCCGAGCGCTTGGAACCACACCCTTAGGACTCATTCTCGAACAATCCTGGATCACTTTTTTAGGGCTATTCATCGCAGAGCTTCAGGGCATTTACAGCAATCCGGGCGTGCCCATGCTCTTTGGGATTTCCGCCATCCTCGTCGTCCTTGGCGCATTCATTTGCATCGTGCGTATTCGGGACCCACGCTACAGCTTACCGTTGCTGACTCTGATCGCCACATTCGTCATTGGCGGGCTTAGCATCCAGGCGCCAAGTTCACAGAGGATGCTGCTACTGCCACCGATTCTCGCGCTTCTGGTCGTCTTTCCATTGGAGGAGATCACAATATGGGTCTCGAATAGGTGGAAGCAAACCAACGTCTTGATTTCTCTCTTGATGACCTGCGTCCTCGGGGTTGCGATGTTCGAGAACCTGAGACACCTTGTTGTGGACTATTTCCCTGGAGAAACCTACGGCAGCCTGAATGGTGAAGTCACATATGAGATGGTTGAACTGATCCACGAGGAAGGGCAGGATGCAGCTTACTTCTTCATCGGCGGAGAACGCATGAACTTCGACTCGATACCCAGCTTAGCCTATCTGAACCCCACAGTAATTGGGACGGATCTCGCGTATCCATATTTGCTGCCGGATGCATCGCCGAACTCAACAATGAAGAATATATTCATCATACTCCCAGACGAACAGGAGGCTCTCGAGATTATCGGTCAAAAATTTGACCACACATCAACCGTACCACGCTATAATCGGCATGGGACACTGCTCTTCTATGTGCTCTCTTCCGAGTGATCCACCCGGGAGCTGAGCACTGGATTCAGTGGAGAAACCCGTAGCAAGCTGCGGGGCATCTTTCGAGGAAAAAGCCCCCTCTTGCCATTCATCCCTGTAGCTGCAGGGTATATGATGTTTTCCAAAAAAGGAGCCACAAATTGAACGCGGTTTACTTCAATGAACATGGAGGTTCAGAAGTCCTGCAATACGGGGAAGTGCCCACACCTGCCCCTCAGGCGGGCGAGGTCCAGGTTCAGCTGCGAGTAGCAGCCCTTAACCGTCTGGATCTCTGGGTGCGAGAAGGATGGCCTGGCTTGAAGCTCGAATATCCCCACATCTCCGGTGCGGATGGTGCTGGTGTCGTGTCGGTCATCGGCGAGGGCGTCTCGGGCTTTGAGATCGGTGATCGGGTCGTCATCAATGGCAACTTGAGCTGTGGGGAATGTCCAAATTGTCAGGGTGGCTTTCAAAATATGTGTCATGAGTGGCACCTGTTGGGGGAAACTGTTCGAGGGACGCTCGCAGAGTATGCCGTCGTTCCAGCGGAGAACCTCCTACATGTGCCAGACGATTTTGATCTGGAGCCCGCTGCTGCCGCTGGTCTCGTATTCCTCACAGCCTGGCACTCTCTGATGACGCGTGGGAATCTTAAGAGTGGCGAGCGGGTACTCGTCGTTGGCGCCTCCGGAGGCGTGAATACTGCCAGCATCCAGATTGCAAAATATACAGGCGCCGAAGTCATTGTGGTCGGATCGAGTCGCGCCAAGCTTGATCTCGCCGAGTCGCTCGGTGCAGACATCACCATCGACCGTTCGAAAGAAGAGAATTGGGCTAAAGCTGCTTACATGGCCTCCAATCGCGAGGGTATGGACGTCGTCGTCGACAATGTCGGCGCAGGCTCCATGCCGCTCAGTTTACGCGCATTGAGACGAGGAGGAAGAGTACTCACCGTGGGCAACACCGGGGGTCCGAAATTTGAGATTGACAACCGGTTCATTTTTGGGAAACACCTTTCCATCATTGGATCGACCATGGGCACGAATGAGGATTTCACCACAGTGATGGATTTGGTCTTCAAGGGCAAATTGAAACCCGCCATCGATCGAACGTATACTCTTGAAGAAACCCCTCAGGCTGAGGATAGGCTCGAAGCGGGAGAACAGATGGGGAAGATCATCATTGCCATCGCATCATAGACCGAAGGTCGTAACCATCCTTAGCCTGGGAGTGTTAACCTTTGGGGTGGTTAACCTCATCGGATTGGCGGCATGGTTCAAGCTTCCAGAGCTGCCATTGGCCTTTCCGAGCTGGTACCTCCCCTTTCGAAACGCTATCTGGGCATCGGCGGCAATCATCGCGGCCATAGGACTTTTCTTCGGGAAATGGTGGTCGCCGCGCTTCGCGCGGTGGGCATCTTTGATCATATTCATCTGGTCTCTACTTGATCATCTGTTTCTAAAACGTTCTGCTTACGCCTCAAGGTCTTTTATGGCACATGCACTGCTTGCTATCATCACCATAAGTTTGCTGTTCTGGATCCTCAGGCAACCGTCATCCAAAGTTTATTATGGGGAGAACCCGCATGAGTGATAGTTCCAAAGTCGAATTCCTTCGCAAACAACGCGAGCTAGCCCAACTAGGCGGAGGGCCGGATCGAATACAGGTCCAGCACGACAAAGGTCGGCTCACCGCCCGTGAAAGGCTTGAACTGCTTCTGGATAAAGGCTCTTTTCGCGAAACCGATATGTTCGTGACCCATCGAACGCATGATTTCGATCTTGATCAACGCAAAGTGCTCAGTGATAGCGTTGTGACGGGTTGGGGAACCATAGATGGTCGTCTCGTATACGCCTTTTCACAGGATTTCACGGTGTTCGGTGGAAGTCTTGGCGAGGTGCACGCTGAGAAGATATGCAAGATCATGGATATGGCATTAAAAAACGGCGCGCCTCTGATTGGATTAAACGACTCCGGTGGTGCACGAATTCAGGAAGGTGTCGTCTCTCTAGGAGCATACGCTGACATTTTTCTAAAAAACACCCTCGCTTCCGGCGTTATCCCTCAGATTAGCGCCGTGATGGGACCTTGCGCCGGCGGTGCTGTCTACTCTCCAGCTTTGACGGATTTTATTTTCATGGTGCGAAACTCCTCGTACATGTTCGTCACCGGGCCAGATGTCGTCAAAGCCGTCACGCACGAAGAGGTCAGCTTTGAAGAACTTGGCGGTGCAGATGTGCATGCTTCCACCTCTGGTGTGTGCCACTACGTTGCAGAAAACGAGGCCGATTGCCTTTTTATGATCAGGCTCCTCCTTTCGTACCTGCCTCAGAATAATATGCAGGACCCGCCGCTCACTACATCAAGTGACGATCGACTGAGGACAGAAACCGCTCTCGACAAGATTATTCCAGATGATGCCAGCAAACCTTACGATATGAACAAAGTCATCGAGCTAATCGTAGATGATGGCGTTTTCTTCGAGATCCACAAGAACTACGCACAGAATATCGTAGTTGGTTTTGCCCGTCTGGGAGGCCACAGTGTAGGTATCGTTGCGAATCAACCAGGCATGCTCGCGGGCGTGCTTGATATCAACGCATCCGACAAAGCTGCCAGGTTCGTACGATTTTGCGATTCCTTCAACATCCCTCTCATCTCCTTTGTGGATGTGCCCGGATTTCTCCCTGGAACGGGGCAAGAGCACGCCGGGATTATCCGTCACGGCGCTAAATTGCTTTTCGCATATTGTGAGGCGACCGTTCCAAAGCTCACCGTCATCACCCGCAAAGCATATGGCGGAGCCTATGACGTTATGTCTTCCAAACATATACGCGGTGACCTGAATTTCGCCTGGCCAACTGCCGAATTAGCCGTGATGGGCCCGGAAGGGGCAGTGAATATCATCTTCCGGAAAGAGATCGCCGAAGCAAAAGATCCAAAGAAGCGCCGAGCCGAGCTGGTGGCAGAATTCCTGGAAAAATTCGCCCACCCGTACATCGCAGCATCCCGTGGTTATATCGATGACATCATCGAGCCACGCCATACTCGCCCACGGCTCATTAATGGGCTCGAGATGCTCGCAAACAAGCGTGATTCAAATCCTGCGAAGAAACATGGAAACATCCCGCTCTAAGATGGATGGATTCTCGCGTGTAGAAGCGGGCAGCCCCAACCACTCAGAAGACGCAGTCACTTCGGGCCTCGTCCTCATCGATGGTCATCACTTATACTGGGAGGAGCACGGTCCGGTCGAGGCCCCCTGCATTATCCTGATGCACCATGGGCTAGGCTCGGTCAGGTCATGGCGTCGTCAGATCCCGGCACTCACACAATCGGGTTTCAGAGTCATGGCATTTGATCGCTGGGGGTATGGGCGTTCAGATATCCGCCCCGCATTCGAGGAGAATTTCTTACTGCATGATGCCGAGGCTTCCCTTCAGCTTCTCGATGAATTGGGCATTCCGCGCGCCCACTTCATCGGTCACAGCGATGGTGGCACGATCGCTCTCATCATCGCCAGCGACCATCCAGAACGTGTCCTTGGTCTTGTCGTCGTCGCCGCGCATGCGTACTATGAGCCTAAAATGGCCCTTGGATTGAAGACCATTCAGGATTCCTCCCGAGTCCCACCGGTCCAAACAGTCTTGCAACGGGAGCACGGTGACCGTGCGAACGCCCTTGTGGATGCCTGGGTCAGCCATTGGTCCAAGGGTGATGTAGAATTGTTATCGATCATGGATCGCCTGGAAGCTATTCAAGCTCCTACCCTTGTCATTCAAGGCGAGGGTGATGAGCATGCAAGTCCAAAGCATGCCGAGGATATCGCGGATCGGATTGAGAACAGTGAGCTGTGGCTCATCCCTGGTGTGGGTCACATGCCGCCACACGAGAAACCGGATGAATTTAACGAGCGCGTATGTGCGTTCTTCAGGTCCATCGCTCAATGAATGAGATTATAAGATCGAGATAACGCATGTTTAATAAGGTCCTTGTAGCAAATCGAGGGGAGATCGCAGTAAGAGTTATACGCGCCTGTAGAGAACTCGGGCTGGCGACGGTTGCAGTGTATTCTGAAGCTGACCGCTCCGGGCTGCACGTTCGACAGGCAGATGAAGCCTATCTTCTCGGATCTGCTGCCGCCCGTGATTCCTACCTTCGGGGCGATAAAATTATCGAAATCGCAAAAAAGAGCGGCGCGGGTGCCATCCATCCCGGATACGGCTTCCTTGCCGAGAGAGATGATTTTGCTCAAGCCGTCCATGATAATGGCCTCGTGTTCATTGGGCCGCGTCCATCCGCCATCGCTGCGATGGGGGACAAAGCCGTTGCTCGCGCCACCGCTACTGAGGCCGGCGTTCCGGTGGTTCCCGGGACCGAGGGTGAGGGAAATTTAGGTGACGAAGACCTTCTCCGCATCGCTCCAGAGATCGGTTTTCCCCTCCTGATCAAGGCGACCGCTGGAGGCGGCGGCAAGGGGATGCGGGAGGTTAATAACCTGGAAGAAATGCCTGGCTTACTGCGTGCTGCCAGGCGCGAGGCTGAATCCTCCTTCGGAGATGGAAACGTATATCTCGAGAATCTGATCCTCAACGCGCACCATATCGAATTTCAGATTCTGGCGGACACACATGGAAATGTCATCCACCTCGGCGAACGTGAGTGCTCCCTTCAAAGAAGGCATCAAAAATTACTTGAGGAATCTCCATCACCCTTTATGGACGAGGATTTACGCCGCAAAATGGGTGAACTGGCCTGCAAGGCGGCTCGCGCAGTGGATTACCTGAATGCCGGGACGATTGAATTCCTTGTCGACAACGATCACAACTTCTATTTTCTCGAGATGAACACCCGGCTGCAGGTGGAACATCCCACCACCGAGTTTGTGACCGGCATTGATATCGTGAAAGAACAAATCCGCATCGCAAGAGGCAGAAAATTACGCTATACCCAGGAAGATGTGCAATTAAATGGATGGGCGATTGAATGCCGGATAAATGCGGAAGATCCCTACAATAATTTCATGCCCTCGACCGGGAGCCTCAATTCTGTGATTGCTCCCAGTGGACCTGGCGTACGCGTCGATACAGGTGTCTATGCGGGCTTTGTTATCTCCCCCTATTACGATTCCTTAATATCGAAACTGATTTGCTGGGGTGAGACTCGCGGGGAGGCGATCCTGCGTATGCGTCGAGCGCTCGAAGAGTATCGCATCCTTGGCGTGAAGACGAATATCCCCTTCCACCAGCAAATCATGGAATCATATCGATTTTTTACAGGGAATTTCGATACCCGATTTGTCGAGGAACGATTTTCGATGGATGAAATTGAAGAGGGCAAGGAGGATATGCACAGTATTGCCGCTGTGATGGCCACACTTATGGCGCACAAAGAGGGTCAGCTATCCTCTCAGATTATTCGTCAGAGCGAGCGAGACACGAGCAACTGGAAATGGGTCGGCCGCTGGGAGCGTATGCAGAAGTAATTGTGACAGGGTGTTATCGTTCTACTGCAATCTGACTTAAAGGGAAACGTAAGGGAAGCACATTTGAAAGTATGAGATTGACATGAAGTACATCACGAGCATTGGTGATCAACAATTTGAAATCGAAATCAATTCCGATGATGAAATCACCATCGATGGGCAGATGCTGTCGGTGGATTTTCAGACTGTTGCGGATCAACCCGTTTACTCCATGATCCTGGATGGGGAATCCCATGAAGCCTCGATCCACTCCACCGAGACAGGTCTTCAGGTTCTGCTCCGCGGACAGCTCTTCGAGGTCGTCGTCGAGGATGAGAGGCAGCGCAGATTGCAGCAGAGTTCGGGGGGAATCCCCGTCCACGGCGGAGAGCTGCAAATCAAGTCGCCCATGCCGGGTCTCGTGATCACTGTTCCAGTCGAGGATGGACAGGAGATCGAGAAAGGTGCCAATCTCATCATTCTTGAATCCATGAAGATGCAGAATGAGATAAAGGCACCGCGTGATGGAAAGGTCACTCGTGTGAGCGTTGCTGCCGGAGACAGCGTAGATCAGAATCAGCTCCTTCTGACACTCTCCTGATTGTATGGATATCGTGGAAATCGAAGCCAAGTTCCATCTCCCCCACCTTACTCACCTTCGAAAGCGGCTGTTAGACGAAGGCGCTCGCCTTCTAACCCCTCGGACGCTGGAGCGCAATCTTCGATTTGATACAAATGATGGCAGGCTCGTCCAGTCTCATATCGTCTTACGTCTCAGGCAGGATTCCCGTGCTACGCTCACCTACAAAGAGCCGCAGGAGCGGCATGAAATACGCATAGAACACGAAGTCGAAGTTGATGATTTCGATCGTGTGCGTGAGATACTCGACGCCCTCGGATATAAAGTCATTTTCGTGTATGAAAAGTACCGCGAAACTTTTGCGATCGAATCATCCGAGGTCGTGCTGGACGAACTGCCATTTGGAAATTTTGCCGAAATCGAAGGTCCAGACATCGAGCAGATTACATCGCTAGCGGAAAGATTGAACCTGGAATGGGAACGTCGTGTGGCGTTGAATTACATTGGGGTATTCGAAGATCTTCGCCAGCGTATGAACCTACCCTTTCGTGATGCAACCTTCGACAACTTCAAGGATTACGAGGATCTATCTCTCGACGATTTGGGCTACCCTTTTGCAGATCAAGCAGCGCCATCGGATAAGGATTCGGTATGAAGAAACCGGTTTCAGACGCAGCTGACTCCTGGGAAAAAAGCACCTTATCCTCATCTCTTAAACGATTTCCCGAAAGAAAAGATGAATTTGAGACCTCTTCACAAATCGAGGTGTCCCGTGTGTACGTGCCAAAGGACAACGCAGAATCCTACATCGATGACCTTGGGTTCCCTGGAGACTACCCCTACACACGTGGTGTGCAGGCTACCATGTACCGGGGACGTCTCTGGACCATGCGCCAGTATGCGGGTTATGCCTCGGCCGAAGAATCCAATGCACGCTACAGGTATCTGCTTGAAAAAGGCCAGACAGGACTGAGCGTAGCATTCGATCTTCCAACACAAATTGGCTATGATGCTGATGACCCCCTGGCTACGGGCGAGGTTGGGAAAGTGGGTGTGTCAATATCTTCCCTCAGGGACATGGAAATCCTATTCGAAGGGATCCCGCTCGACAAAGTCTCGACAAGCATGACGATCAACGCACCAGCGGCAATTTTACTGGCCATGTACATCGCCGTGGCCAAGCGACAAGGTCTGGAAGTCAACCAGCTTCGTGGAACCATCCAGAACGATATATTGAAAGAATACGTCGCCAGAGGAACCTATATCTTCCCCCCAAAAGCCGCGATGCGCCTCATCACCGATATCTTCAGCTACTGTCACCGAAATGTTCCACGATGGAACACCATATCTGTGTCCGGATATCACATGCGTGAAGCCGGATCGACCGCGGTACAGGAAGCAGCGTTTACGATCGCAAACGCGATCACTTACCTCGAAGCCGCTCAAAGCGCCGGTCTCTCCGTCGATGAAGTCGCACCCCAGATGGCTTTCTTCTTCAACGCACACAACGATTTCCTTGAAGAGGTTGCCAAATTCCGCGCAGCAAGAAGACTCTGGGCACGGATCATGCGAGAACGATTTCATGCAAAGGATCCTCGCTCCCTACGGCTTCGTTTCCATACCCAGACAGCCGGTTCAACCCTCACAGCCCAGCAACCTGAGAACAACGTAGTCCGAGTGACCTTACAGGCGCTGGCGGCAGTACTTGGAGGAACCCAATCCCTCCATACAAACAGCATGGATGAAGCCTTAGGGCTGCCGACAGAGCGTGCAGTTCACACCGCCCTACGGACCCAGCAGATCCTTGCGCACGAATCGGGGGTCGCAAATACCATCGATCCACTGGCTGGATCATTTGCGGTCGAATCCCTTACTGATGAGATTGAGGTACGTGCTGAAGCATACCTTCGGAAGATTGATGAGATGGGGGGGGCCCTCAAAGCTATTGAAAGTGGCTATTTCCAACGTGAGATTCACGAGGCTGCTTATCAAGCACAATTACAAATTGAGTCCGAGGACAAAATCGTCGTGGGCGTGAATGCGTTCAAGAGTCCTCAACCAGAAAAACTAGAACGACTGAGCGTCGATGAGTCCATCGAGCGTGGACAGCGTATGCGTCTCGAACGGATCCGATCGGAACGCGATCCCAAAAAAGCTGAGGCCATACTGGATCATATTTCCATAGCCGCTGCTGGTGAAGAAAATCTCATGCCGATTTTCATCGAGGCGGTGGAGGCGGATATTACCCTTGGTGAAATCTGTAATGTACTGCGTGAGGTATGGGGGGAGTATCACCCACAGTTTACGATCTAGCTCTTAGTTCAATTAAAATTGACGATTTAGAACCGATGCCGGAACTGCGCTTTATTAGAATTCTAGGGCAGTCTGGTATAAAAACTAAATATCGTCCAAGGCAAGAATCAAAGAGGGCTTATGTTTTCAATCTTGAAGATTCATCATGTCGCCATCCTCGTGGATGATCTCGATGATGCATTATCATTTTGGCGCGATGCGCTCAAGCTGGAACTGGAGCATATCGAAGATGTATCCGGGCAGGAATCACTCGTCGCCTTCCTTCCTGTCGGTGGCTCTGAGATCGAGCTTGTTAAACCCACCTCCTCAGACAGCGGTGTCGCCAAGTATCTCGCCAAGCGCGGCCCAGGGATGCACCACATCTGCATGCAAGTCGATGATCTCGATGCCTGCCTGACGCATCTGAAAAAGAACGATGTGCGTCTGATTAACGAGGAACCCGTAACCGGTGCGGGAGGCAGCCGCGTCGCGTTCGTTCATCCCGAAGCAGCCCATGGTGTGCTCGTTGAGTTGTATGAAGTTGGAGTGAAGGAGAACTAGGTTTCCTGATGCCAGCTCTCGACTTAAACGGTCCAATATCCGCTTAACCCATCATCCATGCCCATTGAATTTGGACTTGAAATTACTCAGATCTGATAGTCTCCTCGAACCACCATATCCACAGAGATCGGCCATTTTACCGAAAGATACCTGATCCAACATCCATTCCCTGGATTCTGCATACTCATCAAAAAATAATCCAGATTCTCAACAAAGCGGTTATCATAGTGCCCATGGACGAGCAAATCATGGTGATCGTGGGGTCTGCCAATCGCCAATTTCGGGTCCGAAACGCCCGGATCGTTGGTCTGATGATCCTGGGGATTGCTGTACTTTCAGCCTGTGGGAGTGGTGGGGGGAGCTCTGAGACAGGCGATCCTTCTGCACTACCCACACCCATCGTTCTTTCCACGTCAGCGCCGGATCCCGCGGCGGTCAGCGAAGAGTTTCTGAGCCTTTGGGATGAGGGCGATTATTCAGGAATGTACTCGCTCCTCGACGCTCCCTCACGTGAGGGGACCTCGGAGACGGAGTTTATCGAGCTGCTTGAAGATTTTCGATCTGGCACAGCTTTGAGCAGTATCGACTACGACATCGTATCCACGCAAATACATAACCCGTATAAGGCCAGCTTGGCAGCCAATGTCACCCTGCATAGCGGCGCAGCCGGGGAAATCCCATATTTGACTGAGATGGATCTAACGCGGGATGGGGCAGATTGGCAGGTGAGTTGGGAGAATACGATCCTCCACCCCACGCTCACGGATGACAAACGGATGAGGCTTCAGGTCATCCTTCCTGAGCGCGGGACCATATACGATCAGTACGGGACCAGCATGGCAGCCCCTGCTGAGGCTGCTTCGTTATGGATCGTTCCCAACCAGATCGGGGACGAGGAAGCCGAAGATTTGATGCTCTCCAGACTCCGGCAATTATTCGATGCAGCCTCGACGGACGATATTTTATTTCGCTACAACACTGTCCGCGGGACAGATTTCTATACCGCGCTAGGCGAGGTTTCCCAAGAAGAATATTTGAAATACAGCGGTGTACTTGACGCTGTTGGAGGTGTACAAGCAAGGACGTATGATTCAAGATACTACTCGGGAGATGGTCTCGCACCCTATGCGGGAAGCAACGCCCCCCACACCATTGGGTACGTGAGCTGGATTCCAGAAGAAGACCTGGCAAGTTATCAAGAACGGGGCTACTTGCAGGACGAATTCATTGGCCGGATGGGGCTGGAACGAGTCTACGATGCGGAACTACGTGGTGTCCCCGAGGGGACCGTTTATCTCACGGACACTGATGGGAACAATTTAGAAGTCATCGCACGTCGGGAGGCAGAAGCGCCGAACGACATTTACACCACCCTCGACGCCGATCTGCAGAAGATCACTCAAGAAGCCATTGAAAATTTTGTCGGAGCCGCGGTCGTCCTCGAGCGAGACACGGGAAAAGTACTTGCCATGGCCTCGGCGCCTGGCTTTGACCCGAACTTATTCGATCCAGAAAACCCGCACGGAGCATGGGGGCTTGGAGAGTTGATTTCATCGCCCACGATCCCATACCTCAATCGTGCAACGTTGGGAGTTTATCCTGCTGGATCAGTATTTAAAATCATCACCATGGCTGCAGCGCTTGAATCCGGTGAGTTTGAAGCCGATGAGATCTATGATTGTGGACTGGAATTTTATGATTTACCCGGGGTCGTTCTCGACGATTGGCGTAAGGAAAAAGAGTGGGACCCCGCCGGTGAGATCACGCTGCAAGAGGGATTGTCCCTCTCCTGCAACCCCTGGTTCTACCACATAGGGCTCGAACTATTTAATCAAGGGCATACGACTGCGATTCCTGACATGGCGAAAGCATTTGGGCTCGGTCAGGAAACCGGAATTGAACTCGAAGAAGAAGCCGGATTAATTCCGGATCCGGAAAACAAACCCGATATTCTAGGGGAAGAGTGGAGCGAATATGACCACGTAGGGTTGGCGATTGGTCAGAGCTACATGCAAGCGACGCCTCTTCAGGTCGCCCGATATGTGGCGGCGATCGGCAACGGTGGCTCGCTGCTCCGCCCGCAGATCGTCGAACGGATCGAGACCGCCGATGGAGAGGTGATCCAGCAATTCGAACCCGAGGTTCAGAGTCAGCTGCCCTTGAGCGCTGAAAATCTCCAAGCCATCCAGGAAGCCATGGTCAACGTGGTCGAAGATCCCAAGGCTACCGCTCAACGCGAATTTCGCGGGCTAAATCTGAATGTAGCAGGAAAAACTGGAACGGCTACTAGCGGAGTTGGCACAGAGTCACACGCATGGTTTACGGCCTATACCTTCGAGGAACGTGAAGATCTCCCCGATATCGCCGTGGCGGTTCTGCTCGAAAATCAAGGCGAGGGCTCGGACTGGGCTGCGCCGGTGGTCCGCCGAATTATCGAAGGGTACTTCCGGGGGAGACCGATTTTACGCTATCCATGGGAGTCGCAAATTCGCATTGATCGGGTAGAGGAACCTGAGGAAGAAACGATAGAGGGTTCAACCGAGTAGGTTCCTGAATAGTGTGTTTGCCTCGTAAAAACAACTAACCCCCCTAACCTCCACCGGGATGAATGCTACGTGACGGTTATGATCTTGCCCCCAGTTATATGAACCAATTCATCCGGAGTGAGTTTGAAGATCGCACGCGGCGTACCTGCGGCTGCCCAGATGTATTCATAACCCATCAAATCTTCATCGATATAAGTTGAGATCTCCGACCGGTGACCCACTGGCGCGACCCCACCGATCGCAAACCCGGTCGTCTCACGGACAAAATCTGCGTCCGCCAACCCGAGCGGCTCGCCCAGCTCTTCGCTGACGCGCGATTCATCGACCCGGTTGGATCCGCTCGTGAGCACAAGCACCGCTTCACCACTATTGCCGCCCTTGAAAATGAGCGACTTGACGATCTGGCCGATCTCGCAACCCGCCGCGTGCGCAGCTTCCTGCGCTGTTCGCGTGCTTCCGGGGAGTTCCATGACCTTAAGCGCGACCCCTTTGGCTTCCAAAGCCTCCTGAACCCGCTGTGCGCTAGCTGATAATCCCGACTGACCACCACCCACTGTCGACCTCCAATTGATTAGTTCGCATAATTATGCTTCAGAGATAGTATCCATATCAGAATTAATGAGCAAATCCCATCGGGGGATCCAACCGATGGGATTCGCGCTCAGCGCCGACGCTGAGCAAAAATAATAGGTCCTACTTAATTCGAACCGGCTCAGACAATACCCTCACCCCCTGAACACGATCTGAAAGGCTTGTCGCACTGAGGGCCAATCCTGTTGTTAATGCAAGCCCAACGGCGATCAATATGTTGCTGGAGAGGGCGATCGCGAACGGGGTGAGGATTAGGACCCTCATCGAAGTTGGTGTCTCGGACATGCTTATCAGATGTGGAACCAAAAGAGCCAGCATGATGCCAATGGGCACAAACAAGATGTATCCGACGCTAA
>JBGUDT010000022.1:36147-38405 GCA_041821665.1 Anaerolineales bacterium
TGCGAGAACATGGAGAATAACGCATAAACCCTGCGTGCTATAATTCGCTCAAGATTCGGAGGTTCATCCATATGTCGAAATCCAACTCACCTGAAGATGTGCAAAGCTCCCTATCTGAATGGGAGGAATCGACGCTTCAAAACAGCATTTCAAAACGACCGGAGCGCCAGGAGCGCTTCATGACGACATCCTCCGAGCCCGTAAATCGCCTGTACACACCCCTGGATATCTCCGATTTGGATTACGTCGAAGATCTCGGAATGCCCGGAGAATATCCCTACACCCGCAGCGTTCATCCCACACTTTACAGAGGGAAGCTGTGGACCATGCGCATGTTCGCCGGTTTTGGGACTGCTGAAGAGACGAATGCGAGGTTTAAGTACCTGCTCGATCAGGGGCAGACGGGTCTCTCAGTCGCCTTCGACTTACCCACGCTGATGGGATATGACGCAGACGCCCCGGAAGCCCTGGGGGAATTTGGGAAGTGTGGTGTGGCCGTCTCATCGCTGAAAGACATGGAAGTCCTGATGGAGGGGATCGCTCTGGATAAAGTCTCGACCAGTATGACGATCAACTCTCCGGCCGCGGTAATCTGGGCCATGTATATCGCTGCTGCGGAAAAACAGGGTGTGGAGCAGCACTTGCTGCGTGGAACGCTCCAGAATGACATCCTGAAGGAATATATCGCCCAGAAGGAATACATCTTCCCACCTGAACCCTCGATGCGCCTTGTCGTAGATACAATCGAGTATGGGACAACGTCCCTACCTCAATGGAACACGATATCCATTTCGGGCTACCACATCCGTGAGGCCGGATCCACTGCCGCACAAGAACTCGCCTTCACATTGGCTGATGGAATGGAATATGTGCGTTGGGGGATCGAACGCGGATTGGACGTGGATAGTTTTGCACCGCGGCTATCGTTCTTCTTCAACGCACACAACGACTTCTTCGAAGAAATAGCTAAATATCGCGCCGCAAGGCGGATCTGGGCGCATGAAATGCGGCATACTTTTGGAGCTTCAAATCCTCGCTCCTGGCTGCTTCGTTTCCACAGCCAGACTGCAGGCGTTAGTCTTACAGCGCAGCAGCCGGAAAACAACATTGTGCGAATTTCCCTCCAGGCGCTGGCTGCAGTCCTTGGTGGAACGCAATCTCTGCACACCAATTCTATGGACGAGGCGCTCGCCCTCCCCTCCGAGCATGCCGCCACGATTGCCTTGCGCACCCAGCAGATCCTGGCAGAGGAATCCGGGGTCGCGAATACCATCGACCCTCTCGGCGGTTCGTATTTTCTGGAGGCGATGACAAACGAGATTGAAGATAGAGCTCGAGCATACTTCCGGCAAATTGAGGACCTCGGTGGGGTCTTACCGGCTATCGAAACAGGTTATATGCAAAAAGAGATCCACAATTCCGCCTATCGCTACCAACGCGAGATCGATTCCAAAGAACGGTACATCGTTGGTGTGAATGCATTTACGGACGACGAACCATACAGTGTTCGCTTGCTGGAAATGGACCCGCAGGGGTTCGAACATCAAGCTGGCCGCCTTGAGGAATTGCGCGCATCACGAGATTCAGGCGCAGTTGGCCAGACGTTAGATAGATTGCGAATTGCCTGTCAGGGGACTGAAAACACCATGCCATTCATCCTCGATGCCGTCCGATCTTATGCCACCCTTGGTGAGATCATGGACGTGATGAAGGATGTGTTCGGTACGTACCAGGAACCATCCTGGTTGTAAGCGTATCCAGGCAGTCCGGTGACTTCTCCGAGCCAGGTATGATAAAAATTCATACTTGGGGAATTTCATCAAGTTGCCATAACCTGAAAAGCGAGCCTATCAGAACCGACCCTTTGCTTTCGGATTGCGCGAAAGTACCTAAACGGGGATGTGCGTAGGCACATCCCCGTTATCTTCTGTACAGCTAACAATGTCTAGGTTCAATCATTCTCCGTAGAAAACGGTGTAGGTCTGCGAGCTGAGCGGCGATCCGCCTGCCGGGTCTGGCGAAAAGGCCACCAGACGGCCCTCGGTTCCCCCGGCTACATTCACACTCATGGTAACCGACCATGAGCCTGGTCCGCCGGCTGTACTCGAGGAATAAGTTGTGATCCTCTCGGCCAACACATTGCCACTCGCGTCCTGAGCCTGCACAACCACATTATTCTCGAACGCACCCTGCGCCGATCCTTCTACCGTGAACGAGCTTGGGTTCGTTATGACGCAGCGGTTTCCGGGGCTTTCAAC
>JBGUDT010000023.1:0-37731 GCA_041821665.1 Anaerolineales bacterium
GTGTCATCACGGTGAGTTGGTCCTACACTGGCGTGGATATCGCCAAATCACGTCTAGTACGGACGGATCCTGATGGCAGACAGACTACGCTTGCGGGTGGAGATGTACCTCCTAGTGGCGTGTATGAGGATATCGCCGCCAAGGTGGGTAAAGTGACTTACACCCTTAAAGTCGATTCGGAATTCGGCGGATCGGCCGTTCAGTCCGTGAGCGTCGAGGTTGTCGCAGCTCCATCTGCTAGTCAGTAAAATAACCAACAGGAAATGTGTGCTTCGAAAAGAGCAATTCTAGAAGCATATCTTCCATGATAAGCCGTTTCAAGCAAGCCCTGGTCTATGATCAGGGCTTGCTTCTCGCTACAATTGGCGTAAGGAGATTACCGGTGAGTTCAAAAGAAAACCAATCTAAACAACAAACCGAGGCACTTCAAGCCGAGAATGAAGCTTTGAAACACGAGCTTTCCGAGACTAAGACGGAGAAGCATACCGGACGGCGAATAGCGGTTGCTATTCTCGTCCTGCTGGGCTGCATTTTCCTGGCATTCGGTAATGTAGCCAACTGGGCGCGTGATACCATTCTCGATACGGATACCTGGGTTGCTACGGTTGGACCGCTCAGTCAGAACCCCGTCATTGTCAGCACGCTGAGCGATGCGATTGTGGAAGGGATCTCAGAGGAACTCGAGCTATCGACACCGGAAACCCCTAGCCTATTGATCACGCTTGGTATCATTGAAAAACCTCTCATTGAGCTGGTGCAGGATGCGCTTTCAGAAACCATCACTGCCATAATCAGCAGCGATGAATTCAACGAGATCTGGGTCACGGCAAACGAAGTCATTCATGGCGCTTTGATCACCGTGCTCTCTGGGGATAATCCGTACATCTATGCTGAGGATGGGATCGTCTATCTTGATCTCAACGAGCTCGTCAATGAGGTCTTTGGTTTGCTCGGTTTGAAGGAACTCTCGATATTCGAAACCGGCGATGATATCGCCAGGTTCGAGTTGATGGAGAGTGATACATTGGCCGTCATCCAACGAGCACTCCGCTTTCTGAACCGCATCGCAATACTTTCCATCATCATCGTCGTCCTCTGCTTTGGCGGGGCCATCGCCGTATCAAAGTGGCGGCGCGGCACCGTCATCACCATCGGTATAGGCACTGCTATTACGATGCTCATCTCCTTGATCTTGTTTAACATAGGAGAGGCGATCGCCTTAGGCTCCATACTGGATCCATCATTATATGATTTCGCCAGTGAGCTCCTTAACGCATTCACGAATGGTCTCGTCACTCAGACTGCCCTCTTTATGATCCTGGGTGTAGTGGTTGCGGTAGTGGCGAGGTTCACAAGACCGAAATCAATCGAAGTTGAGGGATGAGAGGCTAGGAGTCATTGAAAATAGGGACGCCCACCATGAATGGTCAGGCTCACAGCGAAAGCCCTTCGGGCTAATAAACGCTCGATGGCAGGGCGCTAATTCTAGCAAAGGTATAAGGAATTATGATTCCGTTGCGGTAGACTCCAATCGTTGATACATTTGACCTTTGTTGTGATGTTCTTTCTGGAATTGAATGTACTGAACCACTCGAGGAAGGCTTTCTTCGGAGAGGGATAAAACCCCATAGCCCGATTGCCAAGCAAAAGTTCCAGAAGGCTCAAGTACCTGATTGATATAACGAGAGCTCGATCCCTTAAGTTGGCCAACAAACGTTGAAATACTGTGTCGTGGTGGAATGGATATCGCTACATGAATGTGATCATCCATCCCATTGATAGCATGTGGTTCGCACGATAAAGCCGTTGACTTGCCCCAAATATAGCCATAGAGATCCTGTTCCCAGGTAGCTTTGAGTAAAGGTTCACGATTCTTGGTTGACCAAACGATGTGATAAAAGAGCCGCCAGTAAGGCATTTGATTTTCCCCCTTATTTAATTTTGCCGAGTAATAATCCTTGTCCGCCCGACGATGAATAGTCGGGCTTATGCCCCCCGGGCTTCATGACTAGGGTGCGAAGCGCCCTTTCGCTATGAGCCCGGAGGTTTAGCTCCGGGCGCCTATGCTATTCAATGATTCTTAGAGTTGGGATTACTCCCTTAGGCTACGAAGAAAGAAATCCCCCATCCACCGGAACCAGCGCGCCGTTCATGTAGCTCGACATCTCGCTTGCTAACACAAGTATCATACGAGCGATCTCATCGGGGTCACCCATGCGGCCTAAGGATAATCGGCTTGAGAAATGATACCCATCTTTTAACAAGCCGGGATCTTTAAATACCTCTTTATAAGCATCCTTCACCCCTTCCGTCTTTATACCGCCAGGTAGCACGGCATTCACCCGGATTCCCTTCCGGCCAAAATCCCGCGAAAGGGATCTTGTCAATGCCGCAACCCCGGCTTTGCTGATCGAATAATGTGCCAGATCGTCTTTGAACGGGATCATCGCTTCAATCGAGGAGACGTTGACTATCACCCCACCCTTCTTCCGCTTGAGCAGCCGTTCGATGAAGTGCTGGCACATCCAGTAGGCAGAGAATAGATTGACGCCCATCAAGTGGTCGACGAATGACTCCTCAGTTTCAAGAAACTCTTTAAACGGGAAGATGCCAGCATTGTTGATGAGCACCTCGGGTACCTCCTCATTCAAACTCGTCCAGAAGGTATCGATTTCCTCCTTCTCACCCACATCAACCTTATAGGTAATTACCGAACTGGCGAATTTACCCAGTTCATCTTTCACCTGCTCAAGCCCTTCCTTATTGATGTCCAGCAGGATCAACTCGGCACCTGCTTCCGCAAAACGCCTCGCCGTGGCCGCCCCCATACCTGCAGCCGCACCGGTGATGATAGCTGTTTTTCCGTTGAGAGATATCAATTGATCGAGACGTGTGTCAGGGGACATATTTATCTCCGTTCGGAATGGAAATCAACTAGTGTGATCTAGACTTCGTAGGAGCACGAAGTGTATCCAAAATTTGTCCAGATCTAAAACGAACTATGAGGCTGCTTCAACATCCCCCCGCCGCATTCGGGCTCGAACATCTCGAATGATCTCACGCGGTTTAAGATTCAATCGTCTCAAACCCCAGGAGCCGAGTATCAGCAGAACGACCATTTGAATAAGGTGAACCACGATGGCATAGGAGGTTGCCTCGGTCGTATTCCCTAGCTTCAACGCAACCAGCGTTGCGATGAGGAGTCCGTGGGAGATACCGATCATCATGGGCCTCGAGGTCGGGACAACCGTCATAGCTGTTGCTGCAATCGCGAGAGCCTGAAATCGTTCGTCGATGGGGAGTGACAAGACATCATCCGTAGGTCTCACTTTGACCCATAGATAAGTATCCCGGATCACACTTAATCCCTCACCTGCCCCGGCACAGGGTCCTGCCCTGAAGTTCTTTTGTCTAGGTAGTGCGGCTCGGTGAGGCCCTCTTTGCGCATCGCCATCCCGGTGATGGCTTCCTGGATGATGCGTAAGCCATTAAGCGCTGTCGTATAGCCTGGGTCCCAGCCCGGAGCGACCTCTACCAGTTCAAAACCCACCACAGGCGTCTCTGCACATAGTCTCCGCACGATCGGGAAGGCCTCCCGCGTCGTCAATCCGGCAGGTTCGGGCGTTCCCGTACCAGGAGCATAGGCCGGGTCGAGTGAATCGATGTCAAAGGAGATGTGCAGAAATTCGGCGCCATCGAGCGCCTCCGCAATTGCGCGCTCCATCACCTTCTCAAATCCGTCCCGCTCGATCTCGGCCATGTAATGCGAACGGATGCCGTGCTCTCGCATCCACTCCGCGTCTTCTTCCGTCGGGACCCACCCTCTCAAACCAACCTGGATGAAATTCTTGCCTTCCACGAACCCGTCCTCGAGTAAATTGCGTACAGGGGTACCATGGGTAATGTGATGCCCGAAAGGGTTTGATCCAGCATCATAATGCGCATCGAAGTGGATGACGCCAATATTCCCCTTGCCATAGACATCCGCCAGTGCCATGCTGTCGGGCCGCATGAGGGAGTGGTCACCACCAATGATGATGGGCACAACGCCCGCATCGACAATCTCGCGCACGCGTTTCCGGATCTCCTCGTGTGAAGCTTCTACATCGAAGGGATCGACACCGGCATCCCCGTAATCCACAACCTTCATGATCTCGAATGGTCGGATCATGATATGAGAGTGGGTCATGACGGCAGGTGCTAGCGGACCGCCCGGTAGGTATCGTTCAGCGGTACGGATAGCCTGCGGGCCAAATGAGGTTCCCCGCTGCCCCGTCGACAGATCCAACCCTGCGCCAATGACAGCCACGTCCACCTTTCCGGCTTTAAGATCCTCTGGTGTCAGCGCGATAGGTGCGCGCATGAACGTGGAAATTCCACCTGGCGCCGTGCTGTTGACAACGTAACGGTTGAGCTCGATGGGACCAGGCTCTCGCTTTGGATCCTCGGAGCGATCATATTCTTTCTTCCAAACTTCACCTTCGATTCCGGCCATGGTAATTACTCCTTTGTGCTGTTTCCTTTAATCATGTTATTTGCATCAATTTATTACGCATACTTATGGAGCTTAAGGCAGAATGTCAACAAGGCACCGTGGCAACACGCTACCTTGTTGCATGCTTATTAGAGATTGATTATGCGCTGGGATAAAGTATCCCGGCAAGTTTACTCTTCCGCTTGAGGCTCTGGAACGTCTGCCCCTGGCTCTTGCGGGATGAGGAGCCACATGATGAGGTACAGTAGTAGACCGCCACCTGCAACCAGTGCAAATGCTACGAATATGAGTCTCACGATGATGGGGTCGATGTTGAAATATTCTCCTAAGCCTCCACACACGCCGCCCAACATTTTCTGGTCCTGGGAGCGATAGAGCTTCTTTGCGCCTTCTGCCATGATGACCTCCTAATTTTATTCAACTTAGATTAGTGGATAACCCGTATTATATCTATAAATCGATAAATTCATTTCATCAATAAACAGAAGAAGCCTCATGTCGAAAGCGAATTGGGTATCCATATGGGCCCCTTTCGGGCTGAGCTTAAGGGTGCACAGCACCTGTCTGCTATGAGCCCGGAGGTTCAGCTCCGGGCGAACCCGGGCATGTCATTGCGAGTGGAGGCATGTGCGCCGGAGAGTGGCAATCCCCTCAGCCCATGTGGCTGAGCTTATGGGTGCACAGCACCCTTCTGCTATGAGCCCGGAGGTTCAGCTCTAGGCGAACCCGGGCATGTCATTGCGAGTGGAGCGAAGCAAACTCCAAGATTATCTTTCCTCATTCCCATAGTGGAGATGGCGGTCCTTCGCTTGCGCTCAGGACTTACGTCGCTACCGCTCCTTGCAACGACATAAATGAGGGACTTTGAGCTTCAGCCCTTATCGAGTCTCACCTAATCCCTGATCCCTAATCCCACCATCCTTTGTGCCTTCGTCCCCCGGTGCCTTCTTGCCTTCTTGCCAAGAAAAAAGGCGGAGATTTGCTCCCCGCCTCTTCAAACACGAAGAATTCTAGCTCGCGCTACTCCGCATGAAACGCCATGATGATCACATCTTCCTGCTGATCATTGATGGTGCGTTCGGCGAGCATCTCCAACTTGGTACCATTCGCTGTGACACTGTATTCCTGAGCTTCATCGAGGAGTTGAAGGAACATCTGCTCCTGGTCCATGATGGTTTGGTCGCATAGTGTTTGGGTGATGCTACCGATCTCGACATCGATATTCGTACCATCCGACACAAACGTCCCACTGTAAGTATTACAAGCACCGGAACCATTGACGGTGTTATTCACCTCGAACTTCACTGTCGAGTCGGGATCATCCAGCGGTGTTGTGGCCGAACCACCCAGCGGTGTGTACTCCTTCAACACCCATGTCGGTCCAATTAAGTCGGAGGCCGGATGCTCAGTGGGAGCAGGTTCCTCTGTCGCAGTTGATTCAGGGGTGTTTGTCGGTGGAACCGGTTGTGTGGCTGTTGGCTCAGGAGTGTTCGTGGGCACTTCCGTAGGTCCAACAACCTGGATCGCCACCCAGATGGTCTCACCAAAGGGGACATCCTCGTCTGTGAACATCTGCCACCAACCTGCATATTCTCCGCCCGTGTTGGGTGCCACGAGATCAACATACATGTCATAGGTTTGACCGGAATTCACTTCGCTAACAACAACCGTGTCCTCCCCACTCATTCGGTCCCCTCGCACGAACCCGAGATAGTATTCCTCTGTCCATGTGCATGTGCCGGAGTTCTTAATCTGCCAACCCTTGGCGAACTTCTCACCCGGCTGGAGCTGGGGTAAATCGGTGAAATCTTGGTCGTCATAGCTGAGATCACGTACGAACTCCATCCCGTTGATGCAGGCAGCCGGTGTCGCGGTTGGTCCCGGTGTTTCGGTCGCTTCAGGCGGTGCTGGGGTGGGGATCTCATCAGGCGAAAGATTCAGATAACGTTCATACAGCTGCGCCATCGTGCCGTTGTTCTGCAGCTGTGTGAGCGCGCTGTTGAGTTGGTCCCTCAACGCCCCTGCCCCCTGCGGCACGGCAATCGCAAAGCGCTGCAGGTTCAGGCTCTTCCCAACCAAATTCACTCCCGGATCTGCGGCAGATTTCTGCGCAGGGAGAAAATCCATCACCACGAGATCAAGACGGTCGAGCGCAAGATCGTTGACCGCATGCTCTGGTTTGGCATACGCGTAGAGCTGGTCCTGTGTAATGATACCCGTTGCAACCAGCGTCGACTGCGCCCAGTCCTGGTAGACAGTCTGGTCTTGTACGCCGACGCGCTTCCCGCTAAAATCTGCGGGGGACGAAACCGAGTCGATGTCCGAACCCTCTCTTGCAAGGACACCGTCCTCGCCGACATAGTAGACATTCGAAAAATCGGCGATGGCTTCACGCTCTTCTGTGATACTTAGTCCGGAAATGAGCACGTCTACCTGGCCGATCTGTAATGCGCCTCCCAGACCCTGAAAGGCGAAGTCTGTGATTTCGGTGTTCACGCCCAAGACGTTTCCGACTTCCTGGATGAGGGCGATATCGAATCCATCGATCACAAGACCTTCGTTGTAGTACTCGAAGGGGCGATAATCCGCGGCGGTCCCGACTCTCATGACCCCCGCTGCTTCGATCTTTGCCCAGGAGTCATCTCCAGCCTCGGGCGGAGGTGGAGGAGTTGCTTCAGGCGTTGAGGTACCTCCAAAAAGTGCAAAACCGATCAGCGCGAGAAGTAGAACGACCACGACTCCAATCAGTACATAGAGCCAGGTCTTGCTCTTCTCCTCTTTCGGTTCTTCTGGGGGTGGTCCACCAGACGTGGTAAATTCGCTACTCATATCTTCCTGTGGTGCTTCTTCGGGTTGTTCAGGGGTTTCGCTGTAGTCCATGTTAGTCTCCTCCTATCAAACAGATGCTTCTGTTTGGATAACCATAACCTATCCGGGTTTCTGCCAAAAATCAAGTGTTAGCTTGAGATAAATTTCATCGTTCCAGTGTCTTCCTCAAGATGTAGGAGCAGGCTATCCCCTCCGATGCTAAAACCTCTCAGCCGCGCTTAATAACTGGATAAACTGATCACTCAGTAAATCGCGCCATGAGATATCCATTGTTTGCTCTACGAGAGCGCTCTTCAGGGAGGCGGATGACCCACGGGTCGTCGTCGTAAAAAGTATTCCCAACCCGAAGATACCAACCCATTTCATCCTTTGACTTTCAAATAACATGAATAATTCTGCACTTTGTCGACATCAAACACCGTGGATATTAGTTCCATTGGGTGAGTCTTTCAAATTTCAACATATTAATTTTGACCTCGACTCGATTCCCAAGAAATTGAGTAAAAGCCTGTAAGGTATCTGTAAACGCACAATGGAATTTAGGATGATAGTATGTGGAGGGTGAATCGCGGAGTACATTTTCAATATGGGTGAGAGTGGAGCAAGATGACAGCAGCACATTCGAATGGTTTCAAATCAATCCAGGATGCCCTCGATCTTGGAGTACAGGCTGTGGAACAAGGCGACTTACAAAGTGGGGAAGCAGCATTCAGCTGGGTGTTGAAAAAGGACCCGGAGAATACTGTCGCCTGGCTGTGGCTCGCATGTTGTGCCCCCGAAGAACACGCCAGAGAAGAATGTTACAAGAGAGCCTCTTCAATAAACGGATATTAGGCCCTAGAGCCATATTGGTCACATCAGAACATCGGGGCATGAGTACGATCAATGAGCAAAATCCAGGATCTTCTTAAAAAAAACTGATGCTACGGATCATGAAATGAACGCTAAAAGCACTGTCCTTGTAATCGACGATGAGCGTGCCTTCTGTGATGTCGTCGCAGAGATTTTATTGAATGCTGGGTACGAAGTCGAAAAAGCTTACGATGTCGATCAGGCGCTCAGTATTCTTCAAAACATAAGGCCTGATCTTATCCTCGTTGATATCATGATGCCGGGAGTCGACGGGCTTTCTTTAACTCGACAGCTTCGGTGTGATCCGTGCCATGCAGAAACACCCATCATCGTTGCGAGTGCGAAATCTACCCCAGAAGATTATGACAATGCTATCCAATCTGGGGCAAACGACTTCCTCCTCAAGCCTTTCTCGGCTTCAACCTTACGCAACATGATCGATACGTATTTAACACAACCCCACCCCGCTTCATAGACTATCTCTACATCTAAAAAGATCACTTTGGTTCCAAAAACAACCTCAACTCTTTTATGGGTGATCTTCCAGATATATGTTCCGCTTCATGGACATCCCACCTGTGAACGCTTGGGAAGAATATGCCCAATGGGGAGAGAGCCTGTTTCTTGAACTCGAGTCCCGAGTTAGTTATCATGAGGAATTTCAATCCCCGCAAGTGTCATCCACTATGGTGAACTTAAAGGGTTCTTGACGTGTGGACCAATAACTAACATCCTCGAGCAGAGGAAGATCGGTGCCAATTATCGAATTGAGCACGATCCGAAAAGTATTCACCGGGGTCATCGTTGAATATGCTTCTCCTCGAGCATCTTCCGGAAGCAAAAGTGCATTCAAAATCTTCAGACGGGTATCTTCCCTTGGAGGGGAGACGACCCTGCGTGGTCCATGATCCCCCTGAAGAATAATGATTGGGGATGGGTCAGATTCATCCAGGATCTTTTCCAAGATCGGAATCAATCTAGAGTTCAAATAGACAACCTGATCACGGTAGCCATCTAGTTGTGCCTGATACGATTTTGGTTGAGTCGGAACGCTCTCACCATTTGGACCAAAGACAACCGGAAAGTGTGGAGAAAGCAGATGGACATGCACAAACTTTGGACTGGGCAGGATCGGTACTCGCTCGAGTTCATCAAGCACAAAGAGTATTCTTTCAAGGTGTTCCTGATTTACGGCATCAAGCCCCTTCTCCGAAATCCAGGGGAGGACAGTGACGCCATCGGAAATGAGTATCGCAATCGTGGAATTAATTAGAATGTGCTCAAATTCGTTGAGCCCTGGTAGCTCACTGACTGATGAGTCGCTCGACCCAGGTGGCTCAAAAAAGATATCCGCTGAGGTGAGGTCAGCCCAGGGCACGCCCACCTCAAACGCGACGAATGAATACCCTAATTCTTCTAGTATTTTGCGAGTTCTGCTTTGCTCGATGAGCACGCCGAGCCATGACATATCTTTTTCATTCTCATCCAATTCAAATCCCAGCTTGTCAACATAGTTAAGATTAAGAGATGATCCCATCGACAACCGTGTGCGAGGATAGTTGCTCTGGCTGCAACGTGCGACGTAGAAGCCTATATCCTCCAACTCCTCGAAGAAGGGCTCATTATCGTGATCGTAGACATTCTTTAGAAGGTCGCCCCGAGTATATTCGTCTAATACGATGTAATAAATATCTGGCAGGTTTTCCGTATCCGGTTTTTGTACATTTTCGAAAAGTTCATCCTCGAGTATGTTGGACTGACGCTCATCGGTTTTTACTTGCTGGATGTTGTAGTTCGCGATAGTCACAATCGGAAAGACAATCACGATGAGAAAAAAGATGTTGAGATACTTTGTAATGATTTCTAGATGCTTTTTTAGCCGTAGGATCAACCACACACCACCAACATAGAGAAGGAGCCAGATTGGGGCGATATATCGATGTCTGCCGATATCGAGATCCCATAACTCTTGACCCTCCAACAGTTGATATACATGTCCATAGGAGAAAACAAGAAAAAGTGTAAGTGTGCAGAGTAAGGCGGAAAGACGGAGGTTTCTAAATATGAGATAGTAGACAGCCCACAGGAGAACCGATAGGAAGAGAACAACAAACAATGATCGAAGGGGATCTTCAATACTAATCTGATCGACGTTATTCGCTGCTAAAGCAATGACTATGTATAATCCCATCAAAATGGGATGCACGATGATCGAGTTTTTCTTCATACTTTTAGATTGCGTAAGGACTACCTCGTAGAACGACAGAAATTTTGGATAGCGAACATCTCACCCCTATAGTTTCAGAGCAACGACCTCCACATTGTAGGTTCGATCATAAAATCCAATTAAACCACAATACCTTATAAGGAGAATGGAGTTCGGTGACAGCGGGGATAATGCGTCATTCTCTTACCTGAAAAAACAGATCGTTGGTTCCTCACCGAACAAAAGACGCACTCGTTCCTCCGCGCCCGATCAACATATTGGTAACCAAGCGTTAACAGGGAGCATATCTTGAAATCGTTTTGATAAAGTCTCCGGCGCAGATTCTCTAAACCATCTCATGCTCGAGTAGGAAGTGGTGTTCTGCCAACTTGAAGAACATGGGGATCGTAAGCCCTACACGATCAAATAAGGATCAGCCATTATTTTATTAGAAGTCGATGGTTGGCTTCAAGCCGGGATGGGACCTGTGTCGGCGAGCTCATTGAGGACACGTGTTCTTCCACCGGTCTCATCGTCAGTCAGACTGACTTCTTTGACTTCGAGGAGAATTTCAAAAAACTCGTAGAATTTGGGCAGTTGATGTTTTCGATCCTCTGATAAGGGATTCCCTGCGAGGTCATCGTTTTGGAAACTTATCCGTGTTTTATTTTCGGACACATTCACAATATGTGCAGTACCCAGGCAAGTTTCCTGGGGAACCTCACGTGCAGACATGACAGGTTCAGTATGGATAGAAGTCCGTACTGCTACACTCTTGGGGGGAAAACGAAGAAGGGATGGATCACCGCGCAACGACCACAAGGAGTAATCGTGCTTTTCGCAAACTTCCTGTAACAGTGAGACTGTTTCTTTTATGTCACATTTTGCATAAACAATGCATGCGGGGTCCACATATTGCTCCTGGAATTAGTTTCATACCAACGAAAGCTGTTTAGGACCCCCTAAACCGCACAAGTCCAACTTAATAAGTTTACACCCTTCTTCAAGACTACGCCAGATCGGAGAGTACTAGAGAGGAGAAAATCCATCAAAAATACACACGCAAGAAACGATACAATCACATGATTGTAATGTTTAAAATCGGAAACGATGGATTAACCCTGAGGATCACCCGAGATTCCACCTTTTCGCTCAAGGACGGCTGTTTCAATGGCCTTGGTAATGCTATCTACAAAGTCCTTATCTCTAGAACCAATCGCGGTAAATTCACCTGATCTAGTCGTGATCTTCACATTGTAGAGAGGCTTTGACATGATGCCTAAATATATTGCTGCGGCAAGCGAGATCAATCCTGTGACAAGCGGAATCCAACCCCACGAACCTGGCTGCTGCATGAAATAAATACCACTTGTTATCGCAACGATCGAGAAGAATCCCAATAAAATCGGAGCGCGAAGCGTGTAGGAGTCCTTAACTGTCTCAACCGATCTTATATTCTCGATCAACGTGGTCTGTCCCTCAATGGTTGCGCGCATCGTGGTAATTGTGATTTCCCCCTCCTTATAGATTGTTTTCTCTCCGCCTTGTTCGCCCATCAGATACCATCTCCTCTTTTTTTTCCGTCTGTTTATATTATAGATTAACCGAACAAAATTTACAGATCAATTCTGTGTGGTTTTGCCTGGTTTGGTATTTTGATTCGATCGATTGGGATATTTCAATACGAAATGGCAGGAGAACGGCAGTGCCGTTCTCCTTTAAGCAAGACAGCGTCTTGCGAGCATGACCCGCGAAGGAATTGAACCTTCAACCTACTGATTAAGAGTCAGTTGCTCTGCCAATTGAGCTAGCGGGCCTTGACACCGCATTATACCAAGTGAGATGACGAGATCAAAGTTGATGAAAATACTAATAAATGGGACACATCATTAGGGTTGTTTTTTAGCATTGATTTATTATCCTTGGACGACCACTGGCTAGTTCGTGATACATGTCGTACTCGTAATGAGCAATAATTCATGTGGGAAAAACCAAATCACTGCTACAATGCCTATGTGGAATTGATTAATCCTCCCACTCGTGCACCAGAACTTCCGTCCTCTCCTTGGATCAACACGTACGAAACCATCTCCCTATCCAATCTATACGGCAAAGTTGTCCTTCTCAATTTCTGGGATTTCACGAGTATAAATTGCATTCGGACCCTCCCCAACCTTCGGACATGGCAGCACCGGTACATCGAACACTTCACAATCCTCGGAATCCACACACCTAAATTCTCTTTTTCGGGAGATGTTTCCCTGCTCAAATCCACAACCGGTCGTTTAGGCATTTCCTGGCCCGTAATCATGGATGCCGATCAGAAAATCTGGGAAGCCTATGGGACCCGGTGCTGGCCTACGATGACCTTAATCGATAAGCAGGGCCGAATTCGCTTCCGTCATGAAGGAGAAGGCAAATATATTGAGATTGCGCGCGCAATCCAAAGCCTGATCCATGAGATCGACCCATCCATCCAGATGGAAGAACCACATAATCCGCTGCGAGAAGAAGATAGACCGGATGCGCCGTGTATACAAAGAACAACCGAACTTCACACTGATTCCATCGTAAAATATGACGCGCTCTCTCATGAGCCAACCCCGATGCAGTTGCCCTCTGAATATTCCATTAATAAAATCTACCTGCAGGGGGACTGGGTACAAGAACATGACGGTGTCATGCTGGTGAGCGCCGAGGGCACGATATCACTCCAGTATCGCGGAGCAAGATGCTATGCTATCCTCTCCCCCAATCCCTCAACAATTAGTGATGTCCACTATGAGCGAGATCCTGTAAAAATATCGGTCAAACAAGATGAAAACCCGCTTTCGCCAGAATGTTTTGGGGAAGATATCCAAATGATCGACGAAACCAGCTACCTGCTCATCGACATGCCGAGGTTGTACCATCTCGTCCAGAATCCCTCCGTAGATGATTACACCATAACACTGCACCTTAAAACTCCCGGGATCACTTTCTATGCCTTTTCGTTTGTTTCTAATATTTCTGAAGATGTCAACCTAAGGTTAGCTGTAAAGGAGTGAACCGTGCTGCGAGTATTATTCCTCTATCTCTCAACTGCAAAATGGGCACGGTGGATCGTCACAAATTGGGGATTCGCACGGCGAACAGCGAAGCGTTTCGTAGCTGGCGATACCATCCAGGAAGCTCTCGAAGTTGTGCAAGCGCTTAACGCCCGAGCACATTTCACAACGCTCGATCATCTTGGAGAAAATGTCACCAACGCCGAAGAAGCTCTGCGTGGCACGGATGCTTACATTGAAATTCTTCAGCTTTTGAGCGAGACAAAAGCAGCCTCTGGCGTCTCTTTGAAGCTAACACAACTCGGCCTTGGCCTGGATTACGAATTATGCCTCAGTAATCTGCGTTGCATTGTCACGCGGGCTGAAGAATTCGGCATGTTTGTCAGGATCGACATGGAAGATTCACCTACCGTCGATAGAACCCTACAGATCTACCAGGCGCTGAGGGATGAAGGGCTGAAAAACGTAGGGATGGTTATCCAGGCGTATCTTTACCGAAGCGAGGACGATGTACGAAACCTCCTTCAAAACGGAAGCCGCATCAGGCTATGTAAGGGCGCGTATAAAGAACCCGCTGAGATTGCCTTCCCTAAAAAAGATGATGTCGATAAGAATTTTGACCTCCTTACAAGTCTGATGATCTCCCATGCATTCAATTCCGGGTCGGAACCAGTTTCCAAAGATGGTACACAGCCTCCGATCACTGCGATCGCAACACATGACGAGGAACGGATTATATTCGCCTGTGCATATGCGGAAGAAATCGGACTGCAAAAGAGCGCGCTAGAGTTCCAAATGCTCCATGGTATTCGATCAGACCTTCAGCAAAGTCTCGTCGATCAAGGTTACCCGGTCCGGGTGTATGTCCCCTACGGAACCGAATGGTATCCTTACTACATGCGTCGCCTCGCTGAGCGTCCCGCTAATTTGTGGTTCTTCATATCGAATTACTTTAGGGGATCCACTCCTTAAAATTGCAGCCCCGGTGATTCAGCCCACAGCCCACGGAATAATTGACGCTGCGGTTAGAAAGTAGAATTCATACCACCATCCAGGGAGCAGATTCATGAAGCTTAAGGGAAAGAATGCGCTTGTTACAGGGTCCGGACAACGCGTCGGTCGAGAGATCGCTCTCGGGTTAGCGAAACGAGGCTGCAACCTTATCCTGCATTATCACAGTTCAGGTAAGGAAGCTGCTGAGACTTTGCGAGAGATCGAGGCCTGCGGGGTGCGTGCGATTTCAGTCCAGACTGACCTGCGAGATCAAGTCGAACTCAAGAGCTTATTCAGCACTGTCGACTCATCTTTCAATCGATTAGATATTCTCGTAAATTCAGCTGCCATCATGGAGAAGATCGATTTCCTCGATGTCGATGGCGACGCCTGGTACAGATCGATGGCGCTAAATTTACGAGCTCCATTCTTTTGTATCCAAGAAGCGACAAGACAAATGCTGCCGGGCAAGGGTGTCGTCATTAATATTTCAGATGTTGCTGGACTGCGGCCATGGGCGAGTTATCCCGTCCATTCGATCAGCAAAGCGGGTGTTGAAATGCTCACTCAGGTTGCAGCCGCGGCGTTCGCACCGGATATTCGCGTGAACGGTGTTGCCCCTGGCCCAGTGATGAAACCCGAATTCCTGGATGATGATCGGTGGAATGAGATCGGCGCAGCTCTCCCCCTCCAGCGGACGGGGAACGCAGGGGATGTGTCTCGAGCTGTCATCTTTCTCTGTGAAAATGATTACATCACGGGCGAGACTTTAGCCGTTGATGGCGGGAACAAACTTCTCTAATCCGATACTCATCCTTGCAAGACAACACTTCCTTGATTAAACCATTCACAAACTATCCAGAGATCACAACCCTTCTCGGTTTTAGACGCAGCGATCGGTACGGGAAGACAGTCGAGATTTTTCGACCCGGGGTAGAATTAGCAGGAACAATGAGATAGGGAGTAAGGGAATTGGGATTAGGGATTAGGATGCTAGGCAACAAGGCAAATGGGCACGAAGGCACAGGGGAAGAAGGCAATAAGTAAAAAGGGGATCAGGGATTGGGGAATGGGGGAAAGGCGCAAAGGATTCCAATGAGTAATGACTCGGCAATCTATGGTTACTTCACAAAAAAGATCTCAAGCGCTGATTCTTCGCTTGGGACTACGCTTATGCTCCTTCGAGAGACTGATCATCTTCTGCTCAGATTTGGTGAGATGATGCTGATCCGAAAAGATCCAAGTGCGGAGTGCATGATGATCCTGCGAGAAGCAGCGGATGAGATCTGGTTTCTTATCGATGGTAATGTCGAGTTCATCTGGCATGATCTCCGACAAGATTCACCAACCTTTGACCAGGTCCATAAGTTAGTGTGTGACGAACCGACGCTTGTTCTGGCGCCTTTCGGGGTGGCATTTGGCTGTCACGCTCTTGAGAATCCTGCAAGCCTCATCCGTATTGCAACATATGAGGAAGGGTCCCACCCAGGTGACCGCTCTTTCGCATGGGAGGTGAAGGCTTGAAGATCACCTGGCGGCAATTACGCTTATTCTTCCAACTCAGCAGACCACTCTTCCTTCTCGGCGGAATTCTTCTTTACGCTTTAGGCGCTGCCATCGCCGCTTATCTTGGCTTCCAGATCGTCGCAAGCATTTATTTACTGGGCCAGATTATTGTCACGTCGATCCAGCTCATGACACATTACCTCAACGAGTATTATGACACCACGAATGATGAGGAAAACGAAAATCGCACACCATTCACTGGAGGAAGTGGAGCAATCGGACCGGATAAACTGTCCAGGGATACCGCACTCTATTCGGCGGCAGCAGCCATCACAATAGCAGCAACTGCATCAGTCGTTCTCCTTGTGGCTGGTAAGACATCCATCGTCTCATGGCTCATTATTTTGATCGCGTTCGCGGGGGCTTTCTTCTACAGCTCCCCACCCTTGAAATTGTCGAACTCGGGATATGGTGAGCTGACAACATCCTTCATCGTCGCTGGATTCGTTCCGGCACTTGCCTTTACTCTTCAAACAGATGAACTTCACAAACTGGTCATAATGAGCACCATGCCCCTGATCGCCCTGCACTTTGCGATGATGCTTGCATTTGAACTCCCGGATTATGCATCTGATTTAAAGAACAATAAACGCACGCTGATGATCCGAGCAGGTTGGAAAACGGGAATGAGGCTGCATGATGCTGCCATTGCCATCGCAGGAGTCAGTCTCGTGATGGCGTACTTCAATGGTCTCCCACCCCGGGTAGTGCTCGGTTCGCTCATCGCCCTTCCATTGGCATTGGCTCAGCTCTGGCAATTTGAGAGGATCAGACGGGGATACCCAACACGGTGGCTGACCCTCACACTTGGGGCCATTGGATTGTTTGCGCTCACTGCCTACCTCACACTGGTGGGATTCATCCTCAGCTAAGTGTTAGAATTCGCCCATCAATCCCCATCTCAATTTTTATGAAAACGGAGTGAACTATGGAACTTCCTACAGTTGGTGAACAGGCACCCGATTTCGAAGCACTTACCGATGAGGGTGAATCTATGCACTTATCGGATCATCAGGGTAAAGTTGTCGTACTCTATTTCTACCCGAGAGCTGACACTCCTGGATGTACAAAAGAAGCTTGTGGTTTCCGCGATGATTACAGCGCCTATGAAGACGCCAGGGTCGTGATCCTCGGGGTAAGCCCGGATTCTGTTAAGGACCAGGCGAAATTTAAAAAGAAATTTGAATTACCCTTCACACTATTAGCGGATGAGGATCATGAAATAGCTGATCAATACAGCGTTTGGGGTCAGAAAAATTTTATGGGTAGGAAATATGAAGGAGTCCACCGCACAACGTTTCTCATAGGTAAAGATGGAAAAATCCTGGCGGTATTCGAGAAGGTTAAACCCGCAGAACACAGTGAGGAAATCCTCGCAAGCATTCCCACGGGTTGAATGAATATCTCACAAACCCGCCTCTGCTGAAATGGTCCATTGTATGGGTCATTTCCTTGATCTGGGCAGGTGCCACATCCATCAATAACAAGCTTGCTCCAAATATCGGGACCATTTGCCTATGGAAAGAATGAGCCTATCCTTTTTATAATTCGAACGTCGTCACGTGGCTTTTTGCCAATGTCGCGACCGCCCCCGGGCTTGCCCCCCTCAGGTCTGGGGGTGCTTCTTTTAATTAATCGTCCGTGGGCCACAAACGCAGAACCCCATCTGCTCTTCCGGCTCCAAGGACAACACTCCCGTTAGCTAATACTGCTACCGATAGATTGGACCGAAGCTTCGAACCAATGGGAAGCACCCAATCAACCTCCACTCCGGAATCTACCCTTTGAAGACCCGCAAGATTCAGCATGGCCTGGTCGGGAACAAGCACCTCAGGAACGCCGTCTCCATCGAAATCCCCTGCTATTGCCATGTCGAGGTTACGCGAGCCGATAACGTGCGAAGAGAAACCATCGATGTTTGCTACAAGGATGAGACGATCACCTTCCCAGCGATAGTAGTTCACCTCGCCACCTATATGCGGAGTACGCACACTCACGAGTTCGATTTCACCATGTGGACCAAAAGGACCGACAGCGATTTGGTGCTGCCAGCGAAAGCCCTGTCCGATCGGTGTGCTCTCTGCAAGCAGAGCCCCATCCTCGCCGAATATGAGCAAACGAGCCCCTTGCTGGGATTCACTCGCGGTCACGATGATCTCATCTTCCCCATCTTCATTGACATCCGCCCAGATAGCGCTGCGACCCTCGATCACAAGAGGTTGTTGGACTCCAATTCTGCGGGATGAGAACTCTGGAAAAAGGGTTATAAATGAAATTGACTTCGCTTCAAATTCGTCGCCCAAGACACCATGCGGATATTGTTCTGTTGGTTCTGACAGAACGAGCAGTTGACCTTCGTCATTCTGCAAAATCAGACCATCACGAAGCAGATCCAATTCTTCAAAGGCCACGACCTTCTTATCTCGATAAATGAGATCGCCGTTCTTGCCAATAAAAAGCTCTCCCGAACCCCAAAGCGTCTCTACAGGAGAAGTTGTGTTTGAGGTAATCCCCGGAATCCCGACAAGCAGGTTAATGGAACCTCCATCAACCTTCAAGCTCGGCGGCATCATTTCCGGGAGAACTTCGGAGTCGATTCCGACGTCAACCACTTCCCTTCCCTTAAGCAGAAACGCCTGAACATCTCCTTCCTCTGAGACCGTTACCCATACGCTTCCATCCTCATACGGCGCGCTGACAATCCAGGCAGGGATCCCGCCAAGGCGGATATCAATCGGCTCCTGCTCGGGTAAATCACCCATACCTCCCACAAGGCGGTTCCCATCCGCGCGATGATATGTGTACCCATATAAGACCTGCTTATCCCCCGAAGCAGGCAGCACTTCAGCTTGTGGCAGAAGTTGCTTCGTGGCTATATCACTTATCCCTGCGACTGTGGATTGAAGCTGTTGCTGATCGTCCGATCGAGAAGGTTGGCAGCTGGCGATAAATACAGAAAGACACGATACCGTCATACAGAACTTCACTATGGCTAAATAATTCAACATCGATTTCACCTTATACCGGACGATACTTCGACTGCTGATCGAATGGATGATTTGAATTGGATCTCAAGATGAACGCTTCAAATTCTGAGGATTGAATACAACGAAGCTGGCAGCACCAACGAGTTAATTCAATTTAGGTAGTTCCACTAGCAGCTTCTATACATCTCATGGGGTACATACCGTTCAACTATCTCGATCTTTAGTGGAAGAGGATCTCCCTTTAGCCTCTTCCCATAGGTCATTCATCTCATCCAGACTCAGATCAGATACCCTTTTGTCTTGGCGGAGTGCTGCTTTCTCGATTTGGTTGAAACGATGTCGAAAGCGCACATTCGCCTCTCGCAAAGCTGATTCAGGATCAACATCAAGCCAGCGTGCATAATTCACAACGGCAAAAAGTAGATCGCCAATCTCCGCTGCCTGGTCATCTTCACCGGATGCGCTCTGTACCTCACCAAGCTCTTCTTCTACCTTCTCAATCACTCCTGTAATATCCGGCCAATCGAAACCTACCCTCACCACACGGCTCTGTATCTCGGCTGCTTGCGCCAATGCAGGTAAAGTTTTCGGAACCCCTGATAAAAGGCCCCCGGATTTCGCACCTTGTCTGCGCTCATCTTCTTTCAACGCTTCCCAGTTTTGTAATACCTCCGCGGTACCTTCGAGATCCAAATTGCCAAAAACGTGGGGATGCCTGCGTACTATTTTTTCCTGGATGCTAGCAATCACATCCGCCATCGTAAAGGCATTTGATTCCGTCGCTATCTGTGCCTGCAAAACAATCTGAAGAAGCAAATCCCCAAGCTCCTCCCTCAACGCCGACATATCTCCTGTATCAAGCGCCTCAAGAGTCTCGTAAGCCTCCTCCAATATGTGACCTCGTAAGGAGCTGTGGGTCTGCTCCCGATCCCATGGACATCCATCCGGTGCTCGTAGATGTGCGACCGTTTCCTGGAAACTCTCGAACGCCGACTCGTCTGGAAGTGGTGGAACGTACAACGCCACCAAATGATCTATCGTCAAGTCTCGATCAATTTCGAAGAGTGGCTGATGCGAGATTGATTCTTGATCTGTTCCTGCAGCGTGGATAAGGACGACTTCATGCTCGACAGGATATTGATTCATGAGAGTGAGCTTGACACCCGATGCAACCAATCGTGAATGAATCTGACCCACTAGCGCGGGCATATCCGGTGGGAAGTTGGGATGATGGGCACCCGCTAGTTCTAACCCATCTACGATCGTAATGCCATCAAGGGCATCGTAACCCACAAGACGTAGGCAAGGCTCGATAAAGCTCACACCGTGTACGATCTCGATAGGAAAATTATCCTCTTTTGCTACATCTATCAATGCAGTAACGGTCGCTTCTCCGACAAGAGGATCACCCGGGACAGCATAGATAACATCACCTTCCATGACCATCTTGCGGAGCTCGGCCACGATATGCCCATATACTGATTCAAAACTTTCCTCTTGTTCATAAAAATCATCGAACGAGGTGAAGTTGATCGTGTCTGGGAAGTCCTGAAGGATCGGGTGGTGCCGAGTTCTAAGCACAACCTTCTCAGCAGCATTTAGCAACTCCCACGCCTGCCGTGTGAGTAAATGAATACCACCGGGTCCGAGTCCTACGATTGTGATTTTTCCACTCACGCCATACTCCTAATAAAACAGCGGTCGGGGAAAAAGTTTTCCCCGACCGGAATCATCTTGCCTAGACAATATGAAGCAATTGCTATTTCCTATCGCTTGGTATACGTAGGCGCCTTCCGCGCTCTCTTCAAACCGGGCTTTTTTCGCTCCTTCATGCGTGAATCCCGCGTGAGGAAACCTTCTGCATGGATAGCTGGACGGAGATCCGGCTCCATTTTTATGATGGCCCGCGCCAGACCGTGGCGAACGGCGCCAGTCTGACCGCTCACGCCGCCTCCCATGACAAGAACGGAAACATCAAGTTTACCTTCCAAATTCACAATTCGCATTGGGGCCAGGATAATGTCCATATCCCCTTGTCGCGTGAAATAGTCAGGTCCTGATTTCCCATTCACAACAAACTCACCGCTCCCAGGCACAATGCGCACTCGTGCCGAGCTCGTCTTTCTTCGTCCTATGCCTTCAATATACTTCGCCGCCATATGCTTGCCTTCCTATGCTGATTCCTTGATCTAATTCTGCTCAAGGTCTTATGATGTGAGTTCCAATTTTTTCGGTTTCTGCGCTTTGTGGGGATGCTCAATACCCCGGTATACCTTGAGCTTCTTTATGATCTTTCGACCGAACCTGTTATGTGGGATCATGCCCCAAACTGCTGCTGTGATCACACGGTCAGGATTTTTCTCTAATTGGTTCCTGAGGCTTATAGCCTTTAGCCCACCAGGATAACCTGAATGTCGATAATACATCTTGTCGTCTAGCTTATTTCCAGTGACCGTAATTTTCTCGGCGTTCAAGATGATCACGAAATCGCCAACATCCACGCCAGGCGTATATTCGGGTTTTCCCTTGCCAATCAGAAGTGTCGCAATTTGAGTTGCAAGACGCCCGAGGTTTTGATTCTCGGCGTCAATGATATACCAATCACGTGTCACATCGCCTGGCTTTGGATAATACGTTTTCTGCACGTCTAGCTCTCCTAACCTCAACCTACAGGAATGCAAATTGATTAACTTGTTGCTGTATCAGGAGCGTCGCTGGCACTGCTCCGATACAACTCATCTTCGTCGCTCGGGTACTCAACTCGTTCCAGTACCAGCCCTCTCGCGGGTGCAAGCCTCGTTTCCCAACGTGCACTCGGGTCATCAATCAGCCGTCGAATAGAGCTCTCCTGCTCTCGTCCAAGAGCAACTTCCAGGGTAGCTGCTACGATCCGTCTCACCATCCGATAGAGAAACGCATTCGCTTCGATCTCGAACCGAAGCATTTCACCACGCTGGCGCCACGTTGAGCTGAAGACGGTTCTGACCGTCGTTCCACCACTCGTGGGAGCCGTGCCAAAAGCCCCAAAATCATGCTCACCAAGCATAAGCGCGGATGCGCTGTTTAATGCTTGGAAATCTGGAACATGAGCCAGTCGCCAGGCATAACGTTCCTGCAGTGGCTCCCGCGACTTCCCCACAAACACCGTATACGAGTAGCAACGCTTCAGGGCCGAGAATCGAGGATGAAAATCATCCGCAATACGCATGGCCTCTCTCACAGCTGCATCGTGTGGGAGATACGAGTTCAGCGCTGCACAGAGCGTATCAGGAGAGTGCTTCCACCTCAAGCGAAAGCTGATCACCTGACCACGGGCATGTACACCAGCATCTGTACGCCCGGCTACTAGAATGGATGCATCATCCCATCCAAGCTTCCTAAGCGCATCTTCCAGGACACCCTGCACCGTACGAACGTCCTTCTTCTGGCGCTGGGAACCATGAAAATCAGTCCCGTCATAAGCAACGATAGATTTGTAAGCTGCATAAGGCGAACGATCTTTGGCGTTCACCTGTGCTGGTTCCATACCAGCTTATTCTTCAACCAATTCCAGCAGGACCATTTCAGCAGCATCTCCCTGCCTCGGTCCCAGTTTGAGAATCCTCGTATACCCGCCGGGGCGATCCACGTAGCGAGGAGCGATGTCATCAAATAATTTCATCACAGCCTCGGGGTTATTAAGGCGACCCGCAACTGTGCGGCGAGCATGTACTGCTTTCGAACCGCCAGCCTCATTGCCGTGCTTCGCCATGGTGATCATCTTCTCAGCATAACCACGCACCGCAGAAGCCTTGGCTTTGGTAGTTCGTATGCGCTCATGCAAGAACAGATCTTTGATCAGGTTGCGCCTGAGGGCATTTCGATGCCCTCTCGATCGGCTTAAGCGTCGCCCGTAAACTCGATGTCTCATCGTTATCTCACTCCGCGTCGGCTGCTTCTACGCCCTCATCGTCAAGGTAGCCTTTTTCCTTTAATTGATCCTTCAATTCATCAAGGCTTTTCTCACCAAAGTTCCTGATGGAAAGCATAGCCTCTGGACCCTTCTCAAGCATATCAAGGACCTCACCAACGTTCGTGATTCCCGTTCGCTTCAAGGAATTAAATACCCGTACCGATAGGTCTAGATTTTCTATAGGTGTCTCATATGTTTCGCTGGCATCGTGGACAGGTTCTTCTTCTGTCGCCGCAACCATGAGGCTTTCTTCTGTAACTCCCCCAATATCCCGAATGTGCGCCATAAGTATTTGCGCGCTTCGGCTGAGAGCTTCCTCCGGCTTCATCGTCCCGTCCGTCCAGATCTCGATGATCAGACGATCGAAGCTTGTATCCTGTCCCACGCGCGCTCGACCAATTTCGTGGTTCACCTTTCTAACAGGATTGAAGATCGCATCCGTCGGCAGTTCCCCAATTGGAAGTCTGCCACGTTCATCCGAAGGTGAATAACCCCGGCCGCGCTCAACGTTCATCTCGATTTCCAGATGTGCTTTATCATCGTCCACGGTGAGAAGATACAACTCAGGGTTGACAATCTCGGCTTCCGCTGGTGCGATGATGTCGGCAGCTGTCACCACGCCTTCGCCCTTTACCTCGAGCCGAAGTCGTGCGCTCTCTCCCTCGTGCACGATCAGACGGAGCTTCTTGATGTTCAACATCAGTTGCAGCACATCCTCACGTACTCCAGGGATATCCATAAATTCATGCGGCACATCGGTGACGCGGATAGATGTCACAGCAACGCCCTCGAGGGAGGCGAGAAGAATCCGACGTAGCGAATTCCCAAGCGTGACGCCATATCCGGCTTCCAATGGACTGATAACGAATTTGCCGTAATTGAGCGCTACGGCTTCGCGCTCGATCTTGGGCATGACAATATTGGTGGTGACGACCACATTATCCTCCACGATTCAATCCGCGTTTCTGCGAATTCATTCGGTCTACCGCGAGTAAAACTCGATGATTAATTGTTCGTTGAGATTAGCATCCACGTCCATGCGTTCGGGCATTTTTACGATTTTCCCAAACAGGATGCTGATATCCCTCTCCAACCATTCGGGGACGGTTTTTGATTCAGCAATTTCAGGTAGTTGTTTAAAGTAGGTTCGCTTTCGAGAACCCTCCCGCACTTCAATCTCATCACCTTCCCCTACAAGCATGGAAGGAATGTCAGTGCGGCGTCCATTGACATTAAAATGTCCATGGGTCACGAGCGTGCGTGCCTGCGCACGACTTTCTGCATAGCCAAGGCGGAAGACGACGTTGTCCAGTCGCCTCTCCAAGAGACGGAGAAGATTCTCACCCGTCATGCCTCTCTCTTGCATTGCGGTGCGATAATAGCGTCGGAATTGACGCTCGGTGATTCCATAAACCCGGCGAGTCTTCTGTTTTTCCCTTAGCTGTCTGGAATAATCGGAGACTCGTCGCCGCCGGAACTGGGAGTCTTTCCCATGTTCTCCAGGGGGATAACTCCTTCGTTCGAAAGCGCATTTTGGTGTAAAGCAGCGCTGCCCTTTTAAGAAAAGTTTTTCGCCTTCTCGACGGCAGAGCTTGCACACTGGTCCTCTATACTTTGCCATATTTCGGGTTTTCCTTCCTTCTACCTACACGCGGCGTTTCTTTGGCGGACGACAGCCGTTGTGGGGTACAGGTGTGACATCACTGATCGACCGCACTCGCAGGTCTGATGCGATAAGAGCACGAATGGCAGCTTCACGTCCAGGGCCAGGGCCCTTCACCATGATGTCAACTTCTTGTAACCCAATATCATTAGCTGCTTTTAGGGCTTCCTTCGCCGCCAGACCGGCTGCATAGGGCGTACTCTTTCTCGATCCCTTAAATCCCACAGAGCCAGCGCTTGCCCAAACAACAACATTGCCTTGCAGATCTGTGATGGTCACGATCGTGTTGTTGAACGTTGCATGGATATATGCTCGTCCATGGGAAAGCGTCCGCTTCACCTTTCGGGAACCGCTGCGCCGTGAACCTGTTGCTCCTCTTGCCATATCTCCGCCTATCTTTGTGATTTTTCAATTTCCATGACTCAGACACTCCTGCTGCATGATCGCCGCGTGGGTGGAAGAATACCCAGATCCATACCGCGGATTGTCCGAGAGATGGTTAACTTACTTCTTCTTGGTGCCTCGTCTACGGCCACGCCCAGCAACCGTCTTCTTCGGTCCTTTACGTGTGCGTGCATTCGTCCTGGTGCGTTGACCATGCACCGGAAGATTTCGTCGATGACGTAAACCGCGATAGCATCCAATTTCTATCAATCGCTTGACATTCATTTGGACTTCTCGCCGTAGGTCACCTTCCACGGTTAGATTCTGAGAGATGAAATCTCGTAAGCCGGTGATTTCTTCCTCGGTCAGATCACGCACGCGTCTTTCAGGGCTTATGCCTGTAGATACGAGCGCCTTCTGAGCGGTGCTCCGGCCGATCCCATGGATGTAGGTCAGACCGATTTCAACACGTTTCTCTCTCGGTAGGTCAACGCCTTCAATTCTTGCCATGAATTTATCCCTGTCTCTGCTTGTGACGTGGATTTTCACAAATTACATACACCTTGCCACGTCGCTTAACAATCTTGCATTTTGGACAACGTTTTCGTACAGACGATGATACTTTCATCTGGTTCTAGCCTCCTTCACGTACACTTTCCCCCCGACGATCAGCAAAGTAATTATTATACCGAGTCCATTCACCCTCGTCCAGATCGTCATCGATCAGGGTGAGAATCCAGGGCCCGTTATCTGTTACAGCGACGGTATGTTCAAAATGGGCAGTCAATCTCCCGTCCCGGGAAGCCACCGTCCACTGGTCTTTGAGGATACGGGTCTCATATCCCCCCGAAAGCACCATGGGCTCTAAGGCAACCGTCATACCTGTTTTCAACTCGACCCCTCTGCCCTCCCGGCCATAATTTGGAACTTGAGGATCCTCATGCATACTGCGACCAACACCATGTCCGGTATATTCACGTACAACCTGGAACCCCTGGGCCTCAATGTAAACCTGGATCGCCGCAGAAACATCACCGCTGCGATTTCCAGGAAGCATTTCTGCTATTCCGATAAATAGCGCTTCACGGGTTGCATCCATCAAACGCTGGGCTTCGTCCGATACAGTTCCGACCGGAACTGTCAGAGCTGAGTCTCCGACGAAACCTTGGTAGATTGTCCCGCAATCTATGCTGACAATGTCCCCTTCATCCAGCACTCGCTTCCCCGGGATGCCATGCACCAGCTCATCGTTTATCGAGATGGTGGTCTCGGCCGGGTATGGGTACGCACCAGGGACACCAACGAATGCTGGTTCGGCTCCATAATCGCGGAGAACCTGTGCAGCGGCGTCATTGATTGTGTGTGTGCTGACGCCTGGTTTCACCACGGACACCGCAGCGGTCAACGCTTGAGCGTTGATTCTCCCCGCCTCTCGCATCAATGCGAGTTCTTTGTTGCTCTTGAGAATTACACCACGGTTTGAATGCATGCTTACTCTCTGTATCCCAACATCTCGCACACTCGCGGGTCGACTTTATGTCTAGAGATCCATCCTCTGTTCCTGTTAAGGTTCATAAAACAACCACGCTTGTGAGAAAGCCTACCGCACAAGCACGGCGGAGTCGTAACCGCGAAGTTTCAGCTCGGCTTCGATAGACCTGTATAGATCCCGAACCACACCAACGACAATCAACAAACCCGATGAAGATACGAGCAGTAATCCTGTGTTGCCCCCTCCCACCGGCCAGATCAGTCCCACAAGAAACGGCATGACCGCAACCAATCCCAGGAACACAGCTCCCGGAAAAGTGATGCGCCGGAGGACTCGTGTGAGATAACGTTGAGTCGGAGCGCCCCTGGTTACACCAGGGATCTGCGCACCCGAGCGCTTCAGGTTTTCACCGTAGTTTTGCTGTGCAAACAAGACATCTGTGTAGAAGAAAGTAAAACCTACGACCATCAGGAAATATAGGATCCAGTAGGTATTACTGATGCCGCCAAAGGTAGATTGCAGCCAGATGGCAATGTTCTGAATTGTTTCGTTCGAAGATGTCACAAAGAATTGTGCCAGAACAGCCGGAAAGGTGAGCAAAGATTGTGCGAAGATGATCGGGATCATTCCTGCCATGTTTACCATTAATGGGAGTGTCCCTTTAACGGGCATCGACATCCGATTCCCAACACGTCGACCCGGGTACATAACTGGCACATTCCTGCGCCCCTCCTGGACGAACACAATTGCGAAAATCGTAGCGAGCATGAGGAAGATTAAGAACAGGAGCAAGACCACGACTTGGCTCTGTCCGGAGAGAATCTGACCAAAGTTGGATGGCATGCGAGAAACGATACCAGCGAAGATAATAAGCGAAAGACCCTGATTCTTAACCCCGTATTCGGAAATGAGCTCACCGAGCCAGATCGCAAACATCGTTCCCGCCGTCATAGTTAGGATGGTCGTAAATGTCTGAACATTCAGCCCGAATTGATACGCCAGAACGCTCCCACCTTGCTGGCCCGCGTATTGCTCAAATAAGCGAATTTGACCGACCGCCGTGAGTGAAGCCATCGGAACAGCCAGAAAGTAGGTCCACTTCTCCATCCATTTTCTGTATTCTCGTGGGTCATCCTCGGAGCGCGCTTGCCAGGAGGGAATGATGGGGCCCAGAAGCTGAAGGATGATCTGAGCGGTGATGTATGGGTATACCCCCATGGCCAGCACAGAGAAATTCGATACGGTTCCACCGGAAAGGAGGTCCAGCAACCCGAAGAGTGTCTGCCCCGCCCCGGATCCGCTCATGATAGACTGCACAGCTGTTCGATCGATACCTGGCACCGGAACATGCGCTGCCAGGCGATAGATGACCAGGAGCAAGATCGTGATCAGCAGGCGGTTCCGAATATCGGGTGAAATAAATAGAAAACGAAAGGTTGACCTTCTCATAGGTTGATCCTCTTACGTCGTCCTTGTGGTTTCACCGTTCTATGACCTCAACACTGCCACCTGCAGCTTCGATCTTTGACCGTGCACCGTTCGTAATCCGATGCACTCGGACTTTCAATGGGACTTTAACTTCTCCTCGTCCGAGCAAAACGACCGGGTGCTTGAGGTCACGCAGCACACCAATTGAAACCAGGCTTTCAGGAGATACTTCCGCATCTGCCTTGAATTCTTCAAGCCGCTCAAGGTTTACCTCAGACCATCGTACACGGTTGATGTTCGTAAAGCCTCGTTTAAAAGGAAGCGTCCGATAAAAGGGTACATTTCCACCCTGGTGGTACAACTTCCCCCCCCACCCCGAACGTGCTTTTTGGCCCTTCGTGCCCCGTCCGGCTGTCTTTCCTTGCCCTGCCGAAATGCCACGACCGACTCTCTTACGGCGCTTTGTCGCGCCCGGTCTCGGTTTGAGTTCATGTAGCTTCATGTCTAACCTATCTCCTCCACGCGAACCATGTGATGAACACTTTCGATCATCCCACGCACTTCTGGGCGATCAAAATGCTCCACAGACTGGTTCAAACGTCGAAGGCCTAGAGCCTTTACAGTGCGTTTTTGTCGCTCTGGATATCCAATCGGGCTACGGACCAAGGTCACGCGCAGATCTTTCTTCGTTTTTCGCTTAGCCATCACGCTTCCGCTCCCAGAATGGTTTTAAATCTGCTGGATCCTTGCCTCGAATGGCGGCGACCTCTTCCACCTGTCGTAAATCGTTGAGGCCCTTTATCGTCGCCTGGGCAACGTTAAGTACATTCGTACTACCCAGTGACTTCGTAAGGATGTCTTTCACACCCGCAGCTTCAAGAACCGCTCGCACAGCGCCTCCTGCGATGACACCGGTACCCGGGGAAGCTGGCTTGAGAAGCACCTTCGCACCCCCGTGTTTGGAGATAATCTCGTGAGGGATCGTCGTGCCCACGGTGGGGATCGGGGCCATCGCTTTACGAGCCTTATCACTCGCTTTACGGATGGCGTCCGGTACACCTCGAGCTTTGCCCACGCCTAACCCAACCTTGCCCTTGTTATCACCCACGACAACGGATACGCGGAAGGCAAATCGACGACCCCCTTTCACAACTTTCGCTACACGAGTGATATCGATCACTCGTTCATCAAGCTCTTCACGATCATCCCCGCGTTTTCTAAAATCTCGTCTCACGTATTGCTCTCCCTTCAGCCTAAAACTTAAGACCAGCCTCGCGAGCAGCTTCGGCCAATGATCGGACGCGGCCATGATATTGGTAGCCGCCACGATCGAATATGACGGTCGTAATCCCTGCCGCCTTCGATTTTTCGGCAATCACTGTTCCCACCATTGCTGCATGCTCTGACTTCTTTAAGCCCTTCAACTTCGGCTTGATCTCATCATCGAGTGTCGAGGCAGCTACGATGGTGTGTCCGGCAGCATCATCAATCACCTGAGCATAAATGTGGTTGAGGCTGCGAAATATGTTCAGTCTCGGTCGATCCGCGGTTCCTGATACCTTTTTCCGAACTCGACGATGTCGACGGAGTCTTTGCTCATTTCTTGAACTCTTTGCCATGATTACGCCATCACCTTGCCGGCCTTGCCTGCCTTTCGCCGGACATATTCTCCGAAGTATCGAATTCCTTTCCCTTTATAGGGCTCTGGAGGTCGAATCTTTCGGATGTCCGCAGCAGTACGACCGACCAATTCCTTATCGATCCCTTGAACTTTGACTAACCGGGCCCGTGTATCCACTTCGAACGTAATTCCTTCCGGAGCGGTAACCGTGACCGGATGTGAAAATCCAAGGTGGAGAATGAGATCCGTCCCTTCCAGTTCAGGCCGATAACCGACCCCCTCGATTTGAAGCGTTTTCTCATATCCCTCCGTCACACCGAGAACCATGTTATTGATGAGAGAACGCGTCAACCCATGAAGCGAGCGCATCTGAGGCGCATCTGAAGGTCTTTCAACGGTAACGTTTCCATCCTCCAGCTTGATAGACATTTCATCTCGGAATCCGAATGCCAACTCGCCTTTCGGTCCTTTGACCTTGACATGCGAATCCTTAATGTCAACCTGCACGCCTTCGGGAATTTCAATTGGCATGCGACCAATCCTTGACACTTGTTCCTCCTCTTTCTAACTACTCAACAATGAGTCCAATTTTTATTTAAACAATTCCCGACCCGACTATCGCGAAAGCATCGAGAAGGGATGATCTTACCTACCAGACCTCACAAAGTACTTCGCCACCCACACCCAGTTGGCGTGCACGCCCACCCGTCATGACACCCTTCGGCGTTGTCAAAATTGCGACCCCTAAGCCAGCCTGTACCCAGGGTATTTCCTTCTTCCCGACATAAACCCGCCGACCGGGGCTGCTCACACGTCTCAAGCCCGCAATAACGGGTTTGCGATCCCTACGTACACCGACGTACTTCAATCGGATACGAATCGTCTGTGTGGGCTTACCCTCCACCTGAACTGCTTCAAAGTCCTTGATAAAACCCTCTTCTTGGAGAATTTTAACAATGGAGAGTTTCATTTTCGAACTCGGTAGTGAGACAGTTTGATGCCCTGCCATAATCGAATTACGGATGCGGGTCAACATGTCTGAAATTGGATCACTGATGGTCATAGATACCTCTCTGGACGTAGAGTCCTACCAGGATGCTTTCACCAGGCCGGGAATCTTGCCCTCTAAGGCCTGCTCACGCAGACATATTCGACAAAGCTGGAACCGGCGGTAATAGCCTCGAGGTCGACCGCAGATCCTGCATCTGTTCCGTACTCGGACCTTGTACTTACGACGGGTTTCTCGAATGGGCATACATGTTTTAGCCATAGATATCGCCTCTCCCGAAGGGCATACCCAGTTTACTGAGCAGCTGACGTCCTTGCTCATCGTCTTCCGCGGTTGTGACAAAGGTCACTTCGAAACCTCGGATTTTATCGATTTTGTCATAGTCGATCTCAGGGAAAATGAGCTGTTCTCTGACACCGAGCGTGAAGTTGCCTCGTCCATCGAAACTGTTCGGGGAAACACCTCTGAAGTCACGCGTCCGCGGGAGAGCCACGTTGATCAAACGGTCAAAGAATGACCACATTCTCTCGCCACGCAGCGTAACTTTTACGCCGATCGACCGTCCTTCCCGCAGGTTGAAATTCGCGATGCTCTTACGGGCTTTTGTCACTACTGGAGCCTGTCCCGTCATGATCGTCATGTCGTTGACAGCTCCATCAAGCGCCTTGGCATTATCGATCGCCTCGCCAACACCAATGTTAACCACGATCTTCTCGACGCGAGGCGCTTGCATCGGATTCTTCAGATCGAAGTCCTTCATTAATGCGGGAAGGATCTCGCTTGTATATCGCTCTTTAAGATGATGTGCCATTCTTTATGTTCTCCGTTACGGATCAGCTGTCAAGTACAACCTGGCATTTTTTACATACCCGCTGTACCTTGTCATCTTCCCGCAACACACCCACGCGAGTGGGTTCGTTGCATTTCGGGCAAAGGAGCATGACGGTCGAAATATGCACAGGGGCTTCAAATTGAATAATTCCCGGGTTCATGGTCCGACCACCAGCCTGTACCTGACGCTGGGCTTTTTTTCGCATATTCACACCCTGCACCACGATGCGGCTTTGTTTCGGCAATACACGCATAACCTCGCCCTGCATCCCTTTATCATGTCCTTGAATTACCTGGACTTTATCACCGCGTTTTAAGCGTAAGTTTTTAGACACGCCGCCTCCTCTTAAAGCACTTCCGGTGCGAGTGAAACTATTTTTGTGAATCCCTTTTCGCGCAATTCACGGGCAACCGGTCCAAAAATGCGAGTGCCACGTGGGTTTCTGCCATCCGCATCGAGGATCACAACCGCGTTATCGTCGAATCGAATATACGAACCGTCCGTCCGACGATACTCCTTGGCGGTACGCACGATCACGGCTCGGACGACATCACTCTTGCTCACTGCACCATGGGGTGTGGCAACCTTAATCGTACCTACTACGATATCGCCCACGCCCCCATAGCGTCGCTTCGAACCACCCAGTACTCGGATTACGAGTAACTCTCGACCGCCAGTGTTGTCAGCGACCGTTAGTCGGCTTTCCTGCTGGATCATGCCTCCCCCTCAACCGGAGCGATAATCTCCTCGACATCTATCGCTTCAACCTGGTTCGCGCTTACCTCGACCTCGGATGGACGGTCAAGGATTTCCTCGATCACCCAGCGTTTCCGCTTCGAAATGGGTTTGCTCTCAACCATGCGAACCTTGTCACCAGGTTTGCAACCCAGTAAATCATGCGCCATGTAAGCCTTGTTATGGCGAATGACCTTCCCATAGAGCGGATGGCGCGTAGTGCGATCTACACGCACCGACACCGTCTTCTCTGAACATACTTTCGTCACTACCCCGCTTATTCGCCGACGAGTGTTTTTCATGATTCACTTCCTTCAACATCCGCAGTGAGTTCTCGCTCCCGTATTATCGTGGCATAGCGTGCTATATCACGACGAGCGATGCTCAAGCGGGTATGATCTGTAAGCTGTCCGGTTGTAAATTGGAACCGGAGCTTGAAGTAATTCTCCTTCGCATCATCCAATCCTGATTGGACATCATCATCAGAGAGTTTTCTGATATCTTTTGGCTTCATCACTTACTCTCTCCCTAGAGAATCACGTACTGCAAATTTGGTCTTGATCGACAACTTATGCGAGGCCAATCTCATCGCCTCTCGTGCACCTTCATCAGTTACACCTGAAATCTCAAATAAAATTCTGCCCGGTTTTACGACTGCCACCCAATGATCGACTGCGCCTTTCCCTTTACCCATGCGTGTCTCGGCGGCTTTTTGTGTCACTGGTTTGTCTGGGAAAATACGGATCCAAACCTTGCCGCGACGCTTCATGTAACGCACGAGCGCCCTTCGTGCCGCTTCGATCTGCCGCGCGGTCACCCATCCAGGTTCTAGCGCTTGAAGCCCATAATCTCCGAAGGTGATATCTGTACCCCGAGTCGCCTTGCCTTTCATACGACCCCGCATCTGCTTTTGATGTTTAACCCTCTTCGGCATCAACATAATTCCACCTCATACCCTCGAGCAGTCCTCAAATGCGAGCCTACTCGCTGACATACACATCCATGGCTTCGGGCTCTTTATCACCCTCAGGCAAAATATCGCCCTTATATATCCATACTTTCACACCGATACGTCCATAGGTCGTCAGCGCTTCAACGCGGGCAAAATCGATATCGGCACGCAGGGTCTGAGCAGGCACACGACCTTCTCGAACCCACTCCCGCCGGGCCATTTCTGTACCGGAGAGACGACCCGAGCACATGACCTTGATTCCTTCGGCCCCTTGCCGCATGGCCTGCCCCACGGCTCGCTGCATTGCCCGACGATGACTGATTCGACGCTCCAGTTGGTTGGCAATATTCTCGCCGACTAGCTTGGCATCTAAGTCAGGCTCTTTGATCTCGGCAATGTCGAGTTTGATCGCCGTACCGGTCATCTCTTGCAGCCGGCGTCGCAGTTCTTTCACATTGGCGCCTTTACGACCGATTACGATGCCTGGTTTTGCAGTATGCACGGTCACGTGGACATTGTTCGGAAATCGCTCGATCTCAATCTTTGAAATACCCGCTCGTGGCGTGGTCTTATAGATTAAGTCTCTGATCTCCCGATCCTCATGAAGCTGATCGGCATATTTATCAGGGTTGGCGAACCACCGCGATTCCCAGGTCTTGTTTATCTTTAGACGAAAACCTATGGGATGTACTTTACGCCCCATGTTTTCTCCTTTCAGAAATACTTCCGCTGCACCTTGTTATTCTCATAAATAATAGCCACCGTATAATCTATCCGGTGTGTCTCAACTTTCGGTTGCTTCTCGCTCTCTCAGTACAACGGAAATGTGTGAATAACGGCGTTGGATGGGCTTAAAGCGACCCCTAGCTCCAAATCTCCGCCATTTCCGAATCGGTCCTTGATCTGCGTAAATCTTGTAGACAACGAGATCATCTCGGTTCAGGCCCATATTCTCTTCCGCGTTTGCGATAGCCGAGCGGATTACCTTCGACACTGGTTTCGCCGCAGCCTTGTTCAAAAACCTCAGCGTATCCAGAGCCTCGGTCGCCTCCATTCCGCGTACAACATCCACCACAAGACGAACCTTCTGGGGTGACATGGGTACGAATCGGGTGGTTGCTTGAACGTCAGTTTCCATTCCCATGATCATTCCACCCGTGTCGTTCTATCTCTTCCGAGATGTCCGCGAAAGGTCCGCGTCGGTGCGAATTCACCTAATTTATGGCCCACCATGTTCTCCGTAATATAGATCGGGACATGGCGTCGACCGTCGTGAACGGCAAGGGTGTGCCCCACCATTTGGGGGAAGATCGTGCTAGCACGACTCCACGTTCGGATGACCGTCTTATCCCCGCGCTCGTTCATCTCTTCAACTTTTTTTAGTAACTTCGGGTCAATAAAGGGACCCTTTTTCAATGATCTAGACATTTTTCTTCGCCTCCACCGTCCATGTATTGAAAGTTAACGGCGACGCTTCGATCGGTGACGGATGATGTACTTCTCCGTACTCTTATTCCGCCGAGTCTTCTTTCCCAACGTGGGTTTACCCCACGGGCTTTTCGGTCCGGGCATCCCAATCGGGGACCTTCCCTCGCCGCCACCATGAGGGTGATCGCGTGGGCTCATCGCCGAGCCGCGCACAGTTGGACGAATACCCATGTGTCGTTTTCGCCCTGCCTTGCCAAGCTTGATATTCGAATGGTCAGGATTCCCGACCTCGCCAATCGTGGCATAGCAAGTCTGCCGCACCCTGCGTACCTCACCGGACGGCAGACGTATGGCAGCATAGGCACCCTCTTTACCCAGGAGCTGTGCGGAGGTACCCGCCGCTCTCACCATCTGACCACCACGCCCTTCCTTCAATTCGATATTGTGGATCGTGGTCCCAAGCGGAATGCTGGCAAGAGGGAGACAATTACCCGGTCGAACCTCAGCGTTCGGCCCCGAGAGCACTTTGTCGCCCACATACAAACCTAAGGGTGCAATGATGTAGCGTTTCTCCCCATCGGCATAGTGCAGCAATGCCAGACGCGCCGAGCGATTTGGATCGTATTCAATCGCAGCCACGGTTGCGGGAATCCCGTGTTTCTTACGCTTAAAATCCACCTTACGTATATGGCGTCGCTCGCCGCCACCGCGATGGCGAACTGTAATTCTCCCCTGGTTGTTCCGTCCCGCTCGCTTTCGCCTGGTAACAAGTAGAGAAGGTTCCGGCGTGCTCTTCGTAATCTCTTCGAAGGTATGGCCAGACATGTGCCGCCGACCTGGTGAGGTAGGTTTATATTTCTTTACCGCCATTACTGTACCCCTTCAAACACATCAATAGAATCACCCGGGCTCAGCGTGACAATTGCTTTTTTATAACCGCCTTTACGGATCAACAGTCGGCGATTTTTCATCCGACGATTGCGTTTCGCAGGATGGTTCATGACATTGACCCTGACCACCGTTACGTCAAAAAGCGTCTCAGTGGCTTCCTTTATCTGAGCCTTCGTCGCCGATGGATCGACCTCGAATGCATACTGATTAAGCACTGCACTCTGGTAGCTCGACTTCTCGGTGATGATGGGTCGACGTATGATGTCGTAAATATTTTTCATCTCTGTCCTCTTCAGACGCCCAGATACGATTGAATAACTTCGATGGCGTCCAGGGGCATAATCACACGGTCAAATTGGAGCAGATCTCTGACGTTAAGATAGTTGGCTCGCAATGTCTTTGCCTCAGGAATGTTCCGGATGGATCGTTCGATGTTCTCATTCGAATCAGACAGGATAACCAGGGTCGTTGATCCACCAGTCAGGTTCTTGAGCACAGTCACCATTCGCTCCGTCTTTGCATCTTCGATCTTCAGCTCATCGAGAAACAGGATGCCATTTTCGGCAATCTTCAATGAAAGTGCGGATCTCAAAGCTGCGCGTCGCATCTTTCTTGGCATCTTCTTTCGATAATCCCGCGGTTTTGGAGTGTGCGTCTTACCACCACCCACCCAGATCGGAGATCGACGCGACCCATGACGGGCACGCCCAGTCCCCTTCTGCCGCCAGGGTTTTGCACCGCCTCCTGCCACCTCACCTCGCGACTTCGTGCTATGCGTACCGAGCCGTGCATTCGCAAGCTGGCGAACAAATGCCTGATGCATCAAGTCTTCTCGAATCGGCGCCTCAAATATCGGCGACGGGAGCTCTGTGCTATCTACTTTCTTGCCTTCAATGTTCAGAACATCTACCTTCATGACTGCTCCCAAGTAATTATTGCTTCCTTGCCTCTTTAATCATGACGATGCCTCCTCGAGCTCCTGGCACACTGCCACGAACGCCGAGAAGATTCCTCTCAGGGTCCACAATCTCTACACGCAGATTCTGCGCCGTCACTCGAGCGGTTCCCATATGTCCTGGACCACGCTTCCCTTTGAAAACCCGGCCTGGAGTGGTAGTCGCACCCGCGGATCCCGGTGAGCGCATGCGGTCAGATTGACCATGGGTCTTCGGTCCACGGGCAAAGCCGTGACGTTTGATAGCCCCGGCAAAACCTTTACCCTTACTTGTCCCGATCACATCAACCTGATCCCCTACTACGAATACATCCACATTCAGCTGATCACCCTCCTTGAGCTCTCCCGTGGTTTTCACACGAAATTCTCTCAAGAAGCGCAGCGGGGGGTAATCATTTCGTTTTAAATGACCAAGCTGCCCACCCGACAATTTCTTCTGTTTTACTTCGCTAAATCCGAGCTGGATCGCAAGGTATTGATCTCGCTTAGGACTGCGAACCTGGGTAACAAAACATGGCCCAGCTTCGATTAGGGTCACAGGTACGACATTGCCCTCATCGTCGAAATACTGGGTCATTCCAACTTTCTTTCCAATAAGCCCCTTCATCCATTTTCTCCTAAAATCAATCTTGACGGGACTGTCAACCAGGGCTTTGGCTGCATCATCCCCGAGCGTCAGGCAGTCAACTATCAGAAAATGACTTCTTTTCTATTGAGCCACTTGTCTGTGCAGTACTTGTCTGACCCCAGAATAATTTCTAAAAATTTCGCTTCTCGATAACCCTCTAAATCTTAATCTCGATGTCGACGCCTGCCGGTAAGTTTAGGCGCATCAGCGTATCAATCGTCTTCGCATCCGGATCAACAACATCGATCAATCGCTTGTGGGTCCGTATCTCAAAATGTTCATGTGAATCTTTATCAATAAACGGCGACCTTCGAACAGTGAAACGTTCAATTTTTGTAGGCAAAGGGACTGGTCCGATAACTTTCGCTCCAGTGCGTTCTGCGGTTTCGACGATCCTCTGTGCCGACTGATCGAGGACACGATGATCGTATGCTTTGAGTCGAATGCGAATCTTTTGTTTAGCCATTTCTCACTTAATCCAAGATCTCGGTGATTCTGCCCGCGCCCACCGTCAGACCACCCTCGCGCACCGCAAAGGTCGAACCCTTTTCCAATGCCACCGGCGTGATCAGCTCCACTGTCAGATTTACATTGTCCCCGGGCATTACCATCTCGACGCCCTCAGGCAGCTCGATCGTCCCCGTGACATCCATCGTTCTCAAATAAAACTGCGGTCGATACCCCGTGAAGAACGATTTGTGGCGTCCCCCTTCTTCCTTCGTCAGCACGTACACTTCGCTCAGGAACTTCTTGTGCGGTGTGATTGAGCCCGGTATAGCCACAACC
>JBGUDT010000024.1:0-3573 GCA_041821665.1 Anaerolineales bacterium
CCAGCAAAGTAGATGCATCGGAAGAAGAGGAGCTCGAGGACGACCATGAGGGCGAATCCACGGAGACAGAACTCGTTGACGAGGATCAGGCTGAAGAAAGCGAAGAACAGTCCAGTAAAGTGGATACATCGGAAGAAGAAGAGCTCGAGGACGAACTTGAGGCCGACTCCCTCGAAGATGAAACCGATACGATCGATGCCAAACAGACGGAAAAAGCAGAGACTGAAGTTGAAGAGACCGTCATTGTGCCTCCACCAGAGCCTGATGATGATCGTGCATGGTTTGTGGTCCATTGCTATTCGGGGTACGAGAATAAAGTCAGGCACAATTTAGAACAGCGCATCGAAACGATGGGAATGAAGAACAAGATTTTCGATGTGGTTGTGCCTACCGAAGAAGAAATCGAAGTTAAAGACGGGAAGCGGCGCACAGTTGAACGCCGCGTTTTTCCGGGATATATCCTTGTTCAGATGATCATGAACGAAGATTCCTGGTACGTCGTGCGAAACACTCCGGGTGTGACGGGTTTTGTTGGCATGGGAAACGATCCGACCCCCCTGAGACCCGAAGAAGTGTCGCAGATTGTTAAACGCATGGAAGCCGATGCACCGCGTATTAAAGTAGCTTATGCAGAAGGACAAAAAGTACGCATCATCGATGGCCCATTCAATGATTTTATTGGAACCGTAGCTGATATTGACATGGAGCGGGCAAAGGTGCGTGTGATGGTCTCCTTCTTCGGTCGTGAAACACCAGTGGAGCTCGATTTCCTGCAGGTAGATAAAGCATAGCCATGCAATTCGCACAGGTTTAAGGACAAAGAAAGAGGAAACCCTGATTGTGTCTGAGCTTGAAGGACGGGCTTGGATACGGAATAAATTCAAACTGCAAAGTGAGAGAAAGATCGTGGCAAAGAAACTCAAGACAACAGTGAAACTGCAAATCGAAGCGGGTAAAGCGAACCCGGCACCGCCGATTGGTCCGGCGCTGGCACCACACGGCATCAACTTGATGGCGTTTTGCAAGGAGTACAATTCTCGCACTTCGAGCAAGACGGGGGAAATTATCCCTGCCGAAATAAGTATTTACACAGACGGCTCATTCACCTTCATCCTGAAGACACCCCCGGCGGCGGTTTTGCTACGAAAAGCCGCAGGTGTGGAAAAAGGATCTGCCGAACCAAACCGAGAGAAGGTGGGGAAAGTCACTAGTGATCAGGTGCGCGAGATCGCTGAAATAAAAATGAAGGATCTAAACGCCGTTGATATTGAAGGCGCAATGCGTCAAATTGAAGGCACTGCGCGCAATATGGGGATACTGGTAGAAAACTAATCGAAAGAGTGGGAGGGTTTGACGAGCTCGGCCCGTAAATACCACATAGGAGAAAAGATGCCAAAGCATGGAAAGAAATATCGTGAGGCAGCCGAAAAAGTTGATCGCGATAAAGAATACGAGCCCATGGAGGCTCTTAAACTAGCCCAAGAAACATCCTTCACAAAATTCGACGGGACAATTGAAGTCCATATGCGTCTGGGTGTGGACCCCCGGCACGCGGAGCAGCAAGTACGAGATACAGTGATGCTGCCCAATGGGCTGGGGAAAAATGTACGTGTACTTGTGTTCGCTGAAGGGGATGCGGCTAGGGAAGCGGAACAAGCCGGAGCGGACTTTATCGCCGATGATGAGACTGTCAAGAAAATTCAAGACGGTTGGATGGATTTCGATGCCGCGGTAGCCACACCCAATATGATGGGGACCGTTGGGCGTCTTGGAAAAATCCTGGGACCGCGCGGTTTGATGCCTAATCCAAAAGCCGGCACGGTTGTCCAGGAAGACGACCTGCCACGTGTCATCGATGAACTTAAAGCAGGTCGAGTGGAATTTAGACTCGATCGAACTGCAAACCTGCATGTTCCAATCGGGAAAGCGTCTTTCGAAACGCAGAAGTTATATGAGAATCTATTGGCGTTGCTTGATGCGATCAGGCGGGCACGGCCTGCTTCGGCCAAGGGTACTTATGTTCGAAGGATTACGATTAGCAGCACAATGGGACCAGGAATTAAAATCGATCCCATCACGGCTTTAGCAATTGAGGTCGATTAAGAGGTAAAATAGGTAAACCTAACAATAGAATATGATCCCCTTCGCCTGAGACAGCAGGTGTCGTTCTGCGAGAATGACTTAATTTCCTGCCTAGGTGAGGACCGGGAAACGGTTATATAAAAACGTACCTCTCGAGTCTTTGCTGATTGAATGTCTAAAGCGAAGACTCGAAAACAGTTAAGGAGGTGATAGATTTGGCAATTTCAAAAGAGCTCAAGGAAGTGCTCGTTGACCAATATAAGAATGTGATTTCCGAGAACTCCGCAGTTATCCTCACCAGCAATTCTGGTTTGAGCGTAAAAGAGATGGAAGGTCTACGGATAAACGTTCGTGAAGTTGGTGGTGAATTCCTCGTCGTCAAAAACACATTGGTGAAGAGAGCCTTTGACGAGACGGACACACCGATGCCGGAGGGAGGACTTGAGGGCACGACTGCAATTGGGGCAACGACCGATGACGTGATCGGGCTTGCAAAGGCAATTGTTGATTTAAGCCGAAAGGTGGACACATTCAAAATCAAGGGAGCGATCATCGATGGTGACGTGGTTGAGACGGCCCAAATTCGCATGTTAGCGGATCTGCCGCCACTGCCCGTACTGCAGAGTCAACTACTCAGCGTACTGCAAGCACCCGCTACCAAGGTGGCAGGCGTCCTGAATGGATCTGTGCGGCAGGTGGTCGCAGTCATCAAGGCCTATGCTGAAAAAGAGCCCGCTGCGGCCTGAAGCAAAACGATCGTAACTTATAAATTTCATAAAAAGAGTGAGAAGGAGTATTGAGTAATGGCAAACATTGAGAAATTAGCAGAGGACTTAAGCAAACTTACCGTTTTGGAAGCAGCCGAGCTTACCAAGCTACTCGAAGAGCAGTGGGGTGTTTCCGCAGCAGCTCCAGTAGCCATTGCTGCCGCACCAGGCGCTGGCGAAGCTGGTGATGCTGCCGAAGAAAAGACCGAGTATGATGTGATTTTGACAGATCTGGGTCCGAAGAAGATTGATGTCATCAAAGCCATCCGTCAAATCACACAACTTGGTTTGAAGGACGCAAAAGAACTGGCGGAAACTCCTGGCGCAAAGGTGCTTGAGCAGGCTGGAAAAGAAACTGCACAAGATGCGAAGAGCAAGCTTGAGACTGCTGGTGCAACTGTAGAACTTGCTTAACTATCAAGGCGAATGTCATATGAGAAGCCGCCTGTCAAGGCGGCTTCTCATGTTAAAGACGGTGTGGTATAACACCGGCGGAGGGAAACATGCGTGAATCGATACTTGTGATTGAGGATGAAGAACGCATTCTTCATTTTCTGGAACGAGGCCTTGAGCATGAAGGATATAAAATAGTCACAGCCGATGATGGTAGCAAGGGGCTCGAATTAGCACAGGCGAACATGCCAGATCTGGTCATTCTGGATTGGATGCTGCCTGAAGTTGAGCCAGGTCTGGATGGGCTTGAAGTATGCAGAAGACTGCGTGC
>JBGUDT010000024.1:3726-12004 GCA_041821665.1 Anaerolineales bacterium
GCCGGAACTGCCCGCCAAACTCGAGTTTTCGGATCTAACCCTCGATACTGGTACGCATCAAGCTTATCGTGGTGATCGGAGCTTCGAGCTAACGGCAAAAGAATATGAGTTGCTCGAGTTATTTTTAAGGCACCCACGCCAGGTCCTCACTCGAGATGTAATATATGATCGCGTGTGGGGGTACGACTTCGGTGGCGAGAGCAATATCATTGAAGTTTATGTCCGCTATCTTCGTCAGAAAACCGAAGCCTCTGGGGAGAAGCGCATTATCCATACAGTCCGAGGTGTGGGCTATGTCTTACGGGAGCTTGAGTGACATTACGTGCCCGTCTCACACTCTGGTACACAGCTGTTCTAGCAGTCGTCCTCATCCTTTTTGGATCACTTGTTTACTTTGCTCTTTCCTACAGTCTAACCACTCAAATTGAACGTACCCTTATCAGAACTGCGGATGACATCCTTCGTGCGAGCAGCATGCCGGAGGATCTGCAAATTACACTGAGGGCGCTAGATTTGACGACGAACGTGTATGTACAGGTCTGGGACGACGAAGGCAACTTGCTTTGGCAATCCAGCAATGCATCACATATAGACGGTCCGTTTGCCACGGAGACCTGGGGAATCTCCGATAATACATTTACGAAAAATCAACATGGTGAGGAAGTGCTCCGGGTGCTTAGCGTGCCCTTAATCGCTTTGCCTGAAGAACAATTGGTTGGTTTTCTGCAACTGGCGAGGACGATGGAAACGGTTGAGCTCGCACAGAGCATGCTCCTTGGTTTCCTGATGATGGGTGGTGTCTTGGCGATAGGAGTGGCTGCGGCTATTGGGTACATGGCTGCTGGCGCAGCCCTGCGACCGTTGGATCAGGTTACGGAAACCGCTGAACAGATTACTAAAGCTGATGACCTGTCACGGAGGATCCCTCAATCGAGCGTACCATCCGATGAGGTTGGAAGACTCATAGTGGCGTTTAACGAGACTCTTGAGAGGCTCGAGGCACTATTTGAGACACAACGGCGTTTCTTGGCTGATGTTTCCCATGAGCTCCGGACGCCTCTTACTGCAATGCGTGGGAATGTCGACTTGATAAAGCAAACGGGAGAGGCAGACGATGAAACCTTAGAGGTGATAAGTTCTGAGGTAGATCGTATGACAAGGATGGTGCGCGATCTTCTGCTGTTGGCACAGGCCGAAACCGGAAAACTTCCATTGGCACAAGAAATTGTGGAGTTGGATACATTAACCCTTGAGATCTTCCAACAGGCCAAAGTACTGGCTCAGGAAAATATTAATGTGTCCTTGGGGCGTGAGGACCAGGCGAGAGTCCTGGGCGATCGGGATAGATTAAAGCAGGTGATGTTGAATTTGACAGCTAATGCCATTGAACACACTGGCGAAGGCGGCAGTGTATTAATCGAGATCATGTGTGATGGCCCCTGGGCCTGCTTCGTGGTGAGCGACACGGGCCCGGGTATCCCAGAAGAAAAACTACCAAATATTTTTGAACGCTTTTATCGGCTCGATCCTTCAAGGGCTCGCAAGGCATCTGGGGGAACGGGTCTTGGGTTATCGATCGCGTATTGGATTACCAGGAGTCATGGGGGAAATATCGAAGTAGAATCAAAACTGGGCGTTGGCTCCACCTTCACTATGCGATTACCCCGAATAATGGACAATGAGAGTCAATCTGACGGCGTTATGTCCGCAACGGAAGATTGATCCATAGCTGATAACTATTCTATTGAGGGTACATACTGATCTGATATCACTTGCGGGATAAATTCTTCATGAGTTCATTCGCATAGAGTATCAGGTTTGATCTTCCGAGGTAAAAGCCAAGATAGGGGTTGCCATCGCCACCCCCTCTTGCCATTCATCCCTGCAAGCTCCAAGGAATTGTGGCTATTTACCATAAAATGCTGCAGTCACTCTTCGAATGTGTTATCGCAGAGGTACCTTCCTCCTGAATCAAGCCAGAGTTCAAGAGTTTCGCTCCTGCTTTCCGCTGCTTGAATGTCATCCCATATCCCCAATCCCCAGCGCACATAGCGAGCCGTCTCGTCAGGCCACTGTTGAGGAGATTTCGTAATCTGACTGTGCCCTCCATTGTAACCGGCGAGAGCTAGATCAATACGACCGCCCCCAATCTTTAGTCCTTTGGAAAGGTAATCGAGGCCTCTGGCTGCATTTGCTGGAACATCAAAGGGATCTTCGTGTGGAGAAAAATGGTATGGCATGACCTGGAACAGGCCTATGGCGCCAGCCGGTGAGCGTGCATACGGGTTACCGCATGACTCGATCTGCATCACAATGGCGATTAAATTTTGAGGAAGGTCGTGCTCATCCGACCAAGTTCCGATATCTTCGTGCCACCGTTTCACCTCGGGTGTAAAAACCTCGGAGAGACCTGGTGGGTGAACGCCTGCTGCACCGAGGGAATTGCTCTCTTCACCAGAAGTCCATTCATTCTCGGATTTATTATTTTGTGAAGACAATAATCCTGAGTTGTTGGAGATACTCTTACGGATTGTGTTTACGGACAAGAGAGAAAACAGGATGAAGATTGCGCCGAGGAGAATGGGTAGTGCTGTGAGAATTTTTGGGAGTGCGACCGTCTCAACTGCCAATTGTAAATCTGGCAAGAAGAGACGGTCGTCATACTGGGCGTCCATGGGGTGTTAGCTGATTATTCTCGCCCAGGCATCGTAGGACGAATATTTGAGTTCCCGTTGTCGTTGGACGTTGTTTCGGTCGTAGGTTTCTGACTGATTGGAGCGCGTCTTTGTGCACCGGTTTTGTGATGTGTATGTACAACAGTGCCAGAGAATTGATGGCGCTTTTTTGTTTCGGTTGATCCGCGGGTTATCAGGCGGGCGCCGGATAGCGTAAATGTGCCGATCATGAGGACTCGGATGAGCCATACAAGCAGTGCGACGAAGATAGGCACACTGCTGAGCAAGGTCTCGCGATCAATAATCTCATTGCCGAGTCCTGGGTGCTGGAGCAAGGAGACACTTATGGCCCACCAGGTGAGCATGGCATTCATCGTTGCGGCTAGAAACCACGCACCCAGGAGATACCAGATTTCGAAGGGCTTTTCCTTGCTATGCTGCGGGGAGAATAGCCGGGCGATACCGGCAAAATCCATACCGCAGAAAGCCAGGGCGAGGATCGTAGCCCATCCTACTCCTGCAAATTCCAAACTCCCGAGCAAATCTGTAAGAGCGAATTCGGTTGTGCTGTAATTGAAGATTTCAAACGCGACGAGCGCACCTACAATGATCATGCCGAATAAGGATATTTTCGGCAGGGTGATGCGTCGCGTTATCCCACTGGATATGTCTCCAAACAAGGAACTTAGATCTGCGCGCTTCTGATGCGTATACGTGGACATGGCCGACCTCCATATCGAACAAATGAGCTAATTAAGCACAGTATAGAACAAACGTTCTTGTTTGTCAAGTATTTGTTCTTATCGTAATTTGGATTACGGCTTGACGAGGAATGTTGGAGCATAATCACTATATGTTTATTAAAAAATTGGGACGCTTGGGAATCCTCGCTGTCGGTGCATGGGTAATTTCAGCCTGTGTAACCTCGACACCCCCGGATAACGTCACCCCCGTAGGCGGGGGAGTCGAGTACAGTATTATTACTTTGTTACCGAAAGATGGCATCCGCTCGATTGATAATCCCAGATTTTTAGATGTCCCTGAAGCCGATCTGGAATACGATGCGGATGAACTTATCATCGGCGTCGATTTTGACGGGGAAGCAAGGGCATACTCCATCGATTTGCTGTCTCGCAGAGAGATTGTCAACGACGAAGTCCAGGGGAGACCCATTGCGGTTACATGGTGACCGCTTTGCTTTACGGGAATCGTGTATTCCCGAGATGTAAATGGTGAGATCCTCGACTTCGGTGTGAGCGGGAAGTTGATCATGAATGTCCTGGTGATGTACGATCGTCAGACTGACACGCTCTGGAGCCAGTTGATAGGGGAAGCCGTCGAGGGTGAACTGGCCGGGACCAAATTGGAATATCTCCCGTCCTGGATGACGACATGGTCGGATTGGAAGACTAGATACCCTGATACAGTAGCACTGGAGAAGGGATATTCTGGTCAGGTGGATCCTTACACGGGGTATTATCTCTCTGAGGAGGCCGGTGTCATTGGAGAGGACCACGTCGATGATCGCCTCGCCCGAAAACAGTGGATTGTTGGTGTAAGTCTTGGGGACGAAGCAGTTGCCTACCCTTTTCTTGCATTGAACAAAGAATCCATTGTGATGGATGCGGTTGGCGGGACGCCGGTTCTAGTCGTATTTGATAAAAACACGGCGAATTCAGCTGTGTTTGATCGCAGCACGAGTGAGGGTGTGCTTACATTCGAGATCGAAGAGGGCTTGACGCTTGTCGATCAGGAGACGGGATCAACATGGGATGGTCTGACGGGTGAAGCGATCGAAGGCAGCTTGAAAGGGGAGACCCTTCGTCGGTTGAAGAGCACGAGTTCTTTCTGGTTCGGTTGGAAAGGTTTCTATCCCGATACAAAGGTTTATGGCGAGCTGGTAGAGGCTGAATAAAGGCTGCTCGCATTAATTTGGGACGGATCAGGAAATTTAACTTTGGCGTTTGTAGGTGTAACGATTAATGAGCCATGCACCGATGAGCATAAAGGGCAGGATGATCAATCCAGCCTCAGGTCCAAAGGGACCACCCGTTATGAGGTCCGGACCTGCAACAGTATGATGGATAAGGCGGAACGATTCGGTCCCACTAACCGCAAATCCGAATACTGTGCCTTCAAAAAAATTCCAACCAATATGAAGCCCAATTGAAAGCCAGAGCTGCCCCGTACGGAGCCAGCCGTAGGCGAGGAAGTATCCTGCAGCGAGCAGACCCAACGTGGAAATCGCGCTCGAATGAGGATTGCCTAGATGCATGAATGCGAACACCGCGGAAGACAAAAAAAGAGCCAGGGGAAGATTAAGACCCTCGATCAAATTCTGCAATTGATATCCTCGACTTAAAATCTCCTCACTGAATCCCACAAGAATGAATGCCGCCAGGCTTCCGAGTGTCCCCACGACCACAGTTGAAAGCGGTTGATTATCCCAAGCCCAAAGATCGAACGTAGTCCAACCCAATGCAATAAATATTACGAAAAGCCCTCCCATGAGAAGGGCGGTTAACAGGAACCCGAAGAGAAGATCTTTGATCGCGTAGGGATTTCGCCGAAGACCTAGCGAGGGAAGATCACGGTGATCGAAGAATCGACGGGCGAACCATGTCGAGAGGAGAACTGCAATGAATGTGGCCAGCGACAACAGAAACGGGGAATCAATAGATATCTGTACCACTAAGAGGGACAGGGCGAATAGCACACCGGTGATTACAAGCAGAAGCGTCAGAAACAGGATGGTATGGAAAAGCAATCTCCAACCTGAACGTAACCTCACCTCCTCTTGAGATGTGAATATTCGCGCGATCAATGACCTGGAAGCTGATGGTTCTGACATACGTGTGTTTCCTCGTATCGTTGCCCTGAGAATATGTGTTCCGGATCTTGTTACAACCTGGTTGGTGATGGGACTGCGGGTGATTATGCCCCGAGCGTATCGTAGAGAACTGAAGAGATCTTCCGTTTGAGATTTTCGAAGGAGTAATGCTTTAGCCCGAGGGCATAGTTATGTGTCACCATGCGGGTTGCTTCCGAAGGGTTATTCAAGATCTCCTTTGCCTGCGTCACGGTCGCTTCTTCGATAAAGTCGTCAAACCCGATGACTTCGAATCCTTTCGGTTGGATGTCGGTTTTAAAGATCTCATATGTGCTTATGACGATCGGCTTCTGATAGTACATCGTTTCCAAAAAGGCATTGCCAAAACCTTCGATCGTGGATGGATAGGTGACCAGGTCGGCTTCCTGATACGCATCGGCGAGCGAGAAAATGGGCTTGCCGTCTGCGAACTCTCCTCGATAGTGATTGATTTTATCTGAGCCGAAAATGACATTGACCCCCAAAATCTGAGCATAATCCTTCAATCTCTGTTCGTAGGCGGAACCCTCATCGCCTGATTTATGTGTGATGACCAGGACCGCATCCGAGTTCACACGGTGCGCAAGCTCAATCGCAAGTTCAATCCGTTTACGCGGGACGATGCGCGTCGGTTGGAGGAGGAATGTTTGATCTGGTCCAATACCCAACGCCTCACGAAGCTGGCTTGTGTAAGCATCTTTTGGAGGAGGTGGATTGTCGAAGTCCATGACATTGGGAATGAGAGTCGAGCTCTCTCCTGTTCTCAGGGCCATCTGTCGTGCGGCAAAAGAATTAATGACGACATGACGGATGGAGGGAAGTGTGGGCGGGAATGCGGCTCGCAGGTAGTCTCCGGAAGCGGTCACAGCGTAACGAGATCGCTCCCAGGAGAAATCATGATGATGTGCAATGGTAGGAATGTGGGTTTCGGCAATCAATTCAGTGAGAGCCAGCCCGAGCGGGACATTCATGGGGATGGATAGGGCGTTCTCGACAATAATGACGTTGATATCAAAGGTCTCAATAAACTGATAGAGGTGCTGTTTCAGGTGGAAGCGGAGAGCCTGGACCATACCCGTGGTCTTGGAGGATCTTTGGTAGTCATCGAAGAGATCCTCATTGATCGTGGCGATATCGGGATGTGTAAAGTGTGCTTCTGGGACGACCATCACGCGATCCTCCGGTCGATCGCATTCGCCGCAGAAATAGAAACAATCGTGACCCATAGCCGCGAGAATTTGAGCCCATTTTTCGGTTTCAAGCGAGACGCCATCCGTACCTGCAAATCGAGTTGAGATGAAACCAATACGGCTTGGTGAATCAGTCATATTTCCTCCGTTCGTTCAACGGCCAATCGTAAACTCAAGACGACATTCTTCATATCGATCAACTCTATTCATCTGGCGAGAAATTATACGCAAGCATGGGTTCTTTTGCACCTGTTTGATGTCGCCCAAAGGCGACGAGCCTCACGCAATTGCCATCTCCCTGGATAAGGACTTCAACAGTGTGGTTTGTTTCTGAATTATAGGGATGACATTGGGCCACAGCTCTGTAAATTCGAAGTAACGTGGCAGATTAACATGAGCGAAGCGGTGTGCATCTGCGATAATCTCATCTGGTTTTCCGTATTCTGTGAAATTTTGAGAGGATCCGATGAGAGATAGGACTTCCTTCGCAAGTGAGGTGAAATCTTCCTTAAGAAGAGCTCCAGGGTAGGGCATGAACTCTTCAAAGGTCAAATTCCCATGAAGGATCTTCTCTCGTTCATACATAAAACGGATTACGTCCTGCTTCATCTTCCCGTAGTTGGAAGTCTCAAACTCTCGCGGCGGTAAGTGCGTAATCGCAAGATCGCGATCGAAGAAGAAGGGAAAACCGGCAATTCTTGCGTTGATGAGGTAATCGATGTCCTCACCGCGTGGGATGACCGGATCGAAACTTACCTGGTGGAAGAGTTCATGGTGGAAGACCATGTTCCCGCCGAACGCCATCGGTGTGATATTGATCGGATCCGGCGAGTTGAGCAGCATCCGTGTGGTTTCATTGATCAGCACGGCTTTTTCGCTTAAGTTGTTGAGAGTCTTCTCTGGTTCATCCAGGTAGGGGTTGCCCGACCCATCGACATAAGGTCCGGAGATACCAAGGATCTGCTTGGAGCCGTGATTGGTTCCCATAGAAGAAACTGCACGGGCACAATAATCCTCCGGCACTGTTTCATCATCGTCGAGGGCGATAATGATCTCAGCACCATAGAGTGCTGGAATTAACAATTGACAGGTCCGAACAGCTCCATAACCCTTCATCGTGAGTGCATCCTGGAGGAGGCGAGGAATCTCCCCCTCGAGTTCTTTTGCGACCCAGTCTGTGATGCGCGGTGTTACGAGATGAATAGTGAATTGATCTAAATAAGGGGAGATGATTTCTGTGACCCTTGCGACTGCGGGTTTTTCGTCACCAGGCGAGACGGTCGCGAGCAAGATCAGGATGTTTAGCGGTGGCGCACCCTTCTGGTTTTCCAAGGACCGGAGGAGGCGATTTAGCGTACTCTTCGCATGCAGCGGTGTTGGATGATCATAGAGCGCTTCACTTGTGGAGCCCCAGTACGTTGGAATGACGATCCAGATTGGAGTTGTTTTGATCATCTAGTCGTTCTCTCTGGATAGCCAGAGAGTTTGATAGGGTGCGAGGGATAGTTTCAGGTTCCCACCAGTGGAGCTAAAGCTTTGTCCCC
>JBGUDT010000024.1:12010-33982 GCA_041821665.1 Anaerolineales bacterium
GTTCTTTCTGGATAGCCAGAGAGTTTGATAGGGTGCGAGGGATAGTTTCAGGTTCCCACCAGTGGAGCTAAAGCTTTGTCCTCCGATGAGATCGACAAACCGGTCCGCACCTCTTAAAGCTGAACCAGATATGTCGAACTCCAGAGTCACCTCCTGATCGCAAACACTATGGAGGCAGATGACATGAGATTTGATGTCAGATGATGAGCGGAAAATCGAGAAGATACCATCGTTTATCATCCATACATCCTGACCGGCATTGGGATGAAAAGCCGAGTTCTCTCCCCGGATTTGAAGCAGCCGATGATAGCCATGAAAAATTTTATGCCTGAGAGTGTTGGGATCGTCCAGTTCAGCTTCAAGTATGGTTCTATCCATTTTCTCTCGATTGATAGTCCTGTAGCGTTCTGTCTTTTCCACCCCTTCCAGCCAGTTGCGTGAACCGAACAGGCTGTGAAAGTAGATTCCGGGTACACCTCGTAATGCGAGCATGATGGCTTGTGAGGTTAGGAATCGGTTACAGATGCGCTCGGGGCTCTCATTCACTCCGCTTTGACCAAGCATATCCAGATAATTAATGTTCAGTTCATAGGGACTCAAGGAACCATCCGAATTGCTCTTGTAGGATACGTTTCCACCCTTGACAAGTGTTTGCTCAACGAGCATCTCAATATCAGAACCCTCGAGAATATCTCTTACAGGCAGCATGCCAATGCCATCATGACCTGCGAGGAAATTAAAAAAAGTGGTTTGGTCGGAAGGCAGCTCAAGCGTATCCGCCCATTTGGATAGCGTTTGGGCATTCCCGGTTAGGAAGGCATGAATGGTGAGAAGCGGTAAAGCGAAGTTGTATACCATCTGCGCTTCATTCGTGCCGTCCCCGAAGTAAGAGATATTGTCTTTGTGTGGGACATTTGTCTCAGTGATGAGTGTGACGCGTGGGGCGACGATGTCTAAGACGGTGCGGAGCAATTGAATGATGCGATGTGTTTCGGGCATATTGATGCTTGGTGTCCCGAGTTGTTTCCAGATGAAAGTAACCGCATCCAATCGAATAAATTCTGCTCCATGGGCAACGTAGAAGAGGAGTACGCCCACAACTTTTTGGAGAAGGCGGGGATCGCGGTAATTCAGGTCGATCTGATCCGCGCCGAACGTAGTCCACACAAGTTTTTCGCCATCCACAGTCTCTACTGGGGTGAGGATGGGAGATGATCGTGGTCGAAATACCATGGAGAGATCCGTCCCTGGTTCGATAACTGTAAAAAATTCTCGATAAGGCAACTCGCCCCGAAGAAAACCATTGAACCAATCGCTCTGAGAAGAGATGTGATTAATCACCGCATCGAACATCAATCTAAAATCGTCACCAAGACGGTCGATGTCATCCCATGATCCGAATGCAGGATTGACTTCCTCGTAATCGATCACCGCAAATCCATCATCAGATGAATAAGGAAAAAATGGGAGAATATGAACCGTAGATATGGAGTCTTGAACATGGTGGGTCAGGAATTCATCAAGTGACGCAAGATTTGATTTTCCGCGTTGCTGTACCATGTCCGCGTATGTGATCAAGATGGCATCGCGCTCGCTTATCCGGTTTTCTCTCACGGTCTGGCTGAGTTCAGGATGTTGTTCGCGAAAAACATCGATCATCCTCAGCATCTGATCGTACGCAATTTCTGCGTCATCATTGCCATATAAGAAAACGAGATCTTCAAAAAGCTGCTTTTTCTTTCCATTCATCGTTGTTATTCCTTCGATCGAGGATAAAGCTCGAGCTGCAATTAATTAGTTTTCCTCTTTAAGGACGACGCGACGGGACACTTTGCATATCGTTGCTGCGCTGCTTGATGGACCCTGCAGGAACTTGATGCATGACGTTGAAATTCATACTGCGCCAACCAAAGGCATCAGGTGCTCCTGGAGCGCTTCAAGCGAGAAATACCGGGTGCCTAGACCGTAATTAAGGGTGACGACTTCGTCCCTGTGCACCGGGTTGATGAGCAGTTCCATGGCTTGATCGGCGGCCCTGTTAATTATCGATGGATCTACTTGAACGAGCCCAAGATTATCGAATCCTGCCGTCTCCGATCCGAGGCTGATGACATTGAAGCCCACCTCCTTAATATCCGCCTGGTAGACGGGATATTCAAAAATCATCATTGGAAGACGAGCATGCACCGCCTCAAGAAATTGATTCCCCCAGCCCTCCCACTGGCTGGGATAAGTGACGAAATCGGCTGCGACGTAGGTATCCCAGAGCGAGTAAACTTTCTCTCCCTTTTCCTCTCGTCTGCTGCCGTCGACCAAGCCTTCGATAAAGTGCGCCTCGATACCGCTTCGTTCGATCTTTTCTTTTAGCTTTTTAACATAGGTGCCCGTGATTTCATCGGCCGTAATTCCTGGGAGCACAAGGACAATCTTGCTGTCATCGGTGAATGGACGACCATCGAAGAGCCCGCTTTGAGAAAATTTTGCACGACGATGTGATTTGTTCAATTCGGCAACCAGATCGATGGCGAGCTCAATGCCCTTCTTGGGGACGATTCGTGTGGCCTGCAATATCAATATGTCGTTCTCACTAAGACCGATCCGACCCCGAAGATCCTGGTTGTAGTCGTCCTTATGCCAGCCCTCACCCGAAAAATCAAACACGTTTGGAACGACAGTCGAAGGGATGCCCTTTCGAGCCATCAGTTCCTCCCTGGCGAGGCTGTTGATGACGACATGCTGGATGAAATCTTCCCGCGGGGGCATACACTTATCGGCGAGCTCGATCGCGGTCGCCGAGGTGAGCGCAACGCCATCGATACGCTCCCAATAAAAATCATGGTGGTGAGCCAGTGAGGGGATCTTTCTATTCCGTATCAGACGCGCAATCGCAAGGGTCGCGGGCGGGCTCACAGAGTTGGCCCACACGTTTTGCGGGATAAAGAAATCGATGTCTTTCTCGTCAAGAAAGGCGCCCACCTTTTCCTCAATTAAGGATGCAATCCTTTCGAGCTCCGTCCGATATTCCGCCTCGCTCTCAAAATCGTCGAGGGCAATAAAGGTGTTTACATTAATACGTTCAATTTCGGGTCGATGATGGTAAAGTTCCTCGACCATAGTCCCGTTGAGCGTACCTAAATCGCCCGCGCAGAGGTGGACCGTATGCCCGATATCTTCGAGCACTCGCTTCCATTTATTAATTTCGAGTGAAACACCGTCCGTGCCACCGACTAAAAAATGTAGAATGCCGATTGTGCTCAACTTTTTCTCCATTTTGCGTAAATCTTATTTCGTGTTTGTATCATTACATCTTTCATCATTTGCCTCTGTTTGTCCTCATCCTCGCTGGGGCTCATTAATCGCATGAGTTCCTGCAACAGAACTGTCTTCAGGTGCGCGCATCGCGTATCCGGAGAGATGCTGTCGAAGGATTTTTAGTTGGGTTCCGCGATCAAATTTCTTCATCACAAGCTTGACACCATTCGATTGCATTTCCGCATACACTCTTTTATCCACCCACATTCGCTGGATGGCGCCTGCCAGGGCGGTAGGGTCCCCCGGGCTGACGACATATCCGGTCACGCCATCTTCGACAACCTCTGAGACGCCGCCTACATCCGTCCCTATGACTGGAATTCCCATGGAGAGCGATTCTTGAAGGACATTGGGCAATCCTTCTAAACCCAAACTGGGCAAAACAAGTAAATCTAGTCTTCCCAAGGCATATTCGGGTTCACTTGTGAAGGGGTGTATCGTCACGACTGGACCAAGATCCATCTGATCTATAAGATCGATGATATTCTCTTTTTTGGGGCCATTTCCGAAGAGCAAGAGCTGGGCATCTGGGAGGAGACCATCTCGTAATTCGACCATGGTTTCCAGCAGGATAGATTGACCTTTTCGTTCTTCAAACGATCCAATGCAGCCGATTACGGGTGCGGCAATCTCCTTCAATGAGTAACGCCTCAATGATTCTGCCCGGAGTCTTTCCGATGAACGAAACCTTTTACTATCGACACCTTGATATATCAGTTCAACCTTCTTCTCGGGTAATCCATATTCGCCGACAAGGTACCGTAGTGTGGCGGCGGATATTGCGATGACCGAGCTGGAGATATCCCCATCAGGGAGGTAGTACTCACGCATGTAGCTCGGCACGATCGTTCCCGTCTTCGCAATAAGATGCGTGTGCAATCCAGCTTCCTTGATGCAGCGGGCAGCGAACACCATGCAGTGGAAATTGTCCCGCGGAGGGTGAACAGTGCATATGGCTACATCACAACCTTCCAGTGCCCCCATCCATGTTTCCTTTAAAACATCCTGATTTGTTTCGGGGCGCATGAAGGGGTAGGTGGGCGTATTCACACCAGATCCCTGGCATTGTTCATGAACCCAGCTTTGCTGCGGAGCGAGAAGAGTCACCATGTCACCCTGGTCGTGGTAAGCGCGCACGGCATCCACCACCCAGAGCTGGGTGCCTCCGTGCAGCATCGTATCCTCAATAAAGCAGATATTCATAAGCGGCGACATGCTCCTAAGAGCTGGGCCAGATAGAAGATGGAGTTATGCTGGCACCAACCTTATGTGGATAATCTCATAGGGCGACACCTGGAATTGCACAACATTCTCATGGATGTCCAGGGTTTCAAGCTCCTCTTCTAACAGGTTAATACGCTGCGCTTCACGCAGCGGGATTCCAGAGATGAGACGGCATAATCCCCGCACCCGCTGACTTTCGTACATTCGCACGATGATCCCATCCCCATCCTCAGCCTTTTTAATGGTCTCGATGACGACATGGGGCTGATCCACCGACATGAATGACCATGCGCTTTCTTTTATCTCGTCCCGTGAAGGCGATGACTGGGATATCGAGCCAACCGGTGAGCTGCTCCGAACGAGTATCGGATCGTTGAGGGCATAGGCATGCGCCATGGTTTCTGTTCCCCACGGACCAATATGGGGGAGAAGGCTGTAGGTAAAGCGATGTTCTCCTTGATCGGCCGTTGGGTCGGGGTAAGTTGTCCCGCGCAATAGGGTCAAGCGCAGCACATTTTCTCGAATGTCGTGCCCATATTTGCAGTCATTGAGCAAGCTGACACCATAGTCTCCTTCGCTCAGATCCACCCATTTTTGCGCACAAGATTCGAATTTTGCCCAATCCCAACTGGTGTTTCTGTGTGTGGGTCGCTCGATATTTCCAAACTGAATTTCATAGGTTGCGCTGGGCGAAAGGATATCCACTGGAAAGGCGACCTTGAGAAGGGTATGTCTCTGTTCCCACTGGATCGTCGATTTAAAATCAATCCTGCGACTGGCGTGTCCCAGCGAGATGTCCTGGAGGATTGTGCTCTCCGACAGTTTCCGCTGAGTCCGAATCGCGGCTCGAAGAGGTCCTGACTCTATAATCTGGATATCACCCACAGGATCTGCGGACCAGCAGCGGTCTTCATAAGCGACGTCAATCTCCCATGCATCTGGGGTTCTCGGTCGATCCTCAAATGCCTGGAAGTGGTTTCCCACTGTGCCCGGCGGCATCACTTCTCGTCCGTGCTCCTTGTCAAATATTCGGCTGATATCACCATCTTTGTTAAATTCAACTCGCAGATACGCATTCTCGAGAAGGTCGGTCCTGACGATCAATCCGTCCTTTACCTCTAAAGTCTCCTTTTTCTCCGGTAACTTCTTTACATGGAGAGAAGTAAGACTGTAGGGACTCAGGGGTCCGACCTCGATCAACGTGCCGTCCTCTACCGGCTGCGAAACCGCGGCTGAACCATCACCGCGTTCAATCGAACCATCGACGGGGAGATCCCGGCCAAGCAAAACGGGCTCCGTATGTGTAAAGGAGGTTGGGTTGACGACCAAGAACTCCGCACCGAGGTGTTTCGTCAGGTGATCGAGTGCGTCGTCTCGTATACGCTTGCCGATTATGGCGATCTCTTCATACTGAGCGAGCGAATCTTCATAGACCTCATGAATGCTCGATCCGGGCAAGATATCATGGAATTGATTAAGGCAGACGAGCTCCCAGGCTTTTTGAACATCCGGGAATGGATATTGAAAATCTTGCACCAATGCAGAGGCGGCGGCGGCGAGAAACTCGGCGTCGTGGAGCAGAAACTCGCTTTTACGGTTTGCCCGTTTATTGCGAGCCTGAGTGGTATAAGTCCCCCGGTGATATTCGAGGTAGAGTTCCCCGCTCCAGGTTGGGAGTCGATCACCGACATCGTTCTTTAGTTTTTCGAAGAACTCGCGGGCAGTGCCGAAATCCGTCTTCGGCACAGATGGGAAGTGGCGGAGCTCTCTAATATTTTCCACCATCTCTTCGGTCGGACCGCCGCCGCCGTCGCCATGCCCATAGCACATGAGAAGTGGAGGCGCTGTACCTGGACATCCTGAATCTTTCTGCTGAAAATTGTTCCAGGTATTAATGACTTCACCGGGCGTCGCTTTTGCATTGTACGTACTGACATTCCCGTGGAGGACATTCCAGGTTCCTGTCTCATGTGTCGTGCTGAAATGCGTGAGGACGCGGGTGCCATCCAGCCCCTCCCACCAAAAGGAGTCATAGGGAATGCGGTTGTATTCGTTCCAGCCAAGCTTGATAGAAAAGAATGAATCGAGACCGGCGGACTTCATGAGTTGAGGAAGGTTCCAGGCATATCCAAAAACATCCGGCAGCCAGAGTACGGGAGTGTCGCAACCCTCACCGAAGTGCTCGCGAAAATATCTCCTCCCCATGAGGAGCTGGCGAACAAGCGCTTCGCCACCGGAAATATTGCAATCCGCTTCTACCCACATTCCCCCGATGAGCTCCCATTGACCGGAGCGCACACGATTCTGAATCTTTTTAAATAGTTCTGGCGCATCCTGGCGGATGAATTCGTACAGTTGTGGCTGACTCTGCGTGAAACGAAACTCCGCTTCATGGTCCATGAGACCAAGCACATTGTGGATAGTGCGAATGGCCTTCTGCCGTGTCTGACTCAAAGGCCAGAGCCAGGCCAGATCGAGGTGTGCATGTCCGACGGCTGTGAGCTCTACATCCAGAGGGACGCCAGAACGCTCGATCCCACGCGTGAGCGCCTCGTGAGCTGCAGGAATGCTTTCATAAAAAGAACTTTCTAATGGATCACGTGTATCGAGCGTTTTGAAGGTGAGATCCAGCGTATTGAACAGATGGGCGCGTGCGGGATCTTGCGGGCTCAGAAAATCTGCGGTGCCTAAGGCGACACGTGCAAGTGCGATGAAGTTGCGCGTGGTCTGGTTGATCTCAACAAGGGAACACTCGCGCATGAGAAGCAGCGAGTCCGGGTCATTCCTAAGGTTCCCCGTCCAACCAGCGAGCAGCACTTCATGCGTCTTGCCATCGAGGTACGAAGCTGGAAGTGGTATCTCCTGATGGTGACGATCGCATGATGCAATGGGATCGCCGTCGATGTATATAAGCGCTTCAGGGTGGCTAAAATCGCCCGCGATCCCGATAGGCAGAAATAGGGCACAACGCTGACGTCGGTCCCAATCCTTCGGGTGCTTGAAACTGGTGCGGAGCTGGAAGTTCGTGTTGGCTCCTCCCCAGTAGCTTCCCCATGGGATTGTGGAACCTACGCCTTTGTTTTGCGAAGAATTCTGATTCAGATTGGACGAATCTCCATCGATGATTTGCAGGGAGAAGTTTGGAAGTGGATCCCGCCGGCAGTATTCGAGCGGCTTAATGAGTTCGAGACGCTGACGGATTTTTTGGGAAGTCCAACGAATATCGTGGAGCACAGTTATCGAAAATCCATTTTATTAAGATCGGCTGCGGCCACACCGATGGCTGTGTCCGCACCTCCGTAGTACACAAGCAGTCTGTCTTTCAGGACGACTTGACCGCAGCTGAAGACGACATTCGGTACATAGCCGTGCACTTCCCAATCGAGAGATGGTTCCAAGATGGGTTCTGATTGTCGGTGGATCACTTGAGTGGGATCGTCAGCATCTAACAGTGCTGCACCCAAACAGTAATGTTTTTCCTGACTTACGCCGTGATAGATGAGCAGCCAACCCGAATCTATGCGCAGCGGTGGACCGGCGGCGCCAATTTTTTCGTTTTCCCAGGTCGAATCTGGTCGGGGTTCCATGATCCTGACATGGTCATCCCATTGGCGAAGGTCGTCCGAGAAACCGATCCAGATATCCGGAGGTCTGCGATGCAGCATGGCGTATCGCCCGGATATGCGTTCGGGGAAGAGCGCGGCATCTTTGTTCGGTTCATCCAGAAGTATGCCATGGCGCTCCCAGTGGATAAGATCATGCGATGAAGCGAGCGAGATGCGGTAATCCCCGTCAAATCGACCGCCAAAACCTGTATAGGTCATATAAAAGGTGTCCTGCAAGTTCACGATCCTGGGATCTTCAGGACCTCGAAGCTCTTGATCAATATCGTTCACAAGAATGGGTTTCTCACGTCGCTCAAAATGTATCCCATCATCACTTACCGCATAACCAAGGTTATTGATGTATACCCCGTCATGGCCGTTCGATGACACATCCGTGGCCCTGTAGACGAGATGAACCTTTGAATCATGGAGGATGGCCGCTGTGTTAAACACTGCAGTAGCCTCCCATGGATGATGAGGGATCGGCGATAGTATGGGTGTGTCGCTGAGTCTCTGCAGTCTAATCATGAAGGTGGTCGGGTCAAATCCTGAGCGTGGTCTCAGGATCGTAGAACCGGAGCGCGTCTTGCGTGAAGGAGAGGTGGACACTCTCGCCCGATCGAATCGTGGGGTGTGCGGGCGCAAGGATCTTGTGTATCTCGGCATCGAGTTGAAAAGCCACAATCTGATGCGAACCCTGAGGTTCGGACACAAGACATTCGGCGGAAAGAATCGCTTCATCTTCAGATACGATGCTCAATCGCTCTGGACGGATACCGATCATCAGGTTTTTTTTGTTGTAATCGGAAAGGGTTGCGCTGTTTTCGTCATCCAATTCGACCTCAAAATGAGGGTTGCTGATCATCTTGCCCCCGTTTTTTGAAGATATCGTTGCAGGGAAGAAGTTGGTAGGTGGGGTCCCAATGAAATCTGCAACGAATAGACAGTTACTGTGGTGATAGACATCATCGGGTGAACCGATTTGGATGATTTCCCCGTCCTTCATGATCACGATTCGGTCCGCCATGCTCATTGCTTCGGATTGGTCGTGGGTCACGAATACCGAAGTTGCACCGGTGGCTCTGTGGATGGCCTTCAGTTCTGTGCGCATAGAACCACGCAGCTTCGCATCCAGGTTCGAGAGGGGCTCGTCCATGAGGAAGATTTGAGGGCGTACTGCCATCGCACGTGCAACAGCGACCCGCTGCTGCTGCCCTCCGGATAACTGGGAAGGGTATCTTTCCAAAAGCTCACCGATTTTTACGATGGCGGCGACTTCATCGACGGTTCTGTCGATGTCGTCTTTCTTCATTTTTTTGAGCTTTAGCGCATAGGCGATGTTCTCGTAGACCGTCATATGTGGCCAGACAGCGTAATTCTGGAAGATCATGCTGACGTCGCGCTTCCTGGGGGGCAAATCCGTGACATCTCGATCCCCTATAAAGATCGTACCTGCGGTGGTTTCCTCCAGACCAGCGACCATCCGCATCGTGGTTGTTTTCCCACAACCGGAGGGGCCAAGCAAGACTAAGAACTCACCATCTTCGACCTCCAGACTGAAATCATTGACAGCCAGAACATTGCGGCCGAATCTCTTGGTGACATTAATGAGAGAAAGTGTTGCCATCGGGTTCTCCTAAAGGGTGATCCCACCCCACATTTGGTTGATATATTTTCGGATGAAGAGAGTGAAGATGATTGCCGGAATTGCCATGCTCATGCCGCCGGCGGCGGCGTAGTTTACTTGCCCCACTGCGCCCAGCACCGTCTGGTAAACGATGACCGAGAACGTTGGATTAAAATTGGTCAGAAGGATGGCGGACACGGTTTCGTTCCATGCGCCCAGGAAGGCGTACATCGCAGCCGCGGCGAGGCCGGGCAGGGCGAGGGGGAAAGTCATGCGTAAAAATGCCTGTGCCCTGGTCGCCCCAAAAACCTGCGCAGCTTCCTCGAGCGATACCGGGATCCCCATAAAGATGCTCGCCGTGATCCAGATGGTCAGGGCGATCGAGCCGACGGAATACACCAACGCAAGTCCAATGGGCTGGTCGTAAAAGCCCATCTTGGAAAGTATGATGATCATTGGTATTGCGATCGCTACGGCTGGAAACATGCGCACGAAGAGCACGCTGAATTTAAGTCCGTCCCTACCCCTGAACGAGTACCTCGCGAAGGCATATCCGGCCGTACCCCCGATCGAGAGTGAAATCACGATGGTCAACGCAGCGATCTGAAGACTGCGGATCAAGGCTGGGATCGCCTGACCGGTTCCAGCAATCTTGAAGAAAACTTGATAGCTCGTAAGCAAGTTGGTCCTAAGGTCGAAGTACACAGGATCTTCGTATTCGAGCCGGGCGATTTGGGCTTCCAGTTCCGGAATTGTAACGGCGGTATTCAGTTGAGAACGCATATAGACCTGCATCTTCTCGAGCTCGTTTGTGTCCAGAACGCTCTGGAACTCATCCTCGTGACGATCGTAGACGCTGAGCAAATACCCCCGTTCGCCATAAGTCAGCTCATAATCGACGGTCAATGCTGGAAGAAGAGGTAGAGGATATTGATATGCTTCACGGGTGGAAAGGAAGGAGAGTGAGACGATGAAGAATACGGGTGTGAGTATGACCGCAGCAATTCCGACAACGACGATATACAGCACTGTGGTGCGTATCGATTTTCCGAAGTTAATCCCTTTTCTTCTTTTGCTCATCACTCCGCCTCCGGATCCTTACGGAATGCACCTGAGAAATAGAGGTAGAGCAGCGCAGCGAGGGAGACGAAGACAGAAACGATGATGGTGTAACCGTTGGCCATCTGGTAGCTGATATTCAGCCCTTCTACCTCCTTCGTGTAGTAGACGACACGCTCCAACAAAACCGGTAAGCGCGAGTATCCAAGGAGAAGCACGATGACGAGCCAGATCTGTATAGCGGCGATGAGACGTAAGATCACCGCAGTTTGGATCGTCGATCGAATCATGGGGAGCGTAATCTTGGTGGTCACGGTGAAGTAGTTCCCACCGAACACATAGCCTGCTTCATGTGTCTCGGGAGGAATATTCTGAAGGCCGGCGAGCAGGATGATCATGACCGACGGGATCACGGTCCAGGCGTCTAGAACGATCAATACCGCTAGCAGAGAAGCCCGACTCCCGGCCAGCCAGTAGATCTTGTCGCCTTCCTCGAGGATGCCGAGATAGTAAAGCAGGCTGTTCATCCAGCCATGTGCGGTGAGGCCCGTAATCCACATGGCGCCGACGGCGGCGGCAGGCAGCGCCATCGGGATCAAGGCGAGGAAAAGGAAGAGACCGCTGCCGGGAAACTTTCGATTGATTAATAATGCCAGGAGAAGAGCGAGGAGAAATTCAAGCGTGACCGAAAAGAGCACAATGATGGCTGTGTTTGTAAGGGCTGGCATAAAAACCGGGTCGTTAAAGACCAGCTGAAAATTCTCCAGGGTAAATTGTCCTTCGGGTGTGGTGAAGGCACCGAACACGGAGGTGACGACAGGTCGAAACCAAAAGGCTACATAGTAGATGATCACTGGAAGGATGAGAATGTAAGGGACGAGCTGCTTCCCGAAAGTACGAATTTGCTTCTTGTTCCATTTCCAGAATTGGAGGCGAGAGGGGCTTGAAGCTTCGGACGTCAGAGTGGTCATGCTGTCATCCTCATGGTAGCTCGGAGCCGGGGAAGTGGAGATTAATCTCCGACCTTGCGTTATTCCTATCACACATCGCGGCATACTTTAGATGTGGGGACACGAACATGGAACGTTCGTGTCCCCACAACACAGCTGTGTGAGCTGTGTTCGATGGATTCGTCGAATTACTTCAGGAGCGCGTTGAGCTGGTCAGCGGCGGCATCCAGGAGCGCCTGATCGACAGTTCCGTCTCCGTTCAGGACCATGTTCTTGAAGACGTCGTCAAAGACTGCTTTGACGGCTCCCCAGTCCTGATAGAGGTAGCCGGGTACGCCGGATACGACGCCATTGTTGAGCACGAGGACGGCTTTGTTGATGACCTCATCGATGGCCTCATCGCCAAGATAATCCCGGGCCTCATCCACTGGCGGGATGAACCCACCGGTGCCCTTGGCCAGTTTAACCTGGATTTCGGGTCGGGTGATGTACTCCAGGAAGGCGATCGCCAATTCACGATTGGGTGCGCCAACCGGGATAGCGTATCCGCTCACGCCTGCGATCGAGCCGATACCAGTCGGTCCAGAGGGCGCTGGAGCGAGCGTGAACTGGGTCTCGTTGGAGCTATAGACCTGCCCGGCACGGGCGTTGTGGAACACCGTCAGCCAGGCTTCTTCACGCATCATTGGATCGACACAGGAGTCGACATTCAGAACCGTGGGTACGAATCCGTCCCCGGCACCAATATCTGCCCAGATCTGCCAGGCTTCGGCAGCTTCTGGAGAATTGATATCGGGGAAGCCGGCGCCGTAAGACAGCGCGCTGCCGCCGAACTGGTAGACCCATGATTTTGAGGGGATGCCCGTGATGCAGACCTTGCCTTCACCTTCACCTGCCGCCATGTCGATAGCCCACTGCGCGTACTGCTCCCAGGTGAGCGCATCGATGTCAGCGCCATCGGGGAAGTAGGGCATGGCCTTCTCGTTTGCGAGGAGCAGGTAGACATCTGCGCCTACGGGGATGAAGTACTGTCGGCCGTCGCGGTTGGTGTCGGTGCTGAAGGTCTCGCTGAAGTGGCGATCATCCCACCCTGCGATAATGTCCGTCAGATCCTCGACGTATCCGGCATCGAGCCAGTCCGGCATCTTGCCGTTGTGTGCGGCGATGATGTCGGTGGTGATATGATCAGTTTCAACCTGGACAGTGGCGCGATCGAACAGTGTGTCATCGTCCAGGATCTGGAAGTTGACCGTTACCCCGTGTTCCTCCTCAAACGGCTTGATGATCTCGTTGATGAGGAATTCTTGCTCGCGAGGCGGGCTGAAGAGTCGGGAAGCGAAGGCCAGCGTCTTGGATGGCACTTCGACCTCAACTGGAACCTCAACCTCGACTGGAACCTCAACCTCAACCTCGACCGGGACTTCCTCAATCACCGTCTGCGGCTGACAAGCGGCAACGAATGTCGCCGCGCCAAGCAGTACGGCAACCATCAGAAAAGTAAAAAGTTTTCTCTCCTTCACGTTTTCCTCCATTATGGAATATGTGTTTCTTCGGATCGTTTCTTTAAAGCTGGTGTTCTTTCGATAATCCCTCCTTATAAGGTTCGGGTTCCAATTTGAGTGTTTCACCGCAAGACTGACGAACGACCAGGGTTGGTGACAAGATGATTTGTTCTTCTTCGAGCTGATCGCCCTCGATGAGGTTGATCAGCATTTCGCACACCATCCCTCCGATCTTGTAGATCGGCTGATGGATCGTCGTCAATGGTGGATGAGAATACGCTGCCATAGGGATATCGTCGAAACCCGTAATGGCGACATCACGGCCAACCGTGAGCCCAAGTTCTTGTGCAGCGCTCATGGCGCCAAAGGCCATGAGGTCGTTGCAGGCGACGATTGCCGTAGGTGGGTTATTCGAAATCAGCAGGATCTTTGCCTGCTCGTAACCGCCCCGTTGGGTGAGGTCGCTGGTCATAACCTGGCTCATGTCGAGGGTGATTCCATGCTCTGCCAATCCGGCTCGGAGCCCTTCGACGCGACGCCCCGTGAAGGCCAGTTCTGGATTTGGTGCGATGCAAGCGATGCGCGAGAAGCCCTGATGGACGAGGTGGTCCGCAACTAAGCGCATCCCATGAGCCCCATCCTCATCGACAAATGGGAAGTTGTTCTTCCCTTCTGAGCACCCAAATGTGATAAAGGTGACGTTGCGACTGAGAAGATAGTCGATGCGAGAATCATGCCGATGTATTCTGACCATGATGAAACCATCGACGCGTCCCCCTTCCAGCATCCGACGATAGGCCTCATGTCCAAGCTCCTCGGGAGATTGCGTGGAAACAAGCAGGTCGTATCCCAATAAAGCGGCTTTGTTGCCTATCCCGGCGAGGAATTCGCTGAAAAAAGGATCTGAGAATCGTGGACCAGAGGTGGGAAAAATAAAACCGATCGTTTCAGATCGGCGTTTTTGCAATCGCTGTGCATACGTGTGCGGTTGGTAGTCAAGCTCTTCGGCAACTTCAAGCACCAGGGCCTTAGTCTCAGGGCTGACATCGTCAAAATCGTTTAACGCCCGTGAGACAGTGGTGACCGATTTACCTACTCTCGCTGCAATGTCTTTAAGGGTGGCTGGCATGTCCCTCTCGTAATACTAAATGAACAGTTCGATGGGTTCCAAAACGTTTAAGGGTAATAAATAGGTTATACCAAAACGTTTTGGAAGTCAACCTACGTGTATACGTCCGCCCTCACCCCTGAAGGGAGAGGGGCTTTAAACCACATGATTGAGACGATGTTTGGTGTGGGAATACACCTATCGAGTACACGCGCACTGTAGAATTTTCCTGCTGCGTTTATTCAGCCGACCGCGGCCTTGATCAACCGTCGCGCCAGGCCAGATCCAAGCAGCGCCAAACCATCCGTGGGCATGTAGTGGCTTGCCGAGGCGTCGAAGAGAATGGAAGCCTTTGAGGGGAAATCTTCATCGCCGGGCCACAACGCACAAGCAAGTCGGATCATGGGAAGCGGGGAAAAGGAGTACGCATAAGGGGCAAGAGCGGGCAAGGCGCCGCCGCCCAGCGTGAGCGACGCGGCAGCGTACCGGTCGGGGTCCTCTCCGAATTGATCGGCGATCTTGTTCCCGCTGTAACCCTGGAAGGCTTGATGGTAGAACCCGCCGTCGGGGAGCTCTCGAAACCCAACCCAAGCATCTGCCATCGGGGTGCCATCCGCGCATGTCAGGTAATAGAGCAGCATAGCCGTATCAAATGTTGAGCATTCTTCTTTCGATTCAAGGTAGTTGGCCGTGAGCTCTGGCCAGGCGACAAGGATTTCTCGATCCCAGTACGGCAAGAGAACTCCGGGTTCCTGAAGCGTTCCCCCACAGTTTGCGGCGACATGACCGATGTTGCGTTCCCGAAGTTCATCGCGGAGCGCACCAAGCCGCCGTTCCATACTTTCTTGCCAGGCCTGACGGGCTTGTTCCACCGCTTCCTCCCCCCGGAAATGATTCCCGCCAGCCTCGTCGATTAGGCCGCTCATCGGTCAGTCCCCCTGGATTTGTTCCATATAGGTATGAATAGCAGGCAAATTCGTGAGTCGGTCCTGGAAGAAGTTGTTGACCACATTCATAACTTCATCGCGACAGGTCTCAACTTGAATTTCCCAGGCTTCGTCCTGAGCATCCTCCCCTAGAGCATTGCGCAAACTTAATAGGTGGCGGACAATCTCGGCTTCTTCATCTCCCTCGAGAGCGTCTACCACTGAAAGGATCAACGCATCGGCTTGCTTGAGAAGCGTCTCCTTGGGGATGCTGTCTTCGTATCCGGCAACGTCGTCGATCGTTCGGATGAGGGCGTGGACCTGGTAAAGCGCCGTTGCTGGCTCGTCGAACAACTCGCGTACGTAGGCAGCTTCCTCATATCTCCCTGTAAGCCGGAAAATGTTGTACATACGCTTCGCAGCTTTCCCGTAGTTCGGATCCTTCTTCAGATACTTCCGCACTTCTCCTTCAAGCTGCTGGACGTAGTCTTCAAGAGCGTCCGAAGAGACGTGCTTAACCAATTTAGAAAAGAGGGGAATTGACTCGGCTTCGAGATAGACTTCCTGAAAGTAGGGGTCGAGATAGCCATCAAGGGGGGTGATGCTCCCATCCGGGGCTTCCCAGGTGACATCAAGCATGTTGCTGGCATTGGCCAGCTTGCCTCTAACCGGGTCTGCAACCACCCAATCCATCTTGCACCAGCCGGGGTCCTGCGCAGCGGTTTCCCACTCGATGGACTCTGCAGATCCGTCCGGGGTAAAGACCTGAAACGCCTTATTCTCAATCTCGTCGACGGACCACGCAATAGGTGAGCCGGACTGGATGGAGTTCCCGTCTTTCACGACATCGAAGGGATACGAACCCATCTTAACCTCGATAAGCTGGAAGGTGGGACCTTCTGCTGTGGCGAGGGCTTTCTCCCGAATGATGTCGGCCAGGACACGACAGGCCTCCTCCCGGGTCTCCGCCTTGATATTAACGCGCTCAAAGTAATCGCAATCGCCAGGATAAATCTGAATCTTGGATTGTGCTGCAGAACCGGACAAAGCCAGCGCGGTCTCGACGATTCCGGGTCGGTCGTGAATTTCAACAAGCTCACCGATCTTCCTGAAATAGGTCAAATCTTCTGTGCTGAAGTCGAGCAGCGTGATCTTGTGCCCAAATACGCCGCTCTTTGTATCGACGACTACCTCACCCTCACTCTTCGCTGCGCTTATCGCAGTGAGCCATTGCATCGCTTCGACTTCATCGAGCTCCACGCCGAGTCGACGTGCAGATTCGACGATCCGCTCAAGATCTATTGATGGACTCGCGCCCTTTTGCTCTGTCATGGTTTTTGCTCCGTGTTCTGAGCTTTCGATCGCTCATTAGCGATCGCGAGCATGTGTCGGAAGAGGATGGCTTGCTCTTTCGCGTCCTCCAGGGCATGGTGTGAAAGTTCGCCGCTTAACTCCAAGACCTCCCTGATTTCGACCATCCGCGTCTCGGTCCAATTCGATCCAGAAAGTCCCATGAAGTAAGCTTTGATGTCAAGCGCAGTATAACCAAATGGGTTACGGCTCAGGTAGCGGTGGAAATATTCGTTGACAAACATCCAATCGAAAGGGGCATTGAAAGCGACGAACACCGCTCTGCTCCCGTCATCCGTGACATGATGGATCCAGGCTTCAAAATTCGTCATCGCCTCAGCGGGAGGGAGACCTTCGTGAGAAAGTGTTTCTAAAGAGAGACCGCTGATTTCGAGCGCCTCACGCGTGAATGCCATCGAAGTGGGTTGGAGCTCGACGTAGAAGGAGACCTCAGGGTCATCGACCCGACAAGCCCCAATGGATAATAGCGCGTATTCTGAAGGGATCGGACCTGCGGTTTCGATATCGATGGAAATATAAGTTTCGAGTGGATCAGCCATATGATTTGTACATGGGTATTACAACTGTGAGAGTAAGGGCTTTGTCATATGGAGCCATAACCTATTCATCGAGGTCCTCTCCTCCGTCTTTAAACCTTCGCAGCATCTGGAACCTTGTGGATTGTCTTGTAGACTGCCTCGCGCCCCGGCGCCGGAAGAGTAGCCCAAATAGGCTCGCGCCAACTCCAAAGAGCAATACATTCAAATCAGCTTCCTGCACCTGGTAGGTGAGAAGGAAGACAACCAGGGCGATGATGCCAACCAGGATGAGTGCTGTTCCTAATCTTGAAATCATGAGCGTATCAGAGCTCCCGCGTACAAACTCGTCTATCCCATGAACGCCGATCAGCGAATGAGGGTATGGATCTGCTCATGCATGTAAAGCTGGAGGTAGTAATGTCCACCAGCGTTCTTTCCGGAAGATCCGGAGCCTTTCCAACCGCCAAAGGGTTGAAAACCCGGCCATGCGCCCGTAGTTGAGCCTTGCGGACGATTGGCATAAGTGACACCCGCTTCAATGTTATCGAAGAACCACTCGGCTTCCTCCCTGCTCCCGTAGAATCCGGCGGTCAGACCGTAGTCGACATCATTCGCAAGCCGCATAGCTTGATCGAGGCTGCTGACCGGATGGACCATGGTAATGGGGAGGAACATCTCCTGCTTCCAAAGCCGGTGGCTGAGGGGGACATTCGCTGCGATGGTTGGTTCACAGTAGAAACCCTTGGCATAGTCTTCTTCGATAAGCACATTGCCACCCGTAAGAAATCTGCCTGCCTCTGAAAGTTCCTGCGTAAATTGTTTGAAATCTTGGTACGCACCGTTGTTGATAACCGGGCCCATGAAGACGCTGCGATCGGTGGGATCCCCAACCGCGATTTTTTTGGTGACCTCAACGAGCTGATCGACGAACTCCTTATATACAGGCTTTTCGATATAGATACGCGAGTTCGCCGAACATTTTTGACCCTGCAAACCGAAAGAAGAGCGGACAATGCCAGCTACGGCGCGGTCGAGGTCTGCGTTTTGGGAGACGATCGAGGGATTCTTCCCACCCATCTCGAGGATGATGGGGCGTGGGTATTTGCCCCCGGCATATGTACGGTAGATATTCATGCCCACATCGTACGAACCCGTGAACGTGATGCCATCTACGATTGGGCTGTCGATAAGTGCCTGCCCGAGCGTACTTCCTGGTCCTGTGACGTAGTTTACGACACCCTCAGGTAGTCCGGCATCCCGGAAGCATTCTGCCAGGAGGCGAACTGTCCAGGGGGTATCCGTAGCCGGTTTCATCACAACGGTGTTGCCGGCAACAAGCGCCGTACCTACCGGTCCTCCGGTGAGGGCGGCTGGAAAATTGAAAGGACTTATAACGACCCAGACGCCATAGGGACGTAAGTGTGAAGTATTGGTGGGAGAGTAGCCCTTTAGTGGATCCTTCCCCATCTTGACTACGAAACCTCGGTTGATCTCCATCTGATCGCATGAATAGCGGATCAGATCTGCAGCCTCGGCGATGTCCCCCAGCGCTTCCATCCGGTTTTTTCCAACCTCGATGGATATCACCGCTGCTATTTCATATATTCGTTTGTCGATATTCTTCGCCGCTTTTCGGAGAAGCCGCACTCGCTCCTTCCAGGGTGTCCGCGACCAGGATGGCAGGGCTTTCTCAGCCGCAACGAGGGCGCGATTTGCATGCGTCGCAGTTCCTTTCTGAAAGGTTCCTAAAACCCAATCCTGATTTATGGGGGAGCGATCTTCAAATTTAACTCGTGCGCGAACATCTTCTCCAGCGATAAACATGGGCACGTCCTGGCCCATTTCACGTTTTACTTTTTTCAAAGCCCGTTCGAATCGTTTATGAAGCTCTTCGGGAGGGCTGAACATGGTTGCGTATGTGAGCTTGAAGGAAGCCGTCTTCTTATCCGTTTTCTTATGCTTCTTTTTCTTTTTTGCCATCGTAGGAATCTCCTCGCCGGACACGGTCTGAATGGACTCACAGTATAACGCCCTCATTCGCCGCCGTCAAAAGTGCGATGTATACTCATTCTTAGGACGGGGTAGCCGCATCATGTTTCTATAATCTGTACCGCTGCCGACCGTCGATGATGAAATGTCCCTAAATGGGCAAGATCTTCAAGTTATTGAAGTCTAACCCTCTGACCGGATAGATGTGTGCATGACCTGGGTTCATGAAAAAATCTACGCTGCTGGAGGAACGCACGTGCCCTCCACATGGTCGGACTTCTCCGACCAGACCGGTATCAAGGCTGTGCTCCATCTCGGCGGGGACGAGCCAAGCTGGTTTGTGGGGCCTCCACCTGATGCGTTTCTCTGGATGAAGGTAAATAAGGAAAGCGAAGCAGGTCTCGAGGAGCGGATATTGGCGGCCAGGTTTGTCCACGACAACGTCCATGATGGACGGGCGGTACTCTTGCACAGTAGCCAGGGACGACATCGGACTCGTTGGGCGTATGTTGCCTACTGCCTGTACTCCGGGAGGAAGTTGAAACCGGTGCTGCGTGAAGTGGCTGAGCGACCCTGGCTATCACCTTACAATACTGACGAACTGGCTTGGGAGGCGTTCGTGGCTCTGCTCAACGCCAGGTCTGAGAAACCATAAACAAGGAGAGCCGCGGACCAAGGAGGGGCGATGTTGTTCACCAATGGAATCTTCGTAGGCATTGACCCAACAGCGGGCAAAAGACCCATGCAGTACGTGGCGCTTGACAGGGACTTGAAGCTCGTCGCCATGGATCGGGGCGAGTTAGAATCAATCCTCGCCTTTGTCGGATCGCTTGAAACCGCGGTTGTCGCTATTGATGCTCCGCAATCACTGAACCGGGGTCTCATGGGCCAACCGGATGTGCGCCGCCGGTTTAATCTTCAGCAAGGTGGACGTACATGGCGACAGTGGCGGGTGAGCGAATATGAACTCCGACGGAGAAATATTCGGGTCTACAACACACCCTCGGATGAAGAGAGTGCGCATGCATGGGTTCGAACGGGGATCGAAATATTCCGCCGTCTGCGGCTCATGGGATTTCGGGAGTTTCGAGTAGATGACAAATCCCGACCCAGGGTGATGGTAGAGGCGCGTTCGCATGCCGGCTTTACGGTTCTGCTTGAGCACCGCCCATTTCTAAAACAGACGTTGGAAGGCCGCATGCAGCGTCAGCTTCAACTCTACCTGGATGGGTTGGATATACCCAATCCGATGCATTCGTTGGAGGAAATCACCCGCCACCATCTGCTCGCTGGCAACCTCCCACTTGAAAACTTGTACGACCACGAACAACTGGATGCGATGATGGCTGCGTACACGGCCTACCTCGCTGCGATGAAGCCAGAGGAAGTGGTTCAGGTTGGTGATCCTGAAGAGGGCTGCATCACGCTCCCAACCGGCGATCTACATGATTTCTATCCATAAAGGCGTTGACAAAATCACCTTCTCTCCCAAGGAAGTTGTTCGACCGTCCTAAGGCTTGTATACTCGGAATGAACAAATTTTCGTAGGTATGTTTCGTTGGTTTCCCACTGCTGGTAAACAATTTGCTGCAGGTCTCAAAACAGCGCTGAGTACATCGACGCCCTGAAAATAAGGCACAGTGCAGCGCAGATCTGCCCAGATGGGTGGTGAATGACTCAAGCAGGGTTCTCCTACATGAGCGTGTGGGGCTATTTGGGGGGTGTGCGCACGCGATGAGACCAACCCGGATTAATATGGATGGCAGCGTTTTACTCGACGCTGCTTAATTTTTATTTACTGACCATGCCGACAGTTTAATCCACAGGAGCAGCAACATGACGATGAACCCCGGTGATCCCATGGGTACGCGACCGCCAGCTTTCCTCGAGATCGAACGACGATTTGCCGATCTGCAGGTTCGCTACAAGCAAGGATCGATCGATCCCGTGACCTACCAATCCGAGGTACAAAGCCTCACTGTTCAGGACGCAGGGGGCAATACATGGTGGTTTGGGGGCGAACCACCTGGTTGGCATTGGTTCGATGGGTCGGGGTGGATCCGTCGGGAACCATCGAGGGCCTTTGAGGGGACATCCTCGAAGACAAAAGGTCCCCTTCTCTGGGCGGGGTTGGGTTGTGCGGGTTTGCTCCTTGTCGGTTGCATCGTGAGTGCAATTGTGTTGTTAGGCGGGTATCAGGAGTACCAATCCATGCCCAAGATTGTCGAAGAGGTCGTCCCTGAAAACCTGGCCATTTCAAAACAGGCATTATCCACAGAGCAGCTAAGCGTTAGAGCCGAACTCGGGTCCCCGGAAGCCTTCTCGATCCTCTTCTATGAGGAAGAATTGGTGGATGGCTCGTACGGTGATGTGCGCTTCGAAACATGGAGCTACTACAACGACGGAGTTGAGTACACGTTTATCAACGGAGAGCTGGTCGGGGAAGACCCGATCGAGATCGATGTGGGTGAACTGATACCTATACCCTATGCACCTGAACAATTCGTTGCGTACATGAACCTTGATGAGGTCATCGCTTCGGCCAGGCTCGACACCTTCCTCGTCGTGCCGCTAGAAAAAGAGCTGGTCGATGGCGGTGAGGTGTTCTACGCCGACGAGTTGACATTCGGCTTGAAGAATGACGAACTGTTGTATGTCGAGGCGTTGGCGCTGGAGGTAGGCGAGTAGCATGTTCACTAAAACGTACTCCTTTGCGAATCTCATTTTATTGCTTGTTTTTCTGAGTGGATTGGTATCGGCATGCTCGCCCGTTGGTAGCTC
>JBGUDT010000025.1:0-14257 GCA_041821665.1 Anaerolineales bacterium
AAGGCAACGTCGATGGAAATCTGCAAATCGGCGCCCATGACAACAAAATCCTCTATCGCGTTTTCGATCGGTTGGATATATTTATCCAGGTCGCTCCTGATCGGACGCGGAATCCCGGATTGGACGGCGCTCAGGGCTTCAGATTTCAAGCGATCCGATATTTGAACATTGTAGATAACGGGGAGATGTGCGGCACCATCTGGATTACTGAGAATCTCCTGCGCCTCCGGTGTCAGTAAAAACCGCATAAATCCCCACGATGCTTCTAAATCTACATTGGATGAACCTGAGACGAGATACGCGTTTTCTGTCCATACAAATCCGGCTAGAGAGCGATTGCTTTTTGTGTACACAGGCCAGCGATCAATAGCTAAGTTTTCTGCCCCCAAACTCGTGGAGAGTTGAGAAAGCATATTGGACTCTGCGATAAACCAACCGCTTGTACCCTCTTCGAACATAGATCGATCAACATCTTCATTAAATACCACACGTCCTGCCTGGCTTATTTCGTTGAGCAGCTCCAACCAGCAAATTCCAGCCTCGGTCGAGATGGATAGATCGCCTGTGGGTGCGAAGAGACTCCCGTTACACGCCGCAAAATAAGCGGCCGAATTAAAGAAGCCGAAGTCAAGGGGCATGATCATACCGGTCAAATCCCTCTGCTCGTTCGCCCGGCGGATTAACCCATCGACGTCACGTACCGGCTCCGATATAAGACCGGTATTTCTATACAACACCATGCCATGTAATTCTAGTGGCACAGCGAGGACCGCCCTTCTATCCCCTGTCTGCGACCATGCCAGAGGCAAGATCGACCGCTCCAACTCAGAATCCACATAATCAGAAAGGTCCATGATAAGACCATCTTCCATAAGCGTTGGTCCCCAAGTAGAAGGTCCAAGCAAGATGGTTGGTTTCTCGCTTGTGTCCCCCGCCCCGACAAAGTCGTCGTACAGGGAACGCCCTGGTCGATAGCCGATGGAGAAATTGATATCAGGATGACGGGTACGGAATACTTCGATAGCCTCAGCCAACCCACCCATTTCATTTGGAGTCCAGTCAAGCCAGATTACGACCTCACCACCGATCCCAGAGGGGGGGGTGGCCTGTTCGCTCGCTGCGGGAGATGGGTCTGCTGTGGGGATTTGAGTCGGCGTTGGTGGTGGAGGAGGACCTGTCGCATCCGTACTGCACCCGGTAGCAATTATGAGGAAAAAGACTGCGATTGCAGTTCGCTTCACAAACTGATTTCCTGGTTTAACTTCTTGTCGAATCAAGTTAACATGCCGGATTTTTGATTATGCTTAAATTTGTTGTCAAGAATGCGCTTTTTGGATGATATAAGTTTCATATTGTTTGTGTGGAAAAGTTTTGTTTGCCCTTACAGCAATGATCATCATCGGAGCATGAGTCTACCATAGCGCGTTTCCTAAACAGCAGTTCTACCTCAATCGAAAAGGTTTCTGTTTTAATGGAACTCGGGTTCAGATAACGCACGATCGACAGCGATATCAAAAAAACAGGGCACTTACAGGAAGCATCTGATTTCCAGGTCACGTTCAAACCACATGTGAAACCCATCGTCTAAAATGAGCGTTATAATCCCATCCATGTCATCAAGACTTCTGGAGGGATGGCGGTTGATCCTCTCCAAACCTCTGTCTGGCGCCGAAAATATGGCGCTTGATGAAGCCATTCTAGAAGCTGTAGGTGCTGGAGATTCAACTCCGACCCTACGTCTCTATGCCTGGAATCCACCGTGCTTATCCCTCGGGTTTTCACAGACATTCGCGGATGTGGACAAAAAGGTGCTATCCGAGCGGAGCTGGGACCTCGTCCGGCGACCTACCGGTGGTCGCGCCATCCTCCATACAGATGAACTGACCTATTCGATTCATGCTCCCGCAGATCACCCTCATCTCCAGGGCGATGTGCTCTCCAGCTATCGGTACCTCAGCACGGGATTGATCAAGGGATTGGAGTTTATGGGTGTCGAGACGGAAGTACAGCCCTCCCAGCATCCTTCTAAAGCTAAAAAATTCGATGATCCCGTTTGTTTCGTTGCGCCAAGCGCGTATGAGATCACACATGGAGGGAAGAAACTCCTGGGAAGCGCCCAGACTCGTCGGAAGAACTCGATTCTTCAACACGGGACGCTGCCGCTCACGGGGGATATCGCTCGAATATGTGAAGTACTTGTCTATGTTGACGAACCCGCACGACAGCAAGCAGCCGGGCAGGTCCTGGATCGAGCAACGACATTGGAACATGCTAGTGCTCGGATTGTAAGCTGGGATGAGGCTGCCCGGGCCATGGTGGATGGGTTTGCAAGTGCGCTTGGCATTGAGTTTACCGAGACACCTGCAACCATAGCCGAGCTGCGGAGAGCAGAAGTCCTAGCCTCTGAGCGATATGAGAACGCAACCTGGACAGAGCGCGCATAGCGCCGATCCAGAGAGAAGTTCATCGATCATGGTTTGATATTGTTGCGGGAAATTCAGTTCAGCGGGGTCGCTGTTGGAGCAAATTCCGGGACCGGTGCAGTCTCGAATCTGACATCCTGGACTCCGATTGAGCGCAGGAAACGATAAAGGAAATTTTCGGCGTTTACCTGGGCTTGCTCCAAAATACCATCTTCCATCGCCGCTTTTTCAAACTCGCTTTGGGCCACTCTACGAGCTTCGGATTCAAGGCCGATTTCTGCTTTCCGGAGCAATCCGATATCGCGGTCATAGACATAGGTCTTCTCATTGTCCAATGCGGCAATAAAAATCTCCGCTCTCGGCAGGACAATGACGACGCGCCCATCTTCTTCAACTGTGATGTCGTCTGCGCCGATCTTCTCGAGATCGACACCCGCGATGACCTCGCCATGCGCTATCAGTAAGAGCTGATCCCCAAACAGAAAATCGAGCGCACCCTGCCCCACTTCCGCAGTGATGACTTTTTCAAGCGTGTACTGCATGGTTTCCAATCGCGATAGAGCTCTGACCTCATGAATCAACGTGATCGGGTCCGGGAGCACCGTAGGTGTTGGGTTCAAGATAGATGCAACCTGGGTAGCCAGATTGCTATTTACCGCCGAAATGGGCTGCGTAACGGCGCGCACACTCAGGACCAACCCCACACCAATAAGCGCGACCATCAGGGCAATCACGACAAGGAAAATCGTCATATTTCTCTGCATAGTTCACGCATTATAACCCAGAGGCATTTTCTTGTGGTTCTAGTGAGATACGACTACACTCGCAGCATGCATATAGGTGCTCTTTCAATCGAACTTCATATCCCCGGATGCAGCTCGCTCAAACAGAAGCGGAGTCGATTGAAACCGCTCCTCATCCGATTAGGGAAAGAATTTAATGTGTCGGCGGCAGAGATTGATTTGAATGATCTCCATCGGGCAGCCGAAATCGCTTGTGTCGCCGTAAGCAATGACCCACGCCATGTCCAAAGAATGCTCGAGTCGATCCCACCGTGGATTGAGAGACAGCGGCCCGACCTGCAAATCGTAGATTATCAAATCAGCATGATATAGGCCCATAGCCTCTAAAGGAGACCGAGATGGATCTTGGATTGAACGGGCAGAAAGCCATTGTCGCCGCAGCCTCCCGAGGGCTGGGTAAGGCAGCTGCCTTCGCACTTGCCAATGAAGGGGTCGATCTAGCCATTTGCTCACGATCGGAAGATATTCACACGACAGCAGACGAGATCCGAAAAAAGACCGGCGTCGATGTGCTTGACCTGCGGGCAGACGTATCGAAGGTGGATGAAGTGAACAGTTTTGTCAAAGAAGCAATCGCCCATTTTGAGCACGTGGATATCCTCATCCTTAATGCGGGCGGACCCCCACCGGGGAATTTCCTCGACCTCACCATTTCAGATTGGCGCGAGGCCATCGATCTAACTATTCTAAGTGCCATTCACCTATGCTATGCGGTCATCCCAAACATGATTCAGCACGGCTCAGGGTCTATCGTCGCGACGCAGTCGTACTCGGTCAAACAACCCATTGATAACCTGATACTCTCGAATTCGCTGCGGATGAGCATCATTGGACTTACCAAATCCCTGGCAAACGAACTGGGTCCGCATGGCATCCGAGTCAACTCGATCAACCCTGCCTGGACATGGACACAGCGAGTTGAAAACCTGATGGCAGATCGCGCCGAACGCGCGAATACCTCACTCGATGAACAAGCCGCAAAAGTTACGGTGGATGTACCGCTTGGACGCATGGGGACGGTCGAAGAATATGGCAAAGCCATAGCCTGGCTAGCCTCCCCCGCCGCTTCCTTCATTCACGGTCATGCCCTCATGTTTGATGGTGGAGCGACCAAAACCGCTCTCTAGCCGTATCATTCTAAGGAGACCATATACATCAAAACCACGCAGCAAATTCTGCGTGGTTTTGAAGAGAGAAACGCGGTTGCCAGCCAGCGGTTCTAAACGAAAGGAGATTTACGCCGCTCTTACACCTTCTAATTTCAAGCGGCGACGAACGAGTGTTCGTAATCGAGAAGCCAAAAGGCTCGCATGAACTGGTTTTATCAAGTAATCATCCGCACCAGCATCCAGGGCGCGCGCCACGCTCCCGGGCGAGCCGAGTGCGGAGAGGATCAAGATGGGGACATCTGAGGATTCTCGAATGCGCTCGCATACTTCCCATCCATCCATTCCCGGCATGAGCAGGTCCAGAATAACCACATCAGGCGGTGATGCTTCGCAGGCCTCAACGCCCTCCTCACCGGAAAAAACAGCTCGCAATTGAAAATCCTGACCCTTCAATAGGGTACGGAGCATGATGGAGAGATCTGGATCGTCGTCGATTAATAAGACTTCAACAGCCATTGTGTTTCCCTTTCCACTGCTCCTATTATCAGCTATTTTCGGGAATCTGAACCTTACAAGAGCCTTTCATCAATATGCTTGCCCTCAATGTCCAGTGAGGCTATGATTCAAGATGTCTATGAGTTCAGTCCAGGATAAACCAAAAAGCGTTGAAGAGACACTGCGTGCGATCATGTGCCCTCAGTGTCAGAATCCTCTTCCCGGGTATGCCCGGACGTGCCCGGAATGTGGAGTCGATCTGGCGCTCCTCTCCTTGCTGGGGGAGAAAGCTTACCTTGAAGGTTTCCCTGACACAGCGCCGATTTCCAGTACTCCACAGTGGCTTGTACCGAGGATAGGTGAATACCTGCTCGGTCAAAATCTGCTTTCCCAAGAAGAGCTGGAACGTGCGCTTCGTAAACAAAAGGAGTCTGCGGCTCAAGGTCACCGCATGCTCCTTGGACAGACGCTTATCCAGATGGGTTATCTGGATCGGGATACCCTGGACCGTGCAATCACACAGCAGATCATCGAACTACATGCCGCGCTTCAAGAATCAAACAAGACCCTGGAGCTGCGGGTTTCAGAAAGAACTGCGGAGCTTCGCCGAGCGCTTGAGCGGCTGGCGGAAATCAACCAGATCAAAGCCAATTTCATCTCAAATATCTCCCACGAGCTCCGAACCCCTCTTGCCCAGATCAAGGGATATGTGGAGTTGTTTTTAGATCACACACTGGGAGATCTCACGCCCGAGCAAGCTTCTGCCGTGAGTGTAATGCGTCGGGCAACGGATCGTCTCACCGGCCTTATCGAAGATCTCATCGAAATCTCGACTGCATCCAAAGAGGGATTGACCCTTCGGGTCGAGGAAATTCTTCTGGGGGACATGATAGCCGACGTTATTGAACGATCACAAGAAAAAGCCGGGAAAGCGGGTGTGGATCTTCATGCTGAGATCGACGCCCAGCAAACGGTCATAAACGTCGATCGAGAACGACTCTCCTGGGTGCTATTTCAATTGGTAGACAACGGCATTAAGTTCACCCCTGCAGATGGAAAAGTCACCATTCTCGCTGAATCCAACGATGGCACCATTGAATTTCGGGTTGCTGACACAGGCATCGGGATCCCTCCTGATCGGAGGGGAGAGATCTTCGAGCCCTTCCATCAACTCGATGATGCTGCAACACGGCGATATGGAGGCACGGGTTTGGGATTAGCCCTGGTGAAGATTATTCTGGAAGCTCATGGTTCAGAATTAACTGTGGACAGCATCGAGGGAAAGGGGAGTACGTTCAGCTTCATCATCCCCGTCTCTGGGAAACCGTCATGACCGGTCCGCTTATTACGACCGAATCTCTCACGCACGGTACTGAGCTTAACGCGGTCTATGCCATCGCCCGCATCGTGGCGGAGACGTTCGACACCGAAGCCGGGCTGGATGCTGTCTTTCGTCTGGCACGCACGATTTTCATTTTCGACACAGTGGCCCTCTACATTCAGGATGAAGAGAGCGGAATTCTCGAACCAACGTACGCAAGTGCCCTGGGTCGAGGAAGATCGAGAGAGGCAGAGCTCACATGGGGAGAGCCCGCCGCGACAGAGGCTTTTCGCCTTGGTGAAACAATCCTTCGGCAAGAAGATGCTGGACCGACGGTAACCGACCGAGATCGACGTCGAGATTACCTTGGGCTCCCGCTCCTTGTGGGTGGGAGAACTGTGGGTAGTCTTGTATTCGGAAGATTCGGTGGCCCCTCCTATCCTTCTGAACATATTCGCCTCGCCGAGTTTGTCGCCTGGCATGTCGGGCAGCTACTTGAGAACCGAAGGCTTTCAAGGCGCGTTGCCACCCTGGAAGCACAAAGAGAATTAGCGCGTATGCAAGACGAGTTCATCTCAACCATCTCACATGAATTACGTACGCCCCTGGGGTTTATTAAGGGCTATGTGACAACACTTATGCGCGAGGACGCAAAATGGGATCCGGAGAAACGAGCTGAATTCTTGCAAATCATCGATGATGAAGCAGATCGTCTCACCGAGCTTATCGATAATTTGCTTGATTCTTCCCGTCTGGAGACTGGCATTCTGAGTATGACAATTGAACCTACCAAGATTGCTCCTGTCGTCCGGGACAGCATCAATCGAATTCAGGGCGTGCACCAGGAGATGAAAATCACCTCAGAGCTGAACCCGGATCTCCCCATCGTGGCGATAGACTCGACGAGGATCGCTCAGGTGCTCAACAACATGCTCTCGAATGCGTATAAGTACGCACCGAGTTCGGATGTCGTCATTCGATGCCAACCACAGAAAAATATGATACTGGTCGAGGTCAAGGATAATGGACCGGGAATACCCCCCGAGCACCTGGCGCATCTATTTGAACGTTTCTATCGTGTGCCGAGCGAAAGCACGGCACGCGGTACTGGATTGGGATTATATATATCGAGGAAGATAATCGAGGCTCATGGTGGTGAAATCGGCGTCATGAGCGAATTGGGTGTAGGGACACGGTTCTACTTCACCATCCCCGCGGCCGATCCGAATTCATACGAAATGGAGATTGAATATGACGGATAGTAAAACGATCCTAGTCGTGGACGACGAGCCAAGATACGTAAGTCTGGTAGAAATTAATCTCACTACGGATGGGTATCAGGTTCGCACCGCCAGTGATGGTCAGCAAGCGGTCGACTCGGTGGCTGAAGACCAACCCGATCTCTTGCTGTTAGATATTATGATGCCCGTAATGGACGGATTTACTGCATGTGAGCGCATTCGGGAATTTTCCTCCGTGCCCATCATTATCTTGACCGCCAAGGGCGAGGAACGCGATCGAGTCCGGGGATTAGATGCAGGAGCGGATGATTACATTGTCAAACCGTTTTCTGCCCAAGAGCTTCTCGCACGTGTGCGCGCTGTTCTCCGCCGCGCGGAACGAGAGGCGCTTGATGGCTTCCATCAACCCATTTTCCAACACCATGAACTTGAGATCGATCTGGCGAAAGCGTTGGTTTCAGTCAAAGGGAAAGAAATTCAGCTGACGGCAACAGAGTATCGCTTGCTGCAAACTCTGGCCACGAATATGGGTCATGTTCTGAGCGCGGAGGAGCTGCTCACAATGGTGTGGGGACCAGAATATAAGGATGACAAAGAGATCCTTTGGGTCTGCCTGAGCCGACTTCGTCAAAAAATCGAACCCGATCCCAAAAACCCCATCCACATTGTCACGAGGCAGGGTATCGGATACCTCATGCCTCCCGTTGAAGACTAGAACCAAGCAGGTAATTCGATGAAGGACAAATCCATCCTCCTGATCGAGCCAGATAGAAAAACCGCGACCTTTATCCACCATATGCTCAGCAATGCAGGGTATGAGGTCGAAATTGCTCCAACTGGTAAGGAGGGTCTCATCATCGCCTGGCGAGACCAGCCTGACATCATCGTGACGGAGCTCGAGCTGCCCGACATCGAGGGAATTGAATTAATCCAGAAATTCCGTCAAGATCACCGCACCCAAAAAACACCGTTATACGGTTTCACAGCACAGAGCAATCCTGAACTTACTGTGGAGGCCATGGACGCGGGCCTCGATCAATTCATCGTCAAGCAAAGTGATGCAGTCGATGAGCTTCTCAGGCAGCTTTCAGGTGAAGAAATTATTCCACAAGTCACACACCCCGTCTCGGGACCGCCCCAGAAGGGAGCGCTGACGATATTCCTTGGTGTTAAAGGCGGCGTAGGCACCTCATCGATCTGTCTGAATGTGGCCCAACAATTGAGCAAATTGGATCCCGAAACAAGTATCGCTGTGGTTGATCTTGTACTTCCGATTGGATCACTTGCAACGATTACTGGATCCCAAAGCGATATAGATTTGAACTACCTCTCGAACATGTCCGTAAATGAGCTCACTCCTGATTTTCTGCGCCAACATCTCCCAACACCTCATGGCTGGGCTTTCAAGCTTGTTCAGGGCGCGCCTGATCCCTTTAGAGCAGCAGAATTGAACTCCGACCGGCTCGCTTCCATTCTTCAAGTTTTGCGAAATGCATATGGTCACGTCATCCTGGATATCGGTCGGAATTTATCCAAACTCGCACTGGTCGCCCTCACACAAGCCGATGCTGTGGTCACCGTACTGATTCCCGAGCCTGAATGCGTGGCAAATGCGCTCGCAATCCATGCGTTTCTTGATGAAGAAGGAATCGAAGACCCTCATATCTTATTTGTCACAAATCGACCTCTTCCATCAGAAGGTTTCACGACTGAGTTGGCCGCCGGTGCACTTGGAAGGGGTGTGGATGTTGCCGTAACGCATATGGGGGCCGATCTCCAGCTCGCCAATTCACTCCATGCGCCTTTAAGTCTCCGCTTCCCCGAAGAGAGGGTGACCCGAGCGATCGACATCCTAGCCACAAAGATCCAGTCGCTTGTGAGTACGGATTGAAGTTCGGCTGGAGGGATAGGTGTGAAAATCCAAGCTGCAGATCGCTTTTTTTTAGAAAATGTGCTGGGAAGAGGTGGCCGGACCGATAATTGCACAGTGAGAGATGGATTTTCCTCTCAAGTAGACGTGTGCATGCGTCAAAAAATGGAGTTCTGCTATAATCGCTCCAGCCAGCATATGGGAGTAAGCATATGACAGACAGACAAGTACGTGTACTTCGAGCGAAGATGCTTGGCGCGATGATGCGCGAAATGCGCCTCGAGTCGGGCAAAAGCATGAAGGAAACCGCCAACCTCATCGGCAGCACCAGCAGCACGCTTTCATCTTATGAGCATGGTCGTAAAGGGATATCTTTACCCGAATTGGAATTACTCGCGTACCAACTGGATGTACCGCTGCGTTTTTTCACGGCGCGAATCCCTTTAGAACGCGAAGAAGGACCTGATTTCGATCCTGCCATCATGGTTTCGCTCCGCCAGAGAATGATCGGTGCGATGCTCCGAAAACGTCGTATTGAAAAAGATATCACCATCCGACATCTCGCCGAATCGGTCGATATGCCTCCCAGTCGTGTGAGCGCTTACGAACGCGGGAAGCGTCCGATTCCCGTTCCGGATCTGGAAAGTATTCTGACTGTTCTCGATCAATCTGTCGATGATTACATTGACTCGGAAGGCCCAGTAGGTGAATGGAACACGAATCAGATTGCCTTTGAGTGGTTTTTAGAGCTGCCCGGAGAACTTCGAGAGTTCTTTATGATTCCGGGGAATGAACCCTACCTGCGTATGGCAGTCAGGTTGAGTAGATTTGAACTTCGCGAGATGCGCGCAGCGTTGGATGCCCTCGAGGAAATCACCAGGTGACCCAGGATCTCAAGCTTCCCGAACGTCTCTCAAAGGATGCCATGAAGGCATACGGGAAGGAAGAATATGGATCCGCTGCGCAGGATTTTGAATCCGCCAGAAAGGCTTACATCGACGCAGGAGAGGACGTCCTGGCAGCCGAGATGGCAAACAACCTCTCGGTGACATACATCCAAATGGATCGAGCGAATGACGCTCTTTCAATCGTAGAAGGAACACCGCAAATCTTCCTCACCCATGGCAACCAGCAGCTCGCAGGACGGGCATATGGCAATCTTGCTGCCGCACTTGAAGCCAATGGTCAGGGGCAAGAAGCGCTCGAATATTATCAACTCGCAGCACAAATCTTTTCGGAAGAGGAAGATAAAGAAGGCTACGCTCTAACGATGCAGGCAATTTCCCGACTCCAATTACGTCTGGGTCATCCTATCGAGGCAGTCTCAACCATGCAAGTTGGGCTTGAGGCAATGCCGAAGAGCGGCCTCCGAGACCGTCTCTTGAAAAAGCTTATCGACATCCCCACCAGATTGATGGGGAGTTAACGCATTTCCTATCGTCACTCCATTATGAGTCAAAGCTATGTCCTCCGATCAACCGAGGAAGCGGATCGAACTCAGCTTTCGGCGCTGCTGCATACAGCTGAGTGGAGACATCAGCATTCCGACTGGTTCCACCCTCTGGATCTCTTGGGGCGAAAACCTTCCACACTGGCATTCGATGGACGATTGCCCGTCGGCTGGCTGGCATGTCCTCCCGATCCACCCGAGATTGCGTGGATCAGAGGCTTCGCTGTGGGGCGAGATCTCGATCTGTACGGCCTCTGGGACCAGCTTTGGAAATCCGCAGCAGAAGAAGCCCGCATAATGGGCGCGAACTCAGGTGCTGCGCTTCTCATCGGTGATTGGCTGGAACCACTCCTTAAAGGCAGCGGTTTCCGGCAGACGAATGATGTGATTTTTCTAGAATGGAAGCTTGAAAACAACCCGGTGCTGCATCCTTCGTCGAGTCTCATCCGCCCATTCTTGGCGGCTGATGTCGATGCGGTGGCTCAGGTAGATAAAAATTCATTTCTACCAGTATGGAGTCACTCCAGGGAGATGCTCGCTGAAGCTCTCCAACATGCCTCCCTCGCAACCGTATTCGAACAGGACGACCGCGTTGTGGGCTATCAACTCAGCACACTCTCTGCACTCGGTGCTCATATAGCCCGTCTCGCTGTAGACCCGGCATGGCAGGGAAGAGGAATAGGAAAGCACCTCGTCGCCGACATCGTCGAAACGCTTTCAGAAAAAGGGATCGATCGCATTTCTGTTAACACTCAAGCAGATAATACTCACAGCCGAAGGCTCTACGAGGGTTTGGGTTTTCACGAAACAGGGCGAGTCTTCCCGTTCCTTGAGTGTGACCTTTAAAGATCGTACACCCTGCTCCCGGAAATTCAATTGAGTTGCAAGTGCAAGTTCCTTATCGAACTTTTGAATTAGGTTTGCAAAGAGTGGGACACACCCTGCAAGGCCGTACCGATCCAAACCTCTCGGGTTGCCTTTGGTCGGCTCTTCGATGCGACAACCCACTCGTACCGCGCAAGCGCACGAATTTACGTATTAAGGAAGCTCTCATACACAATCTGTATAGTTCCATGGACAGTCTGGGCCTTTTATGGCAGGATTAGGCCTTATACTTTTACCAAGGAGAGCGAATGAGTAAGCGCGAGGAAATACGAGCGAAAAAACGAAAAGAACGACAGCGCAACCTTCTAACGGCAGCGTTTGTCATTGGCGGGATCGCTGTGATCGTGACGGCGGTCATCATCTACCGAAACCAATCCTTGATCAATAGCATTGTGATACCAGAATTCCTGAATTACACAGAGACGGATGGAACAGCGATGGGCGATCCTGATGCCCCCATCCAGATCGTGGAGTTTTCAGATTTTCAGTGCCCGGCATGTCAGTTCTTCCATGACAATACATTACCGCAGCTTATCGATGAATACATCGCGACTGGGGTTGTTTACTACGAATACCGCAATTTTCCCATCATCGATTCCAGGAGTGCCACGAAGGAGTCACAGGCTGCCGCGCTTGCCAGCATGTGTGCAGCAGAACAGGGACAATTCTGGCAGTACCACGATATTCTCTTTGCCAATCAAATCGGTGAGAATGTTGGGGGATTTACTACGGTACGGTTGGAAGCATTTGCAGACCAACTGGGATTGGACACTGGAGCATTCAATGCCTGCTTGCAGGATGATGCGATTCGTGAGCAGGTTAACCTGGATATGGCAGCAGGAATCGAGGCTGGTATCAACTCTACTCCAAGCTTCCTCATCAACGGTGAAGTTGCCCGCGGTGCGCTCCCCTTCGAAAACTTCGTGACAATTATCGAGTCACTAAAAGCAGGGGAAGAACCTACCTCATAAATCGATATTGAAAGTTGAACTTAATACGAGGGTGACCACTCGTGCTCTCGCATCATCTCCATTACGGTCGCCTCTCCCGTAAGTGATAATACTTTCTTCACCCTCTGATCGTCCTCCTTGCGTAAAGGGGCCCACAACACCTTTATATAGCAAGCATCTTCTCAAATCGGTGATCAGCGTAGAGACCAGGGCGTCTCTACGTATTCAAATCAGATTATCATGCTCAACCTATTTACGTGGAATTCTAGTAAATGTGGAACGGATAATTAAAACCCCTCCCCCTTTCTGTGTCGAGCAGGGAGAGGAGTTGGGGTGAGGGTGGATTTTTGTGTTCTCGAGATCATGGACCCAGTGAAAGATCTATCCATTTTCCCCCAACACCTGTTTCGGGATTCAAGGAGCTTGCTCCTTCCCATCAGCATGCTGATGGATTCCGTTTTTCCCCCCTTATACAGTCCCTTCTAGTTTCTCCTACACCTCTATCCCAGACCCAAGAAAGCCAGGGCGATAACCAGGACAGGTGCGACGAGCAGAGCTGGAAGGAGGTTCCCCGTCCTGATCGGGCGCAGCTCGAGCAGGGATCCAATCGCGATGGCCAACAAGAGTATCCCTCCTACAACGGAGAGTTCCGCAATCATGACCTCAGTAAAGAAAATCTGCAGTTGAGATGCTAGAAGCGTAAGCCCGCCCTGCACCACAAGAACGACGAGCACAGAGAAAAGAACACCCACACCAAATGTGGAAGCGAGGGCCATCGCGGCAAATCCATCCAGGACCGACTTGATAGCCAGGAGCTCATAATCGCCGGTGAGACCGTCCTGGATTGATCCAAGGATCGTCATTGGGCCCACACAAAAGAGAAGACTGGCCGTGAGAAATCCACGGATAAATTGGTTCTCCTGTGTGACTTCGCCGTCACCTCCAGCGAATCTTTTCTCCAATGTGGCCCCCAGGTCTTGCAGGCGTGCCTCTATTCGCCACCACTCACCCAGCATGCCACCGATAAGCAAACTAACGAGGGGGATGAGGATTTGCTCACCCTCTACATTAACGCCCTCTAGAAAGGTTAAGATACCGACGGCAAGCGTGAAAAGACCGAGGACGGAGATGACCGTATCGCGCGCACGGTCAGAAAAGCGTGCGCCCACCATAAGGCCAATAAGCCCTCCTATGAGGACCGTACCGATGTTAATTATCGTCCCAGTCATCTTTCCTCAGATTTGGTTGTGCTTGGAGAACCAACCCCTGCAGACTTTTCCTCGTAGAGAGACAGCACAAAACAGAGACTTGAGAGTCGATTCAAATACGGCAGGATGGATGGATTGGATAGTCCATCGTGCTCCGCCAGGTTCGCAACCTCGCGTTCCGCGCGTCGGACTACGGTTCTGGCAAGATGAAATGCCGCGCTCGATTGCGTATCCCCGGGGATGACGAACGCTTGGGGCATATCAACCTGTGCTCCGAAAGCCTCAATATGCGCTTCCAAATCATCAACTTGTTCTGGGCTGATCGTTTGGAATTTATCCACCTGGGAATCCGTCGCAGCGAGCTCAGCCATTAGATGATACATGTCCATTTGGACATCCTTAATCACCTGCTGCACCTGCGAAGAGGTAGAAAAAGCTCTGGCCAGGCCTAGCGCTGCCGAAGCTTCGTCAACAGCGCCATATGACTTGGGTTTAGGATGGT
>JBGUDT010000025.1:14415-22188 GCA_041821665.1 Anaerolineales bacterium
GCGACCACATTATTGACCGGTATCCTTATTGGATTGTTCGTTGCCGGTCTTCTTCTATTACTGCTCTCTCAACCCAGAAAATATGGAGTGGAGCTGCAGCCGCCTCCCACCCCTGAACCCCTGATGATCCATGTCGCAGGAGCTGTCCAAAATCCCGGAGTGTACGAACTTCCCCTTCACGCAATCATCGCCGATGCAATCAAAGCCGCAGGCGGAGCTAGTGAGGGGGCCAATCTTGACCGTGTAAATCTTGCAGCTTCATTAAAGGATAATCAACAGGTATTTGTCCCGAGCACACCAGAAAAAGCAAGCCGGGAGGAGACTTCGCAGAGTTCTCCTGTCACAACCTCAAGTGAGAAAATAAATGTGAATACTGGAACCATCTCTGAGCTCGATCAGCTTCCCGGGATCGGTCCTTCGCTCGCGGAGGAAATCATCAAGCATCGCGAGACTTTCGGCATTTTCCACGAAGCTGCAGATCTGCTCGACGTATCCGGAATTGGTCCGGCAAAATTAGAGAAGATCTCCGAGCTGGTCTCGTTTGATTGAACAAACAAAGAACTTTTCAAGTCCAAACGCTTCTCTGACTCCCTACTCCAATATGTTCAAACATATACTTTCCTCGAGACCGGGTGAAATGTATAATCCCAGAAATGCCAGAATTGCCTGAAGTCGAGACCATATCTAGCAGTTTGAGAAGGGGTGTACAAGCAGTGCCAATAGGTGGCATGCAGGTGCTTGATGTGACCTCCTCCTGGCCTCGTCATTTTTCCCAACCATCATACCGAACATTTAGGAAGCACATTCGGGGGAGGACGATTCAGGATGTGCGTCGTCGCGGAAAATATCTCCTGTTTCCTCTGGATGAACGGACCATGCTCATTCATCTTCGGATGAGTGGAGACCTTTTTATGAAATCTACAAATTCACCCGCTGGAAGATATGATCACACAGTCTTTCATCTGGAGGACGGCTGGGATCTGCGCTTTAGTGACGCGAGGAAATTCGGGCGCGTCCATCTGCTTAAGGATCCCCAGAAAATCCTCGGCAAGCTCGGTCCAGAGCCCCTGGATGATGAGTTTACATCTGGCTTGTTCTTCGCGATGTTAAATGGTAGAAACAGACAGATCAAACCTCTGCTCCTGGATCAATCCTTCATTGCGGGTATCGGGAATATCTATGCAGATGAAGCTTTGCACCGTGCGGGGATCCATCCATTACGCAAATCCGACACGCTCGTCGAGAATGAGACAAGGGCACTATGGTCAAGTATACGAGAAACCCTTCATGATGGTATCCAGCGAAACGGCGCAAGCATCGATTGGGTTTATAGAGGGGGCGAGTTTCAAAATGATTTCAAGGTTTACAGCAGAAATGATGAACCTTGTCTTACTTGTTCGACTCCGATTCGTCGAATAAGTGTAGGTCAACGAGGGACATACTTCTGCCCATCCTGTCAACCGGAGGTCCCGAAATGAACATCGATCAGGGTCTGGTCTTCGGGGTTTTTCTTATCCTCGCTGGCGCAGTTCTAGCCATCTTCGCCTATCTGGCATTCTCAAGCAAAGATCCCGTTCCTCCAATTTCACTGGAAGATGAAGAAGTGGATCAAGACGATCCCGAGCCTGTTGATTCACCATCTGGTGAAGGGATGTCAGGGCTCGAGAGTGAACACATGGAAAAACTAAAGCCTGAGGTTGAGAGCTCGCAAATGTTGGCTGCTGCCAGCGCTGAAATGGTCAGTCACTCATCGACCGATGAACAGATCCCAGGCGAGCATTCTCCCACTCCAGTACAGGGAGTTCATGAAGAGGAGACCAGCAGCTACGAGCCTGTGCCTTCTCCTCCCGTCGTACCTCATCCGTCACGCATTCAAGTCGCCACCCTTCTTCGAGATGAAGTCACGGGAAAACTCATCGTTCAGGTTGGCGGCATCGAATTCTCCGATTCGGACGAACTGCGCGACTCACCCTACTGGACGCGTGTTGAATTTGCTGCCCTCGATCTATCGAAGTGGGTTGAGCAAGAAGAAGAAAAAACCATCGCCTCGGCGCCTCGTATGCGGGAATCAGATACAACCCCCGTACGCCCACAGAGCATGATCGGACAAATCAACGATATTCTTCAACAGAAGATCGCAGAATCTGGCGGGGAATACCAGGGAGTTCAATTGATAGAAGGACCAGGAGGTTCGGCACGTGTGTTGGTTGGCGTGCAAAGCTATGAATTAGGCGAAGTCCCCGATGAGAACATTCAAGCGCTCATCCGGGACGCCGTTGCTACATGGGAGAAGACTCAATAACACGGGATTAAGGTTCCACGATCTTCAATTCCAATCGCCCGGCTTCTTCCACAAGCTGGGCGATTTTCATAGCTGGATCGTGTTCGAAGAACAATTTTGCCTGATTTTCCAGTGCCCACTTTTGCCATTTGCGTTTGGTCCTGATATTTTCAAGGGGGAGAACATCATACGCTGTCAGCCAGGCTGTCTTTGCCATCTGAATTCCATAGGAAGCCATATCCGCGACAAATAATCCTCTCCAGCTTTCACTTTCCATCTTAACCGACTGATGCCCTCGCGTGTGTCCTGGAGTCAGGACGCAATCAACATGCTTCGTCACGGATGTATCACCAAAAAGCAGGCGCAATCTCCCATCCTCCTGAAGGGGGACAAAATTATCGCTGAAGTACGTTCCCCTGGTTCTCGCATCAGGATGATATGCCCTCGCCCATTCGATCCTCTGCACCCAGTACTCTGCATTTGGAAAAGCAGCCGCAAGCGAACCGTCCTCAACAACCGTGTTTCCTCCACAGTGATCTGTATGCAGATGCGTATTTATCACGATGTCCACATCGTTCACACCTACGCCCTGTTCTGCCAGATTCTCAACCAACCCGCCATCAGTGCGATCCAGATTCCATCTCTCTTTTTCCACCGGCGTCAACTTATTTCCCAGACCAGTGTCGATCATGATCGTCTTACCTTCCGATCGCAACAGAAGACAATTTAGGACCATCGGGACTCGATTGAATTCATCGGGCTTCAGGTATGTCTCATACAACCCTCTTGGGACGAGACCAAACGGTCCTCCGGCATCAACCCAGACCTGTCCATCGCTCACTATCGTGTATTCGAGCCCTGACAGGGTCATCTTGTATCCTCATCGGTCTCCCATATTTCGCTTACCATTCTCTTTTCGAGCTCGTTTTTTTCTCGATCAGGGAGAAATGATGATTGAACCGCAGTCATCACCATGCCTTTCAAGGATTCTTCAGAAAGTTGGAAGTGTTCAGCCGCGAGTGCAGACTCTTTTGAAAGAGTCGTGCCGAAGATGCTGGGGTCATCCGTCGTGAGTGTGAGCCGTAAACCAGCTTGAATCATGGCCAGGAGAGGATGTTCATCGATGCTGTTGACCGCACCGGTGAGCAAATTACTCGACAAACTCACCTCAAAGCAGACACCCCGGTCACGTGCAAGCTCGATTATTTCCGGGTCATCCATCACACGCACCCCGTGCCCGATGCGATCCGCACCCATCTCAAGGATAGCTTCACGAACATTTTGAGCGCCAGCCCACTCTCCAGCGTGTACGGTGATCCCCAATCCCTGAGATTTTGCCTCCTCAAAAACAGGCTTGAAGGGCATCATCGATGCCTGTAATTCATCCCCGGCGAGATCGATGCCGAGAATTCCAGATCCTGATCGGTCTTGAACGATCTTGAAAACACGCGCGGCGATCCGGGGATCTTCATGCCTGTTGACGCTGGCAATCAATCCAACTTTGATTGAGAAATCCCTCTGCGCTTCTCTCGCAGCTTCAATCACCCAATCTGTCGCTTCATCAAGCGGGAAACCAACTGTCTGCGTTAAAGCTGCGGGCGTGAACCGAAGCTCGAGGTACTCCACATTGTCTACAGCTGCATCTTCGATCGCTTCACGCACAATTCGCCGGATGACTTCGGCTGATTGAAATATCTTTCTGATCACCCTGAATCGTTCGAGGAAAAACTCATGATCCCTGGAATCCTCGGGAAGGACCTGCACCTGACGGCGAAGAATCTCCTCATCGCGAGGAAGATCTAGATCGAACTGATCTGCGATCTCAACGATCGTGCCGAGGCGGACCGCACCTTCCAGATGTCGATGGAGGTCGATTTTTGGGATTGTCAAGGGAATCCTATCAGCACGGGCTTCAGTTAGAACTGTTCCATTATCCATTTTTATACATTCGGAGGAACACTGACCAGTGCGAAACTCAATGAAGATTATGCAATAATCAATAAATAACTAGCGCCGTTTTCGACGTCTTTTCCGACGCTTCTTTGGTTTTTCACTATCAGTTCCTTGCGCTTCCCTGCTTGATTGAAGCTGAGCTGCCTGTGCACGCGGCTCTATGGCTGGACTTGTCGATTTGCTCGCTACCCGCAAGCGGAATAGTTTCGAGACCACCCCAGCCCGGATTGTCGCAAGGAGCTGCCTAAACAAATCGAACGCACGACTCTTGTACTGGACAAGAGGGTCTCGCTGTGCATATGCCTCCAGGCCTATCGAAGTCCTTAGAGCCTCCATCTCGGTGAGGTATTCCACCCACTGTTGATCCCCTACGCTCATGATGAGTTCACGGTGAGCTCGCGTCAACAATTGGGCGCCGAGAATTTGAGCGATCTCATCTCTTTGAGCAGGTGTGAGGGATTGGTTGGTTGTGAAGGCTTGAACTGTTTCCTCCGGCAGGTTGTCCCTGAGCAACTCCTGCGTGCGTTGATCAAGGTTCTCCCCGCTTACATTCCCTAGACGCTCCAATTCTCCTGTTCCAAGTCTCCTTTCGAGGATCGACTGCGCAAGTTCCAGGTGTTCGAGGATCTCGGCAGTAAGGTCTTCAGGCTCAGGTGTATGAATAAGGTTCGCTGCATAGAATGGATAAGAGAGGCGGGCGACGAGGACTGATCGGCGTTGATGAGTTTTTTTATCGAAGTAACTTCGCTGTCCATAGCTCAACTGAATCAGCAACCTCAGCTTCATGGCTTGATCAATCTGCACATCAGCTTGGAGAAGTTGGTCCAATTCCGATCTTATGTCCTCCAGGATTCCCTCAGTTCGTGCACTCCATACAGTCTTCAAGGCGTCCATGAGATCCTGCTCTGCTTGATCCCAATCGATCGGGGCTGTCAATCGTGGTTCCAGGCCAAGTGGTTCGCCAACTCTGCGCTCGACGCTATGCAGTAAGCCTGCCCATAAACGAACCCCCATGCTTGCCTCTACTAGCTGAGGAATTTGTTCGAGGAATTCGCCAGGATCGTCCTGAACACGAGCTAAACTTGCCGAATCCATCTGGATTTTCAACCCTGCGGACTGTTCCACCATTCCTACGAGCTGTTGTGGATTCACGGGTTGTCCACTCTCTTCCGATTCGATCATCGCGGATTCGACAGCAATCTCAGCTGTTTCCACTCGTTGCTCGACCTGGTCATCGATACGTTCGATGACACGCGTATATTGTTCCGAAACTGCCCTCTCCAGATGCTGCCCATGGAAATTCATGGAATCCTCAGTGATCACAAGGAGCGCATCTTTCAAGGTTTCCGGATCTTCCTTATCTGCAAGTGATTCCAGTAGCAGCTTCAGCATGTAGCTGGGGTAAGGGGTATCCGATTCAAGCCCAATCGTTGGCTGTGTCTCTTCCAGCCAGGCAAGAAGCCGCCAGGGTCCCTCCGGATCCATGAGCGCGCTCTCAACATGCACCTCGACCTCAACTTGCATCATGCTGGCGATGTCTTCACTCAAGTCGTCTTTGGTAAAGATCCTGTTTCGCTGGTTGTAAAAAACCTCTCGCTGCTGGTTCAGGACATCGTCATAATCAAGAAGATGCTTTCGAGTGTCAAAGTTGGCTCCCTCAACACGGGTCTGGGCTTGTTCGATGGTCCGATTCACGATGCTATGCCCAATCGGAACGGAATCATCGATATTCAAACGCTGCATGAGGTTCGAGACCTGAATACCGCCAAACAGTCGCATTAATTCGTCTTCAAGGGACAGGAAAAACTGTGATGATCCCGCATCACCCTGGCGTGCCGCTCGCCCGCGAAGCTGGTTGTCTATGCGTCTCGAATCATGCCGCTCTGAACCCAAGACGTGCAATCCCCCTACTTCGCGCACTCTAATTGCATTTGCCATGAAGGATTTAAGTTGCTCAATTTCAGGGCCATAAATACCGATTTCATCAGCTCCAACAGTCCCGAGGGCGTCAATACGCTCCTCCACGCTCATATTGGCAGGATCCTCGTGTCCAGCACGCCGGAGCACTCGGTTCACGGCAGCAAGAATCTCCTCGGCTATCTCACCCCCGAGTTTAATATCGACACCACGACCGGCCATATTCGTAGCGATCGTGACCGCGCCGAGTGAGCCGGCCCACGCAATGATGGCGGATTCTTCATCATGTTTCTTGGCATTGAGCACATTATGCGATATGCCGCTCTTCAATGCAGCTTCAACGGTTTCACGATTACTTTCATCAAGCTCCATGATTCGGAGGATGCGTTCTAAATTCTCCGGGTTCGTCGGATTCAGAGACACATTAAGTTCTTTGGCAAGTGGTCGAAGATCCTGTGGTTTCACCTCACCTAAAGGTTGGTTCAAGAACTCCATTGCCTCGATACGGATACCGTCATCGGGTAAGTCATTCGCCGTTAAGTACGCATCCCGAAGCACTTCTATGCTCATCAGTTTTTGAAGTGCATCTGCTCGAAGTCGGTTGGATAATCTTTCTGAAAGCTCGACTGACGTTGTACCTACAAGCATGGGTTGACCGATTGTATGACGCCGCAAGATCTCCAGTGCGATGGCACGCAGTTTCGCTTCCTCGGTACGGTAGACGACGTCCGGGTAGTCTTTCCGCTGCCAGAAGACGGGGTTGTTCTCGGGATCATCTTTCCGTGAGAAATAAATGAATTTATTCCCGTTATCCGAATATCCCACAGTAACAAGGTCAGACTCCGGTGACATCACAATAAACTCAAGATTTGTAGGCAGCGGTACAACGTCAACGTCATAAATTTTACTGAACTCTTCCGCTTCTGTAACTGCTGTTCCCGTCATCCCTGCCAACTTCGTATACATGCGGAAGTAATTCTGCAGCGTGATGGTTGCGTAGGTGACATTCTCCTGCCTTACTTTCACGCCTTCCTTCGCCTCGACCGCTTGATGCAAACCGTCAGACCATCTCCGCCCTGCCATCAATCGACCGGTAAATTCATCGACGATAATCACCTTGCCGCCCTGGATCACATAATCTTTATTGCGTGCGAAGAGGTGCTCCGCCCGCAACGCTTGCTCCAGGTGACCAAGAAGCCTCGCCTGTTCAGGCGTAATATCTTCCGGTCGATCAGGATCACGCAAGGGCGTATTCAACAGCTCTTCAACGTGATCCTCACCAATTTCATTTAATGCAACCGTTCGATCTTTTTCGCTGACTTCAAAATCTTCTGGTCGCAATTGTTTAACCACCCGGGCCATCTGAAGGTAGAGATCGGGGTCGTCATGTGATGGTCCAGAGATGATTAAGGGCGTCCTGGCCTCATCGATCAAGATATTATCGACTTCGTCAAGGATGGCAAAATTATGACCTCGCTGAGAGCGAGCCTCGATCGTGCGGGCCATGTTGTCACGCAGATAATCAAAACCAAACTCATTGTTCGTTCCATAGGTCACATCTGCCCCATAAGCTTGCTTTCGGTCGACGAGGGTGAGCTGATGGACATCCTCTTGAGATGACG
>JBGUDT010000025.1:22232-26608 GCA_041821665.1 Anaerolineales bacterium
CGAGCTGCTTCCTGAAGTACGCCAACACTCAAACCCAGAAAATCGAAAACAGGACCCATCCAGCGAGCATCACGACGGGCCAAATAGTCGTTCACCGTTATTAGATGAACACCCTTGCCCTCCAGAGCGTTCAGGAAGATGGGCATCGTGGCGACGAGGGTCTTCCCCTCGCCGGTTTTCATTTCGATGATGTTGCCCTGGTGAATCGCAATCCCCCCAACCAACTGGACATCGAAGTGACGCATCCCAATCGATCGAATGGCCGCTTCGCGGACAACAGCGAAAGCTTCGACGAGCAAATCGTCGAGCGTCTCTCCTGCAGAGATCCGGCTTCGGAACTCGCTCGTCTTGTTGCGAAGGTCATCGTCAGATAGCGCCTGGAAGGATGGTTCCAGGCTGTTGATTTCTTCCACGGTTTCGCGGAATTTATCCAGTTGCTTTTTTAGCGGATCACCGCTTAATACTTTTGTGATGTTCTTAAACATGCGTAAAAACCTCTCTTCGCCGGATTATAGCATAGGGGTGATGTCGATTGAGTCCTGCTTAAATCCCGAAATAATGATCGTATAACCGGAGCCTCCGCTAGATCCTCCGAATATCTCTGACCCGAGGACGGGCGGACACACAGATCCGGTGCTACAGGTTGTTCAACCATGCATAGGGGGTCGGCATTGTGCCGACCCGATGGAGAATTTAATGTCATTGCGAGCCGAAGCGCTTGCGCCGAGGCGTGGCAATCTCCACGTTCGCCTTTCCGAATCCAGTGGTGGGGATTGCCACCCTGTCGCTTTGCTCAGGACAGGCGTCGCTCTGTCGGGCTCCTCGCAATGACAAATCTGTAAGGTCCGGCCCTACTTGACGTTATCCACACCGCGATTACAATATTTGCGGGGGCGGTGGCGGAATTGGCAGACGCAGGGGACTTAAAATCCTCCGGAGGCAACTCTTTGTGGGTTCGACTCCCACCCGCCCCACCTGATCCATAGACACCGTTCCGCTTTTTCCGGCACGGTGTCTCTTATCAAGCGGGATGATATAAAATCCAGAAAGAGCAGTTTGGTGATCTACCCCAATAAAATCAACATGATTCCTCATGGCCAATCTGCTCCTTACGTCCAACCTTCTACAAGTTTCACGGCTTTTTTCAGTCGGAAACTGAGCTCCGATTATGAACACAACCCCATCTTGGTTTTAATATCGCCTGCCGATGTTTAAGTGTAAAATCGACTATATAAGGCTTGATTTCATGGAGGTTGGTATGCTGAAATCACGGACATTCTATGCTGTCATACTGCTGGCAATCGTCGTAAGTGCTTGCACGTTTCCGGGCGCATCTTCCCCGACTCCCTTCACATTCCCAACACCAAACCTAACCCACACGGCAATTTTCGATGCTACAGCCACCTCCACGCCTTTGATCTCGGTACCGACCTTCACAGAAACACCTCCCATAGAGGGGCTGCCCACATCTACGGGCACACCTCAGGACACTACCGCAACCCCACCGACAAGTACCGTCCCAGCAGGACAAAGACCAAACGGTACACCGGTGGTGGCTGCGTTCATGTCCGCGGCGCCGATCATCGACGGCGAGCTCAGTGAATGGAATACCACGGCGTATAAGGCCGATCAAGCTCCGTCCTATGCAAGGGCGAATTGGACAGGTCCGAGCGACGTATCTGCAACCTACTACATTGGTTGGGATACTTCTAACCTATATCTTGCAGTAAAGCGAACGGATGATAAATTCGTGCAGATATCCAGTGGAAGGTACATGTACAAGGGTGATGATGTTGAAGTCCAGCTTGATGCGGATTTAGAAGGAGATTTCACGACCACCACACTCAGTGCGGATGATTTCCAAGTTGGTCTCTCTCCCGGGAACTTCGGTTCACGATCAGAGGAAGCCTATCGCTGGTATCCCCGAGCGCAGGAATCCTGGCTCACATCCGTGGTGGTAAAGGCCATCAAACGTGGTGAAGGATATGACCTCGAGGCAAAGATCCCATGGGTCGTGTTTGGGATTACACCCTCCGAAGGAGCATCCTACGGATTTGCGTTATCCCTTTCCGATAATGACCTGCCCGGGACGGCAACCTGGCAATCGATGGTCTCCAGTGTGATTACGAGGAAATTAGCCAATCCGACTTCCTGGGGGACGCTTATTCTGGGTGAACCTACCGCGAAATGACGGCTTTGATTGCTCCGTAGCGTTTTCTGACCCTCCAGTAGAACAGTATCCCGGATACCGCTAGTATCCGGGATACATTTTCTTTAAGGCATCTTCTCAAATCTGTGAATTAAAGCCCCTCTTCATTTCAGGGAGAGGGGTTGGGGTGAGGGTAGATTATGGCCGATTTCGAGATCACGGACCCGGTGACAGATCTATCCTTTTTCCAACAATACATGCTTCGGGATTCAAGGAGCTTGCTCCTTCACATCAGCAAGCTAATGGATTCTGTTTTCCTCCCTTTTGAGGACAACACTATTTTTCAGGAGCACTCTTCAATCGAACTTTGTTGAAGATTTTAAATTTATCGTAATGATTAATTTAGGTCTTGAGTTGTGCTATCCGAATTCAACAATCTTAAGGATTAATAGAGTATCGAAGCCAGCTCATCCCGGTATTGACGAGTGAGCGGATCCTCATCTCCGAGCAGTGCGAAGAGCGCCAGCAGCACCTGTTTCGGCAGCCCGTCTTTGTATGTTTTGTCCACCCGTAAAATCTCAAGGAAGCCATCCATCGCTGCAGGAATGTTTCCGTGGATGATCAAGCGGGCTGATTGGTGCAACTCCGCAGAAAGTTCATCCTCATCCTGTAATGGATCTCCTTCTTCAACCTCAGAGAGCAGTTTAGCCAGCGGTCGCAGTTTCTCGGCTTCCGCCCATTCAGTTCCAGCCGGGAAAAACCCGATGATGGCTTCCGCCTCGATACCTTTGCCTTGCATCAGAAGGCTTTTTACCAAACCAAGTGCGGCTGCGGCGTTATCCTTATCTGCTTCATATACTTCACGAAATGCCATTTCCCCCTCAGCCCAATGTCGCGTGGCCAAAAGGCTCTGCGCTTCCTGGACAGCAAGCTCGGCTTTTCTCGGCGCGAGCTGGGAGATAAATCGTCGCACAACCGGTTCCGGCTGAGCTCCAACAAATTCTGCTTCTACGCTGCCTAACTTGAACGCCTTTACAGCCGGGATCCCCTGGACGCCAAAACGGATTGCTAGATTGGGGTTTTCATCCACGTTCACCTTTGCCAGGATGAAGGCGCCTCCTGCTTCAATCGCGAGGCGCTCCAGAAGGGGTCCTAAGTCCCGACAAGGACCACACCATTCGGCCCAAAAATCCACGACGATGGGCACTTCATGCGATCGCATGACGACTTCGCTTTCAAAAGTCGCCTCGCTTACTTCAAGCGTATAGTCGTTTAAGTTCACGATTCACCCTCAACCATAATAGGTCTGAATTCTACATCATACGTGTATGAAAATTATTAGTGCAAGATTCTTGTTGGAGCACTGCATCGAATGCGCCGAGTGCATTACACTCCTATGATACGAATCCGTTCATCATCTGGTCAATCCGGGTATTCACCCGGTCCTTCCGGTTGTTCAACACGGATGACATCCCCATGCAGGTCGATGACCACACGAAATCCCATCATCCCCAACATCTGCCGAGCATCATCAGGAAAATCACTCTGGAGAAGAGTGTCAAACTGAGAATCCATGTCTTTCAGAGATGCCTCGATGGCTGCCTTGGTAAAAATATCATCCTGTCCGATCATTTTCATGGTTCCTTCGCTGACAAGATCCTCATTCCCGTCAATGAGACTCTGGAAATGTTGTAGGACTTGCCTGTCGACATACTCGCTATCAATATGCCTGTGAAAACCATCATCATCGACGACGTAGAAGGCCTCGTCGCCAACCACGGCCACATCTACCGGACGATCATGATCGTCCACCACAAGTCCTCGAAATAGCGCTGATCGTGACATCGATTGTCTGCTCCAAATGTAGACAACACCGTTCGGATGTATCTTACCAAATATGAGCGACAGGCATAGACGGATAGGACAAATATTTTTCCAGGGGAAAAGTCTGTTATTACCAATTCAGTTGATCGGTCGCGTGGTTGGGCCCTAGTCCCACTCGTCGGAAGCCAGATCCAACATCATGAGAACCAGGCCCCGTTCGCTAGAGATGGACGTTTACGAGCGTCCCCAGGGAGGAGAAGTTAAAGAGCCACTCGGCTTCGGAGGTCATCAAGTTAATACACCCATGGCTCATGGGTACACCAAAGTTATTATGCCAGTATGTCCCATGGAGCGCATACCCACGATAGTAATACATCGTATAAGGGACCCCGGGGAGATAATA
>JBGUDT010000025.1:27361-33587 GCA_041821665.1 Anaerolineales bacterium
TTTGGCCTGGCGAATTATCTCTTCATACGAAGATGAATCCGAAGTGGATGAACTCATTATGGTCCTTCATCTCCGGAAATAGAGATCGGCTCATTATTGATATAGCACAAGACGCCTTCGGCAATGCCGCGAGCCGCCAGCTCAGGGTTTTCCATCAAGAAATCCCGATCAAGGTAGAGGAAACCTGTTTCAATGATCGCCGCAGGTGTTTGAGAATGTATTTCATTGAACGTATGATACTCGGTCATATCCCGCGTAATGCTGCCCTGGTGAAAATTCATATCTGTGGAGCGTCCATAGCGATCTATCAGACAATCCACCAGGCGCTGTGCTCGATCCGGCACGACCGTATCCAGCGCAGCAGTGACTTTATACCCCGTCGCCGCGTCATTGATCGGAACACACGCATCTGCATGGATTGAAACAACCGAAACGGCACGATATCCGTAAAGACGTGGATCAAACTCTTCCAGGATGTCCACTTCGAGCCCCGCAGCTTCAAGCGCTCTTGCTGTCCGTGTGCCAATTGCTTGATTCAATTCAAGCTCAGTGAACCCATCTGCACAAACTGCGCCTGGGTCCTCAGCATCCGTGCTTGGGTTCAATCCCAAGTGTCCGATGATCACACCAACTCGCAGCGCATCGTTCTCGTCAGCTCCACCTGAGGTGGAAACACTCAATCCTGGCGTAGAGGGTTCCCCTTCCAGCATACTTATAAGCTGCCCTGCGAGCTCGCCAGGACTCAAGCTTGCTGGTGTCCAGGCTGTAAACAGGGTCGCCAGAACTGCACCCACGACAAGGGCAACACCCAGATGACGCATCACATGACGCGCTGGGGGATTCGAGGTCACCTCATCAGGTTCATAGTCCATAAATGGGACCCACCTACTCCGATCAGCGTAACATTATAGCAATTCTACACACACAAGTTCTATGTGACCACAGTCCCTTAACCTCGAAAAACGCTCCAGGTGTCTGTGTTCATGCGAAAAAAGTCGCATCTCACATGGATGTTGGACATCTTTGAAAGATGCAATCTTATGTTGTGTCCCTATAATGTAACCCTCAACCCACCTTGCGGGTGGGTAATACCAAGGGAATTGTCATTGGGTCGAACCAACAAGCAGTCGCGAACGAAATTCTGTCTTATTATGTGGGTTCCACAAATCATCGTCCATACGGCACAACATAGACAATGTATATCTTAATATCGTTGGATGATACCATGACAAAACAGATGTACTTCTGCACAAAGTGCACGCGGAGCCTTTGATTACAGCATGCATTCCCGCACATCTTCACTCATATACTGATGGGAAAGTAAAGGTCTCAGTGTAGGGCACGCCCGGAAGGGCCGTAAATCATGACTTATCCGAAAGTTGTCCAAGATTCCACCCTTATTAAATCGATTCAGAGGTAGTACTCGGCCGTATGTTAATATCTTTGTGAACGAAGATGATGCTTGGAGCTTATGCGGCTTGTACGCTCCCCTTGATGGGGACCACCGCGTCATAATACTTCCCAGAGTTGGTGAGGCTGGGAAAACGAGAATATCAGGCTCATCGGACATAAAAATGGAATAAGGTCTGTTGACAGAAACTCTTCACCGGACATACCTCCGACATTGAGGCATATCGCAGCACCTGATAGGATTACAAAATGGCAATAACGAGTAATGACCGAAGTAATAGGCAGCTTACCCATGGCGAAATCCTGCGCTATTCCCGCCAACTCCTCTTGCCCGAGGTAGGGCTGGCTGGACAGGAGAGACTACGTGCGTCCTCCGTTCTCATCATTGGCACCGGAGGGTTGGGTTCTCCGGTTTCAATGTACCTTGCCGCCGCCGGCGTAGGGAAATTGGGATTGGTGGATTACGACATTGTCGATTTTACCAATCTGCAGCGCCAGATCGTTCACGGGACCGCCCGGCTGGGGGACCGAAAGGTGGATTCGGCTCGAGACCGTTTGCTCGATCTAAATCCGGATATCGAGATCCGCACATATGATGAACCTTTTACATCGGAGAACGCCTTCGAAGTCGTCGAACCGTACGATCTCATCGTCGATGGAACCGATAATTTCCCCACCCGGTATCTCATAAATGATGTCTGCGTCTTCAGGGGAATCCCGAATGTGTATGGGGCCATATTTCGATTTGAAGGACAGGCAAGCGTATTCTGGGCTCAAGAAGGGCCCTGCTACCGCTGCTTATTTCCAGAACCACCGCCTCCCGGGCTTGTGCCATCATGCGCCGAAGGCGGTGTGTTTGGCGTGCTCCCAGGGATCATCGGCGCCATTCAGGCGACGGAAGCCCTGAAGCACCTTCTCGGAATCGGCGAGACCCTGGTTGGCAGGCTCATCATCTATGATGCGCTCAGCATGACGTTCGACGAAGTCCAATTGAAGAAAAACCCAAACTGCAGGGTATGTTCACCAAAAGCGGATATCAAGCAGCTCGTGGATTATGAGGATTTTTGTGGTGTTCCAGGACACGATCATGAAGAAGGTCGTCTACCATCTGAATGGGAGATGGAGGTTGATGAACTAAATCAAATCCTGACCCAAGGCAAACCTATGCGCATCATCGATGTCCGAGAGCCCCATGAATTGGAAATATCAAGTCTCCCGGGCGCTGAGCTGTACCCACTCGGATCCCTTGCATCTCAGTTGCATGAGTTCGACAGCGCCGATGACATGGTCATTTTCTGTAGGTCGGGTACTCGATCGGCACGCGCAGTAGAGCTTCTCGCGGGCGCCGGCTTCAAAAAGATCAAGAATCTCAAGGGCGGGATAAATGAATGGGCTTTGCGCGTAGACCCGGACCTGCCGCGATATTGAAACCCTGCTGCCGTAGACCATCTTCTCGCCACCAGCTTACGTATTTCGCAAGCTGGAGTATTCTAAACTGACCTTAAGGTACATCCGGTAGGATAGTCTCTGAGTTTTAGAATTTCCAACCGGAACTTCCTCTCATCCAACCGCTATGTGCATGCTGCGTTCGAGAGATAGTTCGATGAATGAATTCTCATACACAGCTTTAACATTCTGTGATGAATAAGTAAGGAGAACATTATGGATTTTCGTGGATCTCGGTTTTTTCCATTTATCGTCGCGATTGCCCTTCTCATGGCATCCTGCGGGGTCCTTAGTGGTGAAGAGAGCGGAGGAAATGAGGATGACACCAGAACATTCTCACCCGCAGAATCCCAATTCCCCCCTGCGGATATCGTCAACGATGAAGGTGGTGCGACTTCTGTAGGCGGCGAGCTTTTTTACACCAACCCCTTCTTCACAGCGGGCGTGGCCGAACCCCTTGTGATTCTCGAAGATCAGGCCGGTTTCGTCGATCGAGATAGGAACTTCATCTTCCCGATCGAGTCTCAGGTATTGGGTCAGATTACTTCTGACTTCTACACATCCCCTTTCACCTATAAGCTCACGATGCCCGAAATACCCGAAGGAACTCTCCGGGATGTCGATCTCGATGGTGAAGATGACCCTGGCGTGATGGTGTTCGCCGTGGCCTATTGGACCAACATCTGGGGTGATCCCTACCTTGAGAAACGCGATCAATATGGAGGAGGTTGGTCCACAGCATATGCCTCATCGCTCGTAAGCGACGACCGGGATAGCTATCGCGAAGTCTATGGGGGAAAGTACCTGGTCTACGCTCCCGATTATGCGCAGGGGTTTCCAAGTGGTTTTGGTGATGATGGGCTCCTTTTCACGGATGATGACCCCATTGTCGGACTCCCTCAAGGATGGACTCTCGTAGACATGGATAGCGACCCGTTCATCTTCGACCGATCGAGCACGCCGGATGTAACGCTCTTGGAGCCGGAGCAGGTTGCCCTGGATGATTTTTCCGGGATGGGCTACGTAGATGCATTCGATGCCATTGTGGAGAAGATGCGGACTGAATATGCTTTCACTGAACACAAATCGATCGATTGGGAAGCGATGGATAACGAATATCGACCAATATTCAAACAAGCCGAAACAGATGCGGATTCCCAGGCATATCTGCTCGCATTACGCGATTTCCTCTGGTCGATCCCTGACGGTCATATCTCCATGGATACATCCGTTTTTCGCGCTCAGTTCCAGGAAGAAGTCGCTGGGGGCTTTGGTCTCTCGATCCAGGAACTCGACGACGGGCGAGTGCTTGTAAATCACATCGTAGAGGATGGGCCCGCAGATCTTGCTGGGATTGAATTCGGTGCGGAGATTTTTTCTTTGAATGATGAGCCCATCGTGCAAGTGTTAAGGGAGAACGTCCCCTGGTCATCTCCTTTCAGCACTGAGCATACACTTCGCCAGCAGCAGGGACGTTACGCCATCCGTTTTCCCCTGGGCACGGTGGTGGACATTGCATACGCAAACCCGGGCGGTGTTGAGGGGAACGCGACGCTCGGGGTCGTATCCGAATACGAGAGTTTCGACTACTCATCCCTTTACAAAGACGTCACCGGTCTGGAGCTGCCGGTCGAATTCGAGATTCTTGACGAAGGTTATGGATACGTAAAAATGGCATCCTTCTTCGACAACGAGGTCCTTACAATCCAACTCTGGGAAAGGATGATGGAGGAACTTAATGACAATGGAATACCGGGCTTGATCATTGATCTGCGGAACAATGGGGGTGGGAGCGGATTCCTGGCAGATCAAATGGCCGCGTATTTCTTCCATGAAGAAATCCTATCTGGAAACACCGGTTTCTACGACGACAGCACCGGTGAGTTCTATACCGATCCAGGGGATGAGGACTACCTATTCCCTCCGCGCGAGGAACTTCGCTATGACGGCTCGGTTGCCGTGCTGGTTGGCCCGGCATGTGCGAGCGCCTGTGAGTTCTTCGCATATGATCTCACACTCGAAGATAGGGCGACGATCATCGGCCAATATCCATCCGCTGGTCTTGGCGGCAGCGTAGAAGACTTCATCATGCCCGAGGGGAACACGATTCGGTTCACGATCGGACGTGCGGTCAATCCGGAGGGCGAGATCCACATCGAAGGTACGGGCGTTGTGCCTGATGTCCGCGTTCCGATCACGGAGGAGAGCACATATGCCGTAGATCTCGAAGGACGGGATATCATCCTGGAAGAAGCCCTGAAAGTAATAGCTCAGCCCAGAGGCAGTGGCGTTATCCCGGAGGGGTTGCCCCGAGTTGGTTCCGTTCTGGAATCTCAGAACGCGCTGCAGTCTGAAACACCTCTTCTTGACGACTTAGCAATCGGATCTGATCCAGGTGATCCCTATGCGCCAGGGACATCTACATTTACGATCTCATTAAGTCCTTCACAGGATGCGATTTGGGCCACCGGGTGGTGCGCCGCGCCAGATCGTTTCGATGAGAATTGGGAATACATCGAAGTCTTGATGTCTCTCGACGGTGAGGAAATCCCATTGGAGCTGTTTGTAGATTATGAATTCGAAGTCGAGGATCAAGAATGCTTGTACTATTTCACGGTCTTATCTGACTGGCCCGTGGGAGAGCACCTCGTCCGATCTATCATGGATTTCAAAGTTGATCTGGATGACGGTATCACGGATGTCCCCTATCCAGTAGGAGAGCGGATCTTCGAGTACGTTGTGGTTGTGAATGATTGATAGATGAAAATAGGTTGCCGGTCGATCCAGTGTAAGCTTTTAGCTGATATCCGCATAAACTGTCTCCTGCGCCGGTAGCATAACCACAAGGTGGAATTCGTGTCATATTTTTCAGGGGGTTTATTGCAGGCTTGGATAGAAAACAAAAAACGGGCCGCTATCCGCCGGCCCGTTAGATTTTTTGACTTTGTGTGCTATCCGTGGTTCTTCATCCACAAAGACGTGGTTAGGTTTTGTTATTATTGTCTACGGTTATGACTACATGTCCCTTTTTGTCCCCTTTTTCGACATACCTGTGAGCCTCGGCAGTCTGTTCTAATGGATAGCATCTATCGATGACCGATTTTATCTTTCCCGCCTCAATCAGCTCTCTGATGAAGAGTAGATCTTCAGTCTTTGGGCTTTCTGCTCCGAATGATACTTTCTTGCTGCTTCTCCTTGAAGCCCATTTTCCTCGAACCTTCTGTGACAGCCCATGGTTAGCAATATGATAGCGTCCGTTTTGCTTAAGCGATCTTATACTACCTGAAAATGGACTCTTACCCACCACGTCAAGAATAAAATCATAGGTCTCACCGCTCTTGGTGAAATCTTCTTGTGTGTAATCTATGAC
>JBGUDT010000026.1:0-20348 GCA_041821665.1 Anaerolineales bacterium
GCCCATAATAAGGCATCACGTGATGGAGGTACCGGCCTTCTCATTCCAATCTCGCTGGAGCAGACCTCGCGTGAGGCGCGACAACTAACTGAAGTAGGATAGCGAGGCTGCTCAGCTCGAGGCTGTTATGTATGATTTTTTGCCTATAATCAGGGTTAGAGGCAATTCATTCGGCAACCAAATCTGCTAAGTTTCATCTTGAAAAAGTGGGCAGGGATGTGGACCAGTACAACAATGAGTTGGAGCTTGAAAGAGTCTGGAGTCTTGTGACTCCTGAAAATCGCTCTAAGCGACTCCCAGGGCGTCGGTATGTACTCGGGTCATGCCCTGGTTGACCACTGAAGAGCTGAGAGCCTGAACTATAACGTCGAGTTTGTGAGGCAATTAATTCGAAAAGACGCATATGCTCAAAAATCCAATAATGTTTGGCTCGTAGATGCAGAGGCAGTCTTACGAAGCTCTACGAGGGGGGCAACTGCTCGGGACGGTCCAAATACCGTAAGTCTTGCCTGTGTCTCGCAATCTCACCAATTTATTCACTCGCAAGAGACCTGCGTCGGAAACCGAATCAACATTTGACATAAATCCAGAATGTGTGCACGAAAGTTTGACAAGAAAAATGGCGAACGGTATAATGGCGATTGCGTTCGCATGCCTCAAATTTGGCAATCGCGATTATTTGTAGAGGAGTAAGCCGGAGCCGGTATCCGATAACTCAAGCTGTCGTCGGATTATGACATACACCTGGTCGGCCTGTGGATGCGCTGACCAGGATTTCTATTTCCGGGGGAAGTTGGGGATGACCGGCGCGAAAAACGATCTGGATGAATTCCTTTCCCAAGGAGATTTGATCGCAGCTCCCCAGAGGGGCGATCTCCTTCAGGGAACCGTCATCGTACTCGACCCTTCAGGTCTGATCATTGACCTGGGATTGAAGCGCGATGGCATTGTGTTGAAAGCGGACCTTGACAAATTACCTGATCAAGAAGGCCAATTCGGGGTGGGAGACGCTATATCCGTAATGGTCGTCGATCCCCTCGATCACGATGGCAATCTTCAGGTATCTATATCGCAGGCTCGTGAAAGTGGAGACTGGCTCGAAGCCCGCCAATTGCTGGAGACAGATGAGATCATCCATGCAAAAGCGACGGATTTCAACCGGGGCGGTCTGCTCGTTCCATTTGGCAGATTGTGGGGTTTCGTACCAGCATCTCATCTAAGCGGGATACCGCGTGGGTTAGACGACGAAGGACGCCAGGAGTATCTTCGTAAGCTCGTCGGTCGAGAATTGCCCTTCAAGATAATTGAAGTTGATCCACAACGTCGGCGGCTTGTTTTTTCGGAAAGAAAAGCGATACGCCAATGGCGTCAGCACAAGAAATCCGAGATCATCGCGACGCTTAAAGAGGGGGAAGTCTGCAAGGGCATCGTCACCAGTTTGCGGGAATTCGGCGCTTTTGTCGATATTGGCGGAGCCGATGGATTGATCCACATTTCGGAGTTGTCGTGGACAAGAGTGGAGGATCCTTCCCAGATCGTTCAGATTGGGGATGAGGTGGATACACTCGTCATCAGGCTCGATCGTGAAGCGAACAGAATTGGATTGAGCTTGAAAAGACTTGAGTCGAACCCCTGGGACGGCATCCAGGATCGGTTCATTGAAGGTGACGTCGTGGATGGCAAAGTCTCATGTCTCTCGTCTTCGGGTGTGTTCGTGAAGCTCGAGGATAATCTCGAAGGGCTGCTCAAGAATATTGACGGCCCCGACGATCTTCTCCCCGGGACAGATGTGAAGATTAGATTGATGTCTATAGACACTGAAAAAGAACGAATAGATCTGGAGCTCATTACGAGCGACGAATAACCAGGGGGATTGATAAGGGTATGAATATGCACATGGTTGGGAGGTGAGTTACATTGACGACGGTTATAGCCCGTCCTAATGAATCGGAAGAGCAATTGCTGAGACGCTTTCGAAAGAAAGTTGCAAAAAGTGGACTTCTTAGCACGGTTCGAAGGAAGCGATGGTTCGTCTCAAAGAGCGAACTGCGTAGAATCCAGCGAAAGAAAGCCATCCGGCGTTTAAAAAGACGCGAACGGAAGGCTGCTCCACGACGACGCAGTTAATTTATCACCGTTGTGAAAATCCTGGCTGTTAATGGATTTCACTCGGAGGGTGGAATGGCGAAAAAAGAAGAGAAAATCGTACTTGAAGGGACCGTTGTCGAAGCCCTCAAAGGTACACAGTTCCGCGTTCAATTAGACAACGATCATGTGGTGCTTGCTTATCTCTCTGGGAAGATGAGGCGGTATTATATTCGCATCTTGCTGGGGGATCGTGTGAAGGTCGAAGTGTCCCCTTATGACCTCACGCGTGGTCGTATCACGTATCGTTACCGGAAACAATCACCTGCACGAACTGGGAGTTAGGCATTCACCCTTCTTGACATGAACACATACCGAAGCCCGTTCTCAATCGATTGAGAGCGGGCTTTTTCGTAAGACCAGGGCGCGCCATTCATCCTCGGAATATATTTCCTTAAGGATGAGACTTGATTGCTCGGCAAGTTCAAGCAGCGGATCAACCTGGTCGAAAAGAATACCTGATAGGATCATCGTGCCCTCTGGTCGAAGGGCGTCTGACATACCCTCCTCCAATAGGGATATGAGCACGGGTGCGAGAATATTCGCGACGAGCATATCGACGGGCGTGATGTTATTTGAACGGACCACTTCCGATAAGTCACCAACGTGAAGCTGAATGAACGCTGATACGTTATTCCTGTCCAGATTCTCGCTTGCGACGTCAATCGCATCTGGGTCCGTGTCCAACGCCCAAACCCGCCCAGCACCGAGTCTCACGGCGGCGATGCTCAGGATGCCTGATCCGGTTCCGACGTCGAGCACTCGATCTCCTCGATGTATGTGCGTCTCCATAGCTCGTAGACACAGCTTCGTGCTGGGGTGCGTGCCGGTGCCGAAGGCCATCCCGGGTTCGAGTATGATCGGATGGCGATCCGCGTCTGCCACCGTCATCCACGCAGGGATGATGAGCAAACTTTCGCCGACAGGGATCGGTTGATAGTGATCCCGCCAGGCTTGTTTCCAGTCCCCATCTTCAATGAGACGATATTCGGCTTCGGGCAGGGGGCTTATTTGGCCTAAGTGCCAGAGTCCTTCTTCAACCTTGGACTTTGCGGCATTGACGTCACCTTCAACAGGTACATAGACGGTAACCTTAATCCCCTCGTGAGGATGATGCTCATCACCTGGCAGCCATTCAAGAGCTACGCCTTCGGAGGCGTATCGTGCGAAGAGCTCGGCAACCGCTTCCGCGAGTTCCCCGCCTACGCATATGGATACCTCGAGCCATTTCAAATTGCTTATGCCCCAAATATTTCTCTGAGGTTTTCGAAGAAGCTTCTTTCCTGGGGATGGACTTCAGTGCCGAGGGTCTCGGCTAGATCTTCGAGGATTTTCCGCTGCTCTTTCGAAAGTTTCCTGGGAATCTCAACTGAGATGATGACAAGTTGGTCGCCCCTTCCGTTTTTCCTTAGATGAGGGACCCCTTTATTTCGAAGACGAAGAATTTTTCCTGATTGTGTGCCCGATGGGATGGTCAACGGATCATCTCCATCGAGCGTCGGGATCATGACCTCAGCGCCAAGGGTTGCTTGTGCTATGTTGATTGAGAGGTCGAGCAGGATATCGTTTTTCTGGCGTCGGAAGTACTTGTGCGGCTTGACATGGATGACGACATACAAGTTGCCCTGAGGTCCGCCGTTCACACCGGGCTCGCCTTCTGAGTGAAGTCGGATTTGTGTTCCATCATCTACACCGGCAGGAATTTCGATCGATTTCGTCACCCTTCGTTGTTCCAACCCTCGCCCGTTGCAGGTGGTACAAGGGGTTGAAACCGTCTCCCCTCTTCCACCACAGGTTGGACAGGTGCCGACGTTTACCATCGAGCCTAAAAAAGTTTGACGCGTTTGGCGTACTTCGCCGCTGCCCTGGCATGTCCCACATCGTATGGGCGTTGTGCCAGGTTCAGCACCGGAACCCTTGCATGAAGAACAAAGTTCCTGACGCGTAAACTCGATCTCACTCTCAATCCCAAAGACGGCTTCCTCAAAATCCAGCGTAAGATCGTAGCGCAGGTCTGCTCCCCGTCGGGGCACATTCCTGCGTCGGCGTCCGCCACCACCCATGCTGAAACCAAAAAATTCCTCAAAGATATCCCCCAACCCGAAATCGAAGTCGAAGTCGATGTTCATACCTTTGAGCCCATCGTGACCGAAACGGTCATAGGCCGATTTACGTTCCGCGTCTGAGAGAACTGCGTAAGCCTCATTGATCTGCTTAAATCGATCTTCAGAACCCGGTTCGTTGTTCACGTCTGGGTGGTATTGCTTGGCAAGCCCACGGTAAGCTCGACGGATGTCGTCCGAGGACGCATTCCGATCAACCCCAAGAACCTCGTAATAATCTCGTTTATTTGCCATCGTATCAATGACCTCTTCTCATGAAGGAGAAGATTTTATATCTCTTGAACCTCGTCCTCAGAGGCGGCGTCAGGCGCCGGATCGCTCTGTCCGTGATCATCACCATCGCTTTGTGTGCTGCTTTCACTTTTTAGTTCGTCCCCCACCTTTGTGATCGTTTCGGAAAGTGATTCGGTAGATTGACGCAGGATCCCGGTATCCTTTTTGTCGATGGCATCCTGAACATCTTCCATGCGAGTTTTGAGCTCGCCTTGTGTGCTGCTCGATACTCGATCGCCATAATCCCTAAGGATTTTTTCGGCAGTATAAACTGCCTGGTCGGCTGAATTTCTGGCTTGGGCAACATCTCGACGGGCACGATCATGATCGGCAAACTCTTCCGCCTCACCCTTCATCCGTTTGACCTCATTGTCGGACAACCCGGAGGAGGCATGGATGGTGATGGCTTGCGTGTTGCCGGTAGCTTTGTCGAGAGCGCTTACTTTCAAGATCCCATCCGCATCGATATCAAACGTGACCTCTACCTGAGGTATCCCGCGCGGAGCAGGTGGAATGCCCTCGAGTGTGAAACGGCCAAGTGATTTGTTGTCCGCAGCCATGGGCCGTTCACCCTGGACGACATGGATTTCTACTTCGGACTGATTGTCAGAGGCGGTTGAAAACACCTGGCTCTTCCGAGTGGGTACCGTTGTATTCCTCTCGATCAGACCTGTGGCGACACCGCCAAGCGTTTCGATCGAAAGCGTTAGTGGGGTGACGTCAAGCAGGAGAATGTCCTTTACTTCGCCCCCGAGCACGCCGGCTTGGATCGCCGCTCCAACTGCGACAACCTCGTCCGGGTTCACGCCTTTGTGTGGCTCTCGCTTGAATATCTTCTTAACCAATTCCTGTACTGCAGGCATTCTCGTCATTCCGCCAACAAGGATGACTTCGTCGATATCTTCGGGTGTGAGGCCGGAATCCTTTAAAGCTTGTTCACATGGCGCGGTGGCGCGCGCTATTAAATCATCTGTAAGTTGCTCGAGCCGGGAACGCGTCAGGGTTACATTGAGGTGTTTTGGGCCAGAGGAATCTGCGGTGATGAATGGAAGATTTATCTCTGATTGCATCACGGTTGAAAGCTCGATTTTTGCTTTTTCAGCCGCTTCTTTCAGACGCTGAAGCGCCTGGCGATCCGAGCGGATATTGATCCCCTGGTCTTTGTGGAATTCCTCGGCAACGTAATCGATGATTCGCTGGTCAAAGTCGTCTCCGCCCAGGTACGTGTCACCGTTCGTCGCTTTAACTTCAAATACGCCATCACCGACATCCAGGATCGAGATATCAAACGTACCGCCCCCGAGATCGAATACAGCGATGGTCTCTTCCACGCTCTTGTCCAGTCCATAGGCCAGGGAAGAAGCTGTAGGCTCATTGATAATCCTGAGAACTTCCAGACCAGCAATCTTGCCAGCGTCTTTAGTCGCGTTTCGCTGCGCATCGTTGAAGTAGGCCGGGACTGTAATAACAGCCTGGGTGATGCTCTGACCGAGATAAGCCTCCGCATCTGACTTAATCTTAGCAAGAATCATCGCGGAAACCTCCGGCGGCGCATACTCTTTGCCCCCGATAATGACGCGCACATCGCCGTTAGGTGCCTCTGTGACTTTATAAGGGACGATATCTAATGCCCGCTGGACTTCGGTGTCACTATATTTCCGACCCATAAATCTTTTAATAGAGAAGACCGTGTTCTCTGGGTTTACGATAGCTTGACGGCGGGCGACCTGTCCGACCATTCTTTCGCCCGTTTTAGGATTTGTGGCGACCACTGAAGGTATCAACCGGCCGCCCTCGGACGATGGTATTACAGTCGCCTCCCCGCCTTCCATCACGGCAACGACAGAGTTTGTTGTACCTAAGTCGATCCCAATTATCTTGGCCATTTTGAACCCTCCTATTTCGCAACACGAACGAGTGCAGGTCGAAGGACGCGCTCGCCCATCGTGTAGCCTCGCTGTGTGTAATCGATGACATAGCCGCTCTCGATTTGATCGTCTTCCTCGAAGGTTATCGCCTCATGGAAGTTTGGATCAAATGGTACATTCTCTGGCTCGATCGGTTCTACGCCTTCGGCCTCGAGAAGTGCAATAAATTTCTGGTAAATCAGATCGATTCCCGCGACCCAGTCTTGTGTGTCCTCTCCATTGACCGGTTCGGAAAGTGCACGAGAGAGATCGTCGACGACTCCGAGATAACGTGTGATGACATCACCCGTGATCCGCATCCGAGCATCTTCCCTTTCGCGTTCAACCCGTTTCTTGTAATTAGCAAATTCAGCTCGCGCTCGCTGCCAACCATCCAGGTATTCTGCAGATTCACCCTCAAGACGCTCGATCAGTTCTTCCGAGCTCTCGTCAGAGGCTTCCCTTGGATCGTCGACGCTGGCATCGTCCTTGCCATCGGCTGTGGTCTCGTTTTCGACGGCTTTGTTTTCGCCGAGGTCCTCCTCGGTCGATGCCTCGTTCTCTTGTACTTCGTCTTCTTTTTTGGTCATGGATGCTCCTCATCCCTTGTTTGGATCGGTAAGCGCTTATTTGAAGTGCCGGCGCTACGCCGCAAAAGTGTCAATTACAAAGTCGCTCAATAAACCCGCCACATAGCGCACTGTTGAGATCGTGCGACCGTAAGCCATCCTCGTAGGACCAAGGACGCCGAGAGCGCCGGTGGCATAGCCAGGGGCGCCGTATCGAGCCAACACGATCGTGCACTCACGCAGCTCTTCCCATGCGCCCTCGCCGCCGATGACAACCTGGACGCCGCCCACATTTGGACTGAGGACATTCGAGAGAACCTCCTCCAGGAAGCTCTGCTCTTCCAGCAGCCTGAGCGTGTTTCTCCCGATATCCGTGTCTGCGAACTCGGGCTGCGCAAGTACGTTGGTGATGCCGTCGCGATAGATTTCTCCTGTCCAGACAGCGTCAGCCCTGGCCATGACTTCAGCGACCAGCTTCATGACATCCAAGGCAAGACTGGAGAATCCCTCACTTGGATGGAGGACTTCCTCCGAGTTCTTTCCAATACAAGCCGCAGTAACCTGTGATGCGGCGAGATCGAGTTGACCCTGATCCATCGATTCCGCCAGGGTAAGCACTTGTTGCCGTACCTCACCACCTTGCAGCACGAGCACCAGCAAAACCTGAGGTCCTCGTGTGGAAATAAGTTCTAGATGCTTGAATATGGCTCTTGCAGGTCGCGGCGCTGTTGCGAGTGAGGCCACCTGTGATTGTTGTGCCAGGATGGATGCACTCAGTCGGACCCATTCTTCGATATCGGCAGGGGCTTGGTGGAATTGATGCGAGATCAACCGCTTCTCGGCGGAGGGGAGCTCGGTCTCACCGAGCAACCTGCGGACGAAGTAGCGATATCCATCTTCGGTTGGGACCCGCCCAGCAGAAGTGTGCGGCTGGCGCAGCAGCATGGCATCCGTCAACATGCTCATCTCGTGGCGGACCGTTGCAGGGCTCACATCGAGACTGTAACGGGAAACAAGCCGCTTCGAACCAACCGGCTGGGTAGTTTCGTTATATTCGTGGACGATGAGCGCCAAGATCGTCTCCTGGCGATCTGTTAATTCTCTCAAACCACCCTCTCAATAAGTTAGCACTCTCGATATGAGAGTGCTAAAATTCAACAAACCATCATACCACACCGTGCGGAACACCGTCAAGCAGGCATGTTGGGGGAGGGCGGATGAAGGTGCATTATCCCGGGTAAGATTCCCCTTGTCCGAGCGCTCAAAAGGGTGTATCAATCGGGAAGCGTTGAAAATGCACAAGATTTCGTGGCGCGAAAATGACTGAGTTGGCCACTACGCAATTTATTGAGGGGTTGACAAATCAACATAGGGTCGTTAGATTCACACATCGATTATGCTTTTGAGGAAGATAACTTATGGCAAAAATAACAGATATAACCGATGCGACGTTCGAACCGGAAGTTGTGGGGGAAGGTGGCGTCGTACTTGTCGATTTCGGAGCTGAATGGTGCCATCCATGCAAGCAGCTCGACCCCGTTGTAGAGGAGCTGGCTGACGAATGGGATGGGCGGGTCCGAGTCATGAAGCTCGATATCGACAACAATGTTGACTCGACCATGAAATATCAGGTCATGGGTGTTCCAACACTTATTCTCTTCAAAGACGGCGAACCCGTGGAAAGGCTGACGGGTTTTATGCCGAAGAAGAAGATCCTCGATAAGCTATCACCGCATCTGACCTGAAGCGCATTCGCGCTATTGACGAGCGTCCCAGCAGGGCATATACTCGAAACAAATCCATATCTCAAAAAGCGTTGAAAAGGACAAGTAGGCGCTGTTCAAACGGTACAGAGAGCGGGGAGACTGAGAGTCCCGCCCGTGAAGCAGCGTTGAATGGACCTTGAAGCTGCAGAACGAGACACGAGTTCCTCATCACCAGGTCTCAAGTCTCTACAACTGCCGGGACCGACCCGTTATCAAGGAATTCAGCGTGGCATCAATTCACGTCTGAGTATAAAGTGAGGTTCTGGGAAGTCTTCCGAAGATCTGACCGAACCTAATCGGGGTGGCACCACGGGTTTATGGCTCGTCCCCAGTCGGGGAGGAGTTTTTTTAATTTCTATTTTTACGAGGAGTTGGACATGGGAGAAAAAAAGAAACGGATTCTTACTGGCGATCGCCCGACAGGACAGATGCACCTGGGGCACTATGTAGGCTCGCTTCAGAACCGAGTGAGGCTTCAGGATGAGTATGAAAGCTTCTTTATCATCGCAGATTTGCATACGCTCACGACACGTCCCGACAAAGAGTCTATTGAAACCATCGGTGGTAATGTGAAAGAAATGCTGATTGACTACCTTGCCGCGGGTATCGACCCGGAGAAAAGCGTCATTTTTCTTCAATCGGCGGTTACCCAGACGTATGAGCTTAATCTCATTTTTGAGATGCTCGTTTCCGTCCCTCGATTGGAGCGAATCCCCAGCTTGAAGGATATGGCAAAGGCGGCCAATCTGGAAAGAATGCCCTTCGGGCTTCTTGGATATCCTGTGCTCCAGACTGTGGATATCCTGCTGCCTCGAGCGAACCTCGTCCCGGTCGGCAAGGATAACGAAGCTCATGTGGAAATCTCTCGTGAGATTGCTCGACGATTCAACAACCTCTATGGAGAGGTCTTTCCAATTCCGGATGTCATGATTGGGGAAGTACCGACGTTAATTGGGACGGATGGACAAGCCAAGATGAGTAAGTCATTGAATAACGCCATCTTTCTGGCCGATGATCCGGACACGGTAGAGAAAAAAGTGCGAGGGATGTATACGGATCCTAACCGCGTAAGCGCCGACATTCCGGGTACCGTCGAAGGGAATCCGGTTTTCATCTACCATGATGCTTTCAATCCCGACAAAGAGGAAGTCGATGAGTTAAAAGAGCGTTACCGGAAGGGGAAAGTGGGGGATGTCGAAGTTAAAACAAAACTGGCCGCGGCTATCAATGCGTTCCTCGCCCCTATTCGAGCGCGGCGTTCGGAATACGAGAAGGACCCTTCTGTTGTTGACGACGTACTGCTGGAGGGAACGAGACGGATGCAGGATGAAGCCGCGGAGACGATGGCGTTGGTCCACGATGCTATGTCGATGTACCGGCTGGAATTCTGAGTTTCTGGACCTGTAGATTAAGCATTCTGGCTGGTGGGTGATGAGATTTGAAGGCAAGCGAAGCGCGATTCGCTGGTGTATAATCCCTTCAACTTGAGTACTGGTGCACAAAAAATATGGCACAAAAAAGATTGCGCGTTCTGGTCGCCAAACCTGGTCTCGATGGACATGATCGAGGGGCGATGGTGGTTGCACGGGCGCTGCGCGATGCAGGTATGGAAGTCATATACACTGGATTGCGCCAGACACCTGAGATGATTGCCGAATCAGCCCTTCAAGAGGATGTGGATATCGTCGGCTTATCCATCCTGTCCGGCGCGCACATGGGGCTCGTCCCGCGCGTGATCGAGCTCCTCCATCAGCAAGGTCAAGAGGAAGTCAAGGTGATCCTGGGCGGCATCGTGCCAGATGATGACGTGGATCAACTCAAGGAAATGGGCGTCGCTGCAATCTTTGGACCGGGAACAAGTACGCAAGACATCATTCAAGTTGTTTTTGAACTGAGTGGTGCAGAGGCCGTATAATCTGCGAATGACGCTGCCTGAGCGTGTATTAGCTGGCGAACGACTAGCCATTGCTCGCCTGATGACTCTCATCGAAAACGAAGCCCCCGAGGGACTCGATGCCTTGGGGGCTCTTTATCAACACACGGGTCGGGCACATTTGCTCGGTATTACGGGGGCGCCAGGTACTGGAAAGTCCACGCTGGTCAATGGCCTCGTAAAACATTTTAGATCTACTCAACCTCAGTGGACCGATGCTATTCCCAAAGTAGGCATCATCGCCGTTGATCCCAGCAGTCCATTTTCTGGTGGCGCTATCCTGGGTGATCGCATACGTATGCGCGATCTTGCGGGCGATGATGGTGTATTTATCCGCAGCATGGCGTCTCGGGGTGCATTAGGAGGTGTAGCGCGTGCGACATCGAATCTTGCCGATGTGTTGGATGCTGCCGGATACGATATCGTCATCATCGAAACTGTCGGAGCGGGGCAGGCAGAGGTGGATATTGCCAGCGCGGCCCACACCACCGTTGTCATCGATTCGCCCGGGCTTGGGGACGTCATCCAGGCGAACAAAGCGGGGATCCTTGAAATCGCTGATATTCTTGTCGTGAATAAGGCTGATCTCCAGGGTGCCGAAAACACCATCCGAACGCTTGAAATATCCCTATCCATGGCAAATAGCTCTCAAGTTAGGGCTGAAGAGATCGAGGATTCAACCTGGGTCATCCCCGTGATCGCAACAGTCGCTACTAAAAGTGAAGGAATTGAGGAGCTTGCTGAAGGGATCGTGGCTCACCGGGCATACCTCACCGAAAGCGGTGTCATGGAGACGCGTGAACGGGGGAGAATCAAGAATGAGATGATTGAGTTGATGCGAGAAAGCCTCATGAGGAGATATCACGATAGCCACACCGAGGCTGAGTTCGAAGCTCAACTCGAGGCTGTTCTGGCAAAAGAACGTTCTCCACGGCAAGCCGTTGCCATCATGCTCGAGGAGTTGTCCCCATGATCTACGGGAAGGATGTGCGATTACGAGCCATAGAGCCTGACGACCTGCCACGCTTCGTATCTTGGTTCAACGACCCTGATGTTCGCGAGGGGCTCAGTCAATTTTTACCTATGAGCTTGGTCGAGGAAGAAAAATGGTTTGAAGATTTTATCAGTCGCGATCCTCTAGAAAAACCATTTGCCATCGACGTACTCGAAGATGAAGCATGGGTCCACGTGGGATCTGCGGGTTTATTCACATTCGACCACCAGGCGAGGCGGGCTGAACTTGGCATTGCCATCGGCGCAAAACAGTACTGGGATCGTGGATATGGAACCAACGCCGTAAGACTCTTGCTTCGTCATGCTTTCGAGAACCTCAATCTCAATCGAGTATCTCTCGTCGTATTTGAATCCAACCCTCGAGCGATTCATGTGTATAAAAAGGTCGGTTTTATCGAAGAAGGAAGGATGCGCGAGTTTCACTTTTCCGGTGGAAAGTATTGTGATACGCTGATTATGAGCATGCTGCGACGCGAATGGGAGAGTTCAGAGAATGGCTAAAGCGAAGGCAGGGCAAGCGTTCGGACATGGTGGCATCAAGCTGTTTGCTGGCTCAGGATCTCCTGATCTTGCCAGGGAAATTAGCGACTACTTGAACGTGCCTCTTGAGGATTATGAGCTGGTTGAGTTCCCAAATGAAAACCTGTTCGTGAAACTTAAGAAAAGTATTCGGGGTCAGGACGTTTACCTCATTCAGTCGATGTCATCACCAGTCCATCAAAACATCATGGAAATGCTTTTGATGATCGATTGCCTTAATCGTGATTCGGCGGGGAGGATAACGGCTGTTTTTCCCTATATGGCTTACGCTCGATCCGATAAAAAGGATCAACCACGCGTGCCCATCAGCGCACGTCTCATCGCGGATATGATCGAAGTCGCCGGAACGGATCGTTATATGACCATCGATCTTCACGCGGGCCAAATCCAGGGTTTCTTCTCAATCCCGGGCGATGTGCTCACTGCCTTTCACCTGTTGAGTGATTATTTCCTGGAGAAGGATTTGAAAAACGGTGTGGTTGCGACGGCAGATCTAGGTTTTGCGAAAAAAGGCCGTAATTTTGCGGCAAAGCTTGGGCTTCCACTTGCCTTTGTCGAGAAACGCAGGAAGGGAGATCATCCCAGGGCGGAGGCTCATACGGTCATTGGAGATGTGAGTGGCAAGGATGTAATCCTGGTTGATGACGAGGTTCTCACAGGTGGTTCCGTATGTGAGGCCGTTGACATCTTGAAAGAACATGGCGCCAACGACGTCTATCTTTCGTTTACACATGCCTTGCTTGTGCCACCCGCATTCGAAGAAATTCGAGCACATCCGATCAAGGAAATTGTAACTACAAACACCCTGCAAATATCCCCAGAAAACAAACTCGATAACATGACGATCCTTTCTGTCGCACCGCTTCTGGGTGAAGTGATTTTGCGCGCCCATGAAGGAAGATCAGTTGGAGAGCTGTTCAACGAATGAAGAAACCCGAAGTAAGCTGCGGGCATCTTCCAAGGAAAAAGCCTTAATGAGGGTTGCCACCCCCATACCCGCGCTTGCCTTTCATCCTCGCGGGAAGCTGCAGGATATTCTGGCTTTTCCCATAAGGATGCCTTGGCGCATCATCCAAATTCAATAATCTAAGGGATTTTCTGCCCACCGCCCAACGAGATTAGATTGGGGAAGAGACACGAATCTCACAGAGAATATATCTGTGAGATTTTGTATTCTTGAAATATCAAAACACGTGGAGCAGAGTCTCTGCGGATGGCCGATCGGAGGGATCCATGCTCCGGTGGATGTAGCGTATGATGGAATCATCGTCGATGATAACATCTCCACCTAACTGGGCTGAATCCCCCTGGACTCCTCGCCATTTTCGACCCGAAATAAGCAGCTTTATGTATGTAAAAAAAGTTTTCGGCCCCCAGGATCTAAGGTACGAGCGGTGAAATCCAAATGCTGCATACGTTTCTCGAGCAGGATCAAGGAGGATCGGAAAATCAACACAGGTTTCTTCCATCCACATAGTCGCCAGTTTCTGAGAACCGAAGGAAATGACTGCGATATCGATGCCTTTGGCCGTGAAATCTGTGGCTCTCGCGCAGACCTGCGCGGCATGCTCGCGACAGGGCAGTCAACCTGTGTGCCGTAAGAATATCAGCAACAATGATCTGCCGCGATAATCTCGCAGCGAGACTGGTTCGTTATTGAGAGATACCAGGTTGAAATTGGGCGCCAAATCCCCGACTTCTACCATTCAATTTCCTTTCATACACACAAGTTATTTGTATATTGCATTTTGGAACTCAAAAACATAGGGTTTCCAGGCGGTGAGGTCCTGCTCCCGATTTGCACGTACATAATAGTGCCTGGCCACGTCGCCCTGTTGTTCCGGGTTTAGATCATCCAGGTGCCCACCCTCGAGGCGATGTTTGATTAAACCAGATTCTCCTCCATATACATAGGCGTCCTTCCCGTAGCGTGCATGTGCCCGAATGGATTTGAACAACGTTCTTGCCCCCACATGCTCAAACTGCCAGACATGGGTCAGTTCATGGATCAACCAGGCCGTATCCCGCTGCCGGAGATCCGGAGCCTCGCCCGTAGATGTATAAATCGTCCCCGGGAAGAATACCCAATATCCGAGTGTAATCGCCTGGTTCAAGACCGGTTCCGCTCGTAGCAGAAAAGAAGTGGCACGAGCGAAGATGCTCAACCATTGGGCATCTTCGTAGACCACCACGTTTCGATAGTTAATTGAATATCCGAATACGCTTATGGCCTCATCAATTTCGCGGCGAGTTAACCCTCGTCCGTTCATTCTTCCACTCTCTGCGAGCAGTGATGCTCTCATCCCCCCATGATATCAGGAGGAAGCGCATTATCTACATATCTGGCTTGGTTTCCCGGGGGAAGGTCGAACATCTTCGAATTGCGAACCTCTCACAGGATATCTGGTCAGCGTTTGGATCGTCTAGATCTTCATCAATATTCAAAATCAGATGTCCGAAGAGGGATTCGTGATTTGAGAAGACAACAGAGAAAATCGGGTTTCGTGGATGAGTAGCCGAGCTCGATCAAGCCTGAGCCACTTCAAGCTTTTTCCTGAGGGTTATTATTACTCTGAAGAGGGGAAATCCATCAGGGCATTCGTGTTCACACATACCGCACCCGCCACAGGTGGACAGCCACGAGCTGATGTCTTTGCTGTCTGGAAGGTCTGAGCGCATATGCGTGTAGGGTGAAGAAGGACAATGCGCCAGGAGGCGTGCATGGCAGGACGTACATCCTGCCAGATGCGCTGAGAGCGCATCCACGGTGCTGATTTCAATGTCCAATTTTTCTCCGGTTTCCTCGATTGATCGAGAACGCCAGGATTCCAGCTGGCCGAGGACCTCCCTCCGGCGGATCATAACTTCATTCGGTACATCATCTACGGAGAATCGTGTCTCGATGGCGCTGATGCTGGTCCGAGTGCGGAGGGACACGCCAATATGTTCACTCGTCTGCAAGCCGAATAGTTGAAAATAGAGGTCCAGCTCCTCGGCAAATGGGCGTTCGCAGAGTTGGCAGCCGATTCGGTACCTGCTGGGTAGGATGCCACCCAGTCTAGCGAATCGGAGCGTTTCCTGGGTCAGCACGTCACGTTCATGTCCAGCTGATTTGTCGACGAAATCATCCTGTTCATATACTGCAAGGCAGTCCGCACTCATCAGGAAATGGTTCGAGAGATCAACCTCCGTGTCTTCCGTGATGATGCGCAAACTCCTCGTTTCACACGGGTGCAGGAAAACTCCGACCCTCGATTTATCCTCTTCCTTCAAGTACGCCAACACATCACCAGCATGATTTGTCTCCATGACGGGGGCAAGTGGATCTGCGTTATTCAATTCGTTTTTGTCGGAGAGCCAGCAGGATTGGGGGGTTGGGTTTTCCGGAGTCCATACTGGTACGTACATCGACTCGAGTGATTCTGCTTCCCATACTTCACGTAAGACGTCTCGGATCAGACCAAGAGGTCCAGAATCTCCGACATCGAGCAATCTATGAACCATCATCTGTGGCAACGCCTTGTGGTCTCCCCCGATTCGATTTAGTGGCGAGAATGACCTCTGCGATATCCTGGGTGGCGATTTGATCACTGAGCCCCTTGCTCTTGATCCCATCCTCAAACATGATCAGACAATATGGGCAGGCCGTCACGATGACATCGGCGTCCGTCTCGTTCATCGCCTGATCCAGTCGTCGGTGATTTACTCTCGTATTGGGATCGATCTCCATCCACATGTGGCCGCCGCCTCCCCCGCAGCAAAATGCGTCCTGGCGCTGAAGTTTCATTTCATCTAATTCGAGCCCAGGGATACTGGTGAGAGCAGCGCGGGGTTCTTCGTATATCTCGTTGTATCGGCCAAGGTAGCAGGAGTCATGCATTGTATAAGTCACGTCTTCTGGGGCCGCCCCACATTCGATTTTGCCCTCTGAAATTAACTCGGCGATGTATTCGGTGTGATGGAGAACTTCGTAGGCGCCCCCAAAGTGAGCATACTCGTTCTTGAGCGTATTAAAACAGTGGGCACATGCGGATATGATCCTGTTGAAACGGACTGACTCAAAGGCAGCTATGTTCTCCTCTACCATGACCTGGAAAACATACTCGTGCCCCAGCCGTCGTGCGGTCTCACCGCAACAGCCCTCCGCTGTGCCCAGGGTGGCGAAGTCGACATCAGCCTGGCTGAGGAGTTCACAAAGCGCCCTTCCAGCTTCCTGACTGCGGCTGTCGTAGCCGTATGCGCAGCCGATGAACAGCAGAATGTCCGTTTCGTCTCCAGGTTCCAGAACACGGACATTAAGTTCCTTTGCCCACGGCGCTCGTTCTTCAGCTGGCAGCCCCCATGGATTTCCCCGGCGTTCCATCTGCATCAGGGTTTCACCCACCGGCGCAGGAACATCGCCCGTTGTCAGCGTGAGGTAGCGCCTGAGATCGATAATGGAAGATACAGGATCGATATAAAGGGGGCAGGCATATAAACACGCCCCGCAGGTCGTGCACAGCCAGGGGGTCGCGGTGTCGATTGTGCCGCCGAGGAGTTGTACATCCTTATTGGCAATAAGATTGGTGTGGATGGAATCCTGGAGATCGAGGAGGATCGTCCTGGGAGAAAATGGCATACCGCTGTTGGTTGAGGGGCATACACTCTCGCAGCGACCACACTGGACGCAGGTGTCGAATGAGAGCAGGGGTTGTGTGGTGAATTCATCAATTTCACCAGCTCCAAGCTTCTCGGTATTCTCGATATCCTCAATGGGTTCAAGCTCACCCAGTGGTCGGTCCGGCTTTATGACGATATTGATGGGCCCCGTGATGATGTGCCTGAGTTTTGTAAAGGGAAGACTGGCTACAAAGACCAGACCGGCGACCGTGTGTGACCAGAAAAGAACGCCGTGAATCGGTGCGTCAGCGGCGACGATGACACCCGCGCTGGAAAGACCAAGTGCAAAGAGATTTCCAAGAGGGGAAAATGCGCGCCAGGCTGGATTGGTGGCCATGAGTCTCACGGCTTCGGAGAAAAATCCTAACAATGTGATCAAAGCCAGCAGTGCGAGGATGTACCAGTCCTCCCATCGATTGGTGAGGTAGGAAGGTTTGAAAAAAGCCCTGCGGGCCACGGCCATCGTGATGCCGATCAGGATCATGATGCCGGCAAGATCCATGATGAACTCGAAACCCAGATAGGCGGTCCCCAATGGCCACTCGATGATGAAGGGCGTAAATAGTGGGTACTGCAGGAGGTTCACGATCGTTCCGAGGATTTGAACCGTCATCCCCCAAAAAATCAAGATATGCATGATCCCGGGATACGCACGCTTTAGAACTCGGTCCTGAAGGACTGCATGCAGAAGAAGCTCCTTGAACTCGTAAAGCCAGTGCGATAGCCGGGACTGTTCCGACTCTTTATGTACGGTGGGTGCGACGTCCGTAGTCACGCTTCACCACCAATGTAGATGGTTCCATCCTCGACATAAACTGGAATAGATTCAAGAGGGGAGGGGGGTGGTCCTGAGATCACCGAGCCGTCCTTCGAGTTGAAATAGCCCTCATGGCAGGGGCATTCGATTTCGTGTGTGGAGGTGTTGTAATCGACGATACATGCAAAATGGGTACAAACAGCAGAATATGCAACCAATCCGAGTTCGGGAAGGTTGATGATAAGTGCGGGATATCTTCCGTAACGAACTTTTTTGGATTCACCATTAGAGATAGAACCATCAGGGCCGACTGCCACGGGTTCCGAGGGAACCTCTTCAAGGTTTTTCGGCCAGAAAAACGCGATGATGGGGCTCAAGATGACTGCGACTCCTGTCGCTGCTAGCAGGCTGTTAAATGCCTTTATAAAACCGCGTCTTGTGATGTTCGTTTCGTCGGGAGGCATCGATCTCTCCTGCTGTCGAGTAATACGTTCTTGAGAATTTGAAGATATCAGGGTATGAACCCCAATATGGTGAAGAAGGCAATGAATGCAAGGGCTGCAATGGAAATTATCCAGCGAAAGCGAACGGCCCGGCGTGAATCTTTTTTCGAGTCGAAGAAGGGCCAGAGAATTAGGACCAGAAGGGCGAGTATTGGGAGCAGTACGCCAAGAGTCTTGGAGACATATTGCAACATCTGGTAAAGAAACAGGAAATACCATTCTGGTTGTGTGTGAGCTGGAGTGACCATGGGATCCGCAGGTGCTTCTAGTCCCAGAGGGTTGAAAAGACCAATGATGCCGACTATTCCCATGATGATTAAAATACCGACAGCAACTTTAGCCTCGGTCGTAATATGATCCGGATAGAATGGAATGGTCTTATCTTCTGGACTATCGTCAAATTCAGCCATAGATCCATCCTTGATTTGACTTAAAGAGGCTTTGATATCCCCTGACGGCGGACCATTAGGAAATGCGCGCCCAATAGGACGATGATCACAACAGGGAGCGCGAGTATATGTACGGCGTAGAACCGACTGAGTGTGATCCCGGTAACATCCCAACCCCCACGCAAAAACACGAGGATGATATCTCCAATTTGCGGAACCGCTCCTGCAATTTCCGTCGCCACAGTTGTGGCCCAATAGGCGCGCTGATCCCACGGAAGCAGATACCCAGTGAGGCTGAAGGCCATGGTGATGATGAAAAGTAGCACACCGCTGACCCAATTCAGCTCGCGCGGCGGCTTAAATGCGCCATGGATGAAAACCCTCAGCATGTGTGCAACTACGAGGACGACCATCGCATTTGCTGCCCAATGATGTATGGTCCGAATAGCAGCGCCAAATAAGACTTCGTTCTCGATGAAGAGGATACTTTCGTAAGCGGCCTCCGCAGTGGGTTTGTAATAGAACGCAAGCAGAGTCCCGGTGAGTGCCTGGATGAGGAATAGTGTGAACGTAATGCCACCAAGGCAGTACATCCAACGGGTTGAGAATAGTGGAACTGGTTTTGCTAGGATTTTTTTCATCGGCTCGACGATTTCATATCTGTCGTCCAGCCAGCTCACGGCTCTAGCCCATAAGGGCTGCCACTTTTTACGAGTGATCCAGACAGTCCCAGATTGGTAGGCGCCGAATACGAAAACGATGCCTGCAAGGCCAAAAACTGCCCAGCGCCAAACGGGTGTCCACATATTCTCGATCGAACCGGTAAGATGGCAGTGCAGACAGGTGTCCTGCTCAACCTCCACCGGTGGTTCCTCCGCAGATGCGCCTATTGAAGGGTCTAGGAGCGGTTTTAACGATGACAGGGGAGCATAAGGGGGTATTTGCTCAGAGTGAGCCTGTGTCGAGCCTACAATGGCTGCAGTTACGACGAAAAGGCCGGTTAGTAAGAGAACGAGGGCGACATGTCGACGCTGCCTCATCCCCACCTCCTTACGGTTGTGAGCGTGTATGCACGGTTGGAGCACAATGTTCTGCATAACTCACTGAACGTGAGTTATGGGTAAGATAGGGGACGGGGCTCAATAAAGATAGTGTAAAGACTCACTATGTACGTTGAATATCGTCCTGTGGGGTGGTTATAAGAGATAGAGAGACGGGAGAGGACTTGGAATGACATTGAGCCATGATATGCGTATAGAATGAGACCCATGGTCTCTATTCATGGGTCTCTCGTGCCTCTTTGAAAAAACACTCTTTGGAAGGATATAAATATGAAGACGATAGGGTGACTTAATTCATCACGCTGGCGCCGGTGCTTCCTGTTCTCTCTCTTTCCTGACGTGCATCATCCAGAACATACCTGTTGCAAGCATGCCGCATATTCCGGCAAATATCCACACAAGACGGGGATCCAAATTGTCCATTACTAAGCCAGCGAGGAGCGGAGCTGTGGCAAAGGGAATGGCCCAACTGAACCCAAAGAAAGCCATGTACCTGCCGCGCATATCCTCCGGCGCGAATTTTGCGACAATAGCTTGACCGACAGGAGCGATGTACATTTCGCCAACCGTGATAATGATCATCGCAAGGTAGCTATTGTGCAAGTGCGCACGACATCTGCCAGATATTCAGGAGAACCACCTGGAGGAAAACCCTCCCTCAATCAACGGGTAGCTGGGAGGTTATAATATAATTTCGTAAATCAATTTG
>JBGUDT010000026.1:20447-31676 GCA_041821665.1 Anaerolineales bacterium
GAGACTGGATGTCTCAATCGATGCTATGTGACACGGTGTGCATCGAAGAGCGAGACACGGCGAGGAAAATAATGCGAAACTCCGAACTTAAGTGGTCTCACGTCATAGTGGCCTCCTTCATCGCGCTTGCGCTTGCGGCATGTGGAAACACATTTACAGATGAGATCCTCACGATTGCTGCACAGCCGATAACGCATATCGACCCGGCATTCATTGCTTCTGATTCGGAGGTCTTGGTCGCAAATACAGTCTATGATTACCTCGTCGATGTTGGCTCTGATAATCAAATTGAGCCACGTCTTGCAGAGACCTGGGAGGTAAGTGAGGATGGACGCACTTGGACGTTCACCCTCGCTGATGATGTTCGTTTCCATGATGGAAGCGCTCTCTCCGCAAGTGATGTTGTTTGGACTTTTAACCGATTACGTGAAACGGAGGGTTTACCTACCGCGGGTCTCTACGCCAACATAGCCGAGATCGAGGCAACCCGGGATGACCTTGTTACTTTCATATTGGATGATTCGAACCCGTTCTTTCTTTATGATTTATCCGACAACCATGCCCTCATACTCAAGGAGGGGACACAGGATGCGGACACAGCTTTCAACGGTACCGGTCCGTTCATCGTAGATAATTATGAACCTGGGAGCGGTGGTCGGTTGGAGCTATCGGCTAACGACGATTATTTCATCGAAGGACTTCCAAAAATGGAACGGTTGGAAATCATTTTCTTCGACGATGAGATCGCTGAGGCAAACGCACTGCGTTCAGGTCAGGTAGATATCATCACACAGCTATCGACACCATTGTTCCAGAGCCTCGAAGGGGGTGAAGGTGTTTCGACGTTTAGCGTGGCCACGAATGCATTTCCAGTTGTGAGATTGAGGGCAGATGAACCACCGGGAGATGACCCGCGCGTGATGCAAGCGATGAGATATGCGATTGATCGCGGTGTGATCTTTGATCTGGTACAGCAAGGTTATGGTGAGATAGGTGGAGATACCCCGGTGGGTCCGATGTACTCGAATCTGGTTGCCGAAGATTTGCCCCTACCAGATCAAGATCTCGAGATCGCCCGGGACTTGCTCTCTGATGCTGGCTATCCCGATGGTTTAGATCTCCTACTCCGTCTGCCTGATGCTCAGAATTTTCCCGACCTGGCCGTAGTTCTCAAAGAACAACTTGCACAGGCAGGAATCAATGTTGAGCTCAGCGTGGAGCCTGAGTCTGTTTATTATGGCGATGATGGGTGGCTGGAAGCGAGTTTTGGAATCACTGGTTGGGGGTCGAGACCCTACGCGCAATTCTATTTGGATGTCATGCTCCTTTGTGATGCAAAATGGAACGAATCACATTTTTGCGATCCCGAATTCGATCAGTGGGTGGATATTGCCGGCAGCTCACTCGATGATGTAGAGAGAAAAGAAGCATATCAACGTATTCAGGAGATACTGGTTGAGCGAGGACCGGTCTTGATCCCATTCTTCTTTGCACAACTCGGAGCTTCAACCGATCGGGTGGAAGGCTACTCCATGAAGGCATTTCCGGGTCGCTCTGACTTACGACCTGTGACCATCATCCCTGAGTGAGTGTGCAGAACAAGTATGCGTGCGAGTACAACTCCGGGTGAAATGAAGAACGCCGACACCTACGCGGGTCGGCGTTTACCTTTATTCCTACATTCGCTCTACAGCCGTCGATCGAGCGCGATTGGAACGTCAATCGTACTGCTCTTCCTCCTACTCGCGTTCATCGGTCCAGTATTGGTCCCATACCAGGTGAATGAGCAGCTAGTGGATAGCGCTGGTCTCCCCCCCTCAACAAGTCACTGGTTTGGAACGGACAATTTGGGTCGTGACATATTCAGTCGTGTCGTGCTTGGTGCACGCGACATCTTGCTCCTTGCTGGTGTCGGCACATTGCTCGCAGTTTTGATTGGGACCTCATTGGGCTTGTTATCCGGCTATCGGGGGGGCTGGCTGGATGAGGTCTTGATGCGTCTCTTTGACAGCCTGCTAGCTATCCCGGCGCTCCTCTTTGCTCTACTCCTCCTCGGGGTTGTTGGCCCCTCACGAACGAGCATTCTCATCGTCATCATTATCGTGTACGTACCCATCGTCACGCGTGTTGTGAGAAGCGTGGTATTAACTGAAAAACACAAAGGATATATCACGGCAGCACGCCTGGGAGGGGAGAGGACCACCAGAATCCTTTTCCGGGAGATCCTCCCTGCAACTTTCCCGGCGTTGAGCGTTGAAAGCTCGCTCAGATTTTCATATGCCATTTTCCTCGTAGCCTCGCTGGGTTTTCTGGGTGTCGGGGTTCAACCCCCGAATCCGGACTGGGGGCTTATGGTAAATGAGGCCAGGACTTATGCTTCCCAAACACCCTGGGCGCTCTTCTTCCCTGCTGCAGCGATTGTGATCCTTGTTGTAGGTGTAAATCTCTTGACGGATGGCATCAGGCGGCTGCTCAATGATAAGTAAACTGGAACAGCCGCCCTCAACTTCGAAGGATCCCATCATCCTCCGTGTCGAGGACTTATCGGTCCGGTATCGTACAGCACGTGCCCAGATTCTCGTCTTGAGGGATATCGAACTCTCATTGCGCGCTGGTGAAACTTACGGCATCGTTGGTGAGAGCGGATCGGGAAAATCCACATTGGGGATGGTTATGATGGGATATCTCCCGCCACAGGGAGAAATCATTTCGGGTTCGGTGCTTTTCCAAAACAAGAATCTCTTGGATATGCCTGAGGTTGATCAGCGGAAGATCTGGGGAACGGATATCACGCTGGTGCCTCAGGACCCCCTCACAGCGCTGAATCCTTCGATGCGCGTCGGGGCTCAGATCGAGGAAATCCTCCGACATCATTTTCAACTCACTCGAGGTGAAGCCGATGTGAGAATCGACGATTTGCTCGAGAGGGTTCAAGTTGCCGATCGCGATCGTATCAAGAGTAGTTATCCTCATCAGTTGAGCGGGGGAATGCAGCAGCGGGTGATGATCGCCATGGCGATTAGCACCAGACCAAAATTAATCGTTCTAGATGAACCGACGACCAATCTGGATACGACGACTCAGGCTGTTGTGTTGGAATTGATCCAGAAATTGATCCAGGAGGAGGGCGCATCGGCATTGTATATCAGCCACAATTTAGGAGTTGTCGCTCAAATCTCCGATCGTGTTGCCATTTTATATGCAGGAGAAGTGCTCGAGGATGGTCCAACCTCGACGATATTTTCAAATCCTTCACATCCTTACACACGAGCCCTGCTGGATAGTGTCCCCCGCATCGGCGAGCACAAACATGAGATCACTCTACAACCAATGGTGGGACGGTTTCCGAGCTTGGAGAAGGAGCCCAGGGGTTGTGTATTCAAACCGCGATGTCGTTTTGCTATTGAGGTTTGCGCTGAGCCTGTTCCGATGTCAGAAAGTAGTGATGGACACATCGTTCGGTGTCATCGCATCGATGAAATTATCTCGGGAGAGTTGGTTCTGGAGAGGGATTTCCCCGCATCATCTTCATCGCCATCGACAAAAAGAGAAGGATCAGGGTTACGGGTCGAGAATCTGAGCGTGAAGTATGCTCTCCCGAGATCGTTCTGGGAGGTTGTACGGGGCGAGGACCCAGGATACATCCAGGGTCTAAATCGAGTGAGCCTCGCTCTAGGGCCGAATCATACGCTTGGATTGGTAGGTGAGAGCGGGAGTGGCAAATCAACTTTCCTTAATGCCATCATCGGTCTGGTCGACCGAACTGAAGGGCAAGTGATTTTCGATGGGGACGATGTGCCGGGGAATGTGTCCAGTCTGAGCAAGAAACAGAGGCGCCAGATCCGGATCGTCTTCCAGAATCCACATGAATCCCTGAATCCCCATCTTACTATCGGTGAAACACTGCGCAGACCCTTCAAGACATTACTCGGATTATCTCAGGTTGAAGCCGAGGAAGCTTCAGAATCATTATTGGAACTCGTGCATCTGCCGAAGGAGTTCATCCACCGCTATCCTGATCAACTGAGTGGGGGTGAGAAACAACGTGTCGCCATCGCACGAGCATATGCCACCCAACCCGATCTGTTCCTGGCAGACGAGGCAGTTTCTTCCCTGGACGTCTCAGTACAAGCATCTATCTTAGCGCTCTTATCAGACCTCCAGGTGGATGAAGGTTCATCCATGGTCTTCGTGTCTCATGACCTGGCTGTGGTGGGGTACATTGCAGACACAATTGCGGTTATCTACCTGGGAGGGATTGTCGAGATTTCTCCATCAGATGTTCTTTTCGAACCTCCGTATCATCCCTATACGGAGGCGCTGTTATCCGCGGTTCCCTCTATTGATCCCACTGCAAAACCTGTGCAGGTTCGCCTTGAGGGTGAACCCGCTGGTGGGGTGGAGATCCCATCAGGGTGTGCCTTTCACCCCAGGTGCCCCAGGTACATTGGCCAAATATGCGAACTCGAAGTCCCACCGGAAAGAAGTTTAGATTCAGGTAAACGCTATCGTTGCCATATACCACCAGACGAACTTAAAGCGGTGCAAAGAGGACTGTTCAGGACAGCACAGCAGAAGGAATCATGAGAATCTTTTTTCGGAGGGTTGGATTTCTGGTACTTACCATCCTCCTTACCTCCGTAATCGTGTTCGCCATCACACAACTTCTTCCCGGCGATATCGCACGTGTGATACTTGGACGCGAGGCCGGGGAAGCCGCGATTCAGGGGCTTCGGGAGGAACTAGGGTTGAATGATCCCATCATTGTTCAGTATGGGAAGTGGCTGGCAAATTTTGTAGGAGGCAATTGGGGTCAATCGTTCAGCACACGGACTGATGTGTTCACCCTCGTGACCGACCGACTGCGCAACTCCCTGATGCTCGCAGGCGTAATCTTGGTAATCTCGATCCCGCTGGCAGTTGCTCTTGGCGTCATTGCAGGATTGCACGAAGAGAAGGCAGCAGATCATGTAATCAGTGTAGGTACCTTATCTTTCGTGGGGCTTCCAGAATTCATCACAGGATTGTTGCTCATTGAGATATTTGCACATCGGTTGGGATTGTTCCCTGCAAACTCCTCAATCCGGGTCGACGCTGGGTTATTAGAAGCGCTGCCAATGCTGATCCTCCCCGCAGTCACGGCTGCCCTGGTATTGTTGGCCTACGTGGCGCGGCTTACACGAACAGGCGTGATTGAGGAAATGAAGAAGCCGTACGTTCGCACTGCCGAATTGAAGGGACTCCCCAAACACACTGTGACATTCCGACATGTCCTTCGCAATGCCCTCATGCCTACCGTAACCGTCATTGCCATCAGCTTTGGTTGGATGCTGTCAGGTCTGATTGTTATCGAGAATGTCTTTAATTACCCGGGTCTGGGAAAACTGCTTGTTTTCGCCATTGAACGACGAGATATCCCTCTGCTGCAGGCGATTACTATGATCACGGTTCTGGGTTTTCTCCTGGCAAATCTTGCAGCCGACCTCGTATATACCCGACTAAACCCACGAATCAGATTAGGCGACTGACTTGATGTATCCACTCTCTCTCGAGATAGATGTCTTTGATTAGAGCACGACTAGAAGAAAAACCGCTGAAACGAGGGAGACTGTGAGATCGGTCGCTAAAGCTCGACGCCAGAAAAGAGAATTTAAGTAAGGGATCGACATCAGAGGGGCAAGCTGCATGCTGCTGGCTTTTGTGAACATAAGCGCAAGAGCTGCAAGAATTCCTAGCCTAGCGATCATTCGTCCATAATATTGTTGGTTAAGTTCCACAAGATAGGCATGGTTTTTGTGTACGAAAATTCTCTCCGATATTCCCCAGACGAAGGTTACGCCAACTATTATGATCGCGAGGAGGAGAGCATCATCTGAAATTCCTGATGTTGCGTTTGGATCAATCGATTGAATCAACCAGGTGAAGAAAACGAGTGAGATAAGGTGAACACCTTGATCGAGGAGGTAGGGTCCTGTGACCTGGTCTGGATAACGTTTGGCGTAGGAAACCTTAGCGTAATCGATCGTGAAATGTACGGTTGCGAGAAGAAACAGGATAGGCCACAGATCTACCCTGGAGATTCCCACCAGGATCACGAGTGTGAAGAAATGGATCCCGGCATGCAGCAGTAAACCACGGAAGCGTTTCTTCTCGCGAAGGAGCCATGTCGGCTGGAGCGGATAGTCGCCTAAAAGATGTGCTAAAAGCAAGTGGTAAAACAAATCAGATCTCTTAGTCTCCCATTATGGGAAAAAGCCAGAATACCCTGTAGCTTGCTGCAGGGATGAATGGCAAGCGGGGTATAGGGGTGGCAACCCCCATTAGAGCTTTTTCCTTGGAAGATACCCCGCAGCTTGCTGCGGGGTTCTTCACTTGTTCTTACAAGTTACTTCATATCCAGACGGGCATAGACCACCCATCCGTGAGCAAGGGGCCTTCATGATTCTTGGAAATTTACCGGGAGCCATACCTGGAAACTCGTTCGTCCCGGTTCCGACTCTACTTTGATATCACCGTGGTGTTTATTTACTACGATGTTATAGGAAATATCCAACCCCAAACCAGTGCCGGCGCCCGGCGGTTTTGTGGTGAAAAATGGTTCGAAAATTCGTTCCATGGCATCTTCCGGTATGCCGGTTCCATTATCGACGATCTCGACGACGACCAGGGAAGATTCTGCGCGAGTCCTGATGGATATTTCTCCCTCATCTCCAATCGCATCGAGAGCATTGTCTAGCAAATTTGTCCAGACCTGGTTTAGCTCACTCCCATATCCGAATATCATGGGAAGGTCATCAGCATAGGTCTTATTAATTCGTACACCGGGCATCGCCCGTATTTTGCTGTGGAGGATGATCAGTGTGTCGTCGATGCCTTTATGAATGTCAACACTTTGTACAGGGGCTTGATCTAGGTAGGAGTAGGACTTTAATGCACCCACAATAGCGGATATCCTCTCAGCTCCTTGCTCAATCTCTATGACTAACACCTGTACTCGAAATCGATCGATGATCCATCGAAGGACGATCTCCATTTGCTCGCTGTTGATGTGGTCAGCCAGGCCGGAGAGTTCTCCTCGCTCCAGTCCAATATCTACCAGCTCTGACGAGTAGGACCATGGTTCCGCAACGCTGATGCCCTCTAGCTCTCCCTCAAGCGTCTCCTGTGCGTCACCGCGGGCGAGTGGGTCAAGTTCGGGCGGTCGACTGGCTTGTTCTGACGCTCGAAGCTGAATGTCATTAATTACCTTGATGGCTTCAGGGTTTAATTCAAGACGACTATACTCCGACTGCGATTGAGCTGTGCTCTGGATCGCGTCTTTCAACATCTCGGCACTCCTACCTACTGCAGAAGCCGGATTGTTGAGCTCGTGTGCTACACCAGCAGTCAGTGTGCCCAACTGCGCCATTTTCTCGCTCTGCCGAAGCATCGCCTGAGTCCCTCGCCAACGATCGAGCACTGTATAAAACATCGCGGTTGTTGCCGGAAGGCTGGTCTCGAGTAGATGCTCCAGCTGCTCCTTCCGGATGGTGATGAGAGAGGACTCGGTTCGAGCCCGAACACTCGCCATGCGAGTGGTCTCCTCCAGCAGAGCGATCTCACCGATCACTTCACCTGGCTTTCGAACGGCGATCAATACCTCTCTGGATCCAGAAACTTTGATGATCTCAAGCTCGCCTTCTCTTATGATATAGGCTCGGTCACCCGGGCTTCCTTCGGAGAATAACTCCTCTCCTGCGTGTAAATCCACCTCCTCGACTTCCTCACACAGAAGGCGCAGGTCATCATCGGATAGATCTGCGAAAAGAGAGACGTTTTTTAAGAATTCGTACATCAAACACTCTTCAGATACTGGTGGACGAGGTTTACCGCGATAGCGCCCTCTCCAACGGCGGAGGCTACACGACGAATAGCTCCCTGACGGACATCGCCTGCAGCGAAAATTCCCGGGACACTCGTCTCGAGCAGCAATGGATCCCTATTAAGTTTCCAGACTGTTGATTTATTACCATCCTGGAACAGATCATCCCCGGTGATGATGAAGCCTGCGTGATTGCGTACGACGACATCGGCAACACATTCGGAGTGGGGGACGGCACCGATAAAGATAAACATGGCGGCAGCTGGGAAGGTCTCAGTCTTCCCCGTCTCGAGATCCTGTAAGGTCACTGATTCGAGCTTCTCTGAACCATCCACACGTTCGACCACAGTTCGCAATTTGACATCGATATTCTCTGTACCGTATATCTGGTCTACAAGGTATTGCGACATCCCTTTTTCCAGGGCAGTGCCACGAACGAGCATGGTAACTTTGCTCGCATATCGCGAAAAGAACATAGCACCCTGACCGGCAGAATTAGCTCCCCCAATGACATAAACTTCCTTGTCACGGTAGTTGGCAGCTTCCGTCAGCGATGCGCCATAATAGATTCCTGCTCCGGTCAAAGACTCGACACCCGGTGCTTTCAGTTCGCGCACGGAGACTCCTGTAGCAACGACAAGAGAGCGACAACCGATCTCGGTTTGATCTTTCAAGCGTACGAATAGATAGGTGCCGTCAACACGGACATGTTCAACATCTCGAGCCGTCAATATTTCTGCACCCAAACGGATGGCTTGATCCGTGGCACGACGAGCCAGATCTGCACCACTCAACCCCTTTGGGAATCCCAGGTAGTTTTCAATTCGAGAGCTTGTACCCGCCTGACCCCCCGTCGCATGACGTTCTAACATGAGCGTACTGAGCCCTTCCGAAGCCCCATATACAGCCGCACCCAAACCTGCTGGACCACCACCGATGATGATGAGATCATAAAACGGTTCTGAAGCTTCCGTCTTGAGCCCAACTTTATCGGCCAGCTCGCGATTATTCGGTGCAATGCTCGTAGTTCCATCGGGGAAAAAGACGACGGGCAGCGTGTGTTGCCCTTTGAGCTCGGTGTCAACAAGGTCCTTGGCTTCGGCATCGCGTTCGATATCGAGCCATTGATAAGGGACACGATTGCGCGCTAGAAAATCTTTGACTTGATGGCTCGCAGGCGACCAGAGCGTGCCCGCGACTCGAATACCATCATAAGGAACCGGAACTGTCGCCACCCAGTCGCTGAGCAAATCATCCAACACAGGGTAGAGGTTTTGGTCTGGTGGATCCCAGGGTTTCATAAGATAGAAATCTAGCCCGATGGAGTTGATGCTGTCGATCGCGGCTTCTGTGTCGGCATAGGCTGTAAGCAGCACTTTCCGACTCTCCGGGTAGATTTTTTGTGCTTCGGTCAGAAACTCGGTTCCGCTCATAGCAGGCATGCGTTGGTCGACAAGGAAGAGGGCGATGGGATCATTGCGTTTCTTGAGCTCACGAACGGCGTCTAATGCAGCTTCTCCCGATGTGGATTTTAAGATCCGGTAATCGTTCGCATATTGGGTGCGCAAATCTCGCTCAACAGCGTTGAGCACCTGCGCCTCATCGTCCACAGTAAATATTACGGGTTTTGCCATGCGATAACCTCTCCTTGCATCGCTGTTTGTTTCAGGACGGTTTGTCCAGAATTGATCGAACTTTCGGAATTTCTTGAAACCCCATCTTCAGGGCGGGGTCCTGGATGTGATCCAGGATGAAATCCAAATGTTTCCGTGCTTCATTCCGGGCAGCTTCTGCCCCATCGAGATTCCCTTCTTGATCTAGAATCTCACTCTCGGTCGCCAGGATTTGCCATAATTCCCTCCGGGCGAGCAAACCTTCTGCCTCCGCTTTTGCCAAATCCAAATGTGTCTTCCCTTTCTCGATATCACCTTGCGCGAAATGTGCTCTGGCTTTGGCATGCAGCGCATCGGCAAAAAACACCCGTTGGCCGACGACGTCGCTTGAATTAATCCAGTCATCCGCGATCCGGATAACTCTCTCGAAATCCTCTTCGAGGAATGCAAGCCTGATGTGAGTTTGAGAGGTAAATCGGAAGAAGTTCAAATAGATGCCTTTCTTATCGGGCCCAAGGAGAGCTTCGGCCTGAGCCAGCAGCTCCTCTCCTTTTTTGAGATTTCCCTGTTTTAGATAAAGACCAGCCGCCAAACCGGTGAAATGAACCCCAAATCCAGCCATATAACGTTCACCGAGATGGTCGATAATCTGCTCGATCTGCACAAGAGCGAGGTCATCTGCACCGATGCTGCCGTAGCCCCAGGCAAGGCCCCCGAGTGACATGGTTTTGCCTAATCCATATCCAGCTGATTCCGCGAATTCGATGGACAATTTTAGAGTTTCTATGCCTTCTGATACTTCACCCCGGTCAAAGCTAATCATGCCAGGGAAAAATCTATTGAATGATTGGCCCCATGGATTGCCAATTTCATCACTCAAATTAAGTCCTTCTTTTGAGAACTCGATCGCTCGATCATATCTTCCCGCCCAGTACTCGCGACTGGAGGCATTGGCAAGATTGTCCGCCAACATGGCTTTGTTCCCCAACCTTCGCCATAATTCTCGCGACTCCTCCAGGTATTCCCAGCCTTTATTTGGCTGGCCGGTTACAAAGTAGATGCGATGAATATCTTGTAAAGTGTAGGCCAGTTGCTCGGTAAGATCTTTTTCCCTTGCGAGTTTGAGCGAACGTTCGCCATACTCGAGCGCCTCTTGCGGATCACCATCTGAAAATACCGTGTGATTCATCGCCAGCCAGGTAGCTTTCGCCAAGGCTTTTTCATCACCTAGCTCTTCCGCATACATGATGGCCTGTTGGAAGTAATCCTGACCCAATTCCACATCAAACTTCTCGGTCGGCGTTGTATAAATCGTCGCTTTCGATAGGACCGCTTCCAGCTTCAAAGCTTTGTCATTTCTTGTTCCTGCGAGGGATTCCATATCGTTGTAGAGCGTCTCTGCGTCATCATACTTGCCGTTTAGTTCTAACGCGCGTCCACAGCGTGTGAACAGATGAATGATTTGTCCAGAAGATATTTCAGTTTCTTCTGAGGCAATTTCAATCGCGCGCCGGTAGAGCGTTTCTGCTTCCTCTACAGCATAGAGGTTGAAGGCGGAGTCGCCTGCGAGAGTGTAATACTTTAACGCCCGATGATCCTCGCCAGCCTTGGAATAATGATGTGCGATTCGATGAGCTTCTTCGTGAATTCGATCTTGGTTGAGTTTTTCGATCGCTTCACCAACTAGTAAATGGTAGTTCGCGCGCTTTTTCCGGAGGATGGTGCGGTAGGCGGCATCACGCATGAGCTCATGGC
>JBGUDT010000027.1:0-30667 GCA_041821665.1 Anaerolineales bacterium
ACTGAAAGACACCAGTATTTTCCACGACCGCGATTACGATCATCATCCCCATGATGAGGAATATCACGTTCCAGTCTATATAGGTCAAAGATCGTTCAAATCCAAAAATGAACAGGTCTTCAATAATGGGTGTACCAAGATACGTGACAGCATAGATCACTGAGGCTCCCAGGAGAACCGCCAGCGTATTGTGGAGCCAATCAGATGCTATGAGGATGAGCACTACGACGAAAACTGCGGCTGCCACCCAGAATGCGATACTGATCTGCCTCGACATAACAGTATCTTCCAGCACCACAGTTTGGCCTATGCGGAGACGGTTGATGCCTTCCGACGGGATGACAATAAGTTCCTCATCAAAGTGAGGTCGTTCAATATGAATGCTCAGCTCGTCGGGAACTTGCCTCGGAACGACGAGTGCAAAGCGGCCATTATCCTGAGATTCTGATTCGTTCACGACGAGATCAACCGAGGGGTCCTTCAGAGTTACTTTCGCCCCCGAAATGGGCTGATCCTGGGAATCCTTGAGGAGTCCGACGATGAGAGGCGTTGTGCTCTGAGCAGCCCCATCCTGGATAAAATTTGGCAGTATGAGGATAAGCACAACCAGCAGTAAGCCAATCACCACGATTGTTCTTTGGGTGGAGGATTTCATGTCCGCATCTTAATCTTCTTCAAAATTTCCCTGAAACGACGTGAGACGAACTCGATCTAGTTAGGTACAAAGATGAATTTCCCAGACAACGCACTATGTCTCAAGCAAGATCACCTCGGCTCCTGTCTCCTCCTCAATTTTTTCTCGCAAAGATCCAAGACGATCTTGAGTAAAGACATCCTCGCTCCCATCACCGCGTGGGCTTCCCAAGACTACGTGCTTCGCATCATGTTCCGTAGCAAGTTGGATGATTTCATCACTAATGTTGCCATGACGCACAAATCCTTCGGCCTTAATACCCTGGCTTTTAGCCCCATCACACGCCAAAAGAAGAATGAACTCACCCATGTGCTCCATCTCGACCGATATTGTCTGTACCCTGCTTGACTCCGTCCGGTCCAGAAAATCAATGTTGATCACATATAAGAAGCCGACATCTTGATCGGTCTCCTTTGCAAGCTGGACTGCGTAATCGATCGTCGGTTGGCTGGCAGGTCCCCCACGGATTGCACAGATTATTCCGGACATATAGGTCTCCTGGTCAATGACTACATTCGAATGGTCATATTTTACGTCATGACGCACAGGGAGCAAAATCGCTGCCATCAATTACCTGGCACGTATGTCTGATCGATCATGCATTTCCTGGTTGGCGATACGAGTGCGGAAACCTAGATTCAAAGTGAACAACTACTACCCAAATTAAGTTCACCTGCGAGGAGGGAAATTCCGAATTTTAGATTTAAGATGGCTTATCGGTGCACGAGATAGGGGTCTGGTTCTTTTATCACGCTGTCAATTTGTTGAGGATTGAAACACATATTCTTGATGCGAGTGTCCTGGACTATGCGTCACCAACTGATTCGGCGCTCTCACGATCGATCTCCGCCTCGATCTCTAAGAGTCTAGCGCCGATCTCTCCCAATTCCGTGCTGGAATGTTGGAGCCCTTCCTCTTCATTAATTACAAATCGACGATACGGAGCCAGCGCCTCCGTCAGTCGCGATACAGAGCGGCCCAATTCCACCTCGAAGCTCTCTCTGAGCGCATCATTCAATTGTTTCTGCAGTTCCCCCATCTTCTTGCGGAGTTCATTCTTTGCCACACCGCGCCGGTAAGGAATTATTGCCAGTCCTAAGACACCAATAATCCCTGCCGCCAATATCCCGGTGACATCCGCCGCTGCGGTGGCCAGGAGTGCATTCAAGACCAGACCAAGACTGATGGCGCCAACTTCGACCAACCCGACCATGGCGACCGACTCTTGAATTGAGTCGGTAAGACGTTTTGACTCGGCACGTCGATCAAACGAGTTGATTACCTCATCTGCCTGCACGCCGACGCTGTCGATTAATTGACGGCGGTTGTAAGAAAAACCGCTTACAGCTTCTCGTGCGGCGTCTTGAAGCGCTTCAGTTTCTCGTCTTCGACCCAACTCCTCCGCCATCAATCGCCATTGCCGTAGCTCTCGTTCAACGAGCCAATCGATAATCTCGCTAATATGCGCCTCAATTTTATCCGGCGTATCCCCAACAACGATGTTCTCAAACGATCTGCGCATTCTGGAAGCCTGGATCATCTCGCGAATATTCAAAATGCGCATATGGTCATCGAGGAACTGTTCACCCCGGAGCTGCATTTCTAAAAGCTCGTTATCGATACGAGCCATATGACGCTCGAATTCTTCACCGGTATCCTTCTCATATAATTCAAGCTGCAGATCTACCTTCTTAAGCGTGGTTGTATCTTCTCGCAAGATTTCCAATCGGCTTTGGACTTTATCTTCATAATCACCGGAAATTTTCAACGCGACCCCTAACGGGCTGTGCAATTTTAGTCGGAGGACGCTTTCGCGGGTTAAGGAATCGAGCAAGAAGTCCTGGAAGATACCGAAACCGCCATCCTCCCCCGGCTCTTCATCCATCAGTCCATCACGCCTCAGACCTTGTCTGGCTGAAAGGGTGAACATATCAGGTTCGAACTCGAGCAGACGCCGGACCTGATCACGCACGAAGTCCTTAACTTCCTGAATTTCTGCCTGCGAGGAAAGGATATCGATCTTATTTACAACCACGACGACTTTTTTTCCCCATTTTCGAATCGTATCCAGGAAGTTTCGTTCACTTTCCGTGAATGGTCGGTCGGCAGAGGTGACGAAAATTACCATGTCGCTTCGCGGCACAAAGTCACGGGCGATGGATTCATGCCTTCGAAGAACCGCATTTGTACCGGGTGTATCCACGATGTGAATTTCCCGAAGTACTTCAGCAGGAAAACGCAGCACCCGCACGTCATCTCCAGCGAATTCAGGCGTGCCCGATTCCCCGTATTTCACGATGTGGATCCGATCCGTTGTGGGAGTCACACCTTCTTCGAGAAAAGCCTCACCTAAAAGTGCATTAATAAGCGCCGATTTTCCACTGTTAAACTCGCCCACAACAACAAGTAAAAACAATTCATTCAACTGCTCAAGCGCCTGGCGCAAATGTTCAAGGTCAGATGGCTCGGTGTCAAATGAAGCAAGAATATCCAGGAGCCGTTGAATTTGCTCCTTCTCGTCGAGCCAGATCTTATTCTGACGCTCGTCTAGAAGCGTGGAAAATGTCATCTACCTAGCCTCCACTGTAAACACATCGATCATTCGCCTTATTGTAATCTGGAGATTTGGGAAAACCAATGCTGAACACCAAACGCCGTCCATTTTATGCAACAAGGTCGGTACCCTTCCGGTCCGGGGACCGGCCCGCGCCATGAGGTATGAGCCAAAACCTTCAATTGCATCATCTGGTGTCCCTTCCGAATTGCCAAAGCAAATTAACTCAGTGGGGTTGTCGTTCACGAAGTGAAGCTATTTACCTACGCTATTAATTCATTCATCCGGTGTTGCACCAACAAGTCAAATCCAATGTATATTAGTCTAATATGACCAACACATTGGACGTTAACTTCCCAAAGATACGCAACATCGATGCCACTCCGGTGACGCATCAGGGTCAAGCATTCCTGATGCTGCGTGATCCACTGCGCCTCCAGGAAGAAAGCATCCTCCTTCCGATGCAGTTGGCGCCGCTGCTCTCCATGTGCGATGGCACGATGGGGGTCGGAGAACTGTCCATCGCGCTTGAAGTCAGCTATGGAATTGTCTTTACGACTGCCGAGATTGAGGACATCATCGGTGCTTTCGACAAACACCTTCTCCTTGAAACCGCAAAAATCGCAGATGCAGAAAGAGAAGCATTACGGAGGTTCAGGGAGGCTGAGTATCGACCGGCTTCTCTCGCAGGTCTTTCCTACCCTTCTGACCCTCAAGAATTGAGCGAAAGCCTTGATGGATACCTCACAAATGTCGAACATCATCCCCAGATCTCGGGGATTATGGGATTGATCAGCCCACATATTGACTATGACCGCGGACATCGTGTCTATGCCGAAATATGGAAAACGGCCGAACAGGCTGTGGAATCCGCCGATCTGGCCATCATCCTGGGAACCGATCATTACAGCGAGGATAATCGGTTCTCGCTTACCCACCAGAATTATGCTACGCCATATGGCATGCTGCCCACACCCCGGGACATTGTCGATCAAATGTCCGAAAATATCGGTGTGGAGCATGCTTTTCGTGGTGAGCTGTACCATCTGAACGAACACTCCATTGAGCTGGCGATGGTGTGGCTTCATCATATGAGGAATGGAAAGCAGATAGACCTCCTCCCCATTCTTTGCGGATCAATTGCCGATTTTCATGAATCTGGTACCGGCATCGAGGATGACGCACAAATCGAAGCCTTCATCGCTTCGCTCACCGAGCTTGTCACCAGCCGCCAGGCAATTCTTATCGCTGCAGCCGATCTTGCGCACGTAGGCCCTGCCTTCGGAGGGTTCCCTCTCGATCAAGGAGGGCGATCGAAACTACGACTTGAAGATGAGCGACTGATTGACTCCATCTGCAGATGCGATGCTCGTGGGTATTACAACGAGATAGCACCACAAAATAACAAAAATAACATTTGTGGCTTTGCGCCCATTTACTATTCACTTCGAGCTTTATCCCAAGCTACAGGAACCGTGGTTTCCTATGACATGTGCGAGGCGGATGAACAGGGCACATCGGTTGTCTCAATTTGCGGTGTGGCGTTTTCTTAACCTCCGTCAATTCACCAACTTCATCCTTTTGGAACGAAACTCGAATGTCACATAAATAACCCGAAGGGGTGACCCAACGGGTGGCCCTTTGGGCTTAAGTGATAGAGGGCTGCCCTGAAAGGGACAGCCCCCGAAATATCCATACATGAACGTGTTACATGGCCCGTTAGATCATTTTTTAGCCCGCGTCGTGCGCTTTGGTTTAGCCTTCCTTCTCTCAAGCAAGAAGACCCAGGTTGCGCCAAGACCGATCCCTGTCACGATTATCCGAAGTGCAAAGCCGAGAATCGGTATTGAAACGAGCACGATAAAGATCACCAAACCGATCATGAAAGGGACGATCTTGTGTTCGTTCGCCTGTGGTGCGAGTGGTTTCAGGATCATGTACCCAGTTAAATATGTCACTATCACTTTGCTCCCGTAAAGCACGAACATGGCGAACAGCGAGAAGAGAAGGAAGATACTCGTCACACCAATCCCCCAGAACACGAATGCAAAATCCCAAACCGATACGACACCAAGCCATAATCCAATGACAAGCACAAGCATCCCAATCAAGATGAGTAGAGCGACAGCATTCAATGCAAGCACCAGCGCGAGCAGACCATAGCCAAGTGTATGAAAAGGTTTCTCGACAATCTGATCAGCCGCGCCCGATAAAAAGGTTGGAAACAGCCAGATCATTAGCAAGCCAACCAAGAGAAGGGGAATTAATTCACGCCCCCTGCGCTCCAGCCATTCGACTACACCATCCCAATCCACCTTGAACTCATCTTGCAGGCTCTCACCCGGGAGTTGTTGAACCTCGTCAACCTGACCCGATGAAATGATGGATATAAGCCGAGGCGCGCCCATGGCACGGATCGCTTCGGGGGAACGATGTGAAGGAGCCATTGTCGTAGCTAGATCGAATTCTCCGCCTAAAGATTCAACAATCAATTGGATAAACTCCAAAGGTCCGATAATGGCATGAACATTTCTGCCCACGTCTGCAGAAAGCTGTGCGCCGAGACTGACGACGTTGAGATCACTATTCACCATCGATCCTGGATGGAGGTTTATGCTCACGCCACCGAAATAAAGCGACCTACCCACAACTGATTCGGGACCAGCCTCATAGGTGAGCGCGAGTGAATATACACTCCCACCCACATCGCCAACGATACTCACGTCTTGACCTGCGACGATCAAGCTCCCGGCGATATCTCCGCTGACCGAGATGGATCTGCCGACAGCCACTACGTCTCCATTCACGTCGCCTGCGATCACGACATGGTCACCAGCAAGCAGGATGTCCCCATCTACAACCGTGCCTTCAGGGACGCCCTCCCCATACACAATCCCCTGTGCAGAGGCACTGCCAGGAAAGCCGAAGGATAAGATCATGAAGACAAATATAAAGATCGTGAACCGTTTTAAAGTGTTTGATCGTGGAACCATTTGCGTCTCCTTCCGAAAAACGAACACGAACCGAGATAGGTAAATGAATTTTACACTTGAAAGCCTAATTTCGCGGTCTACAAAAAAACTACGCATTGCACCTTCGGAACACATTCAATCGGTGGTTGCCGAGGTGCCTCGCTTGCCCTCTCCTGTTCGTGAACCCAAGGTGACCTTCACTCTGTGCTTGATGGGGCGTCTTTCAAGTTGGATCACGCCGCCTTCAATTACTTTCCCATCCACCTCAACCATCTTTGTCCCAGGGGTCACGTTATCCACAGAGATGTCGTATATTGCTTCACCGAATTTAAATTGCATACGAAATCCCTCCCAATCATGCGGGAGCACAGGCTCAATCCTCAGGCTACTCCCCTCAAGCTTGAAACCGAGGATCTCCTCGATCCATATACGATACATCCAACTCGCGGATCCTGTATACCAGGTCCATCCACCTCGTCCGATTTTCCCGGGAAGTCGGTAAACATCTGCAGGCACAACATACGGTTCGACCACGTACCGGCGGACGTCCTCAGGTTTGCGGGCATGTTCAATTGGATTGAGAATCTGGAGGATTCTTGTCGCTCGATCTCCATCTCCCATCCTTGCGAAGGCCATGGCTAACCAGAGCGCTGCATGTGTATACTGGCCCCCGTTCTCACGAACTCCCGGGGGATAACCCTTGATATATCCTGGTTCGAGGGGAGATTGGTCAAAAGGAGGTGTGAAAAGGAGCACCAGACCTTCATCCTCCCGGACAAGATGCCTCCATGCAGATTCCAACCCTCGGGATGCCCGTTCTTTCGGCCCAGCATTACTGATCCAGGCCCACGATTGAGGCAGGGAATCGATCCTCGCCTCTTCATTTATTGCTGATCCCAGAGGCGTACCATCGTCGAAATATCCACGACGATACCATTCTCCATCCCACCCCTCCAGTTCAACTGCCTGTTCGAGTCGTTCCATGCGTTGGCGAAACTCGAGGGCATCTTCAGGCTTCCCATATTTGTCTGCGATGGACGCAAATCTACCCAGTACATCAATGAGGAACCATGCAAGCCATACGCTCTCGCCCCTCCCTTCCACACCCACCCGATTCATGCCATCATTCCAATCCCCTATACCGATGAGGGGCAAACCGTGTGGTCCTTGTGTATAACCGCGGGCTATCGCCCTGCGGCAATGTTCATATAAGTCCCCATGCTCAATTGATTCCACCGGCTGGAGATATACTTCGTTTTCTTCTGGACTTAGCGGTTCGGCTTCGAGGAATGGAATCCTTTCTTCTAGAATACCGAGATCCCCAGTCACGCTGACATACTGCGAAACAGCATAGGGCAGCCAGAGTAAATCATCAGAAATCCGTGAGCGAATTCCTGCTCCAGAAGGAGGATGCCACCAGTGTTGAACATCGCCCTCTCGAAACTGTCTGGCTGCAGCCATGAGAATATGCTTACGTGCCATGATTGGATTGCTGTAAAGCCACGCAAGGACATCCTGAAGCTGATCCCGGAAGCCAAATGCGCCTCCGGATTGATAGAATCCCGTCCGGCCCCAAATTCTTGAGCTGAGTGACTGATAGAGCAGCCAGCGGTTAAGCAGGAATCCAATCGATAGATCGGGAACCTCAACTTGTATCACACCCAAATTCTGATCCCACCAATCCGTGGTGGTCTGAAGCGATTCATGAACCGCAATGTCTTCCCGGTATTTCAGGATAATGCTTCTCGCCTCATCGATCGAGGCAGCTTGACCCATTATGCATATCACTTCCTCCGATTCTCCAGGAGCAAGTTCGAAGGACGTGCGCAAAGCGGCACAAGAATCCAATCCGGCCCCCACCCTGCCTGACAGCTCAATCCGCTCCATCGCGCTTGGTTCAGAAAGTGACCTATTCCGTCCAAGGAACGCATGACGGTCGGCTGTATAATCCTTCGGCGCTGGCGTGAGCGTGGCGAATGCTATTCGATCGTAATATTCTGGGTGATATCGATTTCTAGCTACAATCGCATTCACTTCTGTATCCCAATTCGTCGCTACGTGGAGGTTGGACCCTTCGCGGAATTCACCAAGAGTCCACTCCGTATAGAAGGTCACACTCAACTTTCGCGTCTTGGATGAATCATTCTTCAGGCGCAATCTCTGGATACGAACCGGGTCACCACCAACATCGCTCATCGGGACAAATGTCGTGAGAACTTGCTCGATTGCATGGCTGTTGTGCTCAAAAGTACTATACCCGGCACCATGGCGAGTGCGATATGCGTCTAACTCTCGTATGGGCTGTGGTGTGGGAGACCAGTAGACGCCCGATTCTTCGTCGCGAATGTAAATAGCATCAGCGGGTGGATCCACAACAGGATCATTCGACCAATCTGTCAACCTATTTCGCTGACTGTTCCCATACCATGTGTAACCAGATCCAGATTCACTAATGAGTGCGCCGAACTGAGGATTGGCCATCACATTAACCCAGGGTGCCGGTGTGGTCACTTCTGGTGCAAGGTAAATTGCATACTCGCGTCCATCCGGTGTAAAACCGCCGATGCTGTTAAAGTAGGGCAGTTCCATGAAGGGAAGCTGGGCTGACGGTTCCTCACGGACACGACTAGTGGAGATCTCATCTGGCAAAGTGATGACATCATGAGGTGTGCTAAGCTGTTGGGCTAACGATCCTCGTGCAGCGACCAGTGAAACGTTTGCAGACGCAAGCATGAGGGTCAGATCTTCGTCTGGGATCTGATCAACATTGCGTAGGAAAACACCGCCTGGTTGATCGACGCCCGTATACATTGAATGAGCTTGAATTAAGCGGGAGAGTCGCTCATGTAAAGGTTGATCATAGCTGCTCGATTCTTCGTTGAGGACGAGTAAATCTGCGGTTAGCCCGTGGTGACGCCAGTAGGTGTGGGCCTGGAGTATCTGACGCACCAAGCTGACATCGCGCGCCTCACCAATCGTGACGATCGCGATCGGGAGATCTCCCGAAAGTCCATACGCCCAGAGAGAGGATTGACCCTTAATATTCTGGATGAGTCGTTCGGGTGGAGGTCGAAATCGGGCACTCGGGTATATCAAAAAACTTGCGAGTTTCTGGAATCTTCTTGCTTCGTCGGGCTGGATACGAAGCGTTCGGAGTTCTAGCTGAGATCGAGCCCACGTCAGCTCCAACGATCGTTCGATGGCGTTAATATCGCCATATTTCTCCAGGAGTGACAGGATCCCTCCACGAGTCTCCGCAGCTCCCAAGATGAACGAACATTCCACACGTTCACCCGGCTTCAGGGAGATTTCGTGTCGCAAACTCAGAATTGGATCAAGAACATGACCCGTGGTGTTGGAGAGTTCTCCTTGAAGCGCGGCCGGGTCCCGAACGCTCCGCCCACGTCCAATGAAACGCCCACGATCGGTCTCATATTGCACAGAACTCCGGACGCCGCCGTTCACTGTCATCCGATGGCCAACGAATATCTGGGGATCATCCTCATCTCGAATTCTTCTATGCGCCAATAAAGAATTGAGCGAAGGAACTGATTCGGTTTCAATGAAAAGCTTGTTAAAGGCCGGGTGCTGCCTATCGGCTGCCTGCGATGCCATAGCAAGCTCGACGTAGCTGGTCAGCTCCAATCTTCTTGCTCGTAAAGACCTGTTAAAGAGCGTGATTCTGCGAATTTCGACATCATCTTCAGGAGAGATGATGATCTCGGTCTCTGTTTCAATACCATTATCCCTGCGATGGAATTTGGCCCGATCTATCGCAAAATTGACCGTATACTCGTCAGCTGACCCTCCGACAGGTTGATACGTATTGGACCATAGGTTACCGCTATCGACGTCCCGGATATAACAAAAAGTACCCCAGGGATCTCTCGTTGTATCCGCCCTCCAGCGCGTAATCTGAATATCGTCCCAGCGGCTATAACCTCCTCCGCTGTTGGTCACCATGAGATCATAGCGTCCATTGGAAAGCAGCTGTGTCTTAGGTGTAGGTGTATGGGGTGTATCAAATCTACTCACCGATGGCGCCACTCCACCGGAAACCAGCCTGGCAGGAGGGCGTGCTTCCCCAGTTCCCTGGTATTGTGGAGGTGATACAGGAATTCTTTCGTAGAGTAAGGGTTCAGTAGCTTTTACGCGTGGATCGGCATGGAATCTCTTCCGCATGACGTTATGATGCAAATAATTGTCAATGGCAAGGAAACTCATAGCCTGATGGTGCGCCATATATGCCCGAACAAGCACACCTCGTTCCCCCTCCCTTTGCCGCTGTCGACTGAAGTCAATGGCTTCGTAGTAGCCAAACTCTGAATCCATCCCTAATTCGGAGAGACGCTTAAGATTTTCAATGGAAGAATTAGGCTCGATGGCCAGGGCGAGCAAACTTGCGTAAGGTGCAACAACAAGTTCTTCCTCAAGCCCTCTCCTTAAACCTAATCCCGGGACACCGAATGCCTTGTATTGGTACGTTTTATTTAGATCCAAATCAGAAAATGCGGATTCGCTTATGCCCCACGGAACGCCTCTCCGGGCGCCATATTCCACCTGGACTGAGACGGCTTCCTTTGTTGCTGCATCAAGCAGGGAGTTTGGGTATGCATCCAGAAGGAGCAGCGGCATCAAATATTCGAACATCGTTCCAGACCAGCTTAGTAGCACACTGTGTCGGCCCACAGTTCCGTAGGGACGATTCAGTGCGAGCCAATGTTCACTGGGCACATCGCCACGTGCGATTGCTGCAAAACTACCCAAGCGCGCCTCGCTGGCAATTAAATCGTAGTAAGAATTGTCGTAGGATTGAGTGGACACGTTATAGCCGATGGTGAAGAGGGCGTGCTCTTCATCGTAGAGAAAGGCCATGTTCATTTCTCCAGCCATGGCTCTCGTCTTGTCAATCAGGTCACTTACCTGTCCCAGGATTTCCCCAGCAAACCATTTCGCACCCGAGAACTCCTTCAATACGCTTCCGGAGAGTTCGCTTTGGCCAATTTCCCTTGAAGACAACGGGGATCCTGTAAAAGTTTCTAACAGGTCAGTCATTTCTAATTTAGCAAGCGACCAAAGGCTTGGCGCCGCGGAAAAAGGCTTTGCTCCCTGCGAAAGATGATCTCCCTGATGGTTCTCGAGAGCTTGCGTTTCTTCAGAATTAAGCACATCGACCCATTTGAAATATCTATCGATCAGTCCATTCCAGAACGTGGAGTGTTCACCCAGCTTCTGTGCCCAATAACTTGCTTCATGATCTTCGGAGACAACCACGTTAACCTGTTCGCGAATGCTATTCACTATCTCGGACGCGGAACGTACTGTCATGATGAGCTTATTAAGTGAATCCGGTGAATGCGTGAGTAGGCTTTCTAGAGCCTGCATGGCAGAAACTGATTCCTCATCAAGCTCCACACCCGACACAGAATCACGCAACAACTGGAGCGTATCCCGCATACCGATCAGCGCGGAATTGCTGATCAAGGGATCATGCACGAGCATGTTCAGGCCCTGTTCCAGAGCCCAGAGACTGCTTAGAAAATTCCCGCTATCGACAGAGGATACATATCGTGGCTCGAGGGGCGTAAGCGTCTCCAGGTTGTACCAATTGAGGAAATGCCCCTCATGTTTATCTAGCTCAGCGAGGGTTCCTAGTGTTCCCCCAACTCGGTCGATGACCTGGTCCAATGTGATATAGCCGAAATCGTAGGCCCCCAGGAGACTTAACAGCCACAGACCCATATTCGTAGGGCTTGTACGCATCGCGAGTTCGTCCTGGTGGGAAACCTGGTAATTATCCGGAGGAAGCCAACGACTGTCGACATTCACAAAGTCATCAAAATATCGCCATGTCTTACGTGCGATTCTTCGCAAGTAGATGCGGTCCTCGTTACGTACTTCAGCTTGCCTCTGCTCCTCATCTGTGGGCCTATTCAACCACCATCCAAGCGCGGGGCTCACAAGCCAGAGTGTCAAGAAGGGAGATGCGTAAAGTAGACTTCTCGGGGCAGCGATTGTGATGATGGCTGCCAGGGCGACTGCAGTGAGGAACACAAACCACATCTGGGATCGAAACGGCTTCGATCCCCCACCTGCAGATCGAGAGGTCATTTGTGCAGTCGTCCATTCCAAGAAATTCTTATGGCTTACGATCCGGCGATATAGCACGCGAGTGATAGCATCCAGCACCAAGGCGGCTTGATAAAGAAGGAGCCCAATCTCAATGACAGAGCGACTTAGATCTTTGGAGAATCCTTTCAAATTGAGAATTCGTGATTTTGAAGCCGTCGTCGCCCATGTCACGGGTTCTGTGAGGGGTTGATAAAGGAGAAGCAGCGCTATTAAAAGAGTCGCGACCGCGGCAGATTCTGGGGACAGCAGCCACCCGGTTAAAAGGAATACTACGCTTCCGAGTGGGATCAGACTCCGGCGCAAATTGTCGAATATCTTCCATCGATTCAGATATGAGAGTGGGTTTTTGATCCGTGCCCCATCCTGCTTGCGGACACGCGGTAATATCCAATCGGCAATCTGCCAATCCCCCCTAATCCAGCGATGCTGACGGCGAGTATAGGTTTGATAATCCGGTGGAAACTCATCAAATAGCTCAATATCGCTTGCCAACCCCACCCTGACGTACGCGCCCTCAATTAAGTCATGGCTGAGCAATGTTTGTTCTGGGAACATCCCGGAAAGTTCCTCATAAAATGATCGAGGATCATAGATCCCCTTTCCAATGTAAGACCCTTCTCCAGAGAGATCTTGATAAACGTCCGAGACGGCTTTGGTATATGGATCAGATCCAACAGGATCCGTAAATAAGCGACTAAAATTTGTGGCTTGCGCGCTCGGCAATGCTGTGCTCACACGAGGTTGAATAATGGTGTATCCCATTGAGTCAGGACCCGAGATACGTTTGTTCAGCGGGTGTGCAATGGTTTCGATCATCCTCCTTGCACTGCCGCGAGGCAATTGCGTATCGCTATCAAGCGTGATGACATATCGCACTTCTTCTAATTGGTCGGGCTCACCTACCTTAACAATCCCACCTTTACTGCGTGGCATTTCTCCATTCAGGAGTTGATTGAGCTCTTCAAGTTTGCCTCGTTTTCGTTCCCAACCGATGAATTTCTCCTCTGAATCACACCACGCTCGATCCCGATGGAAGAGGTAAAAGCGGTTTTCGCCATGTCGTATGTTCAGATTCCTGATTCCGTCCTCTGCCACCTCGAGAAGCCCGCTGTCATCTTGCTGCACCTGCACATCCGAATCTGAATAATCCGTGAACAACGCGAATACCAAATTCGGTTCTTTATTCGCCAGAAACCGCACTTCAAGCTTGTCGATCTCATCTTTCAATTCTTCCAGATCGATGATCAGGATTGGTACAACGATCAAGGTCCTGAATGCATCCGGGATCCCTATCTTTTTAAAAGACATTTTTGGGAGCGTTTGCGGCGGGAGGATACGCGTAATCCAATAGTTAACCGTTTGAATAGCAAGTTGACTGGCAGGAAGGACTGCAGCCAGCGCGATGAGGACGAGTTCCAACGGACGACCTACGCCAAACAAGGATGTCAACCACACAGCGATAATGACGAAAAGAGCCGTAAAGCTGGCAATCGAGGTCAGGTAGATCACAGTATGATGCGAGAGGATCCAACGCAACCGGCGTGATCGAAGCGAATCTTGAGATTGGAGTTCTTTTAGCAAGTCCTCCCGACCCCGATCAACAAGGTAATATCCGATATGTTGAAAGCGAAGATCGACATCACGCGAGCTCTGTATCTTGCTGAGTTCAACTGCTTCTTCAGCAACAGAAACTTCGGGGATTCGTGCCTCACGGGCGATTTCTTCTACCACGCCGCGATAACGGTCTCTGGTATCAAAATCCATCTGAGAGTAAATCTTAGCCGGATCTCGTCGTAATACGTGTTCTACCCGGCTTTGTGCTTCAAATATCTCACGCCAGTCAAGTAAAGATAAATTCCTTAGGCTGGTGATGGCATTACCGATCGAGACCTGTTCTGCAGCCAGGCGGTTTTGTTCCTGGATGTTCAAATCTGCAAGTGATATTTTCAGCGTCCGCTCCAACCAACTCTGCACAGGAACGAGCGCCGATTCTTCATCATAGAGATGCCCGGTCAACTGAGATGCGAAGTAAGTGCTTGGATTCGGTTCATCCTCTGCTAGCGCCGCAAGAATCGAGAAGAGCTGCTGTGGCGCTCTCTTCGCAACGATGAGTAATCGATTCGCCCAATAGTCTGCTCGCTCTCGAGCTCTCATTCGGCTGTCGACCCCGACTGCCAGCCTGCTCAAGCGATCAATGAGTGCGATACGCAGCGTTAGCGGTGCAGCCCATAGCTCGCCAGTCGCGAGCGTCGATTCGGTTTGATAGGCGTTCAGGAATTGCTCGATGATATCTCGATCCACTCTCCCATCCGTATGCAGGATAAGTTCTACAGCGAGACTAAAAACGCGTGGTTCACCCTTTTGAGGTTCGGTAGTCTCGAAGCTCTTCGTGGATGACGGTATTCCCATGTGATCGGTTTGGGAGAGGACAGGAAGTTCATGGTAGAACTTTCTCGGTAGGTTGAGACGAACATCGCTGATATGACCTTCAATGATGTAACTGTTATCAAGGAGCCACTCGGCCGAGGATCCGATGCTCGGTTCGATTTTGTGAGATTCAGATAGTTCTACGCAAACCTCTGTTAGGATCTCCTCCGCCTGGGACAACCTCTCTAAAAGTGGTTCATCACGACCGGTGGAAGGTTCAATGCTCTGTTCCAACGCCATACGCCCAGCGTGCTTTAAGATCTGGGGTGTGGGGAGTGGAGCCGTCTGGGTGGTATCCAAATCAATTGGAAATTCGGTTTCGCTACGAACGATGAAAATCGAAGGCGCCGTTTCACCAACCTTTCTTAGAATGGGGACAGCACGAGTGAAGGTAGAAGTATTGTCCTGGAGCAGTGTGAGCGATTCACCTTCAACGATCCATTTCGCATACCATTCGATTACCTCGGCATCAATACCCCGCCTCATGCGTCGTATACCCCAGCCTCCTGCGAGTGAACCAAATAGGGCAAAGGATAAAGGAATGATGATGAGCAGGCTATCATCCGGTGAGTTGAGGGAGGTGACGAGAAAATATCCAAAGAGGATGCCGAATAGTGCACCCGTGAGGAGAGACGCGATCAATGAGAGCCTCCCCGATTGCTTGACAACCTGAGTTTCTCCACCCTTCAGGCCATGAATCAGGGCAATACGCTGAAAGCGAGAACGCCGGAGGCGACGATATGCCTCATGAGCATCATCGTGACTTGAATAAAAACTTAATAAGACGCTATTTTTTTCCATGAAATTTGAGGGCGATGCCCCTCGCTTTTAGTGAGAGAGCATCATCAGTCACAACCGAGTCGCCATTGACGCTGGTCTCTTGAGATAAACTCGTCTGCCTCCTGCGGTCCCCATGATCCTGGAACATAGCTCGATAGCGGTGGAGCTTCTTCCATTTGTTCCCAACCTTGGATCACTGGATCCACAATTGCCCAGGCAGCCTCGATCTCGTCGCTGCGGGTGAAAAGCGAAGCATCCCCGTTTAACGCGTCAATGAGCAGTCGTTCGTAAGCATCAGGGAGGCGATCTTCAGCAAAGGTGGTTCGATACTTAAACTCCATATCCACGGAGCGGGTTTCTCGAGGGGTATCGGGCACCTTAGTCTCAAAGCGCAGATGGATCCCCTCATCTGGTTGGATGCAGAGGGACAGAAAATTGGGTGTGAGGCGGTAATCGTCAGGGAGCGGGAACATGACATGGGGAGGAGGCTTGAATTCGATGACAACCTCGCTCGTCTTTTCCTGGAGCGCCTTTCCAGATCGCAGGTAAAAGGGAACCCCCTGCCAACGCCAATTATCGATGAAAAGCTTTATTGCCGCATACGTTGGAGTCTGGGACCCGTCTTTTACTCCTTTTGCAGAGCAATAGCCATCATACTGCGCGAGGATCGTATCTTTAATTCCCTGGCATTTGACGGCAGAGAGAACTTTCACTTTTTCATTGCGGACATCATCCGCATCAAATGCAGCCGGTGGTTCCATCGCTACAAGACTTAGAAGCTGCAGAATGTGATTTTGAAACATGTCACGCATGACACCGGCTTGATCATAGTAATCCGCGCGATGTTCGACATCCACCGTCTCGGACACAGTAATCTGAACGTGATCAATGTGGTTTCGGTTCCAGATTGGCTCGAAAATGCTATTTAGAAATCGAAAGTACATAATGTTTTGGGCTGTTTCTTTGCCCAGGTAATGATCAATACGGTATACCTGATTTTCACGGAAGACGCGATGAACAACCTCATTAAGTGCAAGAGCAGAGGCGAGATCGCGCCCAAAGGGTTTCTCGATCACAATCTTTCTCCAGCCAGAAGTCTCTTCAGATAAGCCTTCGCGTCCTAGATTCTCGATAATCTGTGGGAAGATCGCCGGAGAAGTGGCGAGGTAATAAAGCCGGTTCGCAGAGGGAGCTTCGATGTCTTTCAGAAATTTATCCAGGGCCTGATAATCCTCACCCGCTTTCACATCCCCACGTTGATACCAGACGTGTTCCGAGAACGAATCCCAGCTCTCCTCATCACATTCCATGGGAAGGAGCTCGATTCCGTCTCGCAATTTCTGGCGAAAGGCTTCATGCGAATATTCTGTTCTAGAGGTACCCAATATCTGAAAATCCTCAGGGAGTCGATCCTTGCAGTAGTTATTGAAAAGAGCAGGAATCAATTTTCTGTGTGTTAGATCACCAGAAGCGCCAAAGATGACGATAGAGGTGTGTTCAAAATCAGGCTTTGTTGCTGACATTCCGTCCCTCAGGTTGTCGGTTTTTATCACGATGATCCGAGTGTGTCATGAGCTTCACATCAACCACGCTTGACCTCGTGCCCACCGAATTGATTCCTCATCGCTGCGAGAATTTTCGCGGCATAACTCTCATCTTGTCGACTTACAAAACGCATCATTAGTGAAGATGTGATAACTGGGGCGGGAACGTCCAGATCGATCGCTTCTGCTACAGTCCATCGTCCTTCGCCGCTATCAGCCACCCACCCCTTGACATCACTTAAGTCCTGATCACCCTCTAGAGCGTCCGCAGTCAAGTCTAGAAGCCACGAACGTACCACGCTGCCATACCGCCAGATCTGGGCGATTTGATGAAGATCGAGATCGTAGTTTGTTTTGGCTTTCATGATCTCGAATCCTTCAGCATACGCCTGCATGAGACCGTATTCAATGCCGTTATGAACCATCTTAACAAAATGCCCAGCGCCATTCGCGCCGACATGCCCCCACCCACTTTCCGGTCCTGGCGCTAAAGTTTCAAAAATCGGGGCGAGGTAACCTACCGCCTCCTCATCGCCTCCAACCATCAAGCTGTATCCTTCGGAGAGACCCCATATTCCCCCACTCGTCCCGGCATCGACCAGATGAATCCGTTTCTCTTTGAGTGTCTCAGCTCGTGTCTTTGTATCCTTGTAATTGCTATTGCCCCCATCAATAATCATATCCCCGGGTTCTAACAAGCTACCTAATGTTCCGATTACTGAATCGGTAGCCTCCCCGGCCGGCACCATGACCCAAACGGCGCGTGGTACGGATAACTCTTGTACGAGCTCTTCGAGCGACTGTGTTCCGACCGCCCCGTCATCAACCACCATCTGTACCGATTCCTCATTCCGATCGAACACGAGAACTTTGTGCCCGCTATCCAATAACCGCTTGGTCATGTTCGCGCCCATTTTTCCAAGTCCTACCATTCCAATTTCCATCAATGTGCTCCTTGTGTAGTAACGCCCGCTAAACGAAAGCCGTGCGGTCTTAATCTGGTCATCTAACCGGTCCCGTAAGCAGGAATTAGTGCGCCATGAATGGGACCAGAAGCGTCAGAGCCCAGGAATAGGATGACCCTTGCTAGCGCCTCAGGCGTGACCCATTTCTCGAAATTTCCTTCCGGATTCTGCTCACGATTTTGTGGAGTATCTATTGTCCCTGGAAGAATTGCATTGATACGAATACCTGCGTTTTTATGTTCGGCTGAAATACTCTCTGTTAGTCTGAGCACCGCACTTTTCGAAGCCGAGTAAGCTGCTCCTTTCGCGATGCCCTTTATCCCCGGTCGAGCTCCAACCAGGACAATCGCACCCCTCCCTCGTCTGATCATGTGAGGAAGAACAGCCTTACAAATTATGAAGGAAGATCGGGTGTTCAAATCGAACATGAAATCCCAGTCTTCTAAGGATGTATTCTCAACCGTGGTTCCATATCTGAAACCACCCATCGTATGCACAAGGACATCGATCCTTTCATAATGCCTCAAAGCTGCTTCGGTGGCTCGATCTACAGTTTCGGGATCCGTCAGATCAACCGAGCCCAATAGAAGATGATCGGCAGACTCTTTATAAATTCCCTGCAAACGGTTTTCCGCACGATCGAGCAGCACGAGGCTGCTTCCATCATCGGAAAAAGCCTGAGCCGTCGCAATACCAAGATTCCCGGCGGCACCGGAAATCATAACAACCCGCTTTGAAAGATCTGTCATCTCGTCACACTCTGGAAGATTCTTAGATTCATGTCGTTTCCCCTCTTGCACTACCCACTGGTTAGATTGAGTAAAAAAGGGGATTCTTACCTCTTTAATTTTAATTTCCCAAGCAAAATGCAATTATAGCAGACCAATCCCACCTCCACTTTTCTGGACGCATTGAGGGTGCTGAACAAAATCGCTGGTTTGACGAACGCCCCAACGGATTGCGCTTCGGTTGATCCGACCGTGTGGGGGCGGTTCACGTAAGGACGGATTGCATACGTGCGGTCCGCGTAGGGGCGATTGCCGTAAGGGCGGCTCTCGTACGGCGGTTCGCATACAGGTGGTCCGCGTACGGACGGGTCCCGTAGGGGCGGTTCGCGAACCGCCCCTACATGATTCATTTCCACGCAAACCATCCGATCATCCCCCGGTTTCCTCATTTCGCGACCACACAGATGGGTTTTCCCGATCGAATTTCCATTTCGCCGGGTTTTGGGAAATGTATCTACGAATCCGGATCATTTCGTTGTCACTTCGGATGATGTGTTCGTAATAATTGCGCTGCCACAATTTCGCGCCGGGTGTGTTGTGAATGGTGTTAATCTGTCGCGTCACAGCGGATTTGTATGATCCAATGATGGCGCCCAACGATCCGGATTTCACCCCTCTCGGCAAGATGCGCCTGGGTTTCTGGGCGGTATTGAGGATCTTTTGCACGGGCGACGCATGCGTCGCCCCTGCGATCATAATCAATCCATGGACATGGTTTGGCATAACAATAAATTCGTCCAACTCCACATTCAGAAAATGATCCGGGATTTCGTACCAACAGCGTTGTGCAATCCCCCCCAATTCATTCAGCGCCACTTTCCCGTTCACCACATCCCCAAACAGGCAATCCCGGTCCAGGGCGCAAATGGTGACGAAATAGGCGCCGGGTACCGAATAGTTGTAATTTCGCAGGCGGATCGAACGGCGGCCCTTTTTCAATCCATCACCCCCTCCAATACGTCGGTGATCTTCTTCTCGTACAACCCGCATTCGAAGACTAACTCGACTTCACACTTATCCTACCGGGGCAACGGCGTCAATTCATCGCAGACTCTATTTCGGGTCATATTTACTGCATCAGATTCATATTGATAAATCGGAAACACCTAAAGCGCAGCATGGTCGGCGGTCTTGCAGTAGTAGTGAGCCTTCTCTCATGTTTCGCCTGAGGCAGCAAACATGAGGGTTAAATATAATATTAAACCCGCGACTCAGGTCACATGAGGATGGACACTGAATTTCCAAGCCTTAATAAAAACAGGAATGTACCCTGGCAATGGTTGCAGAAATTAACCAGCGGTCTATCGGGCTTGTCTGAGAAGGTGGTTTAATAGTTGGGGGCTATTCCGAGTTTGAAGGGCAAAGCAGGAGTTGTGACCCATGATTCATGACTAAGTTGTTCTCTTCCAAGCAAATTCTGACGACACTTTCCCCGCCGTCAGGTGGAGGACCTTCAGGCCATATGCGCTGAACTGCTGCCTGCATCAACATAATCTGGCTGGGATACACATGCCAATTCGTCCTCAGAAAATGTCGAATATCTTCATCTATTACGGAGCGGTCACTCATAGGAAACCCCTAGAATACTAAATTGGATCCAACTTCAAACTAACATAGGTTTGAGAAGGATGACATTACAGGTTCCTAACAAAGTTCAGTGAGTAATAAAAGATGCCTCCAGATAGGAGGACAAATTTCGTCTGATGATAGAATTTGAGGCAGATTGCCAGTAATCTTATAATCTGGATGTATCGAAGGATTGCGCCCTACTTCTGCACGCGAATTACTTTCTTTACAATGGAGTCATAGACGAACGATGAGCAAAATCACACACGTAGTTAAACGCACAGGAGCCCTTGTCCCCTTCAACCAGGATCGGATCACGAACGCGATCTATCGCGCTGCCGTCGCGGTAGGAGGGCGTGATAGAGAACGATCGGAAATCCTGGCCAGGGAAGTCATAGAGATAATTGAAAACTCACATCCTGAAGGTGACCCCCCCCACATTGAGGAAATCCAAGATACCGTAGAAAAAGTACTCATTGAAAACGGCCATGCGAAAGTGGCGAAGGCTTATATTCTCTACCGAGAAGAGAGGAATCGCCGCCGCATGGATCTTTCAAGGAGAGCGTCAGTCCCTACTGACAATGTGCCGTGGGGAAAAATCTGGTACGTCCTGGACTGGGCAGTGTCTCATAATGTACACACAATTGATGGGTTGAATGAACGATTGCTACAAGGGGAATTTCCACAGATTGTTCATGAATCCGAGTCGATGTATGAAGATGACATAGCTACAGTTACCGAGATGATCCATGAACAACTGAAGGATCTCCGAGCAGTCATCATCAGCGGCCCTTCATCCTCAGGAAAAACCACTACAACGATTAAATTGGAAAATCGATTGTCCAAGGTTGGATTCAGATTTCGGGCATTGAATATCGATCATTATTTCTTCGACCTTGATATGCATCCCCAGGATGAATTCGGTGACTATGATTTCGAAACCCCACAAGCGCTCGATATAAACTTGATCAATGAGCATCTTCAGAGGCTCGTGGATGGAGAAGAGGTCAGGATCCCGAAATATGATTTTAAAACTGGTAAACGGGCACTCGACCATACGCCCATAAAGCTGGAGAAGGAGGAAATCCTCCTTATTGACAGCCTCCACGGTCTCTACCCCCAGATGACCGACGGCATCCCGGATGAGATGAAGTTCAAGGTGTATCTGGAGCCCCTTCTTCAGATGAAAGGCCCAGACGGAGAATACATTCGCTGGACAGATATCCGGATGATCCGCCGGATGCTTAGAGACGCCGTGCATCGCGCATACGATCCGGAGAAAACTTTAACGCACTGGCACTATGTAAGGTCAAGTGAATTGCGGAACATTATCCCCTATCAAGGCACTGCTGACTTCATCATTAACAGCGCTATGCCGTATGAGGTGTCACTCTATCGACATAGAATATTGGATGACTTCATCAAATGGGAGGAAAAATACCGGGACGATCCACTGCGAGAAGATGCGTATATTCGAGCTTCTCGCATGAAAAACATCCTCAGCGTAGTTCAACCTACCGAGGATGATTCTCCGGTTCCTGCGGATTCTGTATTACGAGAGTTCATTGGAGGAAGTCGTTATTCCTACTAGGAATCCACACGAACAACTCATCATCGATTTGCTTTCCACACTGATGTCGAACTCTATATTGAGGTATTGCCCGAGAGTTATGAAGAGGGGCCTGCTGGGGTCTTCAAGATTTCCCATTTGTTCTGTTTGGCGAGAGCCTGAAGTTCGTGGTCGGGATCAACTGCGACAGGGTGGCCGGCGATCTGAAGAATAAAGCGATCACCAAAGCTGTCTGCGTATATGTATCCGTTTCCTAAATCCTCCCTCTCTGTGTTTGACAAATACTCACCCAATCGCAGGACCTTGTCTCTTCCCTGGCATACGGGACGTTCACTGCGACCAGTATATCTGCCGTTTTTTACTACGATGGGAGTACCGACCACATCACGTACACCAAGCAACTTCCCGATGGCTGCCAACATCGGTGTCGGGGTTCCAGATAACAGGATGACACGATGCCCCCTGTCCTGGTGTGATTTCAAACGAGCGACGATATCGGTCTTGAAACGCGGCTCGATGTACTCATTCGCAATCCATTCAAACGCTCTTTCACCTTCATCTTGGGTCCAACCCTTAACGAGCCAGGGGATATCCTGCGCCCAGGTAGCACGCATTTTTTCATCTGAGATTAATCCAGCCCGCGTTAGCCACCAAATCGGAATGTGGGTTGCGAGGAACAACGCCAGATCGAAGCGTTTTACACCGCGGGTCTTGTGGTGAAGCGCAAGACCCCGGGTAATATGCCCCTCATACAATGTCCCATCGAGGTCGAAAACGGCCGCCGTCATCCCTCATCCACCGGACTAATCCAGAGACATCCAGCCGGGACTCCCCCTGGATTGTCCTTCAATGTGTCATCAGATATCGAATAGGGACCCAGGCTAATGACATAGTACCCCGGCGTTTCTGGTGAATAGGTCATCGTGTCCTTCGAAGCATTGTCGAAAGATTTCAGCACCACCATACGGTAGTCATGTATCGTGGTCGAGCCAGAATCAAAATCCGTCTTGATCGTATATCTCTCATCTTCGATGAGTTCCACCCAATACAGTAATCTTCCGCCGGTCGTGATCAAACGCAGAGGGATGCACGCCCCCCCTGCATAGGCTTGCAGCGCATGAAATCCACGATAGAGAAAGACCAAATCCCCTTTTTTGCCAATGACTCCAGGTTGAGGGTTCTGGTCGATGATCGTCCCATGTGGATATTCTAGATGCAGCACATCCTGGAAGAGGAACGTGAACCCTAGCTCAATTAGAAGCTCACGAGCCTGCGAATAGGGCATTCCGATTAATTCTGGAATGACGATCGCTCCAGGAGGGAGTGGCGTCTCTGTGACGGTCGATGTAGGCGGAATTGTTGGTGAAGGGCGTAGCGTACCTGTCGAAGTACTGGTGGGATTAGCCGTCGGTGATGTGGTCTTCGAGGGGACAGGATTTGTGATGCTGGCCTCGGGCGCTGAATCTTGAGCATACCTCACATCTGAAACAGTTGAACAAGCGGGGGTAGCTATCAATAACCCGAGTGCAAGAAAATAAAAACCAAGAGGTCTCTGCCTGGCAAGTCGTAGAAGGATACGATCTTCCATCCTCTCCCGTATACCCACCATGTGTGCAAGGTGAGTAATAAAACGGATCGCTATCAAAATTCACTCCCTGGGCGGGTGTCTTCGAAAGACCAGACGCCGGTTCCGTCAAATTGCGAACCCGGCGTCTGTGTCAGGGCTCCAAGCGGTGCAAACCCATAAACCCTGACTTAGTAGCGAATATTTTAGTGATTTTACGAAAATAGTCAAACGCCAGGAGAAGCACTTTTTATCCTATCTCAGGAATCGATTCATGATCAAAGACGTCGTTGTTCTAGTGCGGATAAAACCTGCTCTTTCAATATAAACTATCATAAACTCTATGGAAAGGGCTTGAAAAGAGACTGCCTACACGAGATAGAGTTCTTGGAAGTCGACACAAAATTGTCACAAATGGGTGGTTATAATACGCATAAAGTAGGACGTGGACTGAAATATCGTGGCTACCATACTTGTTGTTGATGACGAACCCGCAATCATCGACGCGCTAAAATATAACCTTGAAAAAAACCTCTACAGGACGCTCGTCGCGCTTGATGGCGAACGTGCCCTCGAGATCGCACGACGAGAGAATCCTGATCTCATCATCCTGGATATTATGCTTCCTGCCCGGGATGGGATCGAAGTCTGCCGAATCCTCCGTCAGGAAAGCGATGTTCCAATTATTATGCTCACTGCTCGGGACGAGGAGTTAGATCGAGTGCTTGGTTTGGAAATCGGTGCAGATGACTACGTGGTGAAACCATTTAGTATGCGGGAACTCATGGCGAGGGTGAAGACCGTCCTCCGAAGGTCTCAAACCATGAGCGTCCAAAGCGATAAACCCATTACCGTCGAGAAACTCACCCTTGATCCTGGTCGACATGAAGCTCGTTATCATGATGAGGCGTTATCGCTCTCGGCATTGGAATTCGATCTGCTGTTTTGTCTCGCGAGGCATGCTGGTCAGGTGATGACGCGCGAGCAGCTTCTCGACCAGGTCTGGGGGTACGATTACTTTGGCGACACACGCGTGGTCGACACAGCGATAAAAAGACTGCGCGGAAAACTGAAGCAATCTTCTGATCATCCCGAAAACCTTGTCATAACAGTGCGTGGTGTTGGATATAAACTTGACTCTAAAAACTGAGGCGCCAGATAAGTCTGGCGGAATCATCTCGACGATACGCGGGAAACTTATGCTTACACATGTCTTCGTGATCCTCTTCACGATGATCGTCTCAGCGTTCCTGCTGCTCACCCTCCTAGATAACTATTTTGAGGATGCACTTGAGGAAAATCTAAAGACCCAGGCACATCTCATCATAGAGGCAATTCTCCATGGAAACATGCCGGACTCTCCTACATTTGAGCAGCAAGCTGCGATCGATACGATCAACCAGCAGCAGTTGGAAAACCTGACAGTTCAAATAGGGGGTGGAGATGCAGACCTCTCTGATCCAATAATTCTCAATCTAAGCTCGGACGAGGCTATTGAGGCCTTAAGTCAGACAACATTTGAGATAAGTTCTCTTATTGATTCGCATGTTCGGATCATCGATCAAACCGGGACGATCGTTGTCGACTCAAAAAACCTTGAGCTTGGTGAAAATCTATTTAGTCTTCCCGCGATTTCCTCGGCGCTCGAAGGTCATACCTCAACGACATATGATGAGCTCGGCGGAGAATCGTGGTTATTCGTAACCACACCCTTCCTCGTTGAAGATCAAATCACCGGAGTTCTCCACATAGGGCAAGCGAGAAGGGGCAGTGCCGCGCTGCTCGAAGACCTCTATATCCGTTGGCTTTTAGCAGCTGCGATCGCTGTCCCCGTTTCTATCCTCCTATCCCTATTTATTTCTAGCTCGCTGTCAAAACCAGTGATTGCCCTTACGGAAGCAGCAAATGAATTGAGCCGGGGGCAGTTTAGCTATCCTCTTCCCGATCCCAGAAATGATGAAATTGGTCAGCTTAGCCTGGCATTCATGAAAATGCGGGATCAGATCCAGGCAGAGGAGGATCTACGAACACAATTCGTAAGTGATGTCTCTCATGAATTGCGCACACCACTCACCGGGATTAAGGGGTTGGTGGAGACATTACTCGACGGGGCGATGGAGGATGTCGAAGTTCGTCACCGCTTCCTGCATTCAATCGAATCGGAAACCGATCGTCTCATCCGGCTTGTGAACGATTTACTCATCCTCACTCGCATGGATGCACAAGCGCTTCATCTTGACCAGGTGGAACTCGAACTAAATAAGCTTCTGAGCACAGCCGTGAATCACATGAAGCCATTGGCGGAAAAGAAAGGCATCACCCTCGTCAACAAATCTGGGACGATTCCGCTGATGGTCTTTGTAGATCGGGACCGAATCGAACAGGTGATCCTCATCCTTCTCGATAATGCGATTTGCCACTCCCCTCGCGGATCGATCGTTCATCTGACGTGTGAGGGGTTTTCGTACCGTGAAGGGCGACTTAGTGAGGGCTTATCGCCCACAGTAGATTACTTGAAACGGCTGGAAACTAACCCGGAGGAAATTCAGGATGGCGGTTGGGTACTCATTGCCATCAACGATTCTGGTGAGGGCCTAGCTGAAAAAGATCTGCCCCATGTATTCGATCGTTTTTACAGGAGTGATAAGGCGCGGTCCCGAGATCGAGGGGGAAGCGGTCTCGGCCTTTCCATCGCCAAGGGGCTCGTGGAAGCTCACCGCGGCCAGATTTGGATTGATAGTCCATCGCCTTTGCAGCTAAGAGAAGACTACCCAGGATCGGCTGCTTGCGTCGTCCTCCCCGCGAGCTAGTCCGCTTTCGATCACGAAATTTCTTGTCATGTTCAAGAACAATCAATTTGATAAGTACCTGGCCTCCCCTCTACCCGCAATCTGCCTGCAGCCCGTACCCTCTATGGAGTCACCCAGGGAAGTTTTCGACCTCCTAATGCCACACGCCTGACACAATTCCGACAAACTCATCCGGTTATATAAATGCATCCGGTCCAATGTCCTTTATTCCTGAAGGTCAAGCCTAAACTTTAACAGGAGGTCCATCATGATGAACCGTTCAATATTTCTTGCCGCAGGTGCTGCGCTCTCCTTCTTCCTCTCCTCATACCTGCCCATCCAAACCGATACATACAGCGGCGGTACGATTTCGGTGACAGGGGATGCTGCTGTAAAAGTCCCGCCGGATGAGGTCATCATCACGCTGGGTGTTGAGAGCTGGCACCCTGAACTGAGCACGGCGAAAAAGCGCAACGACGCGCGTGTGGAAGATATCATCGCAACTGCGCATCGCTATAATATCCCTGACAAGGATATCCAGACGGATCACATCAGCATCGAACCTCGATACCGGGACAGTTACTACAGAGAGGATCTTGAGGGGTACTTTGTCCGCCGGACTCTTGCCCTGACATTGGCAGACATATCCAAATTCGATGATTTGCTCACGGAGGTAATTGAAGATGGCGCCAACTATGTCCACGGCATCGAATTCCGCACCACCGATCTTAGAAAACATCGCGATCAAGCACGTTCGCTCGCGATAACTGCAGCTCGGGAAAAAGCGGAGGCATTATCAAAGGAACTCGGACGTCAGGTCGGTGAGCCTCAAAGCATTCAAGAAAATCACTCCGGTTGGTGGTCTGGGTATGGATCGGGTTGGTGGGGTTCGCACTGGAGTGGAGCGCAGACTCAAAATGTAGTTCAAAGCATCGACGTCGACAGTGCGCTCGTTCAAGGCTCGATTGCACCCGGACAGATAATGGTTAATGCGCAGGTATCCGTCACCTTTAGTTTGAAGTAGCTTGAATTGGATGGAAAGCTCTCATTCGCGAGACGGGATTTACTGCAGGAGCGCCTGGAGGGCCGCTCAGTCGCCTTCTGCAGGATGAAGGTAGAGAGCTTCAACAAGCTCCCGATTAAAAGCGAGCGCAGGCGCTTCTGCTCGAGCATTGGGGAATAGAATGGCGACCAGTGTTGTATCGAAAAGGGGAACAAAGGCATTGGATCCTTCAAACATCACCGCTCCAAAATCGAATCTCCCCCCTGCCTGGATCATCCCGAAAATATCAAAGCCGCCAACAAGAACACGTATGAAATGCGGGAAAGGCTTAGTGTAGCCGGCCCGCACAGCACTGGAAGTTCCCAAACCAGCGCGATTGGCGACCAATACGGCGACGATTTCTTTTTTCACAAGCCATATGTTGCCGACAGTCTCTTTCGATTTTGATATCATATGTAAGGGGCTGATTTCTCCATCGAGCACTTCGATGTAGGACTCGGTCGGCATGTTCAGATAGCTAAATAGTCCATGAGTGCCGGGAAATACAGATCCTTCGATCCTGTGTGTGGTCGTGAAGATATCGACTTCCACCGATCTTCTCGTCGCCATATTTCACTCTCTTTGAATGATGAAAGAAGCGCCAGGCGCTTACTCCAGAACCTACCTAGTATTCTAGGTTAGTTCATGACCTTGTTCAACTATCAATTTCCCTGCAGGTTCATCTCAATAGTCGATAAATGCCTATGCGCACTGATGGGCGTGCCAAGATCATGAATGACTGAATTCACGCTTCAGTGCTATCACCGTACGGATGATAGAATGAACCCAGAATCAAGCTGAGGTATCCAATGCTATTTCAACCGATTGAGAACTACGGCATCATCGGCGACTTGCGCACAATCGCCCTGGCAGGGATGGACGGTTCCATAGATTTCCTCTGCTTACCCAGGATCGACTCCCCATCTGTCTTCGCAAGGTTGCTCGATCATGAGCGAGGGGGTTACTTCCGGATTTCACCGATTGTAAGCGATGCCCAACAGAAACAGATCTACGTGAGCGATACAAATGTCCTGCTCACTCGTTTTCTCTCCGAATCAGGTGTCGCCGAAATATCGGATTTCATGCCGGTAACTGATCCTGCGCAACCCAGCATGATCGTGCGGAGGGTGAAGACGGTGCGCGGGGATCTTGAGTTCGAGATGGTTTGCCAGCCAGCATTCGATTACGCGCGCACAGACCATAAAGTCGAGTTCACAGATGATGGAATCCTATTCATCTCGGATGATGATGTCGTCTTGCGGCTGCGAGCCCAGAGATCCGTCAAAATCGAAAACGGAGCGGCCCACGCCAGCTTCCGGTTGGGCGTAGGTGAAACGGCGGTGTTTATTCTGGAGTACGTCGATCCCGATAAGGAATCACAGGCCGGGACGCCTTATTTCGTCCCAAGGACATTTAAAGATACAGTTAACTTCTGGCATTCGTGGATAAGCCAATCGAAATATGATGGTCTCTGGCGCGAGGAAGTTAACCGCTCAGCGCTGACCCTAAAACTGCTCACATCACGGGACTACGGCTCGATTGTCGCCGCGCCCACTTTCGGACTTCCCGAAACCATCGGGGGTGAACGCAATTGGGATTACCGTTACACCTGGATCCGGGATGCCTCCTTCACACTCTACAGCTTGATCCGCCTGGGATACACCTCAGAAACAGCTGCTTTCATGAAATGGATCGAAGATAGATGCAGCGACCTCCAAGCGGGTGAATCCCTGCAGGTGATGTACGGGATCGATGGACATGCGGATCTGGAAGAAGAAATATTGGAACACCTTTCCGGCTATCGAGACTCCCAACCGGTCCGGATAGGTAACGGCGCAGCTAATCAACTTCAACTGGATATCTATGGTGAGTTGATGGATTCTGTTTACCTCTTCAATAAATACGGAGAGCCGATCTCCCATGATTTGTGGAATCGTCTGGTCCCTCTTGTCGACTACATATCTGAGGCATGGAACCAACCGGATGAGGGTATCTGGGAGATTCGAGGCGGCAGGCAGCATTTTCTCTTCTCCCGTCTTATGAGCTGGGTGGCCATCGACCGCGGCTTGCGGCTTGCACAGAACCGATCCTTTCCAGCCCCCGTCGATGCGTGGACCCATGCGAGAGATGAAATCTATCACGACATTTTCAGCAATTTTTGGGATGATAAAGTCGGTGCCTTCGTCCAGCATCTTGGCACGAACGCCCTGGATGCTTCAAGCCTATTAATGCCCCTTATGAAATTCATAAGCCCAACTGATCCTCGATGGCTTTCTCACCTCGACGCAGTTGAGCGTGAGCTTGTGTCCGATTCACTTGTGTATCGCTACAGCTTCGATTCGGCCGCACCTGATGGGCTTACGGGTGACGAAGGTACGTTCAGCATCTGCACATTCTGGTATGTCGAATGTCTCTCTCGAGCGGGAGATGTCAACAAAGCTCGATTCTTTTTTGAAAAGATGCTCGGATATGCAAATCATCTCGGATTGTATGCAGAAGAGATTGGACCTAGGGGTGAGCAACTTGGCAATTTTCCGCAAGCCTTCACGCATCTTGCGCTTATCAGTGCGGCATACGACATCAATCGACGACTGACGGATGATGGGCGATCCTGACCAAACTTCAACCATCCGCCTATGAGGAATACCAAGGGCCCATGCTTTTCAAAGGATGTGCATCATCGTCCGCGTTCCGCACTCATGCGTAATGAACCCTGCTGGCTGGGGAGAGTGCAACTCAGAGGGCAGCCCACCCTGGAAGCATGCGAATCTCGAAAGAGGATTATGAGGATCTCAAGCCTGGATCCACGATCACAGCACTGTTGAGTCGTGGTTCGATATTTATTATGCTCGGCTAAACGCTATGAATTTCGATGCTCGTAGAATGATGGAAAGATCACAGCCAGCAGCGAGAATGTTTCAGGTCCCTAAGGTGATTAGAGGAAGCGGCATAAATACAAGGATGAACAACACCAATCCAGAAATCGCGAGGACCTTATGACGGGTATCGAGCTCTGTGATCTCATCACGTGGTTTTGCGTATGAACGCCCCATGAAGAATATCAGCATCGCCCATATGTACCAACCCGGCCAGACCAGGCCCATGAGCAACAAGGTGATGACAATAAAGGGCCACATTTTTTTCGCCGCATCACCGATGAGTGTGTATACGATATGCCCGCCATCAAGTTGACCAGCCGGGATGAGGTTTAACGCGGTGATAAGCAACCCTGCCCACCCTGCCCAAGCAAGCGGATGTAGAAGCACATCGCGACCACCAT
>JBGUDT010000028.1:0-3233 GCA_041821665.1 Anaerolineales bacterium
GATGATTTGACCGTCTAATTAGTAGTCTTTGTTAAAAACGAATAAATCAACATGATGGGGTGCTAAATTCGGAGGGGGGAAAGACAGTGTGAGACCTGTGATGTTGGATAATGTCGCTTCAATCAGCGAAATCCACAGGCTCAGCCTTCCAGCTCGGCCTCAATGATTTCGACAAAAACTTCCAACGGCTGTGCGCCAACGAGGGGGATTCCGTTAATGAAGAAGGTTGGGGTGCCGGTTATACCGAGACCGGCCGCATACTTTGCATCCGCTTCGACTTCATCGGCATAGCGGCCCTCGGAAAGACAAGCCTCGAAAGCCTCTGCATCTAAACCAAGTTCCTCAGCATAGGCGAGATAGCCTTCAGTCCCGGGGGCCTGCGTACCGGAGAAGAGCAGATTGTGGTACTCCCAATAGCCGTCCTGCTCATGTGCGCACTCTGAGGCAAGCGCGGATTCAAGCCCACCAACGACGGGAAAATCTCGATAGACGAAGTGAATTTGATCGGGGTAAGTCTCCATGAGAGACGGGAATGTCTCGACATGAAAACGCTGGCAGTATGGGCAGTTAAAATCACTGAATTCGACGATGGTGATTGGGGCGTCGGGTGGGCCGAGCGCAGCATCGTCATCGACCTCAATCTCCAACCTGACCTGGGAGGGATCCGGAGCGACGGCCGGCTGGTTCGCAGGGAGCTGCGGCTGCTGGGTTGATGGGGGGGCTTGCGCCACGATGGGTTGTGGTTGTGTGGCTGAATCCTGACCCCAGAAAATGAAACCAGCGGCCAACCCTACGACGAATGCAATCGGGACGAGTGCAGCATAGAAGTGGCTGCGCTTGAACCTTATCTCATCGCGGGCTTCATCGGTGCCCTCGACATCTTCTTCAATTTCGTGTGTTTTTTCATTCTCTTCTGACATAGGGGGAAATTATAGCATAGGCCTTCTGTGTCAGATGCTTGACAACATTAATGTTCGGTTATAAAGTGATAGCAGACCGACTGGTCAGTCTACTGTGTCTCCAAAAGAAGAACTCGAACAGGAGCGTCGCCAGCAGATCCTCGACGCTGCCGAGACAGTTTTTTCCGAGCAAGGCTTTAATGATGCGCGCATGGACGACATCGTGGCGGAATCCGGTCTCTCCAAAGGCGCGCTCTACTGGTATTACAAAAGCAAAGATGCCATCATCATGGCGCTCCTCGATCGTGTCTTCCTCCAAGAAATGAGGATAGCCGAGGTCCTTATCGATGCGGATGGGACAGCGGAAGAGAAACTGCGCATATTCAGCCGCGCCGCCGTTGCCGACATTCGGCATTTCAAGCCCTTCATGTCTTTGGCGTATGAATTTATCACGCTCGCGACACGACGCAAGGAAGTCCGGGAGAAGATAAGGGGCTATTACAGGACATACTCGCAGATCCTCGCAGGTATTATCGAGCAGGGTATTTCCACCGATGAATTCGCTTCCGTCGATCCACACAAGACAGCCCTGGTCATCATTGGGCTTTATGAGGGCATTACGTTAATGTGGTTCATCGATCCAGAAAATATCGATTGGGATGAGTTGACTGAAGCACCCCTCGACATGCTTCTGGACGGCATCCGAAAGAAGGAATCCTGATGGCCACCGTTTTCATGAAGTGGCTCGAGACCAGGCCGGAGGTTTACGATCGCGGCATCCGGCTCCTCACATTGGGGCGGCTGGCGAAACTGCACGAGGAGCTTGTATCCCGATTTGTTTCCCCGGGCATGACCATCCTTGAGATTGGATGCGGTACAGGTACGCTCACCAGATCAGCAGCAGAAGCGGGTGCGCACATCATGGCAATTGACCGTGCCCCCGCGATGCTCGCGATTGCGGAAGATCGACTCTCTGAGACCGAACTCGGGGACCGCGTAAGCTTGAAGCTGATGGACGCCTCCCTCATCGGCGATCGATACGACCCAGAGTCGTTCGACCTTGTGATCAGCAGCCTAGCATTCAGCGAGATGACGGCGCATAGTCGGTCCTTCATGCTCGCCGAAATCAGTGGACTCCTCAAACCTGGCGGAAAGATTGCGATCATCGACGAAACCATCCCCGAGGGACTTCTCAAGAGGGTTGCCTATGGTTTATTGCGTTTTCCACTGCGGGTGTTGACCTGGATGTTGACCCGTACGACGACCCATCCGTTGAAGGCTTTCCCGGATGAGCTGGTGAGATCGGGTTATTCCTCAGAATGTGCAGCGTCGTCGCTTGGTGGAGCCCTTCAATTGTGGGTCGCCGAACCTCTCCATGAGGAAGACGGAAGCGTGGATGCGGGTTTGGAAATCGAGCAGCTGACCCATCGCAGGACGATGCGCACATCCTTGCTTGACATTTGGAGTTTGTTTTTCCGCATCGTCCCTCCTTATCCAAAGTTCACGCCGGGGCTGTACAAGATCGGCCAACCAGATGATAACTCCCCGATCCTTGTGACCGGCAATTATGAGCTCACCGTCCGACGTTTAGTAAAAGCAATCGATGGAGCGCTCGATGCATGGCTTCTGGTGGCAGATTCGAATGGTATCAATGTTTGGTGTTCGGCTGGCGGGGGCTTCTTCACAGCTGAGCGCATTATCGAGGCCGTGCGCACAAGTGGCGTGGACCGATTTGTGAAACACCGTGCGCTGATATTGCCGCAATTGTGTGCGAACGGGGTGGATGGTTGGCGTATCCGCGAAGAGACTGGATGGGGTGTGCATTGGGGACCGGTGTATGCCAGGGACATCCCAGCGTATCTCGAGGCAAACAGAAAAAAGAAAGATGCGGCTCGCTGGGTGAGCTTTCCACTAAAAGATCGCCTGGAGATGCTCTCGGTCACGCTTGCGTTTTACGGCTTGCTCATCATGATCCCGGTAGCGATATTCTGGCGTGATGGTTTTTGGGCTGTCATGATGGCGTTGGTTGGATTGGGATTGTTTTACGCAATCACGTTACCCTGGCTGCCGGGACGTGATGGTCTCCAGAAGAGCATCCCCCTGACCATCATCGCGTTACTCGGAACGCTGATTTACACCGCCCTCGTCGATCCTGTACCACCAGCAGACGTGTTCAACCGGATTCTGGGGATCACGGCGTTATCCGTGTTTACCGCGGCCGAGCTGCAGGGCATGTCTCCCTTAATGCGCGGCGAACAAGCGAATTGGATACCCGAGGCATTGGTGGGTTCTGTGCTGCTCGCCTCATATTTCCTGGTCCCAATTCTGGTCGGC
>JBGUDT010000028.1:3331-18889 GCA_041821665.1 Anaerolineales bacterium
CGCTTTCTCTTATTGGAGCACACAGGAAGGAAGAGCGGAAAACTACGGCGGAATGTGCTCGAAGTCGTCCGTCGGGACGATGCCACCCGCACGTTTTATATCGTTTCGGCGTGGGGGGAGAAGTCGGATTGGCTGCGTAATGTGCGTGCAAATCCCGCTGTGAAAATCATAGTCGCTGGAACCCGATATTCAGCGAAGGCCATTCCACTATCCCGAGAAGTATCCGAGCGCGAGCTGCTCGATTACGCTCAGCGATACCCGCGTGCGGCAAAAGAGCTCTCGCGACTGCTCGGTTACCGCCTCGACGGCACGCCGGAGGATTTCGCTGCCCTGGCGGAGCAGATGACCATAGTCGCGCTTCGATACGATGATGAGTCATAAAGGTTGAGGAACATGAGATGATTACATTTGTCCTGAGTGGAGCTGCCAATTTTGGCGCTATGCAAGCGGGGGCGCTCGAGGTTCTTCTCGAGCACGGGATAAAGCCCGAGATGGTGGTGGGTTCTTCAGCCGGGGCGCTGAACGCCATCCATCTTGCGCACGAACCCACACTCGCTGGTGTTGCCACGATCCAGGACCTTTGGCGTCAGGCGGGGCCAGAGGCAGTCGGCGTTCCCAAGGCGTTCACAGCTATTCGAAATCTGGCTCGACAACGAGATAGTCTCGTCGATAATACTCAGCTGGTGACGTTCCTGAAACATGTTCTGCCACAAAACGTGGATACCTTTGGTCAGCTTGGCGCTACTTCAGGAGTGAGGGCATTTGCAGTTGCAGTGGAAATGGATTCAGGAAGTATGCGGGTTTTCGGGGATGATGGTGATGATCAGCTCCTGGATGGCGCCATGGCAAGCACGGCCATCCCTCCCTACTTTCCACCATGGGATGTGGCAGGCAAACGCTATCTCGATGGAGGCATCTATTCGAAACTGCCCCTTTATGCCGCAATTATGCGGGGAGCAACGCAGATCATCGGTATCGATGTGAGCTATGCCATGGGTAGTTTGAATAACGCCCGTGGCGTCATGGGGATAAGTGGCTATGCCCTCTCGCTGATGGTGGAGCGACAGACCGCATCGGAAATTGCCTGGTCAAGAATGAAGGGCATTGAACTGCGCCTATTGCGGCTTGAGGCGCCCGCCGATATCCCTTTCTGGGACTATTCCCAGGCGGATCGGATGATTGAGATTGGACGGGAGGAAACCCGAAAAGCTTTAAAGGATGAACCAATTCAAGTTTTACCCAAGTGGAGATTACGCATGCGCAAACGCATCGCCAATCTCCGAAGTGGTGGACATCAGTTTCCACCCGAAGAGATCTAAGGAGGCATAGAAATGGATTATCTGATTGTTGCGGTGGTGATGATTCCTATCGGATTGCTGATGGGCTTTGTCGCTGGGAAAATCTGGAAGGACGATCGCCCGATCGGCGTAAGGGGAGATTACGTTGTCGCTGTGGTCGTAACCGTCCTCGTTGGAGTGCTGGAGTGGTACCTGCTTCCGCTGATTGGAATCAGCCAGACGGTCACCGTCATCGCCATCGCCATGGAGCCCGCGCTGGTTGCCCTGCTCGTGCTGTGGCTGCTCCGGGTAGCGAAGCGACAATAATTTCGCATGCCAACATCGATGCCCATCATCGTTACTAAAGATTTATCGCGGGACTTCAAGCAAACTCGGGCGGTGGATTCCCTCGACCTCGAGGTCGAACCCGGTGAACTGTTTGGACTCGTGGGGCCGGATGGCGCGGGCAAAACGACTACGCTCCGGCTCCTGGCCGGGCTGTTGTATATCACCGAAGGATCAGCGACAGTCACCGGCTTCGACTTAAAAACCGAGTCAGAATCGATCAAGGCCCGGGTGGGCTATATGGCGCAGGAGTTTAACCTCTATGGTGAACTCACCGTCGCAGAGAACCTGCAGTTTTTCTCAGAGTTGTATGACGTTGAGCCGACTGTAATCCACGAGAGAACGGAACGATTGCTGGAGTTCGCCGGCCTGAAAGAGTTTACAAGTCGGCGAGCAGCTCATTTATCTGGCGGGATGAAGAAGAAGCTTGCCCTCGCTTGCACGCTTATCCACGAACCACCGCTCCTGCTGTTGGATGAACCGACCACCGGGGTTGACCCCATCTCGCGCCGTGAGTTTTGGGACATCCTCACAGAGCTATATCTTGGTGGCACGACGATCGTGGTGAGCACGCCCTATATGGATGAAGCCGATCGCTGTTCACGGGTCGGGCTGATGTACGAGGGGGAGATGATTGTATGCGACACGCCACAAAATATCCGCGGCCAGATTAAGGGGGATTTGATCGAGTTAAAGTCAGCTGATTGGCGGCGGGCAAAGGGGATCCTTCAGGACATGCCTGGTGTGATTGAAATTCAAACCTACGGCGAAGCGCTCCATATTCTTGTGGATTCGGAAGAAAAGCGGTTAGCGAGCCTCGAGAGAACACTGGCTGAAAATAATGTGACCTACCGGGGATTACGCCGTGCACCGATCCGCATGGAAGAAGCCTTCCTCTCCTTGATTACAAACCTGGATATCGAACAAAATGAACAGGAGAGCGAGAACTAAGATGTCTCCTCGTCACCTTCGCGCAATCACTCGTAAAGAGTTTACGCATATTATGCGTGATCGAGCGACACTTATTTTGGTCCTCTTCACCCCTACCATCCTTTTCTTGCTGATGGCATATGCCTTGACGGTGGACATTAATAATGTCCCCATCGCCGTGCTTGATCATGATCGAAGTGCGACTTCCCGGAGCTTCATTCAGCAGATCACAGCCGGGGACGATCTCGATACATACGCCCTGGTCAGTTCGTTCGAAGAAATCAACGACTTGCTCATGCGAGAAGAAATCAAAGCCGCCGTGATCCTTGCTCCTACCTTCACAGATGACCTCAAAGCGCTTAAGAAGCTGTCTGTGCAAATCATTATCGATGGCACCGAGCCGTCAGGTGGGGCGTTTGCGGTAGACCATATCATGTCGAGGGCGGAGGATTTTATTGGCATTGCGCTTGCAGATCAGATCACGGCGATGGGGTTGTCGGTCGAATCACTGCAGTCTATCGATCTTCGTGTGCGAGCCTGGTACAACCCAGGATTGAAGTCGCGTGTGGATATGATCCCGGGATTAATATCGCTAGTGCTTGGATTTCCGGCATTGTCTGTCGCCCTCACGCTCGCCCAGGAACATGAGCACGGCACCATGGAACAGCTCATGGTTTCTCCCATCGGGAGGACCGATCTGCTGCTGGGAAAGATGATCCCTTACATCCTTGTCGGTCTTATCAACGTGATCATGATCCCGATCCTGGCGATGCTCTGGTTTGAGATCCCGTTTAATGGCAACTTTCTGCTCTTCTTCATCCTGTCAGCCATATTTCTATTTTCAATTCTAAGCATGGGTGTATTAATCGGTGTGTTCATGAAGACCCAGGCGACGGCATTGGCAGTGTCATTTTTATTGATCTTTTTTCCGGGTTTCTTTCTCACAGGAATTTTCTTTCCGATAGTGGCCATGCCCGATATTATGCGGATGGAAGCCATGGCATTGCCTGGAACTCACTATGCCTATATTACGAGGGGTGTCTTCCTTCCCGGGGTGGGTCTGGACGTACTCTGGCCGTATGCACTGATGCTGCTTGTGCTTGGGATGAGTTTTACCGGTATTGCAGCCATTTTCTTCAAGAAGAAACTTGGGTAAGGCAAGTATGAATTTTCGCAGAATCGCATCCCTCTCAATAAAAGAATTCATTCACCTGCGGAATGATTGGTGGCTACCTGCTTTCATGCTTCTCGGGGGAGCGCTCGAACTGCTGCTCATTGGTTGGGCAACCTCAAGGCCGATCGCAAACCTCCCGATGATGGTGTTGGACCATGATCGCAGCGCTGCCAGCCGAGCTTTTATCGTTGCGCTCGAGAATACGGGTACATTTGCGGATGCGGAATTCGTCTACGACGAAGATGACATTCGCGAATCCATGGACCGTGGGAATATCAGCATCGCCGTAATCATCCCGCCAGGTTATGGGGAACAGATTGCTGCTGGAAGCCCAAGTATCTCCGTCATCCTTAACGGAGCCGAGAGCGTACCCGCTACGGAAGCCCTCCGGGCTGTCGAAGGTGTGGCGGGTGAACTTGGAGAACGGATCACCCTGGAGCGTCTTAACCTGGATCCGGATGAATTCGAGGGATTCATCCCCAGTATGCGTGTCTGGTTCAATGAGACATTGAGCGAAGCGTTGTACACCACGCCCGCCGAAATGGGCCTAATGCTGGAATTCACGGTTATGCTGTTCGCTGCGCTGTCATTCTCAAGGGAGCGGGAACTCGGTACGCTGGAGCAGCTCCTCGTGATGCCCTACTCGACCCTTGAACTCATTCTTGGCAAGGCTTTCCCGGTCGTGATCATCGGATTCAGCCAATTTCTGCTCATGCTCGGAATGGTGCATGTGTTCTTTGACGTCCCGGTCAGAGGATCGTTGATCCTGCTCCTGACATTGGCGTTATTTTATATAGCCGTGGAGTTAACCAAAGGCATGGTGATTTCGGTCATCGCCAAGACGCAGCATCAAGCGTTTCTGCTCGTGATGTTAGTAGGTATGGCGGACTTCATGTTCACCGGGTATGCCGCTCCCGTGGAGTCCATGCCGCAAGCTGTGCAGTTTGTGGCGAATTTCATCCCCGCGCATCACTGGCTGGACATTATGCGGGGCATCTTGCTCAAATCGAGTGGTCTTTCCGTGCTCTGGCCACAGGTTTTAATTTTGGCTGTGATTGGCACCATTATCGCTACATTTTCGATGCGCTATGTTCGCCGGGCGCTTAACTAGGGACTTCAGGATGGGAACAAACGAGCCTACCGTAATCGCGAAAAATCTTGTGAAGGAGTTTGGTGATTTCCCTGCAGTTGCGGGGATCGACTTCATCGTAGGACGGGGAGAGATTTTCGGTTTCCTCGGACCCAATGGATCTGGGAAGACCACTACGATTCGTCTTATGCTTGGGTTGCTTCGACCGACAGAAGGTGAAATGGAAGTCCTTGGAATAAGCGTAAACGATCATCCTGAAAAAATCCGCCCGCGAGTGGGTTATATGTCGCAGCAGTTCAGCCTTTACAACGATCTGACGGTCGAACAAAACCTGCGTTTTCATGGGACCGCGTATGGTCTGACGAATACAGAACTCGTCGAGCGGATGTCTATCGCTCTCGAAATGGCAGGTCTGCAGGGCCGCGAGAAGACGAAGACGAAGGAACTCTCAGGGGGTTGGCGACAGCGATTGGCGCTGAGCGCGGCGTTTTTGCATGAACCTCAGGTGCTCTTTCTCGATGAACCTACTGCGGGGGTTGATCCCATCTCGCGTCGGGAGTTCTGGGAGCTTTTGTATATTCTGGTGGCTCAAGGTGTCACCGTTTTCGTGACCACCCATTACATGGATGAAGCAGAACACTGCCATAGGCTTGCGTTCATCCGACGGGGGAAGATCATCGCAACCGGCACACCGGATGAATTGAGAGATAAATTTATGAAGGGTGATGTACTTGAGCTTGCCCCCGACGATGCCGCATCAGCTGTCAAGGTGCTGCGGAACGCACGTTCAGAAGGGCGTTTGGATCTTCATGAGGTCGAGTTGTATGGTTCGCTGGTTCATGTCGTGGCAAATGATATGAACCATAAGCAAAGCGAGATCATCGCCGAGCTCCGACGGTCCGGATTGGATCCCGGATCAGGGGTCATTATTGAACCGTCACTGGAGGATGTTTTCATCGCATCGATGAAGTGAAGATACACAGCAGCAGGCTGCGGTGTATCTTCGATACCTATGCAAAATTCCGAGAACTGCGGGTTCAGTTCTTAATCCTGGAGGTAGATATGAGTAAAGTGAAAAGCATAATCCTTATGGGTGCGGTGGCGCTGACCGCTCTGAGTATCACCGGCTGTGATGCTCTGGGGTCGAATGAAGAAGATGCGCTGAAGGCTTCGGGCATCGTCGAGGCGGATGAAGTTGCAGTTTCATCGGAGGTTGGTGCGCGTGTCGCAGAAGTCTTTGCTGAAAAAGGTGACGGTGTGGCAGCCGGCGATAAGCTTTATCGTTTGGACGATGAGTTTCTGCAGACTGAACGAGGACGCCTCGTGGCTGCAGGGAACCAAGCCATTACTGGGGCAAAACTGCAGCTTCTCATTGCGGAGCAAGGACTCAGAGATTTAGAGGACGATTGGCTCATCATTGCTGCTCAGGCCAGGTTGACTTTGGCGAACGCTACAGATGCGTTGGATGATTCTGAAAAGTACCGGAATAACCAGCAGGAGGGCCAACGAGCGAGTGAGACGACGATCAAGAATGCGCGTGCGGAGCTGACCCTCGCCGAGAAGGCTCTGAAAGGCGCGAAAAGCAAGTACGACAGCGAACCTGGAAGTCGGAGGGAAGATGCTGGTAAAGCGTCAGCTTATAAAGCCTATGCGGCCGCGCAACAAAGGTACGATGCCGCCCTGCGAAGCTACAATTGGTACACTGGACACCCCACAGGTGTACAACAGGAGATACTCGATGCAGAAGTCGCACTGGCAGAAGCGTCTGTGGCCGATTCGCAAGCAGAGTGGGAGAAGTGGAAAGACGGACCCGATCCTGCTCAACTAGAACTGGCAATTGCGAACGTGGATAATGCCCTGGCTCAGCTCGAACTCGCCGAGGCAGATGCAGAAGTACAACTTGCTAATATGAATCTCCAACTGAGTAAGTACCTGATCCTCTCCTCCGTGGATGGCACTATCTTGACTCACAACGTTGAAGTAGGTGAAATTGTCCTCCCAGGCGCACCCACGATGATCATCGGTCAGCTCGACGATCTGACGATCACAGTCTTCATCCCTGAGGATCAATATGGTCTGGTGTCCATCGGGGACACGGCGGAGGTGTCCGTGGATAGTTTTCCTGATAGGATCTTTAGCGCAATCGTGATTTCAATCGCGAATGAGGCTGAATTCACACCAAGAAATGTCCAGACGGAGGAAGAACGACGCACAACCGTTTTTGCGGTAGAGCTGGCGGTGGAGGATTCTGATCGAATGCTCAAACCCGGAATGCCTGCGGACGTGTTTTTTTCCACTGGTATTAAGTGAGTCGAATGTTGTACTATGGTTTTGCTCGGTATTTCACGAGAAGCAGGTATTGATAGCTAGATCGATCATTTAATGGGGGACGGGTCATCAGAAAGGGAGGGTAACCACCATGGCAGAAGAACCTCAGATGAGCAGAGACGAAAAGGACGAAAAGGGTGGACCCATGGATGAGAGAGCGAACGAGAAGCAGCAAGAAAAAACTGATGAGAAGCAATTTGACGAAAAGTGGCGCCGCGATCCACTAAGCGCCGTCATATGGGCGGGCATCCTGATCTGGGCGGGTGTGGCGCTGTTGGCTTATAACCTGGGATTACTGGGGGATTTCCCCATTTTGTCGGATTTGACGTCATGGGGTCTTGTATTTGCAGGGGCCGGCGTGCTCCTCATGCTTGAAGTTGTGATACGTTTGCTCATCCCAGCTTATAGCGGACCGGTTGTGGGCACCTTGATCCTCGGGATGATCTTTCTGGGTATAGCTTTTAGTGGCTTTGTCGGCTGGCAGGTGATGTTTGCCTTCTTGCTCATCGGCATCGGCCTGGCGGTATTACTAGGCGGTTTCCGCCGTCGATCATAAACGGCCCAAATTAAAGGTCATAAACTCGTCCCACCCGTAGCGAATGGCTGTTAACCAATGGTCACGCCCAATACAGCGGAAGTAGGGGGGACGGTAGGCACGAATCAGATCCCCGATCTTGTATCGAGGGAGGATGGGCGTGGAGACCACCAGACTCCCCATTTCTCCTGGACGCATTTCGTGCAACATCTTCACACCTGATCTCGTTTCGATTTCAAAAAAGAATAGGTCGTAATTTGGCACCCAGGCACGTTGATCGTCGCGCTGCTGACCAAACATGCCTTCTGTTGCCCCATATATCTCACGTATGACTACAGGACCATATAGTGCGGTCAGTGAGGGGACATACTTGGTGTTGATCCCAGGAAAGCTCCCCAGTGTCATGATTTGTGTGTTCCATAGGTCTTTAGGGTACTTTCTATGGGCGCGCCGCAGATAGCGTCCAAAGGTCTCTGCTGAGGTTGCCACCCCACCGACGAGCACCACGTTTTCTTCTCTGCACTTTTCGTATGCCAGTTCGAATCGAGCGTCCCAATCCCGTTTGGTTTTCCCACCTCCGAGTGCATCGATCTCGTCCTGCGTGGGTGCCGAGCGGATGGGTGTCTTGGCGGATACATATTTTGTGTAGATCCCTGAGCTGTAGCCGTATTCGAGCTCCTGTGCGCCCACTTTTATCGTGCCCACGACGGAAGGGAAGTTTAAGTTCAAATTCACACCCGTAAAGAGATCAAGTTTTTCATGGTCCACGATATATTGCATGACAGCCCTGCCTGCACTCACGCGCATCTCAAGATCGGTCGGTGTCATTGGTATGAACTTGGATTCGCCTTCCGTCGTTCCGCGCGTAATCGCCCACCCCACTGGTTCTTCTGCAAGCAGCAGGTCAATATCCCCAGCCATAACTCTGTCAATGAGAGGCTTGTATTCCGCGTAGGTCATGATGGGAAAAGCGTCTCGATAAGTCTCGATCGAATCAACATTCCCCGCTCCATGCCCTTTCCCATACTCGGTTTTTGAATAATCCCCAAGCAGCCGTTGAAGGACCGTGTGCTGTGCCTGGGAGGGGTCGGCCACGGAATCGTGCCAGGGTTGGAGCATGGCAGTGAGCATGGCAGCGAGTATGGTCTTCGGGTCAACTTCTGTCATCGAGGATCTCCCGGAATTGGGTGTGATTATAAGTTATGCTTGATTATCCTGAAAACTGATGTCAGTCTCAATGCTCTCTTCATCGACCCTATTCAAGGGTATTAAACATCGATGATCGTGACAGGTCTCTCCATCAATATGCATGAGCACGCAAGACGAATATGTTTAGATACACGTGAAACAGCAGCGAAGAAAGACAAGTGGAGCCTGTGCTCCAGGCGCTAAATTACGAGGGTTACTTATTTGTTTCGCCGGGTCATTAAAGACCGGAATAAGCTCAGGGATCTAATTCAGCCGGGGGAAATCGGTTTATCCTTTCGTACCAGCCGAATCTGAGGTATTGCAGAAAGTGCATAGAACACAAGTGCGAACAAGTATAAGCTCCGGATCCCCAGAGCAAGAGAAGCGTACTCTGTCAATCCCCCCAAAACTCCACCGAACAAATTTGATCCAAGCGCTACCGCAATGGAGGTGACACCCTGGAAGCGAATGGCGAAGATGATCGAAGCGAAGAAGAGAGGGATAGCTTGCTCCAGACTTACGACTACTGTTCTCAGGGTGTCTGGTAATCCGAGGAAAGTTCGGATTGGAACGAAGTAACTGATAATCAGGGAGAGAAAAAGAAGGATGTAGAATCCGCGCGTTTCTCGCAGTTCGAACCTGATCACAGCCCAATTGGCGAACACGATCATAATCAGGATAGCGCTGATCACGGTTGCGTTGACAACCCACGTCGATCCGAATAATAGCGCCATCTCGGTCATGCTCTTCGTTTGGAGTAAAAAGAAGCCTGCACCCAGGAAGAAGAAACCCACTTTGAACTGCGTGAAATTCGAGATGCTGCGGCGGATCAAGAGAAAACTCAGCGCAGCAATACCGATCAATGTCACAAGGTAGGTAGAAGGGACAGCTTGATCTCTCAGATATAGGTAGGGCCAATCATCCGTGGTTGCAGAGATATCTGTTCGGTAGGAGTAATCCGGTCTAGCTTGAACGCGTGGATCTTCAATACCGTACCTCGCCTCCGGATCCAGCCCAATTAGGAAGAGAATATCGTTATTCGGAAATTCGAACACTTGGGGGGAGTGACCGAACGCGTCAGTGATAGTGCGGTAAAGGCGCAATCCCATCCACTCATTTTGAGGGGGCACGCCGAATGAAAGCGCAAGGAGCCCATCTTCAGTGAGAAGGTCTCTCACGTGAAGGATGCTCTCATATGTATAGACGAAGTTATCCAGCCGGGCGCTGCTGGCTGTGCTAAAGAGCGCGTGTGAATCGAGCAGGCCGAAAACGATCAAATCGTAATTGTCCGTTGTGCGCGAGAAAAATGATCGGGCGTCCTCGGTGACTTTTGCGACCGCAGGATTCGCATAAGGTTGCTCGGGGTGAAGCTCATCTCCGAGACGCAGAATCATGGGATCGATTTCTACCGCTGTAATCTTCGATGCACCAGCGCGCAATGCGGCAGCAACATCATTCCCTGTACCCGCACCGACAACAAGAACATTTTCCATGCTGGTTGCCGCCGAATACGGTGCATCATACTCGGATTGCATCGCGTCGAAGTGTTCTTGGGCGACCTCATAGTTTTCATTTACAAACGATGGGGTCAGATCGATCAATCTTTGATGCCACGCCAGGTTTACCGAGAGGTCATATCCAAGGAGCAGGGATGGGTCCTTCTCGGCGCGACTCTCTTTGATATCGATCCGGTAGTAAGGTGACCAGACTGTCTTCTCCGCAGGAGTTGGCCAGACAATGATCAAAAGGACAGGTATGCTGGCCACCACCAGGCTAGTCCACCAACCACGCCGCGGTGCCCGAGGGATAAAGTAAATCACACCCGCTGCCGCGACCAAAAACCAAGCTTGAGGTGGCCAACCGAGAAACGAAATGAGCGTGTAAGCCAACACGCCTCCTAAGCTTCCCAATATGTTGATCGTGTAGCCTTTCAGGGGCTTGAATTCAGAGAACTTCGCAGCGACAAGTTCACCTAATGGGATAAACACGATAGTCATCGCGAGGAATATGCCCAAAATAGCAGCATAGAACGCCAATTCGAGGAGGGTCAATATCCATGCGCTAATATCACTGATATAACCCGCCCAGATGTATTCCTCCGCGTTGAAGCGGTTGCTCAGCAATATGTCACTGATCATGGTGCGACCCATTCCCAGCACGATGACAACGATGAGTGCGATTAATGGCAGGTACAGACGCTGCAGCGAACGCACACCGCGTTCCTTGCTGTAAAGAACGAATCCCAGGCCAAGACCGAGGTAGGCTGCGATTAGCGCGACGTTCTTGTAAAACGAGAATATCCGCAGCTCTGAGCCGAGCCAGCGGATAAATATGAGTTCCACAAACAACCCCAGCGCGCTGGCAATAAAAAGATCAATGACTGCTTTGCGGATCTTCACGATCTTGTTCTCCTCATTTCTGTTCCGGGGATGAATATGATCGAGTTGAAACGACGCTCGCCGTTGCTCATTATTAACAGGGTCGAGCCATCCTATCTCCTGATTGGAAAAGGATACGGTGAAACAGCCGCCTGTGCCATCCTACGGTGTACCCACTTGTGTGATTTCGTATGATCAGTCAGCCAACTGATTCCTGTTGTGTCGGGTATTAATGTATGCATCGATAGGCAGGTCAATAGCGCGCGGTATGCGACAACAAGTGCGATGCTCTCATCTGTCCCCCTGAAGTTCGTTGATATCCCACTTAATCTGATAAGGATCTAATACGATCGTAAACCCGGTGAACAACGTGTAGCTACTATCGATAACATGAACACTCCAAAGTGCCCAGTTGAATATGCACTGAACGAATACACATGATTGAAGTCGAAGAACAAATCTTGTATGATGAGTAGGGGCACATTTGTGGCATGATTCGTGATTTTGCTAATTCACCATCGCCAAGGAAATTTTCTCAGATCGGTTTTTTTCGTACCTGACACTCCGCACGAACATCCGTTGAACCTATTCTGTTACAAACTGATCCCATTCCACCTGGTTCATGCGAAGAACGATACGATAGATATCCGGAATGACCGACGTCCTAGATGGACGAAGGTTTTCCCCTGACTCGTTGTGTAGGATAGATCAAGTGCTGACTGGAAGGAGGAGGCAACATGGCAAAGCTGGATCGGACCGTGACCATAGACGCACCCATCGAGAAGGTATTTCAGTTTGTTGAGGACCCATCAAATTTTCCTGAAGTGTGGCCGAGTATGGTGGAAGTGAAGGATGTCGAGCGGCTCCCATCTGGGGGCAGGAAGTTCAGCTGGGTCTATAAGATGGCCGGCGTGAAACTTGAGGGAACCAGTGCGACTACCGAGTACGAAGAAAACCGCAGGATTGTGAGCGAAACGAAGGGCGGGATTCAGAGCAGATTTGTATGGTCGTTCACACCGGAAGGTGATGGGACAACGCTTCATGTCGACATGGAATACACTATTCCTGTGCCCGTCGTGGGGAAGCTGGCCGAATCTGTCGTCGTAAAGATGAACGAGCGCGAAGCATCAGCCCTGGTTTCGAATATCAAGGATCGAATGGAAGTTTGATTTTTCACCAGTGAGCAACGAACATAACCACAACGAGTGAACAGCGGCGGAGGGCACCCTCCGCCGCTGGCTATCTTCCTGGGGTATGTTCGAGATGGGAAATCAGGAACATCCAAGTCGCGATAGAATGCAGATAAAAAGTGGATACATCTTCATGGGGATGGAAAATATTTCCAGGCGCGATTAGACCTGGATAAAGGAGAGCGAATCATGAGTGACGATCTTATCAAGGATGCCCTTAGGATGATGCCGTATGGTTTTTACGCTGTCAGTTCTCGCTCGGAAGATGACGAGAACGCCATGGTGGCGAACTGGGTGATGCAGACTTCGTTTGAGCCGAGGCTGCTTACGCTGGGTTTGCAGAAAACTTGCTACACTCACGAGCTCATCGCGAAGAGTGGCGTATTCTGCATAAACATCTTCAACAAGGAAGATGTAGAGGCGATAAAGCCTTTCATGAAAGGACGATCTAAGAATCCCGATAAGATGAAAGAGGCTGTGTATAACGCGGCTCCTGAGACCGGTTCTCCAGTGCTCGAGGGATCCGCGGCCTACATCGAGTGCAAAGTCCTCCAAATCATCGAGACTGGAGGGGATCACGATCTCGTCGTGGGTGCAGTTGTCGGTGCAGGGGTCAGCAAGCCGGGGGAAGCCGTTGATACGCTTTCACTTCCCGAGCTGGGGTGGTCTTACGCTGGATGAACCTGAAGCCATCTTGTGTGGCCTAGGCCGAGAAAAATGAGAATGAGGCAACAAGATCATCTCGAAGATTGTTTTTCTTAGTTCTCATCGGATGGCTCGGACGATGTTGTACTTGTTCTTGGATAGTGCATGAAACTGGTAAGCAGTGTGGGAACCATTGCAGTTTCAATCGGCACCTTTTATAATCGAATTCAAATAGGGCGGTTAGCTCAGTTGGTTAGAGCGTTGCGTTGACATCGCAAAGGTCGTTGGTTCGAGTCCAATACCGCCCACCATTAGAATGCAAACCGCCTGATCTATCCGGGCGGTTTTTTCCGTCCCCCTCGTCCTCCTTTTTTTAATAAGGCGCTTACTAGGGCACCTATTCAACGCCAAAGATCTGGATCTCCTTCCATTCCGTATCAAGCTGAAGGGTATTCTGGCTTTTTTCCATAAACGTATCCCCAGACTTTTACTGACGAAGGTATTGATCTGTTGTGATACGCTTAAGCGCAATCTATAACTACACCAGGGAGAATTTGATGAAGCAATATGACGTCGTCGTGATTGGTGCAGGCGCTGGAGGATTGAAGGCTGCCCTTGTAGCCAAGCAGCGTGGGGCGAAGGTGGCTTTGTTGGAGAAGAACAAGATTGGGGGGGATTGTACGCACTATGGCTGCATCCCAAGCAAGACATTCATAAACAGCGCACGACTCTTCCACGAAATGAAACATACCCACGACCTGGGGCTGCCTCACGTGGATGTGGAAAGTGGGTTTGATTTCGCCGATGTCATGGAACATGTCAATGAAGTCGTTGATGACATTTACCTTAATGAGTGGCCGCTTATATACAAAGATTCTGGTGTGGATGTCGTTGTACATGAATCCGGTGCACGTTTTCTCAACGCACATGAGATCGAGATCGGAGGTGAGACGCTCCATACGGAGCATGCCATCGTATGTACGGGCTCGTCACCGAGGATGGCTGAAAAAAAGGGGTCTCATGAACTGATCTTTCTGAACAACGAGAATTTCTGGGAGAAGCGTGAGATGCCGCATGGGATCGTATTCCTGGGCGGGGGCGTGATCTCGGCGGAATTGGGGCAAGCACTGACGCGCTTTGGCTGTCACGTATCGATTATCGATCGCAATCCCCGCATTTTGAGTGTTGTCGATGAGGATGTCGGAGCTCTGATCACGGATATTTTCAAGCGCGAAGGAATGCATTTATACATGAATGCAGAGATCGACGTTTGTGAAGCGCTGGAAGATGGCCGTACACAAATTTATATTGAACAAGAAGATGGAAGTAAAACCATCACGGCTAGAGCCCTCTTCGTAGCGCTCGGGCGTGCTCCGAACGTCGCTGGACTGGGATTGGAGGAGGCCGGAGTCGAATATGATGACGGGCACGGCATCCAGACAAACGAATACCTCCAGACCACCGCTGAGAACATCTACGCCTGTGGGGATGTTGCGACGAAGGCGAAATTTACACATGTCGCTGGTTATCAGGCCGGTGTTTGCGTCGAAAACATCATGGGGGGGAACCATGTGGTCAATGACCTATCGGTGCTCCCCTGGGCTATTTTTACTTCTCCAGAAATTGCCCATGTGGGTCTAAATGAGGCACAGGCGCGAGAGGAACTCGGAGATGTCCAGGTCATCAAAGTGGATGCGACGATTGACCGCTTTATCACCGAGGGAAAGACCGAGGGGTTTCTTAAGGTCGTTCTCGACAAGAACGATCGGATTGTGGGCGCCGATGCGATTGGTGCACAAGCTGGTGAGTGGATACAGCTTATTACCCTTGCGATTAAGCAGAATCTGACTCCAAAAGATTTTTCCGAGACTATCGTAGCCTACCCGACTCACGCGGATATTGTGAGAAAGGCGTTTAATAAGTTTTTGGCGACGAAAATCGCAAGTTGATGCGGAGTCAGATTTGTTTTCCAAAGTTTCAGCCTCCGGGTAATATGAGGTTCAGCGTGGACGCTCTATAGCCTGCAGGAATTAATTGTGTGATCAACGTCGTCAAAAGGAGCATCACATGAACCGAAGCAACATCGGTTTTTTCGTTACGCTGCTTCGCGGGCTATTCGCGGTGACACTCGGGATTGCCCTCATATTTCAACAGGACAAGACCCGCCCGATCCTGGCTAACTTTATGGGGATGTACTGGTTGGCGAGTGGGGTCATAAGCTTGCGGTTTGGTGCGACTGGAAGACGAGCTCGCGGGTTGCCATTGCTCGCAGGCGTTATCGGTGTTTTTGCTGGCGTGGCCATGTTGGGTCGATCGGTCGCGGGTGAATATATCGCTGAAGAGATCATGTTTGCGGTCCTCGGGATCATGATTATCCTGACCGGGTTTCTGCATATCTTTGGGGGCTTTAGAACAGAATTGGGGGAACGTCGTCGATGGTCGTGGAAGAGCTTCCTCCTCGGTCTCTTTGAAATCGTA
>JBGUDT010000028.1:18988-20971 GCA_041821665.1 Anaerolineales bacterium
GGGGGCTTTAGAACAGAATTGGGGGAACGTCGTCGATGGTCGTGGAAGAGCTTCCTCCTCGGTCTCTTTGAAATCGTACTGGGCGTGCTCTTGATCGTAGAGCCGCTGGAGCAGGGGGCATTCATATACATCGCTGCGAGTGTCTGGGCCATGCTCGGTGGTCTGATCCTGGTTGGTGACGCATTGAGGATTCGGCGACAAGCGAACCTGATTCAAAGCAAAGAATCCAGCAGCATAGATTCTGACACCACAGTTGCTGGGTGAGCATGGGCGTCGATCTGCTAAGACCTTAGAACGCCTTGTATCTTGAGCTCACGCTGTAGGACGTCACTAAATCTCCCCGAAACTTGTTCCTCGAACCTAGAATAATGCGTGTATACTTGTGTTCACAATCCTAATTCATTCTCGAGGAGGAGAACATGTGCTGTTTTTTCACGACGCTAGTGCTGCTCGGACCAAGGGCAGCCATCCTGGTATGGTGGATCTTCAACCCGGCGCGCTTCAGTGCTGCCTTCAACACCTTCATCCTGCCAATTTTAGGCATCATCTTCCTGCCATGGACCACGCTGATGTACCTTATCGTGTGGAGCCCGATTACGGGCATCTATGGCCTTGATTGGCTGTGGCTCGGCTTGGGCCTGGTAGCCGATATCGCCATGCACGCCGGTGGCGCCTGGGGTAACAAAGATAAGATCCCTGGGTACGGTTCAGAACCGCAGACGATTGAAAAGTCTGCTGCGCCAGTAGAGCCTGCACCACCCGCACCACCCGCAGAGTAGCCAACACCGTCGACAGACGAGGGTGCACCACAGGCATAATCGAAGCAGCAGGGATTTTTCTACACTGCTGATTCGTCAGACTGCTTCGTAGCTATCCCATTGCTTTAGAAGCAGAAATTACAAGAAAGATAGTAGAGACGCAGCATGCTGCGTCTCTACTTTGTTGGGAGAGAAGATTGGATGGACTTAAAGCACCGGCTTACGATGATAAAGGGGACAATTCCTGGTAAGAATTGATGCTCGTAAAAACGCAGCATGCTGCGTCTCTACTGCAGTAGTGTCGTAGGATGCGTGGGTTTGATTGTTTAGTCCGTCATCCCAGAAGGGCTCCACCTCAGAATCCAACTTTCTCAGTGCCAGCCACCTTCTTATATTGAAATACCATCTGAGCCAAGCTGTTTTATAACCTTATAATGCCCCCTTTTTTGAGAAGCTTTCATATGAATTTGGTGTTATATTTAGACAGGCGGCATCGCCGTCAAATTGAGGAGGGAATCATATGTGCTGTTTCTTTACTGTCCTGGTGTTCTTGGGACCCCGTGTTGCAGGGATTATTTGGTGGCTCATCCAGCCAGCTCGCTGGAATCTTGCCTTTGACACCTTCATCTTCCCCATCCTGGGCATCATTTTCCTGCCCTGGACCTTGTTGATGTACGTCATCGTCGCGCCAGGAGGGTTAACTGGGCTCGAGTGGGTGTTTGTAGGCTTGATGCTCGTCTTCGACATCGGTTCCTATGTGGGTGGTGGATGGGGCAACCGGAGTCGATTCGGGAGCTAAAGTCCAAGCAACGGACATACATAATCATTTCTTGGGCATAAGATTGTCCAGCTATATTCCCATGCGGTGGGTATTGCCTGCGCATGGGAATTATGCGTTTGTCAATCGAGGATCGAAGTCGGCGCCATTCGTGGGCACTGCTATTGCGTATCGGGATGTGCGTAAGGTTATGGGGCGGGGGCACTCAACCCATGAGCATGTAACCTTGTTGATGCCTCCGCATCTAACAATATGTACAGAGTTGTTCGTGGTATAGAAAAAACAACGATACAATATCAACATCCATATCTTATTTATCTCTAGGAGGAGAAACATGAAGAAACGACCAATCGGTGTAACTTTGCTTGCCATCTTCGCGGGAATTGCCGCTGTGATGGCCATCATCAACACGCTTCAGATGCTACATCTGTGGCCCATCAGCGGTCC
>JBGUDT010000028.1:21070-27209 GCA_041821665.1 Anaerolineales bacterium
GCTTTTTCGCGTTTAATTTGTTCGGCGCACTGCTCTGGGGGCTTATGGCTGCAATCTGGGTCTGGGTCACTCGCATGCTCTGGAATGTAGAAGAAGAGGGCTGGCTTTTTGTCGTCGCGCTCTCGACGTTGAATATTATCTTCGCGCTCTTCTCGATGCTCGGCGGGACTCCCTGGGAGGCTATCTCAACCACGTTGTTCATCAACGGCCTAATCTTGATCTATGGTCTCCTGCCTGGAACAAAGAAGGCTTTCGAAGTAGAAAAGATTGCTTCAGAAGAGTAACAACGACAATTTAAGACAAAAGTATCCAGGATACCCATGGTATCCTGGATACTTCTTTAATTTAAACGGTCAAATGTCAGCGCCTCACCATCCGTACGATAGATGTAAAGGCGACCATCCTCGAGTTCAAATCTCTCAGCGTTCATAAAAAATTCCATGACGAGGGTTTCTTGCTCCATTACCCCTGGCGGGTTAAGACAGGCCATGGCGGTCCACCCGAGCTCTCCGAATTCGATCCCCATTCCATCCGTTGTGTAAGAGCCAAAGTAGGAATTACATCCTGCGGTCCCCCGAATCTCTCCGTCTGAAAAATTCGCTGTGATGGTGGTTCCAAGGATGGGTTTGGTTTTTCCGTATGCAAATAACTCCCAATTTGAGCCATCCAGTGTGGGCGTTTTGGAACCCTCGACGGACTGGCATCCAGCAGTTGTTAGTAGAGCTACACAGACTAGCCATAATAGAGTTATTGATTTCCGTAGCATGATCGTTCTCCTTTATGGGTCGTCTTCAGTAAAGACGCTCGAATCCTAATAGTTGTTCCCGTGTGAGTTGGATGATGGTTGACTCTGAAGAAACCGCCTTTATAATGTGACCAATAAAGTGATACGCGAATCGCTTTGACCGGGACGAGTAGTCCATTGTCATACTGACAGGGAGTGGGGATCAACGATTGAGAATCCCCATCAGGAGTGGATGGGCGAAAACCACCCATGAGCGTGACCCAGAAAGGTTCGACACGAACCAAGTATGGTGAACGGCTCAGCCCCGTTAACGGCTGACAGAGATGACTGCTGCGCATCTACATTGTGGTGGTCAATCTGGGTGGAACCGTGAGAGCAACTGCTCCCGCCCCAGAAGGGCGGGAGTTTTTATATCTAAGGAGGTGCAGCATGGCAGACGGAAAGAGCGAGAGTTACCTGGATTCAGATCTTTATCGTATCCGGCACTCAACCGCGCATGTCATGGCCCAGGCCGTGACGGAGATGTTCGACCCCGATGAGGCCAAGGTGGCCATTGGACCACCCATAGCGGAGGGTTTTTACTACGATTTCGATCTGCCTCGTACCCTCACGCCGGAAGATCTAGAGAGCATCGAGAAAAGGATGCGCGAGATCCTCGCTGGAAACTTTGAGTTTAAGCGCGAGGTTCTTTCGGCGGATGAAGCACGTGAGCTCTTCGCGGATCAGCCTTACAAGATCGAGCTTATCGATGGCCTCGACGCCGGAGGTCTTGATGAATATGGTGAGCCAATCGATGAGAAGCCCGAAATATCGATCTATACGCAGGATACATTCACGGATCTATGTCGAGGACCGCATGTAGCAAATACGGGGAAGGTAAATCCTGATGCGATCAAGCTGCTGAACGTCGCCGGGGCATATTGGCGTGGTGATGAAACTCGTCCCATGCTGCAGCGAATCTATGGTACGGCCTGGGAGTCCGCGGATGATCTCGAGCAATACTTGTGGAAGCTCGAGGAGGCAAAGAAACGCGACCATCGCCGGGTGGGAAAGGATTTGGACCTTTACAGCGTAAATGAAGCTGTGGGTCCTGGTTTGATCCTTTGGCATCCAAAAGGCGGCATGGTGCGAAAACTGACAGAAGATTTCTGTCGTGATGAACACGAAAAGGGTGGATACGATTTTGTCTACTCTCCTCACATCGGCAAGGCCAGCCTGTGGGAGACGAGTGGCCACCTCGATTGGTATCAGGAGGCCATGTATTCGCCGTTGGACATCGAAGGACAACAGTATTACCTAAAACCGATGAACTGTCCTTTCCACGTACAGATTTTCAACACTCGCACACGCTCCTATCGTGATCTGCCGCTTCGGTTCGCCGAATGGGGCACGGTGTACCGTTATGAACGTAGCGGTGTGCTGCATGGATTGCTGCGGGTACGGGGATTCACGCAGGACGATGCGCATCTCTTCTGTCGTCCAGATCAAATGCCAGAGGAGATTGACCGAGTTCTCAATTTCAGCCTCAATATCCTGCGTGCCTTTGGTTTTGAAAACTTCCAGGCCTACCTCTCAACACGCAACCCCGAGAAGGCGGCTGGGGATCCAGAGGACTGGGAAGCGCCGACGGAAGCACTGCGCCAGTCCCTCGAGCGCGAGGGTGTCCCTTATGTTGTTGATGAGGGTGAGGCAGTTTTCTACGGTCCAAAGATTGACATCAAAGTTAGTGATGCGCTCGGAAGAGAATGGCAGCTGAGCACGATCCAATTCGATTTCATCTTACCGGAGCGCTTCAATCTGGCCTACGTCGGCGAGGATGGGGAAGAACATCGACCATACATGATCCACCGAGCCTTGTTGGGTTCGATGGAGCGCTTTATGGGCGTGCTCATCGAGCATCATGCTGGGGCATTTCCAGTGTGGCTTGCACCCGTTCAGGCCGTGCTCATTCCCATCGCCGACCGACACGCTGAGTATGCCCGTGAGGTGGCCGCAACGATGAAAGAAGCGGGCGTGCGCGTGGAGGTGGATGACCGCGGAGAGCGGATGAATGCCAAGATACGCGATGCTCAGATGCAGAAAGTTCCCTATATGCTCGTCATCGGCGATCGGGAAATCGAGGCGGGAGCTGTGTCGGTCAGATTGCGTTCGGAAGAGGATCTCGGCTCAATGCAGATTGACCCGCTGATCGAACGCATCCAGGAAGAGATCATTGCACGTTCCTGAACTTGTTTCAGTATCCCGGATACCTATAGTATCCGGGATACTGGTTATACTGTAAGGACGATGACAGTACGAGGATGGCTGGATATAATACATTTTAATCGAAAGATGTTGGAGTTTTGGAATATGCGATCCATCGTGACTGGTAGTTTCCTGACTTTAGTAATCCTGCTGCTGGGTGTCGGTACAGCATCAGCCGACTATGAGAACCAATCCATAGAAGTCGGCGCTGCGCCAATCTGCCCAACGCGCCTGCATCTAAGACACCCCGGCATGTGCTCCGAGCAAGGCTCAAGAGAAGATGTCGTCGAACGGGCCCTGGAGGGGATCGACCCTCAGCGACCTCTTCCTGTGTCAAGAGTCGATCCAGAATTGGGTGATGTGCCCTTCACATATATACGCTCGAAAAGCAAAAAAGGAACTCCTCTTTACACGAGTCTCGACGAGGCCTTCGCGAAGGAAGATCCCTACAGAACGGTCGAGCCAGGTTTTGTTTTCTTCTCGTGGATCGAGCAATTCCGGAATGACGATGGCAAAAAAGTCTACATGATTGCCCCTGGCGTCTACGTGCGCAGCAGCGGTGTTTCGCCTCTAGGTCTTCCCACATTCCGGGGGATGAGCTTTTCGCGAACGCCGGACAAGCCTTTTGCATGGGTGCTTGCGAGGAATGAGACGCGAGCTGGTCCAGGCCTTGATCAGCCGTTCACTGGGCGATGGATAAATCGGTTTGATGTGGTCACAGTTTTCGATATCGAGGAGATTGGCAACTGGACATGGTACAAAATTGGTCCGAATGACTGGGTGGATGATCACTCACTCGGGATCGTATTCCCAGATCCAGAGCAGCCCGAGGGAGTCCAGGAGAATCGTTGGATTTCGATCAACCTTTATGAACAGACGATGACCGCGTATGAAAACGGTGAAATGATATACGCCACGCTGATTTCAAGCGGGTTGGATGGGTGGTGGACACAGCCGGGCGTTTTTCAGGTTTATTCGAAACTCGAGACCGACCCGATGCAGGGTGCATTTGCGGCCGACCGCTCAGACTATTACTACTTAGAGGACGTCCCGTGGATCCTCTACTATGACGAGTCCCGTGCCATTCACGGAGCTTATTGGCATAATGGATACGGCTATCCCCGTTCACACGGTTGCGTGAACATCTCACCGGCGGACGCGGAATGGTTCTATAACTTCGCCAATGAAGGAACCTGGGTATATGTCTTCGATCCCACAGGTGAAACGCCAACGGATGAGGAACTTTACGGTTCGGGAGGGGCGTAAGAAAACATACTTCCCTGGGTCGCAAGCTTGATCAAAGCCCATCTGTAGGGGGTACAAAAGTACCATGCCATTGTGACTCCGCATGAATCTACAATTATGACTGAACGCACATTTGCCAGCCATAAGAGCGATTCTAGGAGTTGTTCCCCATATGTATGCAGACAATGAGCTACTCTTTCCAACGAATGCGATTACTAATTTGAAGAACGCACGTGACGCAGAATGGGGGGGATTGGTGGATCGTGTCTGTCGGCTTCCGGAGGATCACGTCGAGCGTTTGGCATTTTCTCTTATGATGATCCGTCTGGATGGCTGCCTGAATTGTGAGACCGATTCCTATCGAGCGATGAAAGGGTGTGTCGCGTGCGCAAAACAGACTCTCCGGCGATACAAAGGTTCGGATCGTGAACTTCGTGCGGAATATGAGTTAGCCTTAGGTGATGTTGAATCGTTTCTCGCCGTCAGCATCGTTCCTCCAAGTCTTGAGGAATCGGTTTCGGCAAGGGCTGCTTGAAAAACATCAAAATCAAATCTTCACCTCCGGGGACTGAATAAACGTCCCCGGTTTTTTTTTGCACCATGGCGTCAATTGACCATGTGATAGACTCTTTTTGTATGACACTGCCTGAAGTCCGGGAATGAGGCTGATCCCGGACTTCTTCGCCTTTGGAGGAGCCCAATTTTATCCACTTTGGAGAGGATCCTGTTTGTACTTCTTCTCGGATCCTCCCTCATACTCGCTAGCTTAGGCTTGCGCCGAATTGTTCGCACGATCCGGAGGGGCGCGGGTTCATCTGACGTCAGTATCATCCCCAGCCGGTTGCTGGGTGTAGCCGCGAGAGCTCTCACCTTTCAAGCCGTCTTTCGCGACCGGAGATGGGTCGGGCTTTTCCATGCTATGGTGGCGTGGGGCTTTATCTTCTACCTCCTCGTCAACATCGGGGATGTCCTCTGGGCATTCCTCCCCGGGTATGAATTTCTGGGAAGCGGGACGGCGGGAAAGGTCTATCGAACATTTACGGATATATTCAGCGTCAGCGTACTCGTTGGGATGACGATGTTGCTGGTGCGCCGGTTTGTCCTGCGCGATACGGGACTGCAGATCCGTGATCGTACGCCCCTTCTATCGAATGTTCGACGGGACATTCGAAGAGACTCTGCCATTGTGGGTGCGTTTATTCTTGTGCATGTCGGTGCACGGTTTGTGGGAGAGAGTTATCAGTTGGCGCTTCACGGGGTAGATGTGTGGCAGCCGTTTGCTTCTCAAGTTAGCCGTCTATGGACAAGTTGGTCGACTAGTGCGCTGGAAACCGGGGTACATATCTCATGGTGGCTCGCCATCGGTGGCATCCTCTTGTTCCTTCCCTATTTTCTTTTTTCAAAACATCTCCATCTCTTCCTCGCTCCGGTGAACGATCTTCTTCACCCTGATCGTCGCTCCATCGGCGAGCTAGACGCGCTTGACTTTGATGACGAGAGCATCGAGCAGTTCGGGGTCTCAAACATCGAACACCTATCCTGGAAAGGTCTGCTTGATTCGTATGCATGTATCATGTGCAATCGCTGTCAAACTGCTTGTCCGGCTTACGCCACTGGCAAAGTTCTATCTCCTGCTGCACTGGAAATTAACAAGCGTTATTTCCTCAACCGCGAAGGTGCGAGACTAGCACGAGGTGAGGCAAGCAACGTCACGATGGTTGATTTTGCTTTACCAGAGGAGGCGGTTTGGGGTTGTACCAGCTGTGGCGCCTGTGTCGATGTGTGCCCGGTTGGGAATGAACCCATGCGTGACATCCTGGAGATTCGCCGGCATCTTGTATTGATGGAGAATGCATTTCCAGAAGAGCTCCAATCAGCGTACCGAGGGATGGAGCGTTCGGCAAA
>JBGUDT010000028.1:27306-30377 GCA_041821665.1 Anaerolineales bacterium
CGGCGGCATCTTGTATTGATGGAGAATGCATTTCCAGAAGAGCTCCAATCAGCGTACCGAGGGATGGAGCGTTCGGCAAATCCATGGAATGTACCCCCTGAAAAGCGCATGACCTGGGCTGATGGTCTGCAAGTTCCAACTGTGGCTGAAAAGCCGGATTCCGAATTGCTTTGGTGGGTAGGTTGCGCTCCCTCGACAGACCCCCGGGCGCAGAAATCTGCGCGCAGCTTTGCGGAGATCCTCATTCATGCAGGGGTCGATTTTGCTGTCCTCGGAACTGAAGAGCGCTGCACCGGAGATTCCGCACGTCGCTCTGGGAATGAATACCTTTTCCAGGAACTGGCTGTGGCGAACGTCGAGACACTGAACCGCGTCAACCCTCGACGCATCGTGACGTCCTGTCCACATTGTCTGCATACCCTCTTAAATGAGTACCCTGCCTTCGGCGGGAATTATGAAGTTGTCCATCATACCCAGTTATTAGAAGAGCTCATCCAGTCCGGAAAAATCGTCCTCGACCGAAATGATGGACCTGCTTCATTGACCTTTCATGACCCTTGCTACCTTGGGCGGCAAAACAATGTGTATGATGCCCCGCGGGTTGTCCTGCAGGCGAGTGACATTCAATTACATGAGCTGCCGCGTTCACGAAGAGATTCGTTCTGCTGTGGCGCCGGCGGCGCACAGATATGGAAAGAGGAGGAAGCCGGTGATCGCAGGGTCAGCACAGAGCGGATCAACGAAGTGATCGAGGCTGGGGAGAATACGCTTGCAGTCGCATGCCCGTTCTGCATGATCATGCTGGAAGACGCGGCGAAATCCGCGCCAGAGATGATTGAAATTAGAGATGTCGCGGAGATTGTGCGGAATCAGATCAAATCAAGTTGAACTATCTCCCTGTGAAGATATATTCTTACTTGAATGGGTTGGATCAGGTTCTAGTGGATCCCGGCATCATCTTGAAATAATTCGTGTAACATATGCCAAAAATTCTTACCAAGTGCTCAAGAAACTTTGATGAAGAGTTATAATCTGTCCCTTAGTACTTCCTAAGTACAGCCGACTAAAGAGTGTGCAGACTCGATGAAACTCGTCACGTTACTAACCCCATTCTTATTCGCAGTTTTTCCTGTATTTAACCTACTTGAATACAACTTGGGGGAAGTTTTTGCTCAAGATGCCATACGCGCACTTGTCATCTCCGTATTCCTGGCTGCTTTACTCCTACTTATTTGTTACCTCATCGTGCGAAGTTGGGTTAAGGCGGCGATTATGGCCTCGATACTATTGCTCGCTTTCTATTCATATGGACATCTGTATAACGAAATTAAGGTTTGGAATATCGGTGGGTATATCATTGGCAGGCACAGATATTTATTACCTGCGATGATATCGATCGTCGCTTTGATTTGGTTTGGAATCATACGGGTGCGCGATGAAGCCACCTTGATCAAGATCTTGAAGTGGATGTTTATCGCAAGTGTAGTCCTCGTCGTGATACCAGTGTTCGAGATTGGTTTCTATCATCAAGATGAACTCGGAGAGATGTTTCATGCAGAGGAAAATGAGGTAAGTGTCATACAGCCGATACAGATGTCCAATGCGGAAAATCCCGATATCTATTACATCATATTAGATGGGTATACGAGGGAAGATATCTTAGAAGAACACTTCGCTTACGATAACTCTAGTTTTATTGATTCACTTGAGCGAAGAGGATTTTACGTAGCCTCAGAAAGCAACAGTAATTATGCCCAGACAGGCCTCTCGATGGCTTCTTCATTGAATATGGAATATGTTAACTACATCAGCGATACTGAGGGAAAGAGTTCCACCAACAGGAGACTACTCAATGAAATGATTGCGAGTAGCAAGACAGCAGAACTTCTAAAAAGCTTGGGATATCGTACCGTCTCGTTCGAAAGTGGGTTCGTATCCGCTGGTTTTCATGAACCTGATATTTTCTTTGCTCCGGATTATAGTGAGACTCAACAAAAATTTGCTTTACTATCAGGTCTGAATTTAAATGAGTTTGAAGGCATACTCTTGAGCACCACTGCTTTGCGGGGGATTTTTGATCTCTATGTGCAGGGACAAAACGAAGCTAAGGGAACCATTTCGGATTTCCACCATCAGAAACATCGGATGAGAGTTCTCCAAACTTTCTCGAACATGGAGACCGTCCCTGATTTGGAGGGGCCATTTCTTGTTTACGCCCATGTCATTTCTCCTCACCCTCCATTTATCTTTGGTCCCCTGGGAGAAGAAGTAGAAATGGCAGGTGTATATACACACAAGGATGCAGGTTGTTGCACGAAAGAGGAATATATCGAGGGCTACACCGATCAACTATCATACATATCTAAGATAACTTTGCTTACAATTGACCGCATCCTGGTTGCTTCCGATCCTCCCCCTATCATCATAATTCAAGGAGATCATGGACCGGCCTCGTCCTTAGACTGGCAATCACCTACAGAAACATCAATCGCTGAAAGAGTAAGTATTCTTAATGCTTACTATGTTCCTGAGTATGATCAAACCGCGTTTTATCCATCAATTACCCCCGTCAACTCATTTAGACTTCTTTTCAATACTTACTTTGGAACTGGTTATCCGATCCTCGAGGACAAGATCTACTTCTCACCATGGAGCCGACCATATGACTTCGTGGAAGTTACAGATCAGGTACGCCAGTAGATATTGCGGTGAGGAATTAATTCCATCGAGATGTCATACTTGATCAGTATTGCTTTGAATATCCTGGCCTAATCGTGTCACCTCATCCACGAGGATGTCAAAATCACCCCGTTGACTTCGGTGGTTTGTGATCGCCACACGGAGGGCATACTTCCCCTTTAGCGTGGTGTAAGAGGGGACAGCCACGCCGCTCTCATGCAGCCGCAGAAGTATCTCCCGGTTGATGCCGTTGAGAAGGAATTCATCCACATCGTCAGCAACAAACCGGAAGCAAACAATGTTCAGCGAGGTCGGCGCGAGACGTTCCAGATTGTCGGACGTGTCGATTAACTCGCTCAAATACGCTGCTTGTTCAACATTCTGTTTTATCA
>JBGUDT010000029.1:0-29337 GCA_041821665.1 Anaerolineales bacterium
AAATTGGAGAGGATGGTGGAGATATGCGAGGCACCCAGGTCGATCCCAACAACCCAGCGGTGATCGGAGTTGAATTCCACGAGAATGGGTCGCCGCCCCCCACTCGACTTCCCCGCGCCTCCTTCAGAGATGTATCCACTGTCCAAGAGCTCCGCCACGATCGAGGAGATGGCGGTCGCGCTCAATCCAATCTCCCTGACCATCGAGGCACGCGAGATCGAGCCACGCTCATGAATCAATTTCAACACTTGGCTAAGGTTGCGCTCTCGAACACTGGAGGGTTCTAGGGTATCGTTCATGTGTGAAATGATGAGAGGTTTGCCTATTGGATCTTTCTCAAGAAGGTTTACAAAGTCAGCCCTATTTTATTGGATTGGACTTGCTTTGTCAACTTTAGAAAGTAAGTCTAAGGACGGGGCAATACGCATGACCCCACCCGCTAGGATTAAACCTCTCGTGCACGATCTTGGACTGAAGATTTACAGAGATGCGCGAAACAAGTCCGGAGGGATTATCCTGGTGAGGCTTCAGCTCTCGTCGGGGTAACGCAATCCCCATTGCGCCCGTATACGGTCGAGAGTCTCCACAATCGCGACAGTCTCCTGAAGAGATATTGCCTCGCTTTCCAATTTGCCAGTCTCCAGGCAGTGAAGTACTTCTTCCGCTTGAAAGCTGTATCCCCCTCCTTCGAAAGGTGCATGGAAAGTTTCTTCCTTCTCACCATAAACGTTGACTGTCATCCGATCGTATTTCCATGTCTGATGACCATGAAGTCGGATCTCCCCTTTTGTCCCATAAATATTGACATCCTGTGGGTGCAGACCATCTGCACCTGCTGAGAGCAGCGCCATACCCCGATCCTCATATTGAAAGACCGCGCCAAAACGCACATCGACCCCTGTCTTTCCAATATATGGGAGGCTGCTCACCTGTGTCGGCGGGCCTCCGAAAACAAAAGAAGCAAGCGAAATGGGGTAGATCCCTAAATCAAGCAAGGATCCACCCGCCAGTGCCGGATTGTACAAGCGATGCTCGGGCCCAAAATCGAGAAGTTGGTGGAAGGCAGCTTTGAACAGACGGACCTGCCCGACCACGCCATCATCAAGGATCGATCTAAGTTGGTGGATAATCGGGAGATAGCGTATCCACATCGCCTCCATAAGGAATAGTTTTTTCTCGCGGGCCATCTCAACGAGAGAACTTGCCTGGGCTGCATTGACAGTGAATGGTTTTTCAAGGAGCACGGGTTTTCCGGCTTTCAGCGATGTCAGTGCGTTCTCGTAATGAAGATTGTGGGGAGTCGATATGTAGACAATATCGACTTCCGGATCATTGACTAATTCTTCAACAGATGGATAGACATTGGGAACCCCATAGGTATTCGCGAAATTTTTCGCTGAGGCTTCCGTTCTTGCAGTGACCCCCATGATGCGGGAACCCTCTGTCAGTTGGAGATCATCAGCCATCATTTTTGCCATTAACCCGGAGGCGATAAAACCCCAACCATAACTAGATTTTTTCATCTTGACTCCTTGTTTTTTATGATGCGTATGCTTCAATGAGATCGTCCATCATCTTCGAGAACGCTTGATCAACAGATTGTCTTGAGATATCTTCTTCATGCCAATCCACTACCTCCTTACTGCCCAATGAGAATGGAATCTTCGCCCTGAATCCAGGTACGATCTCTTTTATCTTAGAATTATCGAAGATGACACTATGAGACTTGTCCCCCAGTAGGCTAGCACCCCACGAAGGATCATGTCTTGCGATGAAATTCGATGGGACGAAACATGGTTTCACTTCGACGCCCGCGGCCTCCCCAACCAATTGATAAATTTCATTCCAGGTGAGGAGGAAATCGGAAGTAATATGAAAGGCTTCTCCGATGGCGGATTCATGACCTATCAAACCCACGAAACCCTGCGCAAAGTCGTAATGATGCGTCAGTACCCAGATGGAGGTCCCATCACCATGGATGATCACTTCTTTCCCCTTTTTCATTCGATCCAAGACCGTATATCCACCACGAAAGGGGAATAATGTTTTGTCGTAGGTATGGGAAGGACGGACGATCGTGCACGGAAAGTTATAATCCCGATGTGCTTGTAGAAGCCGCCGCTCGCAAGCAATCTTCGCCTGTGCGTAGTCCCAGTACGGGTTTTCCAGTGGCGTCTCCTCAGTAATTGGAAGTTGTCGAATTGGCTTCTGGTAGACAGAGGCTGAGCTGATAAAGATATATTGCCGCACCTTCCCACGAAAAAGATCGATATCGCGCACGATGTCTTTTGGCTGATAAGCGATCCAGTTAACAACCACGTCGAATTTATGCTCATGAAGCAAAAATTCCAAATCTTGAGGATGCTGGAGGTCCCCCCGAATGAAGTTCACACCGTCCGGAATTGGACGCATTGCGCGTGAGATCCCCCGGTTGTATACAAATAGTTGCATACCACGTACGACTGCAATCTGAGAGCAGGCAGAACTGATTATTCCCGAACCGCCGATGAAAAGAACTTTAAGAGACATGAATGTTCCTCGAAGTCACTATTCGAACGAGCCAAATCTCAAAGGAGATCATTTTCGGTTCTTTCACCTATGCATAGAAATGTGGGAAACGATGCTGTCTTAGCCTGCCCACTCGAATACACCATCTTGAATCAGGATAAAGATGTTGATATAGATTTCTCCATGACATAAGATGTATTAGTCGGGCAACTTTTCTCCAACCCACGATTCACAAGTCCACGTCCCCCTATGATGTGCACCAATGACCACACCCGCATTTCCAAATTCACGAGCCCTTACAAACGCTCTGTCGATGTTTGTAAAAAGCCTCGGCAGCGTGCTCCAGAATAAACCCACATGCGCCACGATGAGAATAATGGCATCATCGTTCTTCGCATCCCGGACGAGATCATCGATGAATGTGAAAAACCTTTCCTGCAATACATCGAGGCTTTCTCCACCGTCCGGCTCGACCTCGGTTTGCCCATCCTCATCCCAGATCCGGACCAGTTCACGAAGTGCATCCCATGCGCTCTTATCACTACGTCCGTCGAAGACACCCATGTTGTGCTCGCGCAATCGCTGATCGACCCGGTATTCAAGGCCACGACCATTAAGCAGGATCTCTACTGTCTGTACAGCGCGCAGAAGATCACTGCAGTATGCTGCCTCGAAAGTGATCGTCTTCAGAGTCTCCGCCAACTCGGCTACCTGCTCAACCCCTGTGTGTGTCAAGGGATGAATTGCCGGATCGGTGCTTGAGAAAGTATCTTCGACATTGGCCACCGATTCACCATGGCGCACAAAGTAAACTCTCATGTCAGAATAGCCATCCATTCCTGGACAGGTGAGAACTCCCTTAGGGCAAACCATAGGATTTTTAAATTAAATTGAGAACATTGAAGAATCATTATCATTTGAGTATCTCTCGACAAACTGGAGCTAACGCCTGACCCAAAGCTACATGTGCATCGGCATCTAAATGAACACCATCCACTAAACTAGATCGAATAGCGGTTGCAGCATCAAAGTATTCACAACTATGTAGATTAGCCAATTGTTCGTAATGTCCACCTAGTTGTTTAGACTTCTGAACCAATTGCCCATCGAACATCGCAAATTGGGATTCCGTATCCTGTTCGAGGTAGGGAGGTGACACGATCAGGATCAAGGGAGTGTTCGAATCAGTCCCATCCCCAAATGTCTCAATTCCGAGCACAATTGCTCCAAGATTGGAGGCTACATCATCAGCGGAGTCGGAAGGTCGGATGAAAAGATCATTTATCCCTAGCATCAGGATAACAAGATCGATTTGTTGACTCGAGTTCAAGCATTGGTAAAGCTCCCTGTGTTCTTCGTCTGGATCTCCAAATCCAGATTTCACCGCACGACCTGGCTGTCCGGCTTCGATGATGTGATAACCATCCCCTAACGTCAATTCAAGTACGCCTGGCCACCGTTGGTCTTGCGGATGCCGCCCCCATCCTGAGGGTGGCCATCCCCAGGTATTGGAGTCTCCATAACAAAGGATGTACTTTTGCATCTCAACAGTCATCTCAAACTTTACCGTTCCCAACTTGCGCTATGAGTCATCACTGGTCAATAAATCCTGGCTCCCCCAAAATCCCTAATTGACACCTCGAAACCATCATCTTATCATTTTACTCAAGGACGTCCATTTGAGAATCTATCACACAACTTCTTTGAGCTGCGCGGCAACGATCCTCCGAGGTGGCTTCTTCGATTACGCGCACTATTTGGACGAGCAATCAGGTGTCTGGGTGACAGATTTGCCATACCATGCTGGTTCCACCACGCTAGTTTGCCAGAAATTCCCAAATGATATTTTCGCCCGCTTCGAGGACGACTGGGCTCACGCTTGGCGAAAAGCATTCATCCCTGCTTCAATCCTGAATGGCTTCACCTGGAGCTGGCACGAACTGGGTGTTTCACCGCGGTTTCAATCCCCCTCCTCGCCGGAGACTGGTCCATAATTACTTAAAAGCATAAATAGATATATCAGGATCGTTGTATTTGATAACGCATACCACGAACGATCATCCCGTTGACCTTCACCCCATGTCCTCCTCAGTAATGATGTACCTTTTATTCTTCTCCCCCTATTACCCCCTCCGAATGTGGTCCTGCGCCACCAAACTACGCCCGTCTTTCAGAGCCGGGCTCCTTTCTTTCAATAGGCTATTGCTCTTCAAGGTAAAACGAAAGTCTTGCCAGCATTCACTTGTTATTAAGGTGAGCACATAAGCGGCAAGGAAGGTCCTAGTTCAGAGGACCGGCAAGAACGCCGTTTTCGTGGGGGTTGCAGGGGGCATGTAATCACCATCCCCCCTTTTTCAAAGGGGGGACCGAGGGGGGATTTAACAGGAGATGGACGGAGGTGGACCCATCAACAGCTAAAAGGTTTCTCGAAAGATTGGGTATTCATGATGTTAAGGAAGACTGTTTTTTTCTACTGAGTATTAGTAGCGGAATCGGGGATGTATTCCACCAGAACTTCCCGAAGCTCATCAAGCGTAAAAGGTTTTGCCAGAAAACCATTTGCTCCCGCCTGGATCGCTGCCTTGTGATCAGCTGGCATGCTCTTCGCACTGATGATGTGAATCGGAATTTCGTCACGTTCGGAATGTTCCCGCAGCCAGCGGAGTAAGGTCAGCCCGTCGATATCGGGCATCATGACATCCAATAAAACCAGATTTGGGGTAATCTCCTGATAGAGCATGAGCGCTTCTTCCGCATTATTTGCGACATACGTTTTAATCCCGGCGGCCTCGAGCGCATCCTGAATTACTTTGGCGTAGGCTTTTTCATCATCAATAAGAAGAACAACAAATTCAGACAATGGATTATCCCCGTTTCATGAAAGATGATTACAGTTTTCGTTGTGCACGACTAATCATACGACGGCTGTCTAGAAGTAGCGAGGGGAATTTCTTCCTATCGAGTCCTTTTACAATAGCAATGCAATTTTTACCATTCTCCACAGATTCATGTCCTGAAATCATCCGGAAAACGATAGGTTGCAGGACGAAGAAAGCAATTTTCCTTAAATTATGCTTCTTACTCAAAATCACTTATTCGAGTTCAACACCACATTGCGCTCGCCAATCGATAAACTCGGGTAATACGTCAGAAATCATCCCATAGATTTCCTGAAGTTCCATGTATTGCCCAATCGCATTATCCGTTCCACTGAGTGAATCCATCAAATCGTCTATGCTCTGCCCCTTCGCAACCTCATAAATGGCAGTCTGCAGCGTAGCTTGTTGTCCAAAATAAAGCATCGGATCGCTCTCCTCATCCACAAGCTCCTCTGTACAGATACAATCTGCCATTTGCATAAGATTCCCGGACGCAACCCCCACTTGGCTATAGGAGGCACCTAATCCGGGGATTTCTCCTTCTGGATCGACGCATGATACATAGGGATAAATATTTGCCGATTCCCCTGCTGGTACATTAACTTTCACTTCCTGAATCACCATCAGCCGCTGCATTTTTCCTTCCCATGGTATTCCGGGGTCAGATGGACCACCTGGATCTCCCCCATCTTCCGTTCCTGGTGTGAAGATAAGCCCGCACGGGATGGTTACCGTTACGTCACCGCCGAGTTCAATAGCGAGCCCGCTGGGTTGATAGAGACCAACTATAACATCCTCAGGGTTATCGCCATCAAGCTCCGCTCGTCGGATTTTTCCACCGACGGAGTCCGTCCAGTACATCTTCCCTTCGCTTGTATCCAGCGCAATCCCATAGAAGAGACCGGGATCCTCCTGGAAGAGGACCTCAATGCCTGTGCCATCCAGGTTCGCTCTTTGAATCGATCCTTCCTCCGTCCAGTACAGCTTCCCTCCAGAAGTATCCAGTGCGATCGCAAATGCCTGAGTCTCTAGAGGTATCAGGAGCATATCGCTGTCGTTGGTTAGATCTGTGAGGTGGATGCCGGATGTGTCGATCCAGTACAGTCTGTCCAGCTCTGGAGCGAGTGCCAAACCCTGAGGAGCGGTCGTTGAAACAGGCAAGGATTGGACGAATTCACCATCCTTGTCTGAACTATAAATTTTTGAGTATTCGGCATCGGTGAAGAGCATGGCTTCAGTAGGGAGATTCAAGGCAATGCCCACCGGTAGAGATAGCCCGTCTAGAACAAGATCCTCGATATTCATCCCTTCAAGTGTGGATCGTTGGATAAGATCCTTACCCGCATCCGCCCAATACATTTCACCTTTTGCTACATCAAGTGCAATTCCATGGGGTTCATCGAGGCCCTCGGTAACCAGGTCTTCAATCTCCGGATCACCTACCCACGCTCGTTGAATCTTGTCAGCACCCGGGTCGGTCCAGTAGAGCCTTGCTGTGGTTTCGGCATCATTCGTCACAACCACTTCAAGTACCTGGCCGAGCGTCTCCTCAAGGAAGACCTGTATATCTATGGAGATCGCCGGATGGCTGGATTGACCTACTATAAACGAAGAATCAGGTTTTGATACCTGACCTGGAGCTTCTTCCACGATCACCAATTCTTCAATCTCAGGTTCAGAGGGATCGACATCAATTGACGCCTCCTCCTTTGAGAGGAAAGGAACGCTACATGCAAGCGAAGTGATGATTATGGTCAATACGACCAGTGTGATCGGTAAGTAGCTGCCACGCTTTCGTAAATTCCGAATCCTCACAATTCACCTCCATAGAAAATAAAATCGGATCATAACTATGACACTCTGCGCAAAATGTTTATGTGTGAATATTAAATCCATACCGATAGAGGAAACCAGCAGGTAGAAGGAGAAAATGATTTGTGAATTTTTCGACAAAACCAATAGTAGGTGGAATTCTTCGATACCACAAGTCGGAGATTTGTACTTACAACTCCGCCATCCATGATAATTAGAACAGCCTTGAATTTCTTCAAGGCTGTCGGTATGTCATGATGCAATCTTTATAACTGAATTGATGGACTTACCCAAAATATGCAGGTGCATTGTCCTCTTTCCACTTGATGTTACATCCCACGCTGGGCCTTTGTTCGGATGAGACGGCCGCATCGGTTAGGACTGCATCGATGGCCGCTCTGAGATCTACACCCGTGACCGGAATGTCATTGCCAGGTCGACTATCATCCAGCTGCCCACGATACACAAGTATCCGTGCCGAATCGAAGAGGAAGAAATCGGGTGTGCACGCCGCTGTATATTGCTTCGCAACGGATTGGTCTTCATCAAAAAGATAGGGGAAATTAAATTGAAGGGCATCCGCCATCTCTTTCAGGCTTTCAGGTGCGTCCTCAGGATATTCCGCGGCGTCATTCGAGCTGATCGCTACAATACCGAGATCTTTATCGGCGTAATCCTGGCCGATACTTGCTAGTTCCGCTTCGACATGTTTAACAAAGGGACAGTGCCGACAGATGAACATCACCAACAGACCCTTTTTCGTATCGAAAGAATCCAGGGAGACACCTTCACCCGTGACGACATCAGGAAGCTGAAAAGTGGGTGCCTTGGTTCCAAGAGCTAACATTGTTGAGGGCGTTTTGACCATGTTGATTCTCCTTGAATTGTATTGTGAGACTCTATCACAAAGAAGACTCGCATGGTCTTCATCATGAATGCAAGCAGATGCTCACTAACACTTCAGAATGCGGATCCATATCCTTAAATGGGATCCACACAACAAACGGATTGAGCGCTATTAAGGGGGTGGAATGATATCTCGAATCTATTGCTGCTCTACATGTTGGTGATCAAAAGGTCTGCCAGGGCGCGTTCAAAATCAACACGATCGAGATCACGGAACATGCCAGAATACATGCCAGGACGATGATACCGGTGACGACGATCGCGAGTGTGGCAACCTTGTCTGGGTTCGATTGGACTGTGCTCTCTTCTGTCATCTCAACCCTCCGATTCGTGCATATATCTCTTCCACAGTACATCTATTCTACAACAGGAATCTTCTGAGCATTGTTCAACAGGTTTATCCCTCGCTGTCTATATGCAGAGGCGCTTCCAACGGGTCTTCAGCGCGCTCTCCGAGCAAGCGACTCTTCTGATAGGCCGCCCATACAGCTTTAGATAGCACCGTGCGCATCCCACCTTTCTCCAGTTGGTAGATCGCTTCGGCGCTCGTCCCTCCCGGTGATGTGACCAGGTTCCGCATGCGAGCGAGGTGTTGATCGGATTGCGCTGCATACTTGACAGAACCCTCTACCGTCTGGATGACGAGCTCCCGTGCATCGCGGCGTGAAAATCCCAGGTGTACGGCCGCATCGACGAGAGCTTCCATCAGCAGGAAGACATACGTCGGACCCGTCCCACTTACAGCCGTAGCCATATCGAGCTCTCCCTCTTCCTCGACGTATAGCTCTTTTCCCATGGCGGTAAGAATGGTCCGGGCTTGTGCGAAATGGGATTCAGTCACAGCTGAGGACGCCGTCCAGACCGTCATACCCTCGCCTATTTGTGCAGGGGTGTTTGGCATCGCTCTGATAATGGCTTCATGGTCAAACCCCAGCCGCATCGTCTTGATCGGCATACCAGCCACGATCGAAAAAACGAGCGCATTTTGCGGGATGGAGCCATTCAACTCGGTCATGACGTGTGGAAGAACTTGTGGTTTGACTGCGATCACCACAACATCGGCTTCTGTTACAGCTTCTTTGTTGTCCGCGCTCACACCGACGCCATACCGCTCCGACAGAAGCTCCCTTTGCTCAGGAACCGGATCGCTAGCGACCACATTGCCCGGGTCGATCTCACCACTACCTGTTAGAGTATGGATAATCGCACGACCCATAGCACCAGCGCCGATGATCGTAATCCTGGATTTTTCAAGAACTTTCTCAGCCATGCTACCTCCTATCACATGTTGAAACCATGTGTGTCCTTCGGAATCAGCGCCACCCGCGGCGCTCGCCACATTGTAACCGAGTAATGGACTGAGTTTGTTGAAGTTGTGGAGGGAAAATGTTATTTCGATAGTTTCGATTTTGCCAGGCCGCAGGAATATATCCCGAATCATGAGTTCAGTCGCTGATTACCACAACGAAGGAAACCCATCCCCGCTCCACATAGCCATCTACGAGGAAGCCGCCAGCTGATCCAACCGCCTTTCGGAGACCATCACCTTCACTCTCCTTAATTCCCGAAAGAACGATCTTTCCTCCAGGGGCAAGAAGATCCAGCATCCTTTCCTTCAGCAAGGTCAAATGCACCGATCTGGTGAGGTTCGCCAGGACCAGATCGAAATTTGACTCTTCCAACTGGTCCATAGATTTATGCTTAACCGTGATGATGGCATCTAGCTCATTTATATTCACATTGCTTTGGGCGATTTGAACAGCAGCATCATCGATATCGATGGCGAGGACACGATTCGCACCCAGCTTCGCCGCAGCAATCGCAAGAATGCCTGATCCGGTCCCGATATCCAGGACCCGAGGCGCCCCACTGAAGGTATTTTCCAAGGCATGGAGGCAAAGAGAGGTCGATGGGTGGCCTCCACTCCCAAATGCACGTCGCCTTCCTTTCGGCTTGCCATCTTTGCCGATATCCACACCCGAATTCCACTGGTCAATCCAGATCGGTATAAGATCATCATCAACCGGTGCTTGGCTTGAGGTGGGAAGTACGACGAAACGTCGGCTCACACGATTGGGCAGCAACTCGTGGCCGAGCATTCTTCCAACGATCGTTTCCAGCTTTCCTGGTTTGAGAGCACTCAGGAGGGTTTCCTCAATCCTATCCAAGCCATAAGAAGCCACAGTGTCACCCGGGTGCTTTAATAACCTTCCTCGAAATTGTGAATCTAAAAGAGCCTTCCTAATCAGAGAAAAAAATATATTTGTGCTCATGGATGACTACGTTCCTTCTACGACAATTATTCAGGACTCCAAATGCGGTGGAACGGCAACATTAAGATTCTCCAACTTCCTTACCACTAAAGTTAGCCACTTTGGATCTCCGGTATTGACATGATGTCTTGCTCGGATGGGATGAGTAAGTGCCAATGTTGAATCATATTTGTTTACTATACTCTAATCATTTACATCAATCTATCGCTGTTCCACACAATTTCCACTTGACTGGCACGACACCTTCCAACACTGGAACATAAGCACACATGAGAACAACGCCTATAAATTTTCTGACACGTGTAAGATCCATTAAGGTGAGAAAAAAGCGTTTTCGAACTAGATGAATTAAATAGAAAAGGGCTGCCCGGTTGGGCAGCCCTCTCGTTGTTACGATACTCGGTGGCTAGACGATTGTGACGTCTGCAGCCTGCAGGCCTTTTCCGCCCTGCTCAACGGTGAATTCCACGCGCTGGCCTTCTTCTAGATTGCGAAAGCCATCGCCTTGGATCGCTGAGTAGTGCACGAACACATCGTCGCCATCTTCGCGCTCGATGAACCCGTAGCCCTTGCTACCATTGAACCACTTGACCGTACCTTGAACTCGTTCCGACATTATACTTTGCCTCCTTATGGCAAATTCAGTATGAGTTGCTTGTCTAGTTCTCGGCGGTCGGGTTCTTAGAACCAAGACAGCCTGAGCTGCTTACGCTCAGGCCTTCATCTTACGACTTCCAGACAGAACATACACGCAACCTTCAGGCGGTTATCATAACAGATATTGACAAGTTTGAACAGGATAATTCGGGCATTGTGATTTTCGCCACAAATTGAACATTTAAGTTGTTTTATTCGGCTCCAACCTACCGCAGAGATGGTCCATTGCAGACCCCCGACTGAATTCGGTCAGAGGAAATTCTAGAGTACAATACTCTGAGTACAACAAGAATGAGGAGGAAAGTCGTGCAGATTGTTACAGACAGCGGAACGGATGTTGGTTTATCGGAAGAACAGCGGAAGAACTTAAATATCCACGTCGTCCCATTGAATGTCCAGTTAGGGGATAATATCTACAAGGAAGGTGTGGATATCAAACCCGAGGATTTTTACGCACTGCTGGAAAAGTCCGAAGAACTGCCAACGACGTCGCAGCCTTCTGCTGGGGAATTTGCAGAGATCTATCGACAATTGGCCGTCACAGACCCGGATATCTTATCCGTGCACATGACTTCGGGATTAAGCGGCACATTCAACTCAGCCCAGGCAGGCGCCGAACTTGTCCCCGAGGCCAATATCACCCTCGTGGATACGAAAACCCTCTCTGCCGCTGCCGGCTGGCAGGTTAAAGCTGCCGCCCAAGCCATCAAGGCCGGCTGGGCGATGGATGCCGTGCTCTCACTCATGGAAAAAATCGGGGATGCGAGTGAAAGTCTATATACACTCAAAGAGCTCCACTATCTGATCCATGGCGGCAGGATCAGTCACATGAAGGGGCTCATCGCCTCTGTATTGAACATCAAACCCATCATCGGGGTTGAGAAAGTAAACGGAACCTACGTTCAACTCGCCCAGAATCGCTCTTTCAAAGGCGCCCTAAAAGGTCTTGTCGATTTTATGAAAAAACAGCACCCTGCGGGCAGTCCTCTTCGAGTACAGGTCCTACACTCATATAATCCTGAGGGTGGAGAAATGCTGCGCGAGATAATTGACGCCACGTACGAATGCACCTGGCTTCCGATCGGTCCCATGTCCCTCGTGCTGGGCGCGCACACCGGTCCCACTATGGTTGGGGTCGCCTATGCATCCGCATCGGCTTTCTCGGAGGTCCCAGCGTAAGCGCATTCGACCGAGGTCCATCGATTCCAAATCTATCTGAAACTCGGTGATTTAAACGGGTGAGCTTATGTCTCACCCGTTTCTTTCTGGCTCGTAACATCCCGGTGTATCAATCTCGCGTTCAGTTTGTATGGAAACAATTGCTAGGTAGACAAGCTGAATTTCCAATCACCGGGGACAACTTCATCAAAGGTGACTTTGAAACGAGGGGGATGAGAGGACTCATTATGCGGTTTGCACATCATCTGTTGTTCAAATCTCCATCATCCAACTCTAACCTTAATGCAACCAGGGATTGATTGATGTCGTGAATAAAGATCAGGAGCGATGCAATCAAGGTCATGATACAAATCACAAACACGAGGCTGATGAGCCATGCATCCTCGAGTTGCAGCAGAGCAGTGGCGAAAAGGATAACGATGAGAATGGCCGCAAAAAGCGCACTGGTTGAAGCCAGGGTAATAGAAAGTCGGATCATGCGAGCACGCCGCCACAACACACTAAGTTGAGCTCTCTTTTGTGCTTTTTCATTCTCAGGGAGATCAGGATAACCCTCATCGATCCATCGGGCTCGATCAATCACACGACCCAGTCGGTTGGTCATCGTGAGCAGAAGAAGACCGACTCCCGATATCAAAATAACAGGGCCAATGGCGGTCTGCAAGACCGGAATGAGTTCCGATACACCAAATTCTGACATCTTCGCTCCTATCCATCCAACCATTGATTTGGTTGATATTGATGCGCTTAAAATATGCTAGTTACCCTGACAACATCGACCTAACGAAATCGATTACGAACTCTCCAGGTTTTGAATTAACTCCCATAGAGGAATGGTTACTACCCGCAGTTATCGTCCTTCCTCAAGAATCCAGTGTGATGCTCTGGCTCTAGCGAGCAACTGGCCCTCCGGACCTCGCACCTCAGCCTTCAGCACTAGATTACGTCCTTCGCCGCCTATGTGTTGACCCTTTACAGTGATGAATTCTAAATCCATCATGATCGGACGGCTATATTTCATCTCTAGCCGGCGGGTGACATTCGGCGGAGCAACCAACATACTCAGTGGACCAAGCGTGTTGTCCACAGCCGCTGCGACCATGCCGCCTTGCATTGAACGGTAGGGGTTCTGATAGGCTTCAAGGACCGGAAATCGAGTCGTCAAGGTTCCAACATCAAGGTCGATGTCGATTATTTCACCCTTCATCGCTTCGAAAACAGGAGGGGGAATAAGGAATTCATCCACGCGCTCCCCCAGCCTCTCGCCGATGACGTCCATAAGTGAGGATTGATGCATAAGTTACGCCTCCTGATGAGGATAAGAATACCAGAAACCGCTCCATTACTTGGGACTTTTATTTGAAGTATGCAAAGATAATTTTTATTGATACGATACGATCAGGTATCACTCGCGATGAGACTGATTAATTACGAGACTAGGTTTGGCATTTCCGGTGTTCAGAAGTAAATATTTTATTAATATTAGAAAGAAGCCACGACGTCCGTGAGCATATCTACAACACCAGGTCCGATGAAAAATAGTGTAACCATAACGAGGATGGCGATGAGTACGATGGCGAGAGAATACTCCAAAAGGCCTTGACCACTTTCGTTGAATGTTTTCATCACTACACACACCTTCCTATTACAACGAACATAACCTCATACCTAAAATCATCATACCAATCGATATGCAGATCTCGCTTTACCGGGGACTAACAATACGGTTACTTATGTAAAGTTCGCTAGGATTGAACCCAGGCAGAAACCACGTCTATGTCTTAACCACCTGAGCGTCGCGTGGTCGCTGGTTCAGACCGCCTTTAGTTGAGTAAAAGTTTGGCTACTGGGGGGTGACGGCATTCCAGATGGGCAGGTATATGATGCCTACAGGACCAAGCTTGTATGTCTCGCCTTGCACGGCATTATTCTCAAAATCGACCGAGGGGTTCTCAAGCATGACCATCTCACCTAGTTCTTCATCGTAGAGAAAGAGCCTGAGATTCGCTTCATCCCCTGCGGGGACGTTAGCTTCATCATAAACAAGGGAAATGATCCCCGATGCATAGGGAAGCCCCGTGGACATGCGGATGAAATTACCTACCTGTCCAAAGTTACCAGCATACCCGGGCGCACCCACCATCCCCTCTGCTTGAAATTCTGAAAGGTGATCTCCCATCCCGAAAAGCACAACCTTGAGTCCGAGATCAGGGTAATCGAAAATCTGTGAGTGAAATTCTTGTCCATCAGAGATCCCATCGCCATCGCTGTCCACATGAAGCACGTTCGTTCCCAGACGCTCTTCACTCTCGTCAGATAAACCGTCTCCATCTGAATCACCCGTAACAGCCCCCATCTCTACGCCAAGCACAATCGCCATGTCACTCAACCCATCTCCATTGGTGTCGATGAGTAGAGGCTCAGTGCCCAGATCTCTCTCCATCAAATTACTTACTCCATCTAGGTCCAGATCCTCATCTCCATCGAAAATCCCATCTCCATCCGTATCGGCGAGTCCAGGCATAGCCTGGGGTGCCGTGTGATATACCTCGTAATAATCGCTGAGTCCATCTTCATCGCTGTCGTCTACAAATGGACTCGAACCTAGACTCAGCTCGAGAAGTTCCTCCACGCCATCTTCATCATAATCGCCTTCATAGTGCAAACCCCAAACTGTGCGTACTGCAGTCGCAGACTCCCATACTGGGACAATAAGATTTAGGGCGCCTCGGAGCTCACCTCTGCGCAACGAATCATTCAATATCTGAATACCCGTGCGAGTTCTCTCGATCTCAGTCTCAGCAGCCTGGATCCCGACATCGGATAATTCCTCGCCGGCAGATTGTGCAGATCGCACCACAAGTTCCGCATCCGCAACTGAGATCAGTACAAGTTGGTAGTCTGCCTGTACCAGCTTTGCCAAAGCTTCCTGGAATATTTCTTTATCCCGGTCCGGGACACCCTCCTGTAGAATGGCCGCAATAAGTGTGTGCATTAGTTCGAGATCATGCTCAAGAAGGAGCGTCTCTTCGATGCGTGCTTCATCCAGAAATTGACTTCCATCAATAAGGATTCGATCGATCATAAATACTTGGACGCCAGCTGCCCCAGCAGCACCACCCGCAATAGCTTGGAGCGTCTCCGCTGCCTCTTCACGGATCAACCTTGGGGCACTTTCGTTCACCTGTCCTGGAATCGATTGGATTGCAGCCGTAAGCGACTCGGGGAGTGGTGTCTCCGGTGTGGGTGTGGCGCGGGGAGAAAATAGAGGTAAGTTGGCAATGTCACGAAGTCCGTCGCATCCGCTCAACGACAGGGATATTAACGCGGCGAAACTGATGGCCAAAATACGCTTGCCACTACGAAAAATTAATGGTTGCAAATCCATCTCCCTCACAAGAGTCAATTTGCCTTCGCCAAGATTCATGCGTCAGGCACAGTAAAACATGTGAGCATTACGCACTCATTATGTGTGAAAAGGTCGGAGACATCAATGAGCAAATGGTCTCGCTACTCATGGTCAAAGTGTGTAGCGCACATTTTTCGATGAGGCTAGAATAGAAAACCTTCCTTATATTAAGGTAACGAAGTGCCTCAGGTTGGTTTCTATCGCTTCACTGGATCCATGCCCGAAAGGGGATTCTTATGACTAAAAAATACACCTATTTCATTTTCCTATTGATCGTTCTTTTCATTGCTTCTTGCGATCCACAACCGAACGATGTGGTCCCTGGTGAAAAACCCATGACACAGACCCCATCACCACAAGAGCAGGAATCCCAGGAGGAGGATTCAACCTCACATGTCGAAGAGCCGTGTGTTCTCATCCCGAACTCAGATTTACCTACATATTACCGACCCGATCTTGAATCCGAATTATTTGAGACCATGCCTTCTGGCATGCCCGTATATGTATTTGCAGAGAGTGTGAATGGCTGGATAGGATTTGATCCCGGGATTCCCCAGGCTGCCAACGTAGGTCCATTCAGGCTTCGCTGGGTACAGAAAACCGGGGAATTTTCATTACAGGGGGACTGTGACGCGCTGCCGGTGATAGAACCTCCTCCTGCGGGTGTGTGTTTTACTATGGCGATGACGGAATTCCCCGTTTATGAGACCCCCTCGATCGACGCCGACGTTTTGATGATGTTAGAAAGTGATGATTTCGTCGCAGTGACCTCCCAGCCAACCCAGAATTGGTATGAAGTAGATTTGAGTACAGGTAGCCTGGATGTCGAAGGGATAGGATGGATTGAGTCTCAATGGATCAACCTGAATGGGCCATGTACTAGCATTCTGCATCAATTACCTTCCGGTTCCAACATGGATCCCATCCCCCGCGGTGAAGAAATCACGATCACCCATATTCAAATGATTACACCAACGACGGGATGGGCGATTGGACATATCGATGAAAATGAAGACCACATTCTGGTGACAATGGATGGGGGAAAATTCTGGTCGGATGTCTCTCCCCCTGAATCGGGCATCAGCACCGAAGAGCCCCGGAAAAAAGCAGTTGGAGCTTTTCTCGATGAGGTTAGTGCTCGCATTGCATATCGAGTCTATGATGGTATTGCTGCTGAATATAAGCTTCGATTTTGGAATACGGAAGACGGAGGGGATTCCTGGGCATACGGAGGGGAATCTCAAACACTTGAGATGGATGAACTTGACCAAGCGATGAAGTTCGTCGATCCCAACCATGGGTGGTTCCTGCATGAGATCTTCGTTGGCGTCGGACATCACCGCTATCAATTCCTGCGCACGCAGAATGGGGGGACCTCCTACCAGAATTTACACGAAGAGATGAATACCGAATCCACCTGCCACAGCACCGATTATGCCTTCTCCGATGCAATGAACGGCTGGAAGACGCTGCACTGTCCATTTGAGCCCGGGGAGGTCTTCCTGGCAACCACAAAGGATGGTGGATTCGAGTGGGATCGAATCAGCCTACCCCCTCCAAGCGACCGACCAGATGTTTTCCGATCTGCGTCCTCCTGTTGGACTTCTGCACCCAACATGCATTCTGCGGATTCTGGCGCGGTCATAATGTCCTGCAATATTGAGAGCGGTCCAATGGAGCCCAATCATTTTGTGTATTTAACCGATGACGGTGGAGCGACCTGGGAGACACACAGATCACCTGAAGGACAACTCACCCTCATCGATCCTACACGTGGTTGGCTTTTCGGAAAAGATATTTATTGGTCAGATGATGGAGGTCGGGGTTGGAGCAAAATCAAGACCGTTAGCTGGGATGGACAATTTAGCTTCGTAAGCGAGAGCCTTGGCTGGGCGATCGCACGCTCAGATGATGAGATCGCCCTCGTGCGAACATTCGATGGCGGAGAGACCTGGAGCTTGATGGAACCCCGGGTATCGGGAACTTCCATCGGTGAAACCAGCGGGACAGATACCCCATGCGAGTTAAGCGCCATCAGCTATGTAACTGCCTTCAGACGACCATCCTACTCCGCTGAGGAGTTTGCCGAGATACCTAGTGGCACACCGCTGCTCGTACAAGCGAGGACCGCAAATGACTGGGTGGGATTTGATCCTGCATATGCTCAAGCAGCGAATATCGGCGTATTCCGGCTCCGTTGGGTCTCGCTCGACAGTGCTATTGAACTGAGTGGAGACTGCGCGGATGTTCCCATCGTCGAAGGACCAGCTCCAGGTATCTGTTTCACGATGCCAATGTCGGAGACACCGATCTACGCTCTTCCGGATACTTCAGCAGATGTCCTCGTCGTCCTGAATGCAGGTGATTATGTCGAAGTTGAAGGCAGGTACGGGGCTGATTGGATGCGAGTTGATTTGAGTGAGGGTAACATCGATATGCCGACGAAGGGTTGGATGGATGCATCCTCAGTGAATTTCAACTGCCCTGATTCCAATCTCGCCGAGGTCACCCCGTGAGATCAGTTAAATATCTTTAGGGATTGAGTCCTGATCTCTCCCTCCAAGCATTCGGCGTCAAGGGGTAATTTTCCATATCTTCACTGTCTCATCCGACGAACCTGTCGCCAACATTGTCCCATCGGGTGAAAAATTGACTGCTGCGACAGGACCTGCATGACCTGCCAGGGTCCGTAAGAGGCGGGCATCTCGGAGTTGCCATAGATAGACAGCGAAATCCCTCCCGCCTCCCGCAACCAACGACATATTGGGAGAAAAATCCACATCCTCAACCCAATCCACCGGTCCACGAAATGTCCGAATGAGGTCCCATTCTGGTACATTCCAAGCCCAGATTTCGCCTTGGGAGCATTTTATCTGTGCATCGGACAAGGCACACATTCCAGAGGCAAGGAGAGAACCATCCGGCGAGAACACAACACTCGTCCCTTGCCCATCCTGAAGCAGTGTTTCCACCAGGCGCCCGTCACTCACCTGCCACACTTTCACCGACCTATCCACTGCCCCGGTGGCAAGGAATTGACCCGTCGGCGAAAAATCCATGCTTGGAACGCTATATGGATGCGCCCAGAATCGACGGATGGACGCACCATCTTGTTGAATCACGACAAAGCCTCCACCTGATTCGGCTACACCAGCTGCCATGTAGCGACCGTCTGGTGAGATAGCCACACTGTTTACATCCCCTGCATGCGGATAGATTTGGAGGGGCGTGAGATCATCCGCTCCCCAGAGCTTCACCGTGCCATCGCCCATCGCCGTAACGATCGACTCACCGTCAGGCGAATACTCAAGGTCCCACGTGATGGTGTTCAGCTCATCGCTGACCGCGATGAGGTCACCCGTATTAACATCCCAGAGGTGCAGACGATTGATGTCTCGCGCTGAGCTGCCCCCTGTGCCAACAACCAACCTGGCGCTATCCGGGGAAAACTCGAGATCCCGGATGACGTTTCCATGACCCCCCAGGGTGAGGACATCCGTCATCATCTCAACATTCTCTTCATGGATCACCGGGACCAGCGTAGCCGTGGGAGGGATGGGGGTTTCGGTCGGGGGAGTGACACTGGTCGTGGTCGGTTCTACCAAGATCTGGTCCGGCGTCGCCCCCACATCGGGTGCGCGCTCGGTTCCAGGGACCGCACATGCAAATGCGGCCATTGAGCTTGACACGATGAATACGAATATTCCAAGTTTTCGCTGACGGTTCATATACGCCTCCGGCCGACATTATAGGTCAAAGTAGCGTATCGAAATACTGGCCTCTTGGTCATGATGGATTCTTATGCAACAATGGGATCAGAAGGCGGCATTGTATGCGTGGCGCAGAAGGAGGTACGATGGCGAAGAATATAACCGTTCGACTGGAACATAAGCCCGGTGCGCTCGCCGCTCTGGGCGAAACACTCGGTGGAGCCGGCGTAAACATCGAAGGCATTAGCGGGGTCAGCTGTGAGGGTATGGGTATCATAAACCTCCTTGTGGAAGAACCAGCGCGAGCCAGAAATGCACTTGTGGAATCCGCTTTCGAAATATTAGATGAGCGTGCTGTGCTCGTCGTCAGTATTGAGGATCGACCCGGGGAATTGGGTGGAATTGCCCGTCAACTGGCAAAAGCGAGTGTGAATATTAACCTGCTCTACCTGACGGCAGGCATGGATCTCGTTATCGGAGTTGACGACTTCGAGAAAGCACAAAGTGCACTGAGCGGATCGTGATTCCGAAGCGTCCCGCTATTACTGAACCGTCACGCGTAGCTCACATCATCCCGGAGCTTCATCTGCCGATCGGTCTAGCGGAGAAAGAATGATGATGGGAATCCTCCGACCCGCCGCTCGATGTTGGTATTTCGAATAGCCTGGGTAATGTGCGACCGCCATCTCCCAATAAGCCCGCCAATCAAGCCCCTCTACCTCGGATCCGAGGTACTTTGAAGTTTCTCCATTAAAAGCAACCTCAATTTCAGGGTGGGCCAGGATGTTGTAATACCATCCAGGGTTTTCACGTTGGCCAAAATTGGTAGCAATCAGAATATAATTCTCCCCTTCTTGAAGGTACAGCAGTGGTGTTCGGTACATCCTGCCGGTTCTTGCGCCACGTGTCGTGATCGTGAGCGCTGGTAGGCCGGTCAGTAGGCGTGTTGCAGTTTGACGGTTTCGGGTGAGATTAAGCACAGTTCGATCAAGGTATGGGAGAACTCGGGCGAGGAGCCAGGATGCGAAACCCGTCGCAGCCAGAGTCAATATCAGACGCTGCCACCAGCTGGGGACGTTATCCATCCAACTATCCGATATACTCATACAGCCTCACAGTCAACGCATCTAAGACATGCCTCTTTTGTAAGACCTCGATCACGAAAATCCTTCTAGTACGGCTTATTCACAAAACCATCACGAAGGGTTGGCAAAGTAAGTTTAATAACCTTACTATGATAGGTCACGTATTCGTTGATCTCATCTTGATTATGTTCTATGTAAAAGTCTCTCCGCATGCGATATCGATCCGAGATCCAGGTGTCTTTGATCTACAGCATTTCCTGTGATTTGGAAATGCCTAAAATTCGTTTGGCCTCTTCCGGGCTGGCTACATCCCGATTGTATTTATGTGCAAGCTCCACAGCCATCCTAACAAACTCGGCGTTACTCTTCGCAAGCTCACCGTTACGGATGTAGAGATTGTCTTCAAACCCAACCCTGATATGTCCGTCATTTGCGAGACTCCACTCAATCATCGGGAGCTGTCGCTTTCCTACCCCAAGTACTGACCACACCGCGTTGCTGGGAAGCTGTTTGACCATGAAATTTAGATTCTCGGTTTCCGCTGGAATTCCCCACTTCACACCCATGCAAAGCTGGAAAAACGGTGGCATCAGGAACAGCTCTTCGTCTATCCAGTCACAGGCTTGTGCGATATGTCCTAATTCAAAAACTTCAATCTCAGGTTTGATCCAGCTCGCCCGCATCGTTTCCGCAGCAATTCTCCCCCAGGCCGGCGGATTCACAAATGCCCCATCAATAAAATTGACCGACCCAATATCCAGAGAACATAGTTCGGGGCTGAGTTGAAGCGGCCTAAGTCGTTCATCGATGACGTCCTCCACGACAATATGGTAGCCGCTTGTTGAGAGATTGATAAGCATGTCTGAATCGGCACGAATGCGCTCTACCACTTCACGCTGGAGGACGCTGTCAGATGAAGGGAGACCGGTCGATGGATCCCTCCCATGAAGATGTGTAATCGCTGCTCCTTCCCTCCAACATTCAAGCGCTGATTCTGCTATCTCCTCTGGAGAATAGGGGACCGCGGGGTTCATTTCTTTTGTCGGTCTCGATCCGTTGATGGCAGCAGTGATAATGACCTTCCCGTCATTGATTTCATCCACGCTATTCTCTCCGTACCCCTCGAATGCCCATCGGATAATCAATTGGATTGAGCAACCTGATTAAACAGAATTGTTTATCGAAAGGGATCTATTTCGCAACACCCATAACACCGACGTGTTCCAGTATGAGGTGCTGTGCTTGCTGTTCACTAAAATCAGATACGCCCTTCATAGCGATCGACATTCAACCTCTCCCATTACCGTTCGTATCAATGTATAAATTTGTTCGCAGTTATTTTCGCGTGGAAATGGTCAGAGACCAAGCTTTGGTTGTGTCTCAGGGAGGGATGGATTACGCATAATGCGTGGCAGACCCCCTCCAGGAACTGCAAATCAGGATGGACGATCAAATTTAGGCGATCAATATAAGAAGATGTATTAAATAGACATCGAGCTGGGGATAATTATTAGAGAATTTCTTTTGACACCGTATCGAGGCGAGCCATCTCTTCATCGGTAAGTCTGAAATTCATCGCCCCGGCGTTCTGCTCAGCTTGAGTCACTTTTGAAGCACCCGGGATGGCTACCACAGTATCTCCATGCGCATTCAGCAACCAGTTCAGGGCGACCTGGGCTAATGTGACATCATGTTTTTCAGCGATTTCTTGCTGCGTCTCAATTAACGGAGCAGTGCGATCAACCTGACGACGAAGACGAAATCGGCGTCCGACCGGTGTTCGATCGAGAAGCTCAGGGTTTTTGTGAAAGTTTCCAGACAGGATCCCTGAGCCGAGTGGAGACCAGGCTACAATCGTCACTTTCATTGACTTAGCCGCTTCAAGCAGGCCATTTGATTCGATGTTCCGATGGATCAGGCTGTACTGCACCTGGTTCACCGCCAGAGGTAAACCCCTCTTCTCGAGCGCGGCCTGGGCACGCTGCATCTGATTAACATTAAAGTTGCTGACCCCGATCGATCGGATTTTCCCATCAGCGACAAGATCCGCCATGGCATCCATCTCCGACTCGGGAGAAGAGAATCCCCATGGTTGGTGAACCATGTAGAGATCGATTGTGAATCCCGATAGGTACCGAAGACGATCTTCGATCGTGCGAGGAATGTTCCTGGCTGTCCTGAACATCGGAAACCACTTGGTTCCAATGATGACATCCTCATCCTTTATTCCCGTATGCACTAAAGCATCTCGTAACCCCCGTTCGGAATTACCGCGTCCATACATCTCAGCAGTATCGAACCAGCTTATTCCACCCTCAATTGCAGATGAGACGATCAGGTTCTTTTCTTCCTGTGATATTTCAGGGAACATCATCCCAAACATCCCACTCCCGCCCGCAAATTGCATCACACCGAGACCAATGGGCGAAACTTCTAAATCTGTATTTCCAAGACGTCGTTTATCGAAGACTGAGTTCATACATACACCACCGTAGTAGAGATAGACACATAATCAACGCTAATATTAACTTGCCACGAGCTGTTGTGCTCGTCGGTACTGACTCATATAGAGATTATTATAAAAACCACCCTGGTCAATCAGTTCTTCGTGGGTCCCACGCTCAATAATGCGGTGATCGTGAATCACCAACACTTGATCCGCCTCCCGGATGGTGCTCAACCTGTGCGCGATGACAAACGCCGTCCGTCCTTCCATCAAACGCAGCAAGGCATCCTGAATCTGAATTTCTGTCCTTGTGTCAACGCTGCTGGTTGCTTCGTCGAGGATCAAAATCGCGGGGTCGGCCAACACGGCACGAGCAATAGCCAGAAGCTGCCGCTGGCCTTCACTGAAATTGCTGCCTTGCTCAGAAACTTCCGTCTCATAGCCTTGTGGCAAACGAGAGATAAATTGATCTGCATTGGCTAATTTTGCAGCTTCAAGCACTTCCTCGTCGGTAGCATCGAGACGACCATAACGAATGTTTTCCATAACCGTCCCGCTGAAGAGGTAGGTATCTTGGAGGACGATGCCAAGCTGCCGGCGCAGTGTCGTTTGCTGAACGTCACGGATATCCAACCCATCTACACGAATCGCACCTTCCTGGACATCGTAAAACCGTCCGAGAAGGTTGATGACTGTCGTCTTACCCGCCCCCGTGGGTCCTACCAATGCGATCGTCTGCCCGGGTTCTACGATCATGTTGACATCTTGCACGACGGGCTTGCCCTCTTCGTATGCAAATGTCACGTTTTCGAATTCAACCTGACCGCGGATACGGTCCAATGGAATTGCATCAGGCTTATCGGCTACAGTAGCGTTGGCGTCCATCACTTCAAAGATCCGTTCGGCCCCTGCAAGACCAGATTGCAGCTGGTTGTACAGTTGTGCCAGTGAGCGCAAGGGCTGAAAGAACTGTCGGATATAAGCCAGAAAAGCGACGATTACGCCGACACTTACGACGCCCATGATAGCCAGCCAACCCCCCAGCCCGGCAATCACCGCAATAGCAACCGTGCTCATCACCGACATCAAGGGGTGCAGGAGGGCTGTTATCTTTTCAGCCTTAATACCGGCATCTCGATTTTGCTCATTCACTTTCTTAAAATGATCGATCGTCTCCTGTTCCCGGGCGAATATCTGGACAACGCGAACCCCAGCGATGTTTTCTTCCGCGTATGCGTTCAATCCACCCAGATTGTGCTGCACACTTCTGAACGCGACACGACTGCGGGAAGTTATCAGACCTGTGACGATAATCGTCAATGGCAGCACAATCAACGACCCCAGCGCCAGCTGCCAACTTAAGACAAACATTGCCACAAGGATTCCAACAAGCTGCAGTAAACTTGAGGCGAGCTGTACAAGACCGTTCGAGAGCACGCGGTTGATCGCTTCAGTATCGTTGGTAATCCGACTCATGAGATCACCCGAAACATGCTGATCGAAGTACGCCATGGAAAGCGTCTGAACATGTCCGAATAGATCCGATCGAATATTCATGATCAACTTCTGGGAGATGTTGACCATGATCACTCCATAAATCATGGTCGTGACACTGGCAGCGATATAGACAACCAGAAGCAGGATACCTATTCGCAATAGGCCCGAAAGGTCACCAGGGATAATAAAACGGTCCACAGCTATTCCGATGAGGAGTGGTCCGGCAAGCGTGAGCAAGGTGCTCAAGATTACGAGTATGCTCACGCCAGCAATCGTCGCACGATAAGGCTTTAAATACCTGAGGAGGCGGAGAAGAGTCCCCTTCTGATCTTTGGCACTTTCGGCACTCATGCCTCCATGCCCACCACCACCTCTTCTACGATTTGCAACCGCCATAATTATTCAGCTCCTACCTCTGCATCGTCGCGACAATCAGCGGAGACGCCCTCAACCTCGAAATCGATGCCCAATTGAGAACAGAAGATCTCCTGATATATCGGGCTTTTATCAAGAAGCTCACGATGCGTACCTTTTGCAACGATGCGACCCCGATCCAGAATAATAATCTGATCTGCTTTAAGGACGCTGCTTATGCGTTGGGCGATGATGAAGGTTGTTCGACCTTCCATGATCTCGTCAAGCGCTTCTTGAATTAGAAACTCTGTTTCCATATCTACCGAGCTTGTACTATCGTCTAAAATCAAAATAGTTGGATTTATAAGCAGCGCACGCGCAATGGCAATTCGCTGCTTTTGACCACCAGAAAGATTGGCCCCCCGAGCCTCAACATTACTTTCATAGCCATCGGGCATCGCTGTGATGAACTCATGCGCCTGAGCGGCTTTCGCTGCTTTCACAACCTCTTCCATGGCCGCTTCGGGTCGTCCAAAGGCGATATTCTCCGCAATCGTGCCGCTAAACAAAGTCGTCTGCTGCAAGGCGACACCGATTTGAGAGCGCAGCGAATGTTCGGTCATCTCACGAACATCCACCCCGTCGACAAGCACACGACCTTCCGTTGCCTCATAGAGCCTGGGGATCAAACCAACAAGCGTGGTTTTTCCGGAACCCGTAGCGCCCAGCAAAGCCACGCTTTGCCCAGGCTCAATTACGAGATTGATTTCCTGGAGGACTGCCGCCTCAGATGATCCGTTGTAATTAAAAGTCACACCCTCGAATGAAACCTTCCCCGTCATTACTTCCAATGGGGTCGCGGTGGGTGATTCCTGGATATCCGACTCCGTATTAAGGACTTCCAAGATACGCTCTGCAGACGCATCCGCAGCCGGCATCATGGCAATGATCATTCCTAACATTACAATTGGAAATGTCGCCGTCATCAGGTAATTGCTGAATGCCACCAACCCACCTACCGTCAAAGTGCCTTCAATGACCTGGGCCCCGCCGAGGATGATTACGGCTAACATACCGAGGTTCGCGATCAGCATTACCACGGGGAAGGCCACAACCATCAAACGATTAACCTTGACGGACTTCTCCATATAGGCATCATTTGCATCCTCGAATTGATCCACCGCATAAGGCTCACGCACGAATGCCTTCACCACACGAACACCGGCTAAGTTCTCCTGCACTACAGTGTTTAATACATCCAGACGCTGCTGGACGAGTTTAAATAGTGGCTGGGCAACCTTGGCCAGAATAAAAAAGACGATGCCGATTGCAGGGATCAAGAAAACCATGATCATCGTAAGTTTCGGATCCGTGGCGATGAGAAAAAATAAGCTTCCAAACAGGAGAACGATGGCTCGGATGATCATGATGAGCCCAAGTCCCGCAAACATTCTCACGACGTCGATGTCGCTTGAGACCCTTGTGATCAAATTGCCCGTTTGCATGCGATCCATGTTTCCGAATGAGAACCCTTGAATTCGACTAAAGAGATCATTGCGCAGATCGAAAGCCATCCATTGGGAAAATTTCGCGGAATTATAGGCTCGCCTGACGGTCGCTACTGCTCCAACCCCGGCGGCAACCAGCATCAAGCCAGACCCCAACAAGATCGCGGTCATGTCCCCGAGGTAGATTCCTTCATCGATCACAAACTTCAATAACATTGGGACAACGAGTTGTGCCAGTGCTTCGATTACGACGAGGCCGCAGGCAATAAATACCCATCCTTTATATGGTTTAAGGTAGATTAGGGTTTTTCGAAGATGGCTCATTATTTATTCCTGTCCGGTCAGGTAGTGCATACCTGCGTCGACGACTTCAATTTCGAGTTTCTCTAAAGTTTCCTTTGTAATTCTTCCAGGGATTTGGTACATCACCAGAGGTCCATTAATCATACCTGAAACGGTCAGTGCCGCGATATGTGGGTCGCGCTTTAGGAATACTCCTCGCTCGATCCCGATTTCGATTAACTCGGCAAGGTGATGCATCTCGGCGCGGAAACCTTTCTTTGCATGCTCAGGAACACGAGGTTGTTTACCCCTCTGATGTGCTCGACTCGCCGTCCAGATAAATCGGAATATGCCGGGGTTCTTATTGGCGAATTCGACAAAATGATCCAGCAGTTTCCGCACGACTTGACAAACATCCCCTTCCCTGGCTTCGGTAAGCATCTCCGATCTGCGATCGATGAAGCGTTTTCGCTGCTGCTGCCGCAAAGTTGACATCAACTCGTCGTGGTCCTCGAAGTAGGAATACAACACCATATGGGAGACGCCGGCGCAATTCGCAATCGCACGGATGCTCAATCCCCCTGGTCCTTCATCATGCAGGACCTCTACAGCAGCATCCAGAATACGCTGCCGCATCTCCTCAATCTCCTCTTCTGTTCGTCGCGGGCGAGGCATGCCCCTCCCCTTCCTATATTTTATACAGGTGTATATTTTATACGATGTACAGATAATTGACAAGGTTCATAACTTATCGTCCTTGACATGGGATTTCTTTTCTCATAGACTGGGACGACAAAACCATATACAAAAGGCTTTGAAGAGGACGAGTAAGCGACGATAAGGCGGCCCAGAGAGCGGGGATAGGGTGAAAGCCCCGTACGCACATCATCGCCGAATGGCCCTCTGAGCTGCAGGGCGAAAGACGTTAGTCGAGTAGCCTGTGCCGGAAACGCCACCGTTATCTAGGTAGAGGGCATCGCGATCCCATCGCCGTGCTCGAGTTGAGTGAGGCTGGCTCTCCCACCCCCGTCGCATCACCGATGGGTTTTTTTTATCGGAGAGCTCCCTAAGTGGAGTGGCACCACGGGCGATTACATCGCTCGTCTCCAATCGGAGGCGAGCGTTTTTTGTTTAAGTGCCTCCAATCAAACCGATCCGCGGGATGATGTCGTGGATCGATACAGTGGAGGTGCACACTAATAAATACACGGAGGCAACTTTAGCGACAAGACAATTGAGAACAAATCTTTTAAGGAGATCATCATGACTGAGCAAACAAAATATTTTCTTCCTGAAAATGAACTGCCAGAAGCCTGGTACAACATCAACGCAGATATGCCAATTTCTCCGGGACCTGTATTACATCCCGGTACAAAAGAACCTGTGACACCAGAATTCCTCTCTGCACTCTTCCCTATGCGATTTATTCAGGAAGCTGTCAGCGAGGAACGCAGGATCGAGATTCCCGAGCCTGTGCGAGAAATATACAAACTCTGGCGGCCTGCTCCCCTCATCCGCGCCCTTCGGTTGGAGAAATACCTCGACACCCCGGCACACATCTACTACAAATACGAAGGCGGATCCCCAGTCGGATCCCACAAACCAAACACCGCTATCCCTCAAGCCTTCTATGCATCCGAGGAAGGGATTGCTGGATTTACGACAGAAACGGGCGCAGGGCAATGGGGATCTGCGCTTGCAATGGCATGCAATTTCTTCGATCTTGCTTGCGATGTCTATATGGTGAAAGTGTCCTACAACCAGAAACCCTACCGCCGCATCCTCATGGAGACCTTCGGCGCCAAGGTAACCCCAAGCCCATCTAAAAACACCAATTTCGGACGACAGGTTCTGGCTGAGGATCCTGAGAGCCCCGGTTCGTTGGGAATCGCTATTTCTGAAGCTGTTGAAGCAGCAGTCACTTCTGATGGCAAGTTCAAGTACTCTCTGGGGTCAGTGCTGGGACCAGTGCTCATGCATCAAAGCGTGATCGGCCTGGAGGCGATAAAACAATTCGAGATGGCGGATGAGTATCCCGACATCGTCATCGGATGCGTGGGAGGGGGGAGCAACTTCGCCGGGTTGGCGTTCCCCTTCTTGCACGAGAAATTCACCGAGGGCAAAGACACCAGGTTCATCGCGGTAGAACCCACCGCATGTCCCACTTTGACCAAGGGTCAGTATGCCTTTGACTACGGTGACTCTGCTAAAACCGCACCTATCGTGAAAATGCACACGCTCGGGCACTCATTCGTCCCAGCAGGAATCCACGCCGGCGGACTTCGCTATCACGGCATGGCCCCTCATATATGTGCACTTTACGATAACGGCGATATCGAGGCGGTCGCCATACATCAGCTGGGCACATTCAAAGCTGCGATCGAGTTCGCACGCACCGAGGGGATCATCCCTGCACCCGAAACGGCACACGCCGTTAAAGTGGCCATCGATGAAGCTCTCAAGTGCAAGGAAGAGGGGACCAGCAAGGTCATCGTCTTCAACTTCTCTGGTCACGGGCTCCTTGATCTCGGCGCCTATGATGCATATCTGCAGGATAAACTGGAAGACTACGAATATCCTACGGATAAAATCGAAGCAGCGATTAAGGATTTACCTGAGGTTCCCGAGAGTGTCAGCGCATAAACCGTTTTGAGGAGCCAGGAGCATCTGCTGTATTGCAGTATGCTCCTGGTTCCACATCCGATCCAGTTAAATCAGGAATGTATCCATGTCGTCAGCAGATTTACGCTTACTCCCAATTACAAAAATCATCCCCACGAGGGGTATGATCCTTTCCGAGTTCAGCGTCTGGTAAGTAGCTTTCAATCGACG
>JBGUDT010000030.1:0-28846 GCA_041821665.1 Anaerolineales bacterium
GCCTGAAGCTCCAATGGGTGACCGAGGACTTCGCCCTTTGTCTCCAGGGCGATCTCAACACCGTACTGGGAGTCCTGTCCGAGCTGGATATTCGGGCCGGAAATCACGAGTGCGGACGCGACGCGGACGGGTTCACCTTCAGCGTATGTAACACAGCCGAGTGGATCAGCACACTCGTACTCTGCTGCGCCACCGCATGCTGCGAGCGCGAAAGCTGCTAGCAGCAGCAAAGATACAACGAACAATAAGCGTTTCATTATCTTCTTCCTCCTCAAGGATTAGTTCCGGTTCTCACCGGATGGCGTTATCAATTTTGGAATTACGATGCTTAATTAGAATATCCCCTGGGTAACCACCTCCTCCCGTGGATATTGTAATCGATTAATTATTGCGCAAATTCTGGTCGCGTGGCAGATTTTAGGGTTGGTTGGGCAACCATCCGAAAATTCTATAACTATTTTCGGTTCGATGTCAACTGTTTCTCATAATCTCCGTCGCTCAATTTTCGACAAATTGCATGCTTGGGCGTCGTTGATTCAAGCCATAGTGTTCTGAGGCTTGACGAAGTCAGGCGGGTTTACTACGATTGCTGGGAGAGAATATGGACAGACGCAAGCTGGGGGATTGGGGAGAGGAAAAAGCACTCCGATATCTGATTGATCAAGGATATCAACTGCTGACGCGCAACTGGAGAACGAGGGAAGGCGAAATTGATCTTGTGATGAATCTAGACTCCACGATCGTCTTTATCGAGGTAAAAACGAGAAAAACCGATCGTTTTGGTTCTCCAGAGGAAGGCATCACTCGTGGCAAACAGGAACGTCTCAGGAAGACTTGCAGGGCCTATCTTCAGGAGAATGATTACGAGAATCGTGATTGGCGCATCGATGTAGTTGCGATAGAAGCCACGAGTATTGGTGAGATTACGCGCCTGGATCATTATGAAAATGCAGTGGAAGATGGGGTGGATTTGGGATGAATCACAAACCTGTGATCGCGATCATCGGACCAACGGGTGTGGGCAAGACGGCCATCTCGCTCGGATTAGCAGATATGTACAAGGGAGAAATCGTATCCGCAGATTCCAGATTGGTCTACCGTGGGATGAATATCGGCACAGCGAAGCCAACTCTGGCTGAGCAAAAGCGGGTCAGGCATCATCTGATCGATGTTGTTGAACCTGCTGACGACTGGAACCTGGCAAAATACCAATTTGCGGCGGGGGTGGCCATTGAAAATAGTCATAATCGTGGAAAGATCCCCTTTCTGGTGGGTGGCACGGGCCAGTACATCACCGCAGTACTCGAAGGGTGGACACCTCCGCCAAAATCTCAAGATATTGATTATCGGAGCTCCCTTGAGACGCAGGCACAGGAGATGGGTTATGAGAATCTCCACCGTCGGCTTGAAATCATCGACCCAGTATCGGCTGAACGTATTGATGCGAGGAACGTTCGTCGCGTAATTCGTGCGCTTGAGATTCATCACGTCACCGGGCTCCCCCCCAGCCAGTTGCGGATCAAATCACCCCCAGACTTCGAGATTCTCAAAATAGGCCTCATGTTGCCTCGGGACCAACTCTATGCCCGAATCGATGCAAGGATAGAAGAGATGATGGAGGCAGGATGGTTGGATGAGGTCGAAACCTTGCTCTCTTTGAATATCCCTCAGGGCGCACCATCGATGTCGGCGATTGGCTATGCACAGCTTGCAGAGTATTTACAAGGAGATATGGAGTTGGATGAGGCGCTGGCCGAGACGAGGAGATTGACACGTCAATTCATCCGCCGGCAGGCAAACTGGTTCAAGCCTGATGATCCTTCGATACTCTGGTTTACTAATGATGAAGGCGTTGAAGAAGAAATCGAAAGGTGTATCTCGACATGGATCGATACAGTGCCGACTGAAGCATAGCCAGGTTATGATTTGCCGATTCGCTTCCCTACGGCATGCACCACGATCACGGTCGTGCTGATTAATAGTCCGGGAAGAAGCACAAGCCAGGGGGCCTCGAATAGATAACCGCGACCGTCATTGAGCATTACGCCCCATTCTGGAATCGAAGGATCACCTGCGAGTCCAAGAAAAGTAAGCGTAGTGATTCCCAGGATGGCCCAGGCAAAATTGATCGTCGCCACAGGCGCTAATTTTCGCAGGGAGTTTGGAAAGATGTGAGATCGGATGATCCTGATTTGAGATGTACCCACGGCCTGTGCTGCAAGGACATAGCCTGTCTCTCGTAATTCCCGGAAAACTGATCGGGACATGCGAGTAAAACCAGGGATCCCACCGATCCCGACAGCCAGGACAATGGCCATAATTCCCGGACCCATGCCCGCGATGAGGATCATTGCCAGTAGTAAACCCGGGATTGCCAGCGCTGCATTGGAAATGCCGACAATCACCCGGTCCGAAGGACCTCCGAAAATTGCAGCCGTCGCGCCCAATACCAATCCCAGGACTACGGTGATGGTTGTCGCCGCGAACGACGCCCCCAGGGTCGTTCTGCCTCCATAGAGCAAACGAGACCATTCATCTCGTCCGAGATGATCTGTTCCGGACGGAGGGTGCGCCTTTGGGGAGAGAAGGGGATCGGCAATCGGATGCACCGGGTTGTAAGGTGTAAAAACAGGGGCGAATATGACAAGGATCGACACTGCGCATAGCCATATAATTGATAGACGGAGGGACCAATTCATCCGTCTTCCCCCAGTCTTGGGTCGAGTCTCCAGGCGATCAAATCTGCAAAGACATGGCTGATGGTGTAGAAGATTGCAGCGAGGATGACGATGCCCTGGACTACGGGGAAGTCGCTTTGTAATATCGATTGGATGAGGAGTCTTCCCAGACCTGGTCGCGAGAAAACGGTTTCGGTCACCACGGTTCCAGCAAATAAGAAGGCGGCCTCAAGGGCGATCAATGTGATGATGGTTGGCAGAGCCGGTCTAAGCGCATGCCAGAGTAATCGTCGATCTTGTTTTATACCGCGAGCCCTCGCTGCCATAATGTAGGGTGACGCGATGCTTTCTTCCAGACTTCCGTGGGCAACTTTAGCGATTGGACCAGCGGAGGCGATCCCAAGAACGATTGCGGGCAGGAGAATATCTATTGAAGACAGGTTGACGCCTGTGGCGTTATGGAGCCATTGCGCGAGGAGAAGTGCAAGGATGCCCGTGAATGCGACAGGCAGCGCGGTTGCCAGGCTCGAAAGGCTTTCTGAGGAGGGACCGAGAAAGGTGCGTTTCTTCCAGACTGAGATAATGCCCAACACCACCCCAAGAAATATCGCGATAATTAGAGCCGTGATTGCGAGTTCAAGTGTCGAGGGGAGCTGCTGCAAGATGACATCAAGGACGCTTTGTCGCGTGAAAAGTGAGACGCCTAAATCACCGCGTATCAGGTCTCTAAGGTATTCCAGATACTGGATGAGGAGTGGTGAGTCTAAACCCAGTGACCTGCGCAATTCTTCGGCTTGTGCATTGGACACCAGCCCTTGGGCGAGCAGGCTTGAGGTTGGATCCCCTCCGGCAATTCGAAGGGCGAAGAACGTAATAGTTACAGCCGCCCAAATGGTTGCTGCGGCTTCGAGCAACCGTTTGAGTATCGTCTTTAGCGAAGAGCCAGGTCGATCAGGCGTGGAAACCATCCTTCTGCAGCGTAGTGTAACCCCTCCACAGCTTCGTTTGCAACGACCAGATTCACATAATCTCGGATTGGTAGGATGAGGGCGTTCTCCTGAATAAGTTTATAAATTTGTGCGTAAATCGCATGCCGTGAGTCAATATCGGAGATTTGTGCACCTTCAAGCAGCAATCGATCCAGGTCATCATCCAAAAACCTGTGCCAATTGTAAAAGCCATCACTGGAATAGAATGCGCGCAAGAGATCAGGATCAGTCCCGAAGAAGTTCAGACCGATTGCATGATAATCACCCTCAGATTGCATCTCCTTCAATTGTCCAAATCCGGGCGCAATATTCAGATGGACTTTTGCCCCCAGGGTCTCCCAATCCGCTTTGATAAGCTGAGCAGTCTCTGAATTCGAACCCCATTGAGGCGCGATGATGCGCAAATCGAGCTGAGCGCCATCTTTGCTGCGAATTCCACCTGCGGTATCTCTCCTCCAGCCTGCCTCATCCAAAAGTTGGGCTGCAGTGTCGGGGTCGAACTCCAACTTGTTCTCTTCAACGTTGAGGTTGAAATGGTGTGATGATAATGGACCCTGGGCTAGAGGGGATTGATCCCCAAAAACCGTCTCGATGATATTTTCGCGATCTACGGCAGCTATGAGGGCTTGCCGTACCAGAATATCATCCGTAGGGCTGTTGTCTGTGTTGAAAAAGAAGTGGAGGGGTTGCCCGGGGATTGGGATTGGGTACAAAGTAAAATCGTCGGTTGTGGTCAGACGGGTGGCATCATGTGCTGGCACTTCCCCGAGGATGTCCACGGCTCCGCTGCTGAGTGCAATTGATCTTGTGGCCGGATCTTCATAAAAACGAAACTCGAGTCGTTCCACACTGGCTATCTCTCGTTGGTAGATCTCCGGGGCCCAGGCGTAATCAGGGTTCTTCTCGAGGATGATATGTCCGTTTGGCACGTACTCGATGAATTTGTAAGGTCCTGTGCCAACCTGGTGGAACTGATATTCATCGGATCCCCATTCCTCAAGCGCCGTGGGTGAAGCCATGCCCAGATAAACCTGTGCGAGCGAATTAAGCAGCGGTGCAAAGGGCTCTTCTAATTGGATGACCACAGTATGTTCATCCGGAACATGAACGCTTTCTATCGGTCCCAGCATTGATGCAGCTTTTTGAGAGTGATGATCCGGATCGAGGGTGTACTCGAAATTGGCACGGACCGCTTCGGCGTCGAAGGTGGTGCCGTCATGGAACCTGACATCGTCGCGAAGATGAAACGTATACATTAGTCCATCATCGGATACGCTCCAGCTTTCAGCCAATCCCGGAACGAATTCATCCGTATTCTGATTATAAAAAACCAGGGTGTCGTACACGGAGCTCAATGGGATTCCAAGTTCGGCTGAGGCATTCAGGTGAGGATCGATCCCGGATGGCGAGAGTGTTAGTCCATAGACGAGGGTCTCAGGTTCTACCGAGGGTGGCTGGCACGCTGACAGGACCACAATAATAAATAAGACGATGATAAGGGAGACGGCTCTGCAGGGTGTTGAGTTGTTCATGGAGGACTCGCCAAGACCATGGCGCCAATCAGCCCAGCATCGTCCCCGAGCTGTGCAGGTTCAATCCGAAGTCCTTGACAGTAGGCGGGGTGCATAACGTGGTCTTGAAGTGAAAGCGTGATGGGCTCAAACAGTAGCTCGCCTAACTGTGCGACACCGCCTCCCAGAATAATCAGTTCGGGGTTGAACGCGTGCGTGAGGTCGGCGAGGTGATGTCCGATCCACAAACCCGCATCCTGGATGACACTTAGGGCAAGTTCATCCCCTGATTTTGCTGCAGCTCCTACCTCCAGCGCGCTTATGTGCCCCCGGTCATCCAATGTTTCCTTCAACTTTGATGATCCACCTTGGTTAACGAGCATTTCAGCATTCCGGGCAATCGAAGTCCCGGATGCCAGGCTTTCAATATGACCAATCTGACCACAACCACAGCGAGGACCTGAGGGGTCAAGCGTCATATGTCCCAGTTCGCCGGCGAGTCCTCGGGAACCGAGAAGAAGATTGCCGTCGACGATGACACCGCTGCCGATTCCGGTGCTGATCGTGATGTATATCATGTTTTTCGTGCCCCTGCCTGCACCAAAGCGCCACTCACCAAGCGCCGCAAGATTCGCATCGTTTCCGAGCACAACCGGGCACTCAAACCGGGTATTGACGAGGTCTTTCAGGGGCAGATCGATCCATCCAGGGAGGTTCGGAGCTTCTAGAATGACACCTTCAAATGGATCGAGTGGACCCGGTGCACCGATGCTGATCATCAAATTATCCGCGTGAGACGGGATTTCTGACTCAATAGCTTCAAAGAGGCGCGACAAAACGGCGTCCGGACCTTCGTTTGCATTTGTCGGAACTTTTGATTGCGAATCCGGTGGGGGTTCGGGACGGGGAAAGTATGCCGTTCTGATGTTGGTCCCGCCAAGATCCACGGCGATGATCTGAGACATGGGCGCAGTATACCATTATCCGCTTATGACCTTGAGACGTCAATTTCGATTTAGCGAGATCGAATATCCCGCACCATAGACATGGATATTTCCAGGATGCGGCTATCAAATTCGCACAGATTGTTTACTCGGCCATAAGGATCTATTAATAAACCGAGTTGATCTTCTTCGCGTCCAAGATCGAAGTTGACGGGCGAGGTTAAAGGTCCTTGCTGTTTCATCCGCCAGCACTTAGAATTCATGTAGAATGAGCTCGAAAATCACTCCGGTGCGTAAGCAATACCTTGAGATCAAGCAACAGTATCCCGATGCGATTCTATTTTTTCGCCTCGGGGATTTTTATGAAACTTTCGATGATGACGCAGAACTCATCTCACGTGAGCTCGACATTGTGCTCACATCCCGCAATATTGCAAAGGGCGCAAGAATTCCGATGGCAGGGATCCCTCATCATGCTGCCGAGAGCTATCTCTCGAAGCTGATAGAGAAGGGATATCATGTCGCCATATGTGAGCAGATCGGGGATGGTCCCGTAAAAGGTTTGTTCCCCCGCGAAGTCGTACGCGTGATTACGCCGGGTACGATTGTCGAAGCGGAACTCATGCCTCACGATGGGAATAACTACCTCATGGCCATGTTCCCTGGAGACCAGGATCTGGGGATTGCATACGCGGACGTTTCCACGGGTGAATTCGCGGCAGCCCAATTTGATGAAGTAGTGGTGGGTGAGGCGCTCTTCCAGGAACTGGAGCGGTTGCTGCCAGCGGAACTCCTCCTGCCAGAATCTTGGTCCGATCTGATTATGTGGGACGGCAATCAAACGACAATACCTGACTGGCGATTTGAATACGATCGCTCCGTTGAGTTGCTTTTGGACCACCTCAAGGCTGGTTCGCTAGACGGATTCGGAATGGGGGAAAAGCCACTTGCCGTACAAGCAGCCGGAGCCATCCTGGAATACCTTCGACAGACACAAGAAGCTGTGCTCCCGCTTCTTACCAGGCTGCATTCGTACAGTGCGGATGATTTCATGGTGCTGGATGCTTCCACCCGGCGGAATCTAGAGCTTACGAGCACGCTGAGAACCCATCGCGTGGAAGGTTCGCTCCTGGGGGTCATGGATGACACCGTAACCGTCATGGGGAAACGGTTGCTGCGAAGCTGGCTCGGTAAACCCCTGGTGAAGCTCACTAATATCGAGTCGCGCTTGAATCAGGTCGAGGCATTCTTTGAGGACGGAGTCTGGCGGTTAGAAGTTCGAGACGAGCTGAAACCCATCGTGGATCTCGAACGGTTGATCAATCGGATTGTCGCAGGCGCCGCGAGGCCTCGTGACCTGGTGGCGTTGCGTGAAAATCTTCCTCGAATTCCAGAAATTTCAATTCTCATCGCCCGAAAGGGCAGTCCTGATTTAGCTTCAATACATGAAGATTTAGATCCTTGCGAAGATGTAGGCGATTTATTAAACAGGGCTATCACCGAAGAGCCTCCTGCGACCATGAGCAATATCGGAATTATCAGGGAGGGTTATTCGCAGGAACTTGATGAGATTACCGATGCCTCTCGTTCAGCTCGTCAGTGGATTGCGGATTTAGAGTCTGTTGAACGGGAAAGGACTGGGATCAAGAACCTCAAAGTTGGTTACAACAAGGTCTTCGGGTACTACATTGAGATCACGAAATCGCACATTGAACAAGCGCCAGAAGAGTACATCCGCAAACAGACGTTGGTAAACGCGGAGCGCTACATTACACCCGAGATGAAGGACTATGAGTCGCTCGTCCTTACCGCGGATGAGCGCATCCGTGTTCTGGAAGCGAGGTTGTTCCGCGAACTGTGTGAGCAGGTCGGCGAGCAAGCCGAACGATTACTTTGTACGGCACGCGCACTTGCGCACATCGATGTCATCTCGGCGCTCGCAGAAGTGGCCTCAATCAAGGGCTATGTTCGCCCGGTCCTGTTTGAAGATCAGACGCTGGAGATAAGGGAAGGGCGTCACCCTGTTGTTGAGGAGGTTTTACCAGGGCATCGCTTCGTACCGAACGACACGAATTTCGAGACTGATGAGCGGATACGGATCATCACCGGTCCGAACATGAGCGGGAAATCTACCTATTTACGGCAGGTGGCTTTAATCACGTTGATGGCTCAGATGGGCAGTTTTGTGCCAGCCAGTTCCGCTGAGCTCGGTATCACGGACCGCATCTTTACTCGCATTGGAGCTCAGGATGAAATCCATGCCGGGCAATCCACGTTTATGGTTGAGATGATTGAAACCGCCAATATTCTCAACCATGCCACCAATCGCAGTTTGCTCATCCTGGACGAAATTGGTCGAGGTACAAGCACGTATGATGGCGTTTCGATTGCCTGGGCTGTCGTGGAGTATATTCACAACCACCCTCGCTTACGGGCGCGAACGCTGTTTGCTACCCATTACCATGAACTCACCCGATTGGCGGAGGTGCTGCCTGGGGTATGTAATTACAATGTCGTCGTTTCTGAGGAAGGTGGACAGGTTGTTTTCCTCCATAAAATTGCGCCAGGAGGTGCGGACAAATCCTATGGCATTCATGTTGCCGAGCTAGCGGGCATTCCGCGGGCGGTGATCAATCGTGCCCAGGAGATTCTTTCACAATTTGAATCTGGCGCTGATCAGGAGCGCAGCTGGAATTTAGCTCCCATGCATCAAATTTCAATGTTCCCTGATTCAACCCCGTTGCTCGAAGAACTCGACGAAGTCGATGTCAGTTCTCTCTCGCCGCTGGATGCATTAAACCTTCTATATGAATGGCAGCAGCGTTATCTGGGTGAAAGTGCAAATCTCGAGGGTGGTGGCAAAGCCGAGGATTGAGTTTGACGATATCGAGAAGGCGGTACCAATCACTCACGAGTTGCAGGGCGCAGCGAGCCCTGCATTTTCCTTAGAATTACATCCAGTACCTTTATGACTTCCCGGATACCAGGTTCGGGTATTCCAGCCCCACGGCTTCTGCTCTCTCCAGCTCTAAATCCGTGACCAGATTCGTGATAAGTTCAGCTTTTCGTTCAGCGTCGTGGCGAGACCAGGTGCGACTCTTAATCTCAAGAAAGCTGCCTTCGAGTTGAGGCTCGAGGACTTTATCAATATTGATAAAGAACTCCACACCCTGGTACTTGATCAACCATCTCAAGCGATCTTTGTGAACTATGACCTCATCGATGGGCTTGAAATACTCTCGGTAAAAGCGGGGGCTGTAGATTGCAGGTGCGATGAAGCGTGATCGGGAGAGCAGCACGGAATTCTGGTACTCGTGCTCTGCAGCGGGTCCGGTGAGCGTCAATCTCGAGCGCACATTAAAAATCTCACCATCTTCATTGATGAACTCATCTTCCCGATAACGTAGTCGTGTTTCTTCAGGCGAGGGGAAGGTGAAGTATGAGTCATACTCGATGTAATGAGCAGTTCGGAGAATTTCAAAATTGCCGTTGGAAAGTTTATCAATGAGCACGTCAGGGTCAGGGAGGGAGAGCTTGATCTGAACTTCGTAGCTCTCCTCCTGTTCAGCGCCACCAATAGCGATGAGTTTTGACAACACCGATTCTTCCCTCTCGACGAGGAAGGTGTCAATCCTTGCTGCGTAGGACGCAGCTTGTGCGATGAGGTCTGCTTCATCAAGATGGAGGAGCTTGCGATCCTGCATCACCCAACGACCAGCGATCATCACGTCCAGGACATCCGTGGACTTCGCAGCGTAGATTAAGCGAGAATATATTGCGTTTGGATCGTGTTCGAAGTGGGGCTGATTGTGGGTGAGGTCGAGATCCACGATGACAAGATCGGCTTTCTTGCCGGCTTCGAGTGAGCCGATTAAATGATCCATATGAATGGCCTTTGCGCCGTTGCGCGTAGCCATCTCGAAGGCTTGTCGGGCAGGCAGGGCCGTTGGATCTTTCGTGACAGCTTTAGCAATAAACGATGCCAGGCGCACCTCCTCAAACAGATCCAGATCATTATTCGAGGCTGGACCATCGGTTCCAATACCTACATTAACACCTCGTTCCAGCATTTCTGATACAGGGGCAAAACCGGAGGCGAGTTTCATGTTACTCGAAGGATTATGCACCACGCCGGTACCTGCATGCTCGAGGGTGTGGATCTCGCCATCATCGATATGAACACAATGAGCAGCGATAACCTTTGCATCGAGTAGACCAATTTTCTTTACCCAGGGAACGACGGGCATGGAGTGGGCTTCCCGCCAATCTTCAACTTCTTGAAAGGTCTCAGCGATGTGGGTATGAAGCGGAACGTCGTACTCAAGCGCTATCTCGGTACACGCCTTGAGAATTTCGGGTGTACATGTATAGGGCGCGTGGGGGGCGACGGCTGGGACGACAAGGGGATGGTCCTTCCATCGCTCGATAAATCCTCGTGCAAGTTCAAGCGAATCTTCATAGGACTCTGCATCGGGAGATGGGAATTTCAAGATCGTCTGCCCACATATCGCCCTCATTCCTGCATCAGCTACGGCTTGCGCGACAGTCTCTTCGTAATAGTACATATCGGCAAAACACGTGATTCCACTGCGAATCATCTCAGCACAGGCGATTTGTGTGCCAAGTCGAGAGAACTCAGGAGAAACAAACTCACGCTCAACAGGCATCATATACCCAAGGAGCCAGACATCGAGCCGTAGATCATCAGCCAGGCCTCGAAGAAGCGTCATTGCAGCATGCGTATGACCGTTGATTAAGCCCGGGATGACCACCTTACCAGAGCAATCGACAGTTTCAGCCGCGCTGAAGTCCTTCAGGGTTTCTTCCTCGGTTCCAACAAAAAGAATGTGATCGTCCTGGATGGCGATCGCGCCGTGAGGGAGGACCCGATATTCACTGTCCATTGTGACAATATTTGCATTTTTAAGTATGAGATCTACGTTCTCCATATATTCACCTGTGACTTGAGTGTGGGACGATTATAGCAGGGAGAGGGCAAAAGAACGCTCCACACGCATCAACGGAATAAAATTCGAGCGAGTTCTCCAAACGTTAGGCAGGTGGGCAGTCCGATTCTTTACAACTATTATGTATAATTCTGATGTCTGATGGAGGCTACTATGCGCGCCGTAGATATCATCATCAAGAAGCGAGATGGAGGCATCCTGAGCACTGAAGAAATACATTTCTTCATCGAAGGTTATGCCTCCGGGGATATTCCAGACTATCAAGCATCGGCCTGGGCTATGGCCGTTCTGCAGAAAGGGATGACGTCGAAGGAGACGGCTGATCTGACCACGGCCATCGCTGCTTCTGGGGACACGATCGATCTCTCGGGAATTGCGAAAATTGCTGTCGATAAACATTCAACTGGTGGTGTAGGCGACAAGACGACTCTCGTGGTGCAGCCCATTGTCGCCGCTTGTGGGGTTCCTGTGGGAAAAATGTCTGGGCGTGGTCTGGGTTTCACCGGAGGAACGCTCGACAAGATGGAATCGATTGAAGGGTTTCGGGTCGATCTCTCTACCGATGAGTTTATGAACCAGCTCGAGGAGATCGGTTTGGTTCTCTCAGGTCAGACGGCCGATCTTGCACCGGCGGATGGTAAGTTGTATGCATTGCGTGATGTCACAGGGACTGTTCCATCTATTCCCCTCATCGCCTCATCCGTGATGAGCAAGAAAATTGCGGGTGGCGCTCAGGGCATTGTTCTGGATGTAAAAGTTGGGAATGGAGCGTTCATGCAGTCCGTTGAAGATGGTTTGGAGTTGGCGAGACTCATGGTGGACATTGGAGTGCATGCTGGAAGCAAGGTGGTAGCCCTGCTTTCGGATATGAACCAACCGCTGGGAAATGCCGTCGGGAATGCCCTTGAAGTACGTGAGGCGGTCGAAACGCTTCAAAATGGTGGTCCTGGTGACTTTCGAGAGCATTGCATCATCGTAGCGAGCCACATGCTTCTTCTCGCCGAAAAGATTAAGAATTTGTCCGAGGCACGAGGAAAAATTGAAGATGAGCTCAAAGATGGACGCGCCTATGACAAAATGGTTGCCATGGTTAGCGCTCAGGGTGGAGATACTGGAATGCTTGAGAACTTAGACCGGCTGCCAAAAGCGCCCATCATTAAAACGCATAACGCACAAAAGGCTGGCTTTGTAGCTCTCGTACACGCCCGTGAGGTGGGGTTGAGCGCAATGGAACTTGGTGCTGGACGGGCAAAAAAATCAGATCCTGTCGATCATGCTGTTGGTGTTGTTGTCCATACCAAAGTGGGAGACACGATTGCGCAGGGCGAACCACTATTCACCGTGCATGCTCAATCTGAAGAGATGGCCTCGGCTGCGGCAGAACGATTATGCGCTGCACACGACATTTCAGATGAGCCCGTCGAGCCATTACCGCTGTTCTATGAAACCGTTGAATGAGAGGCGCATATCCACCAGCGCAAGATGAAATTCGGTTTCTACGAAGCATCAATTTAACCTACCCGACGTTCTTTTTTTCCTTGACCATTTTATGATAGATATTTTAATTACTCGAGTATTGTGCGTCTCGGATGATCCAGTGTCGCGGGCCGGACTCTCGGCGATCGTCCTTAATGATGTAGAGCTTGAATTAACTGGCCAGCTTGATCCGGCTTCACTAAAAAAAAGCGATTTGGATGTATTCCAACCAGATGTCATTCTCTGGGATCTTGGCTGGGGTTCGACGAGAGATGTGGCTTCGCAAATCGAAACTCCCATCGTCCTCCTGTATCATCCTTCCCAAGAAAAAGAACTTTTCCAGCGGGAAAGCATTATGGGATTTGTGTCCAGAACATCCAGTCCGGAGCAAATCACAGCAGCCATCAGAGCGGTCCATCTTGGCTTCCAAGTCACTGACCTGCAGAACCAGCCTCCGATGGATTTCGATGAGGATTGGAGCGAGGAATTGACAGTGCGGGAAATTGATGTGCTGAAGCTTATCGCGGAAGGGCGAACCAATCGCGCGATCGCGGTTGAGTTGGGCATCACAGAATACACGGTCAAATTCCATGTGAACTCAATCCTGGGTAAATTATTCGCTGAGAGCAGAACCGAAGCTGCTATAAAAGCGGTGAGGAAGGGCATCATTCCGTTGTAGGCCTAATCAAAAGACAGAATGTTTACCTAGCCGAAAGAGGGAGGCGCAACCTCCCTCTTTTTTTATATGCTGAATAAAAGCGTGGAAAGGATAATTACATGTCGAAAACACTTACCTCATTTTCGGATGAACTTGCTGGATTGGTGCGTGATTCAGACGAGCACGTTGTTCGGATTGAAGCCAGGCGCAGGTTGCCCGCAAGCGGAGTAGTCTGGTCAAAGGACGGTATTATTTTGACGGCAAATCACATTGTCCGGAAGGATGAAGGTATAAACATTGGCTTACCTGATGGGGGATCTGTCTCAGCTGAAGTCCTAGGTCGAGATCCCTCAACCGATTTGGCAATTCTTAAGGTCGATAGTAAAAATATTAATGAACCCAGATGGACTGAAGAGGGCGATTTGAATGTTGGGAATCTCGTACTGGCTCTCGGTCGACCAGGTCAAAGTCTCATGGCAACATTCGGCGTGCTGAGCGCCGTGGGCGATAGATGGCGGACTCCTGGTGGAGGGTGGTTGGAGCAGTATGTCCAGACAGATGTTGTCATGTATCCCGGTTTCTCGGGAGGACCCCTCGTCGATGCCCGAGGACATTTTGTAGGCGTGAATACCTCGGGTCTGCTGCGTGGAGTTAGTATGACGATATCGAGATCCACGCTGGAGCTTGTGGTCCCATCGCTGTTGAAACATGGACGTATTCAAAGAGGCTACCTCGGGGTTAGTTTGCAGCCTGTTCAACTCCAGAAAAAAGCACCCGAGCTTGGCGATCAGGAGACTGGATTGTTGGTGGTATCCGTTGAAGATCAAAGCCCAGCAGATGTCGGCGGTGTTGTCCAGGGAGATGTGATTGTCAAGGTAAATGACCAATCAACTCGTCTCATAGACGATCTAATGGTTTCATTGAGCGGCGATCTTATAGGTGAAAAGGTCCTGCTGAACATCATCCGTGGAGGGGAAATTACGGAGGTTGAACTTGTTCTCGGTGAACGGTAAATGGGGATGATTATGGCTCTGAGCTCAATAGAAAATGTCGGGGATGAGATAGCTTCGTATGCCAATCGTGCTGTGGGCAGCATGGTTAGCCTCCATGCTCGAGGTCGCCGAATTGGAACTGGAACGATTTGGCATGAGGATGGATTCATCATTACCAATGCGCATGTCGCTGATTTTGATAGATCTCTTGGTGTGACATTGCAAGATGGACGTGATGCAAGCGCGAGAATCATTGGTATGGATCGAGAGCAGGATGTCGCGGTACTTTCCATCGATGCGGAAAATTTACCTACGGTTGAAATTGGGGACTCAAGGAAATTACGTCCGGGAGAATTCGTCTTCTCCATGGGGTTCCCGTGGGGAATTCCCGATGGTCTAACTGCCGGAGTGGTGATTACAAATGGCAAATGGATCGAGAATGGGAATCGTTCAAATCGAGACTGGCTGATTGCTAGCCTAAGGCTGCGGCCGGGACACTCCGGTGGTCCGATGCTTGATTCGCATGGCCGGTTAGTGGGAATAAATACTATGATGCATGGACCCTATGTAGGCGCCGCGGTACCAAGCCATGTTGTGAAAGCTTCTTTGAAGAAGATCGTTGGGTAAACTAATCAGTCTGCTTGGTATTCTTACTGAGGGCGAGCGAAAATCGCAACCAATTGAGGGTGGCCGCGATGAGAAAGACAGAAGTAAAAGTCTCTAAATGGGATGGGGCAAACTTGCCCACAAGAAACGAAATTGAAAAACGACTGATATCCGAGAATTTGAATGCAACCTCATGGAGCAATGGGCCTGGCGATTGTTATTCAACCCATGCCCATGATTTTGACAAGGTGATCTATGTAGTGGAGGGGGAGATTATATTTAAACTCCCAGAAACCGAGGAAGAATTCTCGCTCCAGGTTGGAGATCGCCTGGATCTTCCGGCTCATACTCCCCATGCGGCCGCCGTCGGTTCTTCAGGAGTCCTCTGTCTAGAAGCTCACATCTGATGGCGCTTTAGCGATCTCTAAGCTCCATGTTGTGAATTTCAACTGGCGCGATGGAACTGTCCCTAGGAAAACCTAAAATAACGGAATAGAAGTAGAGCTCAGCCTCAAGGGATCGCTGGATGGTCTCCGATCCACGAAATCCATGACCTTCACCTTCAAACATCATATACGCATACGGGAGCCCTTTTTCGGCCAGCGCTGCTACCATTTTTTCTGTTTGTGATGGAGGCACGACCTTGTCATCAAGTCCCTGGAAAAAAATCATGCCGCGATTAAGTTTGTCAAGTTGGTGAATCGGAGAGCGAGTTTTATAGAGTTCTTCATTACCTACATAGGGTCCAAGGAGCCAATTATCATACCCTGCCTCGAACTTATGCGTTACGTCTTGGAAAGCCTCAGCATCGGAGACGCCGTAATAAATGGCTCCAGTTGAAAACGTGTCATAGAGTGCGAGAGCCAGCATGGCGACGTAACCTCCCGCACTTCCCCCTCGAATCGCCATCCGTTTTGGATCCACATATCCTTGGTCCGCCAGATATTGGGCGGCGTATGCGCAATCTGCAACATCGATTTCGCCCCAACGACCGGCCAAACGCTCACGATATGCCTTTCCATAGCCCGTGCTGCCGCTGTAATTAATATCCGCGACCCCAAAACCACGGCTTGTCCAGAATTGGATTTCAAGCTGAAGGTGGGGGTTGGCGGCGGAAGTCGGGCCACCGTGGATGAAAACGATGAGGGGTGGTTTTTCATCCTTCGGTCCTTCGAACGATGGATTCATAGGCGGGTAGAAGAAGCCGAATGCGGTGAGGTCGTCCAATGAAGGGAATTCAAAATGCTCTGGTGTGGAGATTACTTTATCATCTATTTCCAGGTCTCCCTTGCTGTGTATGCTTATGGTCTTATTTGAATCCAGCTCATACCTCGCGAGATGAGGTTCTTGAGTAAAGGAACCTGCGATGAACCAGACTCTATCCCGATCATCCACTTGAACAGTGGGGAGGAGAAAAGAAGTAAACCCTGTTTCGATCTGGGTGAATTTATTATCAGCGAGCGAGTAAACTCCGAAATGGCACAGTCCTTCCTGTTCGTAAGTACAAGCGAGGTCGCCATTGGAGAAAAAAGCAAACGTAGAATACCCAAACTGCCATTGTGGTCCACCGAAATCGGCTTCCGACGAGAAAAGAGAGGAAACCCGCCCGTCCAAAACCGTGTAGTGATTCCACCAGCCTGACCGATCCGAAACGAAATGGAGTACGCCATCAGGGCTCCAATCCGGTTGAAAGATTGCATCACCTTCAGCTCCAGCAAGATGTATTGGATTTGCGATGGTTCCATCTGGTTGAAAATCTCCGCAGTACAACAGGGTACCCTCCCAGGGCATTCGCGGGAGATCCCAGGTCAGCCAGGATAATTGGTTTCCCTCCGGGTTGAATCTTGGGTTGGCGTAGAAGTCGTTACCGGAGACGATGACATGGGGATCGCTGGAACCGTCAAGAGAGATTCGGACAAGTTCATTGATGACGTTCCCGTCGCTCGAATGAGTTTCCCTTACACACACGAGCCATTTTCCATCGGGGGAGACGCGTCCATCAGCATAACGAAGAGATGATGGTTGCTCAGGCTCAGGTGTCATAGGGATAGGCTTCTCTCCGGGTTTGTGGTGGTACATTCGTCCGTCTTTTGAATTGGAGAAGTAAATGGTTCCCTTGTGCACAAGATATGAGCCGCCGCCGTATTCATGGACATGTGAACTAACGTTCACCCCCTCAGGCGTAGCTACCTCAGGTTCACCATCGGGCTCCAATTGCATAATAACGTAGCGACCGTCTTCATCTGACCTAAGCTCAATCCAGTAGATCGTTCCACCGTCGATATGAATCTCTCTTGGCATCGAGCTAAATCCAGTTCCGGCAGAGGCGACTATCGAGGATGAGATCGGGGAGCGCCATGATCCATAAGGTGCCGTGGTTTTCATATTTGACTTTCCTTCCGTCGTACCCATTTGTGGTTCAAATTTAATGAGTGACACTTACAACCCAGTTCTTATTCACAGGCGTTCTGTAAATGTCCTTCAAATGTCTCGGCGAAGAGATGCTCACCGGATCCATCGCAGGCGGCCCTGAAGTAGAGATAGGGCGTAGTGTCAGGGTACCCCACAGCGAGCAGGGAATCCAACCCGGGATTCGCAATAGGTCCGAGTGGCAAGCCGGGATATCGATAGGTGTTGTACGGGGAATCTATCTCAAGGTCCTCAAAAAAAAGTGGAGCTTTCCACCAATTATCCCGCTCTCCGAGCGCGTACTGCACAGTGGGATCGGCATCCAGATTCATTCCGACGTGTAGGCGGTTGAGGAACACAGAAGCAATGATGGGTCGCTCATCGGGAACGACGGCTTCACGCTCCACAATGGATGCCAGCGTGACGGCCTGAAAGAGACTCAGACCCTGGGTCGAAAAGGCCTGCCGCATATCTGGCGTGACTTGATTGTCGAAATTTGCCATCATAAGAAGCACCAGATCGAGGGTTATATCATCTGGAGTAATTTGATACGTATCAGGAAATAGAAAGCCTTCCAGAGTGGCGTCTGGTGGGATCTCGCTTGAGAAGGAAAAACCCGGGATGGGTTCCGCGGAAAGAGCAAAAAATTCATCGGGAGATAGGTTAACGAACGTGCTAAGCGATTCGCCAATTTGCTCCCTGCGCCAACCTTCCGGAATCGTGACGGCGGAGGACGAGGCACGTGCGGACTGAAGAACTTCAGCCAGCTCGGGGATCGTTAATCCACCAGGAAGATTATAAATTCCGGCTTCTATTCCCCGGTCCAGTCCCCTGTAGCGGAGATACAGGAGGAAGAGAAGATCGTTCTGAATAAATCCCTGCTGCTTAAGTTTTCCCACAACGTCTCGTGCGCTCTCACCTTCCTCAACAACAAATTCCATATCTTGAGCGACATCTCCCACAGGTGTGCGCAGCGCACCTAGATTTCCAGCGAGATAGAGGGAAATTAACGTTTCCTGAAGCGGATCTATGTCGGGAGCGGGCTCACCAATGGCATCGCCAGCCATGGGGATTCCCACAAAAAACAGCCCCAGAAGCCAGATTGCGATGCATACAAGAATCGCAATTCCAAGCCCAGCTACGAGGAAAAGGAGCGTCTTACTTAGCTTCTGCATCTAGAAAATCCTGAAGGATTACGGCAGCGGCGAGAGCGTCTATTTGATCGTCTGTCTTCCTTGAAAGCTCGGCGGCAGCCTGGGAGGAGCCACTCTCATCCCAGGTAAGAATTTCTAAATCAGACATCTTCTCAAGAACTGCTACCAACCGCAAAGACTTACGCGCTTGAGCACCTATCTCACTTTCGTCATCGTAGGGTACGCCGACGAGGATCGTGCTTGCATCCTGGTCTAATGCAACAGCGATAATATTCCTTGCATCTTCCTCGCGTGCTTTGTGTAGGATGACATCAAAAGGTTTGGCAATGATGCGCAATGGATCGCTCAGGGCAAGACCAATACGTACGTCACCCGGATCAACAGCGAGAATTCTCATCAGTCCGTTCCTACCTGTTGGTAGTGAATTTCATATGCCAGATCGAGCCAGGGGAGGATGGGCAGCCAGGCTGGATTTGAGATGATCTGTGGATCCCCTGCGAGATCATATTGGGCAAAGAGAATATTTTCTGCAGCGTCCACCGGCTTAAGCTTGATAAGAGCGATAATTTCACCTGAATTCCACACTGGGCGGGAACGCTGCTCAACCTGGATCGATATTATTTGATTCCCACTATCAGTGTCAAACTCAGAAGTAATCGTGTCTATTTCTTGGGTGCCCGGGATGGCCACGTGTCCATCTGGAATGTGGGAGACGCTTTCATCAAGGATGGCTTCTTCGATTTTCTGTTTAGCTATAATGATGACAGAGGCTTCGAAGGACATCTCGATCGACGTGGTGTCCACGGCATCTCCGACTGCATTACTGGCGAGATCATCGATGATGCGAACCGTACGCCAGCTCTCAGGTAGTACTTCTTCACTTTCGAATAATTCAGCCGATATGATTTCCTCTGCTTCCTGGAGTAGTTCCTTAGTAAGAGCTTCCCTGAGTTCTATGAGGTCGGACGATGTGACAGCACTGCGGGATTCCTCGGTCCCACCGGTAAATTCTTCCGGATTGCGCACGGATACGAGTTCAGCGAGCCTTCCATCAACAAGCTGGATTATTTCACCACCTACGTTGTTCTGCGAGCCTGGGAGAACTGCACGAACATCGACGGTCTCTTCAGCGCCTGCTTCGGGTTTCAACTCGATGGAACCCAGGGTCACAAATTGGAGCCCCGATCCATCCTCCGTGAGAAGGATCGTTCCTGCAGGCACGGTTACTGTACCATCGGAGTTGTTCGAAAATAGCACCTCACCCTCTGCAAATCCAATCGGAATCTCAACCAACCCAGAAGTAGTACCCCTGAGGTTACCTTCGACGATGATGTTTTCTTGACGGAAGGCTTCGGATACAGGCTGATTCGCTGATGATGAGAAATCTACTTGTTGTTCAAGAATGAAGCTCTGAAGTTCTTCCTTGGGGGTCAAATACACATCCGCTGTGGGAATCAGCGCTGCACTCAACAGCAGGAGAATAAAAAACGTCATCACGAGGATTCCAGCACGCATCAGCTTGATATTCGACGCCGATGTTTCTCGATGACTGGGTGTTGGTCGCTCGATCCTGGATTTCTCATCGGCCCGTTTGGCGCGCGGCCTGCTCCTTGTAAACCATGATCCTTCAGATACATGATCGAGGGTGTCAAATACAGGGATGCCGAGAGCGTCCGCGTGATCGCGAACTTCTGGATCGTGCGTTACCAGACCGATGGCAGTACCATGATTGGAAGCGTAGCGTTGAAGAAGAACCAGGTCTAATTGGCGGGCAAGTACGCTCCCTCGCCCAGGCCACACCAGGACAACGCGCGGGGCTTTCGCCCAGTTTAGCTTGTCCCGTGCGGTGCCATAATCATCATGCGGGTCGAGATAAATGATCTGGATTTTCACTGGAAATTTCGAATAGGTTTGATGTGGTTCACTTTATATGACGTTCGATCCAGGTTGATACAGAGTCTAACGCATCATCAAGACGGGTCATGTCTTTACCGCCAGCCTGGGCGAGGTGGGGTTTCCCGCCACCGCCACCGCCGACGATTTTTGAAACTTCCTTGACAAGGTTTCCTGCATGTAATCCGCGTGCCACAAGGTCCTCACTTATTGCAGCGATGAATAGCGGCTTATCCTCGGATGAAGTCGAAAAGACGGCTACGCCCGATGGATGGTCCTCTCGGAAGCGGTCCGTTAGCGAACGCAAGATTTCTGGATCGGCATCTTCGAAATGGGCAGCGAGAAAGGGAATTCCACCGATTTCCGAGGGTTTGAGCGCTTTATAAGCAGCCATGGCGGCAACGTTTCGCATCGAGGTTGCTCGTTTCTCAAACTCATCTCGCTCATCCACGAGGGACCTGATTCTATCGTCGAGTTCTTCTGCTGGTACCCCAAGGATAGCGGAGATGCGTTTGAGCTGAGCGAGCTGTTCTCGGATGCGCTCCTGAGCTTCGAAACCCGTCACCGCCTCGATGCGTCGGATCCCCGCAGCAACACTCCCTTCACTTATTATGAGAAACGGCCCGATCACACCAGTCTCAGGGACGTGCGTTCCCCCGCATAGCTCGTAAGAGATACGTTTGTCATCGCCAATACTTATCGTGCGGACTTGATCGCCGTAGGTCTCTCCGAATAGCGCCATCGCACCTGAATCGATGGCATCTTTCTGGGATTGTTGCTGGATGACCAACTCGTAATTAGCGAGGATGGCATCGTTCACCCATCTTTCAATATTCACAAGCTCATCCGGTGTAACGGCATCAGGATGTGTGAAATCGAAACGTAGCCGATCGGGGGCAACCAGTGAGCCGGCTTGTCGTGCGTGTTCCCCCAATACCACATGCAAAGCGGCATGAAGCAAGTGGGTGGCTGTGTGGTTTCGCATGATGGCCATTCGTCGATCTCGATCGATTACGGCTCTGGCATTGTCCCCAACATGGGGAGATCCTTCGACGACGGCGCCTGAGTGAATGATGAGACCCTGCACGGGTTCACGTGCCTCCTCTACTCGAAATTCCCAATCCTTGTCATTGAGTGAGGAGATCGTTCCAGTATCCGAGACCTGACCCCCAGCTTCCACATAGAACGGTGTCGAAGGGATCACCATCTCGATACCCTCGCCTGCGGACGCTTCTTCGACCAACTCGCCTTCTTTTAGAATGGCTATGACTGGTCCATGCATTTCGATGAGCGCGTAAGGATCGTAGCTCACGCCATCTGGCTCCAATTTTCCTGATTCCTTCAATTGGACGTGCAGGTCCTGGTAGATGCCGATGTTCTCCTCTGTTAATTCGCCAATCGCCCGACCTCCACCTGAAGTCAAGCGGTGGGCTTCCATTGCCTCCCGAAAACCCGGTTCATCGACCTCGAAGCCGCTCTCGCGTGCGATATCCCGGGTGATCTCGAGGGGTAACCCGTAGGTGGCGTACAAATCAAAGGATCGTTCCCCGGGGATTATCTTCGATCCTGATGCTTCGATTTCGTCCATCATATTTTTTAGATAGGTCACACCCGTATCCACTGTCCGGTGGAAGCGAGTTTCTTCCTCCGTAAGGGTCTGCAGGATGGCTTTCCGGTTCCGCAGGAGCTCCGGGTAGGCTTCGCCGTACTCATCTATGACAGAATTTGCTACCTCAGCCATAAAAGGTTCGTTCAACCCGATCGATGAACCAAAGCGGCTGCCTCGGCGGATAATCATGCGGGAGACATAGTTGCGTCCGATATTGCCTGGCACGACGCCATCGGCGATGAGAAAGCTTGCCGCCCGAGCGTGATCCCCGATCACACGGTATGCGGTGAAATGCTCCTCGCGTTCAGCATCCGTGTGATGGGCAAGCTCCTGTACGGTGTCGAGCAGGGGTGTGAAAAGATCCGTCTTGTAATTCGAATCCACATCCTGGAGCACAGAGACCATCCGCTCGAATCCCATGCCTGTGTCGACGTGTTTTGCTGGTAAGGGCTGCAAATCTGTCGGACTGGAGCGGTTGTATTGAATGAAGACCAGGTTCCATAGTTCAAGAAATCTCTGGCAGTCTCCATTGACTTCGCACATGTGGTCTTTCTCGTCAACTTTATCGCAATACTCAGGACCGCGATCATAGAAAATCTCGCTATCCGGACCGCATGGACCCGTTTCAGCCATCTCCCAGAAATTTTCTTCGCGCCCAAAGTAGAGCAGTTGATCGTCCTTGAAACCTGGTTGCTTCAACCAGCTCTCTGCAGCTTCGTCATCACGTGGGATTTCACCTAACTCATCCTCAAACACGGTCGCCCAGAGACGGTCCTTGGGCAGATTCCAGACCTCTGTGAGGAGCTCCCACGCCCAACTAATGGCATCTTCTTTGTAGTAATCCCCGAACGACCAATTTCCGAGCATTTCGAAGAAGGTGTGGTGAGAGTCATCGCGGCCAACATCATCCAAGTCGTTGTGCTTTCCAGCCACACGCATACATTTTTGGGTATCTACTGCGCGGGTGTACGGTCGGCTGCCAGTCCCGAGGAAGACGTCCTTGAACTGGACCATGCCTGAATTGGTAAATAGCAGCGTCTTGTCGCCGCCTGGTACGAGTGACATGGAGGGTACAATCGTATGTCCTTTGCCCTCGAAAAATTCGAGGTAGGAGCGACGGATCTCCCCGCTGGTCATTGATTTAAGTTTTGTTTTCTTCTTAGGCATTGTTCCTCCGCCTGGTTGAGGATTATACGCCAGAGATTGGGGACCATCAACTGATTGCATCTTTTTATTCTAGCTGGATGGGGAAGGGCGAAAAATCTTGACCGATCTTCGGACCCTGTGATAGACTTCCCACAAGTTCGGGGGTGTGGTGTAGTGGTTAACATGCTGCCCTGTCAAGGCAGAGATCGCGGGTTCGAATCCCGTCATCCCCGCCACTGGTAATGCCACGAGACGCGTTCTTTCTCACGAGGAAGAGGGCGTCGTTTTTCTTATAAAGGCACATTGGTAAGGCTTTAACTCGGGCTTATATGGCAAATTCAACCGACATTCTTCACATCGATCCTGATGAGTTTGCGATAGAGTTATAATAATGGTCTGCAGCATTTGGATATCCTGGATCAACTTTTTATTACGAGGAGGGAAATATGTCACCACTGAAGGAATACAAACCAGGAACCGCGTTCAACGGTGTGATCGGGCGCACGTTCGACCAATCCGAGCCGGCCTGGCCGGCGCCTAAACGTGCGAAAGATGGCGCACCGAACGTATTGTTCATCGTATTGGATGACACCGGATTTGGTCAGTTAGGCTGCTACGGCAGCCCGATGGAAACGCCCAACTTAGATGCGTTGGCCGAGAATGGCTTGCGCTACAACAATATGCACACTACCGCGCTATGTTCGCCGACACGGACGTGCATTCTCACCGGACGCAATCACCATTCCAACCATATGGCGGGGATCACGGAGATCTCGACTGGATATCCGGGATACGACGGGAATATCCCCCATGAGAACGGTTTTCTTTCGGAAACGCTTCTGCAATACGGCTACAACACTTATGCCGTTGGGAAGTGGCACCTGACCCCAGCCGATCAGATTTCAGCCGCTGGGCCCTATGACCGCTGGCCCTTAGGCCGAGGGTTTGAGCGTTATTATGGTTTTCTGGGCGGTGACACACATCAATATTATCCCGACCTTACCTACGATAATCATCGAGTGGAGCCGGATAAGACGCCGGAGGAGGGCTACCACCTGACAGAAGATTTGGTCGATCGGGCAGTCGGTTTCATCGCTGATTCGAAGCAGGTTGCGCCAAACAAGCCCTTCTTTATGTACTTTTGCACCGGCGCAATGCATGCACCTCACCACGTACCGAAGGAGTGGGCGGATAAGTATAAAGGGAAGTTTGACGATGGCTGGGAAGCATACCGAGAAACGGTATTTGAAGAACAGAAAAAACTGGGTATCGCGCCCAAGGATGCTGAACTCTCCCGTCACGATCCGGATGTAAAACCCTGGGATGATTGCACCACTGAGGAGAAGAAGCTCTATGCCCGCATGATGGAGGTGTACGCTGGATTTTTAACGCATACTGACCATCATATTGGGCGTCTTCTCGATTTCTTGAAAGAAATTGGCGAGTTTGAGAATACGCTCATCATGGTGATCTCGGACAATGGGGCGAGTTCGGAGGGAGGGCCAGATGGATCCATTAACGAAAACCTCTTCTTCAACTTTGTGCCCGAATCGCTTGAGGAGAATTTGGCCGCTCTAGATGACCTGGGGGGTCCAAAATACTTCAACCATTATCCCTGGGGTTGGACCTGGGCGGGTAATACGCCTTTCCGACGCTGGAAGCGAGAAACATATCGCGGCGGCATAAGCGATCCGTTCATCGTCCACTTCCCAAAAATGATTGCGGCAAAAGGTGAAGTGCGGACGCAGTATACCCATGCGATCGACATGGTTCCAACGGTGTTAGATTTACTGGAGATTGAGCCTGTTGAATCAATCGGAGGTGTTACTCAATCGCCAATTGAAGGAGCGAGTTTCGCCGATTCGTTAGGGGATGGAAAAGTGCCCTCCATGCGCAATGTGCAGTACTTTGAAATGCTGGGACATCGTTCGATCTACCGCGATGGCTGGCGAGCCGTCTGCCCATGGCCGGGAACTTCGTTCACCGAATCAGGGCGGACATTTGGTACGCCTATCTCTGCGGAGATGCTGACAGAGTTGGATGCGACCGGCTGGGAGCTCTATCATGTAGATAAGGACTTTGCCGAGAATCACAACGTCGCTGATGAAAATCGCGCCAAATTGATCGAGATGATTGGTCAGTGGTACGTGGAGGCGGGAAAGTACAATGTGCTTCCTGTTGACGGGCGGGGGCAGCAGCGATTCGGGGAGGAGCGACCGCAGATTGCGGTCGCACGAACAAGCTACACCTTCTATCCGGGCACACAGGAAGTGCCGGTGAACGCTGCAGCTAATATCATCAATCGACCTCACAGTATCACTGCAGATGTCGATTTCAAGAAGGGTGACGAGGGCGTTTTAATCTCACAGGGTGGAATCGATGGTGGGTATACCTTTTACGTGAAGGATGGAAAGCTTCAGTACATCTACAATTATGTGGCTCGCACCCTATATCATGTTGAATCCACCGAAACGATCCCCGAAGGCCGATTGAAACTTCGCTTTGAGTTTGAGGTGACCGGGAAACCCGACGTGCTCAAAGGTATTGGCGCGGCAGGTCTGGGGCAGCTCTATATCAACGATAAGCTCGTAGGCCAAACTGAGATCGCGATTACCAATCCCATCATGCTTGGATTGGCGAGCGGCGTGGCAATCGGTGCCGACCCCGGCTCGCCGGTTACGATGGATGCCTATGAGGCCCCCTTCGAGTACACCGGCAAACTGTATACGGTGACGATGGATGTGAGTGGGGAGTTGATCAAGGATACTGAAACTGAGATGCGCTCCATCATGGCCCGGCAGTAAGGGAATTCGTACCATAAAGAGAATAGCTGGCAGTTTGAATGCTGCCAGCTATTTTGTTAATGAGTGCATCGATCGAGTTAATAAAGAGTACTAATTAAACCAATCCATAATCAGGTATGATTGGATTTGTTCAATGGCATGAATAACACCTGATGAGGGAGCCTATGCTTCCCTGCATAAGACCAGGAGTTGTAAGTCTACAACCTAGATCGATCTTAAAACGAGTTGACTGGAAATTATTTAGAGCAGACCGAAGTTTTCTTTGGAGGGACGGATGAGCGAGCAAAGTTTTGACGACAACCTGGGTGGGGATGTTGGGGGGGATGATCCTGATTTACAAGATGATAGTGGGTTCGAAATGCAGGATTCTAGTGAGCAGGTCCCTGAGGGCGAGGGAGATGGATCAAAGGATAACAAACGAAATACGTGGATGATCGTTGGATTAGGCGCACTTGCCATTGTGCTCCTTATCGCCATCCTGGCTGCGCTGGGGGTGTTTGCCAAGGATGATGAGCCCATTATTGTTGGCGATTCCTGGATTACGATCGCAGTGCCAGAACAGGGTGACGTCGTGAGTGTGCCTGAGTCCGTGCGTGTGAGCGGTCGGGGGGCAGGTCTGTTCGAGAACAACGTTGTCGTGCAGGCGATGGATTCCGAGGAGCGAGTGCTGTCGATCGAGCCGACCACGCTGGACGCTTCCGATTCTGGCGGAGAAGGAAACTGGGCTGTCGATATTGTCGTCCCGGTTGAACCAGGGACCGAAGGCTTTTTCTTTGTGTTTTCAACATCCCCCGTAGATGGGACGATCACGGCATCCGCAAGTGTTGAAGTTACCTATGGAGAAAAAATCGTCAGCGATTCGAACATCGAGATTACCGAACCCGAAGATGGTGAAGTGGTCGATCTTTCAAAACCCATCATGGTCAAGGGTGTCGGGGAAGGTTTATTTGAGGGAACAGTCGTGGTTGAGGCACTGGATGACAGCTCCAACGTCCTTGCACAAGTACCTACAATTATCGACTCTCCAGAAGCTGGAGTCGGCGGGAAGGGTCCATGGGAAGTAGAACTGATCGTTGAAACCACTCCAGGAACCATCGGAACCATACGGGCATTTTCAATCTCACCGAAGGACGGAAGTGTGATGGCCGAGGCGGAGGTCGCTGTCCAGTATGGTGAAGAGGAAGAAGCGACACCGGAGCCAACGGCTCCTCCACCGGATACCAGTTTGAAATTGGAGGATGCTTTGTGGGGATTGGCGAGCTACTCAGGTGGCGTCGTGCTTGAGGATAGTTTCATCACGGCTGAATTTGATGCCGGAGAGGTCACTGGCTCTGCCGGATGCAACAATTATTTCGGACCCTATGATACTTCAGGAAATGAAATCACCGTCGGTGCTCTCGGTTCGACACGTAAGGCCTGTCAGGATCCACCAGGTGTAATGGAGCAGGAGGCCGCCTATCTAACCACGCTGCCAGGTTCTTCGACCTACTCAATCGGGGAAAGTGGATTGCAGATGTTCGATAGCTCTGGAGCCGAGATATTGCAGTACCTGGCTTATGTGATGGGGACGGTGGTCTACGATCAAAAGATCGCACTACCTCCGGATGCGGTACTCAACATCCAACTTCAGGACGTCTCTCTGGCTGATGCACCTGCAAAGGTGATCAGTGAACAGGTGATTTCTGACTTTGGACAAGTGCCCATCCCCTTCAAGCTGGCATATAACGCTGACGAGATCGATACACGATACACCTATGCTGTGCAGGCTCGCATCGAGGATGGTGGCGGAAACCTGCTGTTCATCAACACATCGGCCTACGACGTGATCACCCATGACAATCCATCCGTTGTGGAGATCCAGGTCGATCAGGTTAATTAGGTAAATAAATGCTGACCGCGACCTTGCCTATTGTGAAAGTGAGGTGAGGTCAGGTCAGCATAAGTTCTTCTCATCGTTGCTGTTCAAGGAAAGATGGCTTACCTTGATAATCGGCGATAACTATCAGGGGGGTCACATATTTGAATCGATTATGGGTTGCGATTTAAAAGGTTAGGCATTATCCTGCTTCACGACTAAGACTTCACCTGGAAGAAGGCACGTATGGACAGTATAAATGATGCCGTCGTGTGGATTGAAGCCGCGGCAGTAATACTAGAACTTCTGGCAGTGGTCATCATTATGTTGGGTATTACCCTGGCCACGATCAGATACTTCTATTACCGGATCAAGAGCCCAGGCACGCATTTTTATCGTGAGTATCGAGCGTCCATCGGAAATTCGCTTCTCCTGGGTTTGGAAATCTTGATCGCGGCGGATATTATCAACACAGTCGCGTTGGATGCTTCTTGGGAGAGCGTTGGTATTCTTGGGTTGTTGGTATTGATACGGACATTCTTGAGCTGGTCGCTGTTTGTTGACATCGAAGAACGCTGGCCATGGCAGAAAAGAGAGCCCGTTGAGGGCCCACACCTGGGTGAGGGACGTATCGTACAGGACCACGAAACGTAGCCAAACATAAATCGAACATCTCAAACTGAAGGTGTTTTCATGTGCGCATGCTTTTTTGCCATTTTTGCAGCTGCAGCCCCCCGATTAGCATTGATATTTATATGGCTCTTCACAAATCTGGTGGATCGTGCGTTTGACACGCTCCTCTTGCCGATTCTAGGCATCGTATTTTTGCCGTACACGACCTTGTTCTATGTGCTCGTCGCGCCCGGTGGGATTATGGGGTTTGAGTGGTTCCTGCTCATTTTCGGATTTATTATCGATATCGCTTCGTATACGGGGGGCGCTTTTAGCGGAAAACGCCGCTTCGCATAGCCAATTGAATTGCATGGAGAATTCGGCAGTTGGATATTCAAAGTATCCTGGATATACAGGTATCCAGGATACTGATTTCAGTACGGCTATGTACCCGTCATTTTAATAAATTCCTGATACTGTTTACTGAGTAATTTGAAGGCTTTCCGTCCTTGGGGCGTCATGTCTACGTCGCTGAAGCCGGGC
>JBGUDT010000030.1:28856-29094 GCA_041821665.1 Anaerolineales bacterium
CTGAGGGTTTTAAAAGCCTTCCGTCCATGAGGTGTCATAGCCATGGATGTGTTGGGATATTTTCCTATAAAACTCTTCGTGATATCTACGTATCCGGTTTCTTCAAGGTTAGATAGGTGTTTTGAAAGCGTGCCCTTGGTTAATTCTGTCGTCTGGAGCAAGAATTTGAAGTCGGCACTTTCGCACCCATACAGCACCGCCATGATGGCAAGAGGGGCGGGTTGATGGAGAAGTCGAT
>JBGUDT010000031.1:0-28037 GCA_041821665.1 Anaerolineales bacterium
TGATCATCTTGTTGGTCGTTATCCTGTTCACACACTTCGGCCTTGACATGGCTCGAGGACAGGAATTCTCATCAGCGGTGAGTCGTTCCGGACCGAAAACGCTCGAGACTGTATTGCGAATTATCACCGGTGATCTGGGGCTCTCTGAAGCTGCCAGCAGTACACTCAATCCCATTCCAGTATCCGAAGTCTATCGGGACATGCTGCTCAAAAGCTTTGGTCTATTGATGGCAGCCCTGCTTTTCGCGGTAGCCATCGCCGTGCCTCTCGGGATTTTCAGTGCTCGTCGACGAAGCGCTCTATGGTCGACCGGAATCCTGATCATCTCCATCATCGGAATTTCAATGCCGAGCTTCCTCGCGGCATTTCTGCTCCAGCGCTTCGTCATCCAACTCACACAGGCGACAGGACAGCGATTCCTGTCTGTGGGCGGGTTCGGCTGGGACGCGCACATCATCCTCCCTGCGCTGGTCCTGGCTGCGAGACCGATAGCTCAGATAATCCGTGTGACCTCGGGTACTGTGAGCGACATTCAGGATCAGGACTACGTCCGCACAGCCAAGGGCAAGGGACTCACAGAAAGGTGGGTGTTGAACCGCCACATCCTTCGCAATGCAGCCATCCCCATCATCACAACGATCGCGATCTCCTTGCGCTTTGCGCTTATAAGTTTGCCCGTCGTCGAAGCATACTTTGGATGGCCCGGACTGGGATATTACCTGCTCCGCTCGATCCCTATGCAAGACGACAACCTGACGGTGATCCTCGTGCTCTGTCTGGGAGCCCTGTTTATCATTGTGAACGTGATCCTGGATGTAGCCTACAGGGTCCTTGACCCTCGCATCCGGTCACAAAGTGATGCTGTGGGTGCAAGTGATCAGCTCGGGGTGATTGGCACGGTGAAGGTGTTCTTCGCCGACGCTGCACACTGGATCAGGCACAACCCGATCAAAAGGAGGATCACGAAACTGCGAGCTCCTAAGGAGCCAAGTCCCTTCAGTGCGATTCTGGAAGGACGAAATTCGTCCATTGACCAGACCGCGGCTGGGGGCACCCGCCAGCGATCGGTTCTGCGCAGTGTGTCGACGAACTTCCCGCTCATCGTTGGGGCTATTCTTCTTCTCATCGTGATCTTGATTGCATTATTCGGTCACCTCCTTGCACCGCACAACCCTTATGCGACGCAGGGGCTAAAGATCGAAGACGGCGAATTCCTCGTGCCGCCTTTCGAACCAGGGGAGCTTTATCCATGGGGGACCGATGTGATCGGTCGAGATATGAGCAGCCTGGTGCTGAGCGGCGCCTGGCAGACGCTCCGGCTAGCAGGTCTGGCGGTGATCGCCAGGGTGGTCGTTGGCTTCCTGCTTGGTTCAGTCGGGGGGTGGTACAGCGGAAAGACGATCGATCGTTTGGTCATGGCTGTAGCCGAGATTATCTCGGCATTCCCTGCGCTGCTCCTGGCGATGATCTTGATCCTCGCCCTGGGGATCCGTGAGGGCATGCTTCCCTTTGTGATCGCATTGTGTTTTGTGGGTTGGGGGGAGTTGATGCAGTACGTGCGCGGGGAAGTGATAACCATGCGTTCGAATACGTATGTCGAGAGTGCCGTCAGCATAGGGCAGCGTACTTACGGCATAATAAAAACCCATGTCGTGCCCAATCTTACACCTGCCATGATCTCCATCATTGCCCTGGAGATGGGCGCCGTGCTCATGTTGCTTGGAGAATTGGGTTATATCGGTGTTTTCATTGGCGGTGGTGCGTTTATGGAGCTCGACATCGGGGGTGCGCCCTATCACTATTCGGATGTCCCCGAGTGGGGTGCGCTTTTGAGCAACGTCCGCCTCTATGCGATATCCTATCCCTGGGCAGCCCTTTACCCGGCGATGGCTTTCTTCGTCGCCATCATGGCGTTCAACTTTTTCGGAGAGGGTGTCCGGAAGCTTGTAATTGAAGAAGGCGTCATTCTCAAGAGGTTCGTGAACCGCTACACGCTCGCTCTTGGGGTGCTTCTTGTCGTTGCGGCAAGTTGGTGGCGAGGAAGTACGGGCTCGCTGAGCATTTATCAGAAGCAGGCGTCAGAATTTAATGGAATGAACGCCTTTGCCTATGCCGAATCACTCTCATCCCCAATTACTGAAGGTAGAGCGATCGGAACTATTGGCATGGACGTTGCCGCGGATTGGATTGCGCAGGAATTCTCCGAACAAGGGTTACAACCAGGTGGAAAGAGTCATACCTTCTTTCAGGAGAAAAGGCGTGATTTTCAGAGCCTGGACGCCGTTCCCATGTTCGTCATCGACGATAACGGTGCCCAACCAGTCTATCAACAGGATTTCGTGGAATATCCGGCGTACTTCCGCAACATGGGGACGACGCTGGGTCCGGTGCGGTTTATCGCGCTGGGAGAGCTAAGTATAAGCCGTGTAAACTACCGAAGTTTCCCGGTGCTTGAGGACAAAGATTACACCGGCGAGGTGTTGATGGTGTTCTCTAGTCAGGAAGCGGCGTTGCTTCAAGGGGTCTCACGGGGGGGCATCCTTGTGGTCAGCGAAGATCCTCAGGACCTGCGTCGAAACTACACGTTGTCAGCCCGAAGCCCGATATACGAGTCCTACGGTTCGGGGCGGCAACATGGTCAGGATTCACCAGTCCTGTGGATCAGCGAAGAGATTGCAGATCGACTGTTAAAAGGCACTGGGTTGAGTGTCCAGGATCTCCGGGAGAAGAAAGAGGACTTGAATAAGGATGAGCTGTTCGAGCTAGAGACTGAGAATATCGTGGCGATGGATGTGCAGGGGACTGTGCATGAAAAGCAAATCGTCCGCCAGGTGATCGGTCATTGGCCGGGTGTTGCAGGTACGCGCGGGCATCAACTGGATGACAAGCTCATCGTTGTCCTGGCTAAGTATGACAGCCCGCCTCTGCGCCCCGATGGAGAATTTTTGCCCGCCGTGAACGATAACGCCAGCGGTCTCGCCGTGATGCTCGAGACGATCCGCGTGATGAAGGAGACGAACTACCAGCCAAACAAGACCTTCCTGTTCGTCGCATATACGGGTGAAGGGACGGAGGGTGGTGTTGCTATTGGGAGCCCGGAGATCGCCAGGTTGTTGGACGCGAAAACGGGCTTTGCCACGTACTTTGACATTGAAGCCATTATTGAACTTCGCGGTCTGGGCTCAGGAGATGGGGATGGTTTACTGCTCGAGACCGGCGGGAGTCTGCGTCTCGCGGAGTTATTCGAGGAGTCGGCGCAGCGTATGGGTGTCAAGACCAAACGATCCGGGGATGATGTCGACATCAGTACGATCTATCACACCGGCAGCGCACGAGATAGCGCTGAAGAGGCGTCCAGCATCGGTATTACCTGGGAGGGTTGGGAGTATAACTCCTGGACGAATGATGATACGCTCGATCGTCTCTCTGCGTCCAAGCTTGAAGATGCAGGCCGCACGATCGCGCTCGCGCTCATGACCATTGGGCGTGAGGTTCAGTATTAAAATCTTTCAAGATCAAGGTTGATATATCTGAGGAATTGTATTCCTCAATGAGGTAGGGGCACGGCACGCCGTCTCTGGAACAAAGGTTACTGGAAATAAGGATGAAATCACCTGAAGTATTGCTGAGTATCTCTGATTTGACCACGGTCTTCCATAAGGATGAAGGTGTCCTTAACGCTGTGGATGGTATCGATCTCACGATCCAAAAAGGACAGATCTTTGGTTTGGTGGGTGAGTCAGGTTCAGGTGGGAAGACGGTGACTGCCTTGTCCGTCATGAACCTCATTGAGGAACCGGGCGAGATCGTGTCTGGCTCAATTATCTTTCGCGGCGACTCTTTGCTCAAACTTGCTGAAGATGAGATGGCAGAATTGCGCGGCGATCAAATTAGCATGGTGTTCCAGGATCCACAGATAAGGTTGAATCCCGTCTTCCCAATCGGGGATCAGATTATCGAGATCTTTACAGTACATAAGGGTTTGGATCGAAAAGAGGCCAAGAAACAAGCTATCCATAAGATGGACCTGGTTGGGATCCCAGACCCCGAGTGGATGATGGGCGCCTATGCTCATCAGCTCTCCGGTGGTCAGGCACAGCGGGTAATGATCGCCATGGCGATTGCGCTTAATCCGGCGCTCATCATTGCTGATGAACCCACGAGCGCATTGGATGTCACCATCCAGGCTCAAATCCTGGAACTGTTCGATGAACTGAACGCAAACGATGCGACCTCCATCCTCCTGATATCTCATGATCTTGGAGTCATCGCAGAGCTTGCTCATCGTGTCGCCGTCATGTATGCAGGGGTCATTGTTGAGGAAGCTAGTGTGGAGTCGTTGTTCGATCACCGTCTTCACCCCTACACGGGAGGGTTGATTGCTTCGCTTCCAAATTCGGAAGAAGAAGCAGAAAGATTGCAGACCATACCGGGAGCGCTGCTTGATCGCGCTGACCTTCCCACGGGGTGCAGGTTTTCTCCACGATGTAGTGCACGTGTGGATTTCGGGCTCATGATTTGTGAGTCGCATGAGCCTGACATCATCGAACGTTCACCAGGACATTTTGTGCGTTGCTGGCTGTATCAGGATGGCGAAGGCCACCGTGCCCCGCTGCGATCGAGTTGAAGTCTGAAGCTCTGGTTCTAGTGTCGAGGGGTGCTTAGTTTCACACGCTTGGGCTTTGCCCGGAGCTGAACCTCCGGGCTCAGAGCTGAAGGCTGCTACGCACCCTCGATCCTGTCCCACGTGGCCCCTCCTACATGTATATGGTCAACTTGTAGGGGCGGACCTGTGTGTCCGCCCGAGGAGGACGGGGGTCTCGTGCCGAAGGATCCTTCCAGAGATGTCATTAGTATATTTGCTAGATTACGCGGAATGAACACGACAGAATATCGGAGGAATGGCGAGGAGATTGCCACACTCCGGCGCTTGTCCCGAACGTAGTGAGGGATCTCGCCTCTGCTCGCATCGACATGCATCGGTTCATATGATCGCATCGATTTGACATAATAAGGGGGATGAATCTCATATCCAATCGGTGCATCTGTGAATTGCTTGAACTACGTGCTGTGCTAAAATGCTGAACATGAGTGTTCCCCGAATCTTGCTCGTAGATGATGAGAGAGAAGTCAGCCGGATGCTCCGGTCCAGCATCGAGCTCTCCGGCTGGGAGTGCATCGTCGTAGACGCGCCCTCTGGTGAAGACGCTTTGCGTGAGCTGGGGCGTGGTCCTGTCGATTTACTCGTTGCGGATGTAAAACTTCCCGGCATCTCGGGTGTGGATCTCGTTCGAAAAGTTCGCCAGTTGAACCCTGAAGCCAAAGTGATCATCATCACCGGTCACCCTACGGAGGAAATCCGCAAGGAGGCCGAGGATCTCGGGGTAGTTGCGCTTCTCCAAAAACCGATCGGGACCAGCCTGTTCCTCGAGGCGGTGGCAAGCGTACTTCGGCAGACAGGGGAGCTGCGTGGTCGTGCGGTACCCGAACGCACAAAAAAGAATATCCGCGAGCGACTCGATGTCGCTATGACCAATCTGTCTGCAGCAGCTGCGCTGCTCATTGACGACTATGGGCGTGAGGTCGCACGTGTAGGCGAAACCGTGAACTTTGACTTGGAAATCGCCTTGCCATCCCTCATGACAGCATCGGATTCCGCATTGAAGGTGAGCAGTTTAATCGATGGACTCTTACCTGGGAACCTCCTCTATATTGAAGGGGGGACATATAACCTATACCTCTTTAATGTCGGAGCGTTCTACACGCTCGTCATCGTGGTTCCCAGATCGATGACCGATCTACTCGTCCAGATCGTTGAGGCCGGTCGGTCCACGGCCGATGAACTCCTTGATCAATTGTCAAGCAGTGGTGTGGTGAAAACATCCGAAGCCGAGCAGGATGTGCTTGAAGAAAGACGGGCGAAATCTCCATTTGGAGAGTGGAAAGTGATAACAGCAAACGATAAAGAAAACGAAGAACCAGATTTACAGGAAGAAGCTAACACAGTAGAAAAAGAGGACGCAGAGGACTTCTGGGATCAAGCTGTAGAGGATTCTCCCTCGGTGGAAGAGGTTGATAATGGCATCCTCACCTACGAGGAAGCCAGGAAAAAGGGTTTATTACCTGACGAATCTGAGTGATTCTCAACCTGTCCTTCGCCGAAGAGCTCACGTCAGCATGGATTTACCCGTGTCCTTTGGTCTTGCTTTCCGAAATGCTGCGCCGCTTCGTTCGATTTGATCATGTCTGCATATGTTACAATCCGGTGCACCAATCTGGGATCAGTGGGGCGTGGTGTAACGGCAGCACACCGGACTTTGAATCCGTGAATCCAGGTTCGAATCCTGGCGCCCCAGCCTGAGACTCGAAAGAAACCTTGATACCTCTACAAGAAGAAGAACCTCCGCAATCTCTCCCTCATCCAGTCTGTAAATATCCCATGCCTGGGCTGCATGGTAGGTTAACCTGCTGCTATCTGGCACACATTCCGTCCGGAGGCCATCATGGTTTGTAAGGCCGTGATCCTCGCTGCTGGCCTAGGGACACGCATGATGTCTGACACCCCGAAGGTGCTCCATAGGCTCGGGGGAATGCCGATGCTTTCCTGGTCGGTCGATGCATGCCGGGATGCTACCGGAACTGAACCCTACGTGGTAGTCGGTCCAGAGGTGGATCAAATTAAAGAAATACTCGATGAGGACACCCCCATCATCATTCAATCGGAACGTCTGGGCACCGGCCATGCACTCAGGCAGACGGCAGAGACGCTCCGTGGGAATGCGGACTTCATCCTGGTGACTCACGCGGACATGCCTCTCATTAGAGTCGAGACATTCCGACGATTGATCGAATGTCAGCTCGATAATGATGGACCGCTTACACTGCTCAGTGCGCTATCCGATGACCCTAGGGGGTTTGGAAGGATCGAGCGGGATGAGAGTAACCAAGTCCTTGGGATCGTGGAGGAGGCTCATGCCAACGAGAGACAGTTGGCCATCACGGAATTAAATGTCGGCGCGTATTGTTTTCGTGCTGACTGGGTTTGGGAGCATCTTGACCAGCTTCCGGTTTCTCCTAAAGGCGAATATTACCTCACCGATCTCGTTGGAATTGCGGCTGTTGGCGGCATGAAGGTCATGAGCATCCCGGTGGAATCTCTGGACGAATCTATTGGGGTGAATACGCGCGTCCATCTTGCCGAAGCTGAACTTGCTCTGCGGGGAAGAATACTTACGCATTGGATGGAAGCTGGCGTAACTATCCGTGATCCATCGACGACGTATGTGGATTTCGGGGTCAGTATCGGGCAGGATACTCTTCTCCTCCCCAACACACATTTAGAAGGTGAGACCGTCGTGGGATCCGGCTGTACGGTTGGCCCTAACACGATCATTCGATCTTCAACGATAGGTGATGCATGTACGATACTTTCCTCCGTGGTAGAACACGCGACGCTTGAAGACGAAGTTGAGATTGGGCCCTATGCGCATCTCAGAACCGGAACGTACCTTGAACAAGGCGTTCATGTGGGCAATTTTGGCGAGATTAAGAACAGCAGGCTTGGACGCGGCGTCAAGATGGGACACTTTTCGTATATCGGTGACGCCACGATCGGAGAGGGTGTCAACATCGGCGCGGGTACGATCACATGTAATTTCGATGGTGAGCGTAAGAATAAAACGGAGATCGGCTCGGGCGCTTTTATAGGGAGTGACACCATGCTCGTGGCGCCAGTTCGTATCGGAAAAGGGGCCAGAACAGGAGCAGGTTCGGTGGTCACGAAGGATGTGCCGGATAACAGCATAGCTGTTGGTATTCCAGCAAGGGTTGTGAGGAAGCGGAAAAATCGTGATTAATATCTGGGTTGGCGTCGTACTTCTGTTGGTCGTCCTGCTGCTCGATGTTCTCCTGGCGGCTGCCCGCAGTGCATTTGTGAACTGCAGGATATCCCAGCTTCGAACGATGATGGACGAAGAAGTAAAGGGAGCCGAACTCGCCCTGAAGATTTCTACCGAAGCCACACGATTGATATTGTCCTTGCGGATTGGTTTGAGCGTCGTGCGCATATTTGGAATTGGTGTGCCGCTGATCCTTCTTTCCCCACTCTATGTCACTGATGAGGGTGTTTCAATCCTTGTGTTTACACTCGTCCTCATTGGAGCCGGATTATTAATCGGAAGCCTTGAATTCATGGCCGAGCATTTAATCATGCGTGATCCAGAAACCTGGGCGATCAGGTTGGGCCCATTCGTCGCAGTGATGGAGAAACTACTCTTTCCTATAGGATGGGCGCTACACCGAGTCGGCGGACGCATCAGCAGTCCTAGCGGTGAGAACCGCAACCCAGTTGTAACAGAGGAAGAGATTATGACGCTGGTCGATGCAGGTGAAGAGGAGGGCGTCATCGAGGAGGAGGAGAAGGCGATGATCTACTCCATCTTCCAACTCGACCAAACGTTAGCCCGCGAAATCATGATCCCCCGCATCGATCTCATAACATTCGAAGGGAACACTTCATTGAGGGAAGCGACCGACTCGCTCCTGCACACGGGTCATTCCAGGGCGCCGGTCTACTCGAGTTCGGTCGATGATGTCATTGGCTTAATCTACATCAAGGACTTGCTTGCGGCATGGAAAGAAGATGATTTAGATCGAACGGTTTCGGAACTTATGCGTGAAGCCTATTTCGTTCCGGAAGCAAAAATCGTGGATGATTTACTGGCTGAAATGCGTGCTAGACGGGTGCACATGGTCATCGTCGTGGATGAATATGGCGGCACTGCCGGCCTTGTAACTATCGAAGATATCGTCGAAGAAATTGTAGGAGAGATATTGGATGAATACGATTACCTCGAAGAGCTTCCCTATCAACAGCTTCAGGAGGGTGAATATATATTCAGTGGGGGGATCGATCTGGATGATGTGAATCAAATCACTGGAGCCAATGTCCCAAAAGAGGGGAGTGAGACTCTCGGGGGCTTTATATACAGCCAACTGGGAAAGGTGCCAGTACCGGGCGAGATTGTGGATGCGGGCGGTTTGCACTTTGTTGTAGAGGAAGTGGCTGGTCGCCGCATACGAAGTATCCGGGCAGAAAAGATTGAGAGTTCTGAGACGGAGAAGGATACCCATGACAATTCCGGAACAGGATAGAGAAGAGCTCATCGAGCGCGCTCTGAGAATCCGAGCCAGGGCATATGCACCCTATTCAAGCTATAACGTAGGCGCCTCTTTGATCACGGAATCGGGTGAGATTTTTGACGGTGTAAATGTCGAGAATGCATCCTATTCCATGGGCATCTGTGCGGAGCGTAATGCCGTCTTTCAAGCGGTAGCTCACGGCCATCGATCGTTCCGTGCCATTGCTGTTGCGACGGATAATGGGGGATCTCCCTGTGGGGCGTGTCGTCAGGTGTTGTCGGAATTTGGCCTGGATATTAAGGTATACACTGTCGACTCTGAGGGGGTGGTCGTCCTGGACACGACCGTCGGTGGATTACTACCGGAGGCTTTTGGTCCGGATCATCTTCCTAGTTAAAGTCCAATCTTCGGAGAAATTATAAATTCGGGTGAAATTTCGTTCTTGTTATTCGCCTGGCGAAATCTCAACCTCACCTTTGGGACGAATTACGGATTGAGTATGCCTTCTTCATCGAAGGCGAGCATTTCGCCCGTACTCAAATCCACCCGCATCGACTGACCACCGAGATCATGCAGTTGATCGTGCCCACGGACGATGACGATGTTGATTCCTGACGGGATGTGGATCGTGGCTGATCGTGTGAAAGGCTGCGTTCCGTGACTGTGGGCGAGAATGCGTTCGCCAAGCATATTCCCCTCAAGATCCTCGACGAACCAGCGATCGGCAAAGGAGGGAGCCTCCGCGTCATCGTCGTGTATGAGCGTGACGTCGAAACGCACTTCACCTGGTGAGATTGCTTCATAGGTCACAACAATAACGTTTGCCTCGCGGAGATCTAAAAGGGATTGATCCGGCTCTTGAGATGGCGTCGATGGTGAGGAATCAAGCTCGCGCTCAGTTGCCTCAGGTGTGGGGTCCAGATCGGATTTGGGTGGCTGTGTGGTTATGATGAGTGGCTCCGTTTCTACAGGGGAAGCGGTCGTGCATCCCATGCTCGCCCCAACCATTATGGCAAAAAGCGCGATCACCACTATTCTGTGAGGCTGTGTATACGTTTGAGATTTGCCCTGAAGGATCCACATTATGAATCAACGCTCCCGGTGACATCGGTGAAATTGTAGGGTGTTTGATACTCGGAATAATATGAGTTGTCTGGAAGCAGTTGGAGACCCGCATCGAAATAGGCGTTGAATAGCAGACGAAAGGTGTTCACCGGTGTGAGGTCAGCATAGAGCTTCTCGGAAACCTCCGGCGCTACCAGGATGGCATTGAAAATTCGCATCCGTTCGGTGACATAGGACAATTTCCCACTCTCTGCCGCCGGTCCATGATCGCCCTGGATGATGATAATCGGCGGTGTTTCCGAACCCTCAAGGATCTCATCGATGATGGGCAGCATGCGAGCATTTAGATAGGTGACTTGATCGCTGTACCCCTCGATATACTGCTTCAGTTCTTCTTCATCATCCCCTTCCAATTTGAACCGCAGGTTGTACGGCTGCTCGGGTTCGAGAAGTTGGCCTTCCGCGCCAAAGACGAATGGAGCGTGAGGTGCGAGGACATGGGCAAAGGCAAAAGTGGGCGATTCGATGTCAGGAATTTCAGGCAAGGTATCCAGGATGTTCAGGATTCTCGCCTGGTGAATCTTGTAAGGATACTTGAAATCCGGGAAGAAACGTGGGAGGAGCGTAGAAGCGTCCGTGACTATTTTTGCGGCTGAGGTATCTAGAAGTAATCCCTCGAAAGCGTTTGCTGAAATAAATTGAGGAACTATTGTGGTTGTCGACGGCTCGAAGTAATAGTCCGAGTCTTGAATATCTGAGCCGGGAAAGCCTGTGGAGAAAGTGACGGTTTCGTATCCCGCATTCTCCAATGCTTTCCTGACTTCGCTGTGATGGATCAGATTCCATAATGGTTCGCGGTTCGAACTTTTCGGATCGGCATGCGGAACGAGAGCCTGTACGTATTCCATGTTGAGAGATGAGGTTAAAGATAGACTGGTCTGCGCGTGGTTCGAACGGGCATCGGGGACAATGTAGAAACCGCGTTCTTCGAGCGCAGTGATGAATGGTGCGTTATCGTACTCAAAGATGGTGTTGAGCACATCTTCACGTGCGTACGCATCAAGGATGATGTAATAAATATCTGGCAGTACCTCGTCGTTGACAGTAAGGTGTATGGGCGGCTTACTTTGTGTTGCTGTCGACGGATCCGGAGCGAGTTTATACGATGCGATCGAATAAATCGGGAAGACGAGAGCGATACCGGCCACGATGCTCAAATATCCAATGAGCGTATCAAGTGCCCCGCGATATCGCAGGATCAGGAAAGAGAGCAATGCAAAAACTGCAATCCAGATTGGGATGAGGTACCTGTGCCGGCTGATCGTGATCCCATTGGGCAGTGAGCGGACTATGGCATAGATATGCCCGTAGGAGAAAAAGATCAGGATCGCGAGAGCTGCCATGAGACTGGCCTTACCCCAATCCTTTGTTATTAATCGCGCTAGAAGAAGCAATAGGATTGCAGCGATGAGGGTGATAAGAAGCGATCGCGCTGCATCGGCAGGCTGGACCCAATCGATATTCTCCGCGAGGAGGGAGGAGATTGGATAACAGGCAACAAGGAAGGGAAGTAAAATGTTTCGAATTTTCATGTGGTGAGATTGCGCTCAGGCTTCCGAAATATTCTTGGTCAATAGGTGAGAATTGTAACCTAAGATATCTCAACCTTGTGCCTATTCGGTTAGATTGCATCCCGGTCTCCTTGGAGTAAGAAAATCGTCCGCTGGTATAATCGCAACATGCGGCAAAGGGCACGCACATACCGATGTGAAGCGATTGTGCTTCGTCGGCAGAACTTTGGTGAGGCAGACAGACTGCTCACTGTATTCTCGCTGGAACGTGGCAAACTCCGCTTGATTGCGAAGGGGGTGCGGAAACCTCGCTCAAGAAAGGCGGGACACGTTGAACCCTTCACGCGGGTAGCCTTGATAAACTCCAGGGGTAGAGATCTCGACATCATCAGTCAGGCTGAAGCGCTCGATCTCTATCTGCTCTTGCGTGAAAATTTACGTTTCCTTGGTCGAGCTGCGTATATTGCTGAATTGATCGATCGCTTCTCGGTCGATCATGAAGAGAATAGGCGGTTGTATCGTCTGCTTGCAGATACATACAGCCGCTTGGAAGAAGAGGGCGCATCTGCCCGTTCAGTGGTCCGCTATTTCGAGATACGATTACTAGAACTTGTAGGCTATCGGCCGGAATTGTTTCAATGCGTACGTTGCGGTGATGAGATTCGACCAGAAGACCAGTACTTCTCTCATCAAGACGGAGGTGTTGTGTGTTCTCGTTGCGGTGAAGGGCGGAGAGGATTCGAGCGAATCTCACTGCCGGCGTTGAAAGTGCTGCGCCACTATCAGCGCAACAGTTACAAGGTTGCATCAGAGGCAGCCATTCGTGATGAGGTCCATAAGGAAATCGATGGGATCATGGAGGGGTTCTTTTCCTACCTCCTTGAGAGAAACCTGAATTCACCTGCTTTTGTCCGCGATTTCGATCGAATAGACCCTGACGAGCAGCCGTCGAATATCACCGCCTAGCGATCATTTTACGGAGACTATTTTGACTAAACAAAACTCGCTTACGTTCCAATCCATGATCTTGCAGCTGCAGCAATTCTGGGCAGATCAAGGGTGTGTCTTATGGCAGCCCCATCATACGGAAATTGGAGCCGGGACGATGAACCCGGGCACATACTTACGGGTGTTGGGACCCGAGGATTGGTGGGTCGCCTACGTTGAGCCCTCCATTCGACCGGCCGATAGTCGTTACGGAGAAAATCCAAATCGCTGGGGACATTATTATCAGTTCCAGGTTATTCTCAAACCCGATCCAGGCGATCCACAGGAGCGCTTCCTGGAATCGCTCGTGGCTCTGGGAATCGATCCCCTGAAACACGATATCCGATTTGTAGAGGATAACTGGGAGCAACCGGCGCTCGGCGCGTGGGGTCTTGGCTGGGAAGTATGGTTAGACGGGCAGGAGATTACACAGTTCACCTACTTCCAGCAGGCTGGGGGAAAGAGCCTGGATCCGGTGTCTGTAGAAATTACCTACGGATTGGAACGAATTCTTCTCGTACTTCAATCTGTGGATAGCTTTATTGACTTGCGCTGGAACGATCAGGTTACCTATGGTGAGTTGCTGCATACATCGGAGGTCGAACACAGCCGCTATATCTTCGAGGTCTCGGATGTCGAGCGGCTTAAGACGATGTATGACGAGTACGAAGCTGAAGCAAACAACTGCATCGAGGCCGGTCTTGTTTTCCCGGCGCACGATTACGTGCTCAAGTGTTCGCATGTATTCAACTTGTTGGACGGACGCGGCGCGATAGGCGTGACCGAACGAGCGGCCATGTTCACGCGCATGCGCGATCAGGCGCGGCGTGTTACGGATGCCTACCTGGAGGAACGTGAAGCGCTGGGATTTCCCTGGGTGGGTCGTTGGGCACGTCCATTGGTGGAAGCGCCGGCATCTGACGAAATCCCACCCCCGAATGAACCGGCGCCATTCCTTCTTGAAATCGGAACGGAAGAGCTTCCCTCTGAAGATATGGACAGCGCCATCGAACAGCTCGAAGGAAAGCTACAAGAACTTCTGAATGAGAACAGGCTCTCCTACGATCAGATCAATGTGTTGGGTACACCTCGCCGCCTGGTCCTCCATGTGCCTACCCTTGAACATAAGCAGAAAGAAGAAGTCGTGATCGAGCGCGGACCACCAGAAGACCGTGCGTACGACGCCGATGGTAATCCGACCAAAGCTGCGCTCGGTTTCGCGCGCGGAAAAGGGGTAAAGATCGAGGATCTCCAGACGAAGGAGATCGACGGTGGTCGCTACATTTTTGCCGAAGTTCGAGAGAAGGGATTATCTGCTGCTGAGATCCTCGCCGCACGTATCCCGGAGATGATAGCCGGTTTGCAGTTTAAGAAGGCGATGCGATGGAATTCAAGCCAGGTCAGTTTTTCGCGACCTATTCGCTGGCTCCTTGCCCTTCATGGGGAGCATGTCATCGATTTTGAATATGCCGGCGTCCGTTCAGGTCGTATGACAAGATTGCTGAGATTTTCGGAACCTGAACATACCGCTGTAAAACATGCCTCTGAGTATTTTTCAACGATAGAGGCGGCAGGCATTCTGCTTACGACTGAGGCTCGCGAGGGTGTAATTTCAAGTCAAATCGAAGCTCATCTTGCAGATCTTAAAGGTGAGATTACGGATGACCCGGGGCTGCTCCGTGAGGTTGCGAACCTCGTTGAAAAACCCACGACGCTGGTTGGCGCCTTCGATAAGTCCTTCCTCGATCTTCCCAAGCCAGTCCTGATCTCGGTTATGAAAAAGCATCAACGATATTTCCCAGTTGAGAAGGGCAGCAAGCTTCTGCCTAATTTTATCGCCGTAAGGAATGGCGGTCGTGATCATCTTGATCGTGTCGTACATGGGAATGAACAGGTTATCGGAGCGCGATTTGCGGATGCAGACTACTTTGTTAAGAAGGATCTTGGTGAGCCCCTGGAATATTACCTCCCGAAATTAGCAGGTATTACGTTCCAATCCGATCTCGGCAGCGTGTTAGACAAAGTCGCTCGGATCGAGCAGCTCACGATCCAAGTAAGTGAGACTCTGGGTCTTGGTACAGATGATGTGAAAACGGCGCTGCGTGCGGCGCACTTATGCAAGGCAGATCTCGCGACACGAATGGTCGCTGAAATGACATCCCTGCAGGGAGAAATCGGGCGGATTTATGCCGAGCATGCGGGTGAATCCGAGAGGGTTGGCACCGCGATTTTTGAGCATTACTTGCCGCGTTTTGCACAGGACAAGCTGCCCGAATCATCCCCGGGTATTTGCGTCGGGATCTCGGATAGGCTCGATACGCTTATGGGCTTGTTTGCGGTGGGGATGCAGCCCACGGGTGCCAAGGATCCTTTTGCGCTGCGGCGGACCGCCATCGGTTTAATCCAGATCCTTGTGAAGCACGATATTCGCTTCAATCTCATGGATGCATTGGGTAGTGCAGCGTCGCATCTCCCAGTTCAAGCGAAGGCGGACCAGAAAACTGCTTGCCTGGAGTTTATTAAGGGTCGCCAGCAACGTTTGCTTCTCGATTCAGGCTATCCCTATGACATCGTGGATTCGGTCCTTAGAGAACAGGGCTCAAATCCGGCGGGAGTACAGCATGGGGTCGATGAGCTGGGTGTATTCCGAGCACGCGATGATTGGTTGGAGAACCTGCAAGCGTTTTCCCGTTGTGTACGCATAACTCGCGGCGAAAGCGAAATTTTTGAACTGCGTCCAAACTTGCTCCAAGAGCCCAGCGAGAAAGCGCTTCACACAGAACTGCAGAAAGCAGAAGATTCTGAGCGTAACTCGGGTTCTGTGCACGATTTCTTCGATGTGTTCATTCCGCTCGTACCCGTGATTACCCAATTTTTTGATGATGTCCTTGTCATGGCCGATGAGAAAGAACTCAAGGAAAATCGATTGGCTCTGATTCAGAGGGTTGTCGCATTAGCTGAAGGCATTGCAGATTTCTCAAAATTGGAGGGATTCTAAAAGGTTGGAGTCTTCTCTATCCACCATATCAAAACGTTTGGATCAAAAAGCAAACCAGGTGGGTGCGTGCGTGTTATGACGTGGATTGCAGGAAAATGCCCTTCTTAAACCAGAGATAGCGCATCCAAAAAGAGGGGCGACGAATTTGCAGCGATCTGGTCAGCAGTGATGTTTTCTGGGAGGGGATTACGGGTGATATGAATCAGCTTGATGGCATTGGGCGTATTTAGCGAAGACCTGGCTGGATTTGCCTAACACAATCTCTCCCTCTATAATCGACATTCGTCATTGTCGGCGCTGTCGAGTTTGATCAAATTCATGAAGGTTTCCGCAGCCCAGCCCACGCTGGCTTTGTTTGTAACCTTGGAAGTGATCATCCACCGAAGAACAGCCTGCATTCCCCCCCTCCTCGATAACATTTATCAAGCCGGCAAGACGGTTTGGATGCCAAAGAAAGAGCGCATGGGATACCGTATTCGATGACTGTGGTTGACGAAGTCAAAGATCGCATCGACATCGTTGAGGTCGTGGGAGAATCTGTTAAGCTCCGAAAATCGGGAAAGAGCTATACAGGATTTTGCCCCTTCCATCCAAATAAACGAACGCCAGCCTTTGCTGTTTTTCCGGATAGTGGAACCTGGCGGTGTTTCGGTGCATGTAATGAGGGTGGGGATGTCTTCAGCTTCCTCATGAAGAAGGAAGGATGGGATTTCAAGGAGACGCTTGCGTATCTTGCAGAACGAACCGGCGTTGAGCTGCGACCCATAACTCCAGAACAAGAAGCGGCAGAAGAAGAGCACGTCCGTCTGCGTGAATTGCTCGAAACAACTGTCACGTTCTTCCGTCATAACTTGCTCCATACACCTGAAGGGGAACCTGTCCTCTCCTACCTAGATTCTCGTGGCATGACAGATGCAACTATCGAAGCGTTCGATCTTGGTTACGCACCGAATACCTGGGAAGCCACGATGAATCATCTTCAGGAGAGGGGTTACAGCGTTGAGGACCTCCAGAATGCTGGCCTGGTTTCTAAACGTGATGAGGGCGGATATTATGACCGTTTCCGAAACCGCCTGATGATTCCAATAAGAGATGTGCGCGGTCGTATGTCTGGATTTGGAGCGAGGGTCATGGACCCTGATGCCGTACCGAAATACCTGAATTCCCCCCAGACTGCATTATTCGACAAAGGGCGGCTTCTGTATGGCCTCGATAGAGCACGTAAAGACATCCGTCAAAAAGACCAGGCGGTCATCGTCGAAGGTTATATGGACGTCATCGGGTTGCACCAGGCTGGGTTTGCAAATGCGGTCTCACCCATGGGGACAGCCATCACTGAGCACCAGTTGAGGTTGCTCAAGCGCTATAGCCGCCGGATGATACTCGCGCTTGATGCAGATGCAGCGGGAAGTCAGGCCACAATGCGTGGGTTGAACCTCGCAAGGGATGCACTCGAACGTGAGGCTGATCCCGTATTTAACACCCGGGGCCTTGTCCGTTACGAGGGAAGGCTCGACGCAGATATTCGCATCGTCTCACTGCCGGGGGAAAAGGATCCGGATGAGATCGTTTTGGAGGACCCAGAAGCCTGGAGGGACGTACTTGGATCTGCGCAAACCGTCGTGGACTACGTCCTGGATGTGATGTCGGCCGAATACGACTTGGACGATCCTAAAAATAAAGCACAGATCGCTCGACAGGTATTGCCTCTTATTGAGGATGTGGCAGATCCTGTGGAGCGGGAAGCCTATCGGCAGCAGCTTTCTCGAAAACTGAAGGTTGATGAACGTGCGTTACTTAAGCTTCGACCCCAGCCGCAGAAGCGAGCTGCGCGACAAGCGTCCGTTGATCCAACACCTGTCCAGGAAGTGTATTCGGAGCATGAAACTGCCTTAGAGCGATTTTGTCTCGGGGTACTCTTGAGAGAGCCTGAGCTCGTTTATCAAGTCGATAGAGCTTACGTGTCACTTGAGCTCGAGAGACTTTCGACCAAGGACTTTACAGGGACCGATCGCCGGGTTATCTTTCAGGCTGTTAGGTCAGCCTTGGCTCAGGACGAAGTCGAACCTGACCAACATTGGAAAAAAGCCCTTGATCCATCCCTGCTTCCGATCGCTGAAGAATTATCGGGGGAGATGGATGAACTAGATTTTATGCAGCCGCGAGTTCATGAGGAGATCATCGCCAATTTCCTGAGACTACGGAAACGAAATTTAGAGATATCCTTAACGAATCTGAGGTTTCAACTTCAGGCTGAACAGGAATCAGATGCTGGTGGAGAGGAAGCCCGGAAGGAACAAATTCTTTTTCATACCAAAGAGGTGCAGAAGATCGCCTCCACCAAGGATAAACTGGACCGAGCGCTGTCTCGGCGCAACTTGTCAACAAACCTTTCGCCAGGGAATCGGTAAAGTATATGACTGAATTAGAGAAAGAACCTGAAATGATCGAGGACGAAGTAAAAATCGATTCTTCGGAAAAATTATCCATGAGTGACCCCGTCGATGTCGTCGAAGGTGAGCCGATCGAGGTAGAACCCGACTTCGAAGAGGAAGGTGAGACCAAGGCTGAAGCAGAAGCGACGAAAGAAGAAGTTGATCGCGGGAAGCTGTCCCTTGCGCTCGAATTGAGTGATGATCCGGTAAGGCTGTATCTCAAAGAGATCGGTCAGGTAGAACTGCTTACCTCAGACCAGGAGCTCTGGCTCGCCGTCCGTATGGAGGCTGTAAGGATGCTCGATGTTCTCCGCTCCGGCCGCGCCTCACGAAATAATGCATTCGAGGAATTGGATGCGGTTTATATAACGCTCTTTGATGATATGCGAACCGCATGGAAGCGCGTGAGGGAGGATGCAAATCGCTTAGGTGAATCGCAACCGGATTTACAGCTCATCCTCGAGGAAGCGAGACAGCTGCGGACGACCTGGGATTCGGGCCCGATATCATATGTGCGTGCATGGCTAAAAAATGATATGTGGGGTTCCGATCCCGCCTGGGAGCAGGTTGCGCGCAACACCATCAATGTGTTCATCGCGATATACCTCTTTCCACCCAAGGTCCTCGATCGTTTCGCGGAGAGGTTGGAGAAGGGCAAGAATTTTCCTTCAAAGCGTACGTTCAAACGATGGTATGCGGATCAAGAAGACCCTACCGAAGATATTCGTGTTGTGACCTCCCTTGCAGAAGATGCTCAGACAGCGCTCGTCAGAGCCAACCTTCGACTTGTTGTGAGCGTGGCAAAGCGCTATATGGGACGCGGTATAGCCTTCCTGGATTTGATCCAGGAAGGGAATATCGGACTTCTTCGGGCCGTGGAGAAATTCGATGTTGCAAAAGGATACAAATTCAGCACTTATGCAACCTGGTGGATACGTCAAGCCATCAGCAGGGCAATTGCGGATCAGGCGCGGACGATTCGTATCCCTGTCCATATGGTCGAAACGATCAACCGCCTTGTTCGTAACCAACGAAGGTTGGTCCAGGATCTCGGTCGAGAAGCTACGTCTGAGGAACTCGCACTAGAAATGGACTTGCTTGAACCGGAGGAAGTCGGACTCATCCGTGCATCGATTGTCGATGAAATCCCACTCGACCCAGCGCTGGAGCGAAAGTGGGACCGCGCGGGAGCCAAAGTCCGCAAGATTATGCGGATTTCACAGGAACCTATGTCCCTGGAGACTCCCGTCGGAGCTGAAGATTCCAGCCAACTGGGCGACTTCATCGAAGACGAAACCATGCCAGAACCCGTCGATGCAGCAGCACGAGAATTGCTCAAAGAACAGGTGAAAAGTGCGCTGTTAGTTCTTACCGAGCGAGAACGCCAGGTGCTGGAAATGCGTTTTGGTTTGAAGGATGGCAAAGACTACACTTTGGAAGAAGTGGGAAAGTATTTTCAAGTGACTCGCGAACGAATTCGGCAGATCGAAGCGAAGGCGCTCCGGAAGCTTCGGCATCCAACACGCAGTCGACACCTTAAAGATTATCTCTCCTGATTACACGTCGCACACTGATCCAAATGCGAATCTGTGTAACAGGTGCGCCAACATCGCTCAAACCTAGCCCCAGTTAATGTGTAACATTATTGATATTGTGAAATCTCTCACAAATGTGAGAAGTGAGCCTTTGTACCTCCGGTTGGATACCCGAGTGGTGGCGGGATGCGTCATTTTATGCGTGGGTGGTGCACATCCAGGAGTTGACGAGCAGATGGGTGAGGGAGGGATGACCCTTCTTGTGACCTTTTTCAATTGGGGTTAAATTGTGTGCGTAAATTGCCTGTGATAAAATGTACACAGCTTCTGAAAATTGGGCTTTGTATATCTCAATGAGCTCCCTGCTCATTCTCTGAGGGTCGGATGCCGAGAGACTTTCTACCCATCATCGTACTCATAGTCCTGGCTGTTGGCCTATCTTTTATCGTCATCCTTCTCGGTCACCTCTTCGGACCGCGCCGCCCCAACCCCACTAAAAAAGCGACCTATGAGTCAGGCATGCGGCCTTACGGCCCAGGTCGACGTCGAGTGCCGATACATTTTTATCTCATCGCGGTCCTTTTCATCCTCTTCGATATCGAGATTATTTTCATGATCCCGTGGGCCGTTGTCTTAAAAGAGCTCAAAGTGGTTGGTTTAATCGAGATGGGCGTTTTTGTATTGATATTGTTTATCGGTCTCATCTATGCGTGGAAGGTTGGAGCATTGGAATGGGAGTAGAAACGAAGTTAGGGAATATGGGTGTCGTAACGACGACGCTTGAGAAGGTCGTGAATTGGAGCCGGACGAGAGCGATGTGGCCCATGCTCTTTGGGCTTGCCTGCTGCGCCATCGAGATGATGGCAGCTCAGTCCTCTGACTATGATATGAGCAGGTTTGGGATGGAGCTCATGCGGCCGAGTCCCCGGCAAAGTGATCTGATGATCGTCGCTGGCCGGGTGAGCCGAAAGATGGCTCCTGTGCTTCGTAGGCTTTATGATCAGATGCCGGAGCCGAAGTGGGTGGTTTCCATGGGCGATTGCGCCTCTTGTGGCGGTATATTCAACAACTATGCCATTGTCCCTGGTGTGGACGAGATTGTTCCCGTCGATGTGTATATCGCAGGCTGTCCCCCCCGCCCCGAAGCATTAATCCACGGCATCCTCACACTTCACAATAAAGTGGAGCAGGAAAAAATTACTGATTATGCTTGATCAGAGGGCTTATTCGGAAGTCTGGCCATCGATGTGGGGTATGGATAGCTCCATCTTGAGTTTGCTTCGTTCTTGTAAAGGATCCGCGTAATGGGGATTGTTGAAAAAACGATTGACTTCCTGCGAGTAGAATTTGAGCAAGACGTGATCTCAGTCTCAATCTTCAGAGATCAGACCACGCTAGAAGTATCCAGCGATGGGCTTCGGGGCGTAGTGAAGGCGCTTCGAGATCATCCTGAATTCCAGTATAACTTCCTGGCGGATTTAACTGCAGTAGACTATTGGCCCGATGAGCCCCGCTTTGCAGTTGTGTATCAACTTTACAGTATTTCAAACCGTGAATTTCTCGCGCTCAAGGTGCGTCTGGCGAGCGACCAGGCCGAAGTCCCTTCAATCGAAGAGATATTTAGAAATGCTAATTGGCATGAACGAGAAGTGCTCGACATGTTCGGAATTGAATTTTCTGACCATTCAGATCCCCGTCGCATTATCATGCCGCATGACTGGGAGGGCCATCCACTCCGGAAGGACTATCCCCTTGGATACGAAGAAGTTCAGTTTTCCTTCAATTTTGATGAGATCGATAAACGCAAACCTTACGCAGTAGAGTAAAGGATTTTTTTAGGTATCTGGTTTTATGCTGAAACAAGAATTGGACATCACGGTCGACGAACTCCGCAATCTGGTCTCTGAACGCGCCATCGATGGCGAGACGATGGTCCTGAATATGGGGCCACAGCACCCGAGCACGCATGGCGTGCTCCGGTTGCTTCTCGAACTCGACGATGAACGCATCGTAAACTGCGTCCCGGACATCGGCTTCCTTCACACAGGAATTGAAAAACACATGGAAGTCAAATCCTACGAGAAATCGCTCGTGATGACCGATCGTATGGATTACCTGAACAATTTAGGTAATAACCTTTGCTACTGCCTGGCAGTGGAGAAGCTTGTCGATCTGGATGTGCCCGAGCGAGCACAAGTCATTCGCATAATCCTGACAGAATTACAGCGGATTGCCTCGCATCTTGTCTTTCTTGCATCACACTCACTGGACCTCGCTGCAATGTCAGTCTTCCTCTATTGCTTCCGTGAACGGGAGCACATCCTCGACATTTTCGAGATGGTCTCAGGCGCCCGGATGATGACCTCCTACTTCCGCCCAGGCGGGCTCTGGCGAGATGTTCCCGATGGATTTGAGCAGGCTGTACGTGATTTCCTGAATATGATTCCGAAGAGAATCGATCAGTACGAAGATCTGCTCACCAACAACCCGCTTTATACCGATCGCACGAAGGGGATCGGGCCTATATCGGGCGAAGATGCGATTCAATGGGGTCTGACCGGACCGGCTCTCAGGGCTGCCGGTGTCCCGTGGGATCTGCGTAAATCGAATCCCTACAGTGGATATGAGCGCTACGATTTCGAACTTCCACTCGGTGAAAACGGCGATACGTTTGACCGCTACATTGTGCGCATCAGGGAGATGCGCGAGTCAGTGCGAATCGTGGAGCAAGCGCTGGACTCTCTTCCAGATGGTCCTATCCGGAGTGACAACCGAAAGTTTGTCCCACCGCCGCGTTCAGAACTCGGGACAAGCATGGAAGCTGTGATTCATCATTTTAAATTGTGGACTGAAGGATTTCCGGCGCCCAAGGGATCTGTGTATGTTGCGGTTGAATCGCCGCGCGGGGAGTTGGGTTGTTATCTCGAGGGTGATGGTGGTCCAAATCCGTATCGAGTGCACTTCCGCACACCAAGTTTTGCGGCGATCCAGGTGATACCGGTACTCTCCAGAGGTTACCTTGTTGCGGATCTTGTGGCCATCATCAGCAGCCTGGATCCTGTTCTTGGGGATGCAGATCGTTGAAGATTAACTCAGCTATCAGTGGGCCATCGTCGCATGGATCTTGCGGTTGAGGGTTGAATATACTTAATCTTGTGTTTTAGTTTCGAGGAGATAAATTGGGGCTTGCAGAAAAATATCCCTCAGAGATCGAAAATATCCTAGCGAAATTTCCCGCGGACCAAAAGCAGGCGGCGGTATTAGCCCTTCTCTACCTGGCTCAGCGCGAAGACGGCTATGTAAACAGAGATGCGATCAGGGAGATAGCTCGGATTATCGACGTAGATCCCACAGAAGTGGGGAGCTTGATTGGTTTCTACACACTACTCTACGATGAGCCAGGGGGGCACGTCCGGCTCCAAATCTGTACAGATCTCCCTTGTGCACTTAGAGGCGCGGAGACGTATGCAGAAGAGCTGTGTGAAAATCTTGGTGTGAAGTTTGGGGAGACGAGTGCAGATGGAAGCATCACGGTGGAGGAAGTCATGTGTATCGCCGGATGTGACAAAGCGCCCGTAATTCAAATCCAGACGCCGGAAGGAATTCACTATCACGAGAACCAAACCGTTGAGTCGACGATGAGCCTTCTTGAAGGGCTTCGCGAGAAGGATGCGAATGGCTGATCACTTGCTGCTGCGCCATCTCGATATTCCAGACATCGATGATCTCGAAGTGTACCTCGAGCACGACGGGTTTGAAGCTTTTAAAAGTGTCGTAAAGGAGCGCACTCCTGAAGAAGTCATCGATGAAGTAAAAACATCCGGGCTCCGCGGCCGCGGCGGTGCAGGCTTCCCGACGGGCGTTAAGTGGAGTTTTCTCTCCCCTGGTGTGTTCCCCCGCTACGTCGTTGCCAACGCTGATGAATCTGAACCCGGGACCTTCAAAGATCGAATATTGATGGAGCGCAACCCCTACCAGTTTCTTGAGGGTGTAGCCATCTGCTCCTATGCAGCGCAGGCGAATACTGCCTATGTATACTGCCGAGGCGAATTCTGGGATCTTGCGCATGAATTGGAGCGGAAGATTGAGCTGCTGTATGAACGTAAACTTCTCGGGGAAAAGCTCTTCGGCACAGATTATGAACTAGACATCCATGTTCACCTGGGAGCCGGCGCTTACATTTGTGGAGAAGAGACGGCGCTGCTCGAATCCATGGAAGGTAAGCTCGGTCAACCGAGGCTGCGCCCTCCATTCCCGGCGGCTGAAGGCTTGTTTGCCAAACCCACAGTCGTCAACAATGTTGAGACTCTAACAAACGTCCCCATGATTATCTCCAAGGGCGGGGATTGGTATCGCAGCATAGGGACGGAGAAGAGCACGGGACCGAAGATCTTCTGCCTTTCCGGACACATCGAAAAGCCTGGCAATTACGAACTCCCATTAGGATCGACATTCCGGGAGCTCATCTTCGACCACGGTGGCGGAATCCCGAATGGGAAGAGGATAAAAGCCATTTTACCGGCAGGCGCTTCAGCGCCCATCCTGCCGGCCACAGACGAAGTCCTCGATACGGGCATGGATTATGAATCTGTTCCGACTGTAGGTTCTCAGCTTGGTTCAGCTTCCATGATTATCATGGATGAGACCGTGGATATCGCGTGGCTATCCTATAAAACTACAAGATTCTTCACGCATGAATCCTGTGGAAAATGCACACCCTGTCGGGAAGGTACTTACTGGATGTACCATCTGCTCGACCGCATCGTACACGGGAAGGCAAATTTGAAGGATATCGACCTGCTCGACAATGTCGCACATGGTATTGAAGGGAAATGTTTGTGCGCATTGGGAGAGTTCTCCATCATGCCCGTCGTTACGGGGATCAAGCATTTTCGCTCTGATTACGAAGCGCATATCGGGGATGGGAGATGAGTGAATCCTTGGTGAAATTAACGATCGAAGGTATTGAGGTCGAAGTGCCTGAGGGCACATTGTTGGTCGATGCCGCTAAGAAAATTGGTATCGACATTCCGGTCTTTTGCTACCATCCAAAGCTGGAGCCTGTGGGTATGTGCAGGATGTGTCTTGTTGAAATCGGCACCCCTCAATTCGATCGAGAGAAGGGTGAGATTGTCCGCGATGAGAACGGCGATGCGGTGATCCAGATCTGGCCCAAGCTTGCTACAGCGTGCACGACACCCGTGAGTGAAGGAATGGTTGTGGATGTCCAGAGTGAACCCGCAGTAGATGGTCGCAAACAGATCATGGAGTACCTGCTTACGTCCCATCCTCTGGATTGCCCGATCTGTGATAAGGGCGGCGAGTGTTCGCTACAAGATCTCGCCATGGCTCACGGTCCTGGCAAGAGCAGGTTTATGGTCGAAGACAAGATGCATTTGGAGAAGCATGTCGCGCTCGGCGATTTGATTTTCCTGGACAGGGAACGCTGTATCCAATGTGCACGTTGTGTCCGTTTCCAGAAAGAGATTGTGAGTGATCCGGTGCTTGCCTTTGCACAGCGCGGCCGTCATCTGGAGATCGTGACCTTCTCAGATCCTGGCTTCGATTCTTACTTTTCTGGTAACACCACCGACATCTGTCCAGTGGGGGCGCTCACCACCGCGGATTTTCGGTTTGGCGCTCGACCATGGGAATTGAACACTGCGGCTTCGATCTGCCCCCATTGCCCAGTTGGATGCAATCTCTCGCTCAACACGAGACGCGAAGCCAGCTCCGGTGGCGGGGAAGTGGTCAAACGTGTAATGCCCCGACAGAATGAAGCGGTGAATGAAATATGGATCTGCGATAAGGGTCGTTTTTCACACCAATTTGCCGGGAGTGCGCAGAGAATAACGCATCCATTGGTTCGCAAAGATGGTGAATTCGTTCAGGTTGATTGGGATGAAGCGCTTGAATATGCAGCTGAGGGGCTCAAAACCGCCGGGGATAAGCTCCTTGGGCTCGCTTCCGGTAGAGCATCGAATGAAGATTTGTTCAACTTCCGCAACTTATTGACGGAACTAAGGGGAAACGATGTTCTTTATGATTCCCTCGCAGGCGGAAGTTATAGCGGCGCATATGGTGTATCAGATGGTACGAACATCGGGGAATTCACGTCGGGTGATGCGATATTGGTGGCAGCATCCGATTTGCACGAGGAAGCCCCCATCTGGTGGCTGCGTGTGAAACAGGCAGCAGAGCGAGGAGCCACGGTCGTGGTCGTCAACGCACGCCCAACCCGTCTTGATGCCTTTGCTTCCTATCGATTCCACGCAGCCTACGGGAGGACGGAAGCTGCCATTGTGGCTCTGATCAATGCCTCTTTGGGGGAGGAGGTCGATACTGTTGGGGTAGACGCTGAGGCGATGAAAGCAGCTGGCAAAGCGCTTGCTGAAGCCGCGAATTTAATTGTGTTTTATGGCGGCGAAGGTATGGGATACGCCGGGTCCGAATCTTTGGTTCGTGCTTGCATGCGTCTTATGGATGAGACGGGGCATGTCGGACGGAAGAACAATGGGCTCATTCCTGTCTGGCCGCGATGCAATACACAGGGCGCCTGGGACATCGGGCTGCGACCGACAGAGGTAGGTTTGCTCAGCGAACTCGATTCGGCGACGGGCGCCTATGTGATGGCGGCGGATCCTGCTGGTGATGACCCGAAGTTCGCTGAAAAGCTTCAGGGCGCGATCTTTCTCGTAGTGCAGGACCTTTTCCTGACTCCGACGGCTGAGCTTGCGGACGTCGTACTCCCCGCCCGGTCTTTTATCGAGCGTGAAGGAACCTATACTTCTGGCGAGCGGCGGGTGCAGCGTTTCTATCCGGCTCTCCCAAGACAGGGCGAAGCGCTTCCTGATTGGGACATCGTGGCAAGGCTTGGGGAGAAACTGGGTATTGAAATGGAAGGGTCATCTGCTGCTGGCGTATTCGCAGCGATCGCTGAGAATATCCACGCCTACGGGGGGTTAGATTACGCCGCGCTTGCGCATGCACCTAACCAGTGGCCAGACGTGGGTGGCGCCGATGGTTTCTTCGGAGGTACGTCCTACAGTAACCATCAAGGCGTGGGTGTGCAGCTGACACACGATGCCCAAGATTTTAACCTGATCGATCTAGCAATTGAACCTGAGCAGCTGGAAGCCGCTGCGGATCAAATCCTGCTAGTTCCGGTGACCTACCTATATGACAGAGGTACCCTGAACCAACTTTCTGAAGTCTTGCGGCCTCGACTGGCGCCAGCCAGGGTGAGGATACATCCTGATGCAGCCGGAAAAATTGGGGCTGAAGATGGCGCTGACGTTGAGATACAGCTTAATGGAACTGTGCACAAGCTTTCTGTGAATTTAGATGAGGATGTTCCAGAAGGTGTCGCTATCATTGGTCACAGCCAGGGTGTGCCCATCCATGAACCTGCTGTGGTCAAAATCAACCTGGTCGGCTCAAGAGGTACCGAATGACATTGTGGCTAGTCATCGAGTGGGTGATTAAGTCAGTCGTGATCTTCGTGATCATCATTGGTGGATTTGCTTACCTGACGCTCCTTGAGAGACGGACGCTTGCTCGATTCCAGGTTCGTATCGGACCGAACCGGGCAGGCCCTGGTGGGATTCTCCAACCACTTGCGGACGCTGTTAAACTCATCTTCAAAGAAGAACTTATCCCAGAAAACGCCGACAAGAAGCTGTTCATCATCGCGCCTGTCATCACGGTTTTACCCGCACTTATCATCTTGGCGGTGATCCCGCTGGGTCCGCCGATTGAGCTGTTCGGGAAAGTATTTGATTTGAGCCTGGCTTCGAATATCAGCGTGGGTGCGCTCTACATCCTAGCTGTCGCCTCGATAGCTGTCTACGGCATCATCATCGCTGGTTGGTCTTCGAACAACAAGTATGCGCTCATGGGTGGTATTCGGTCCTCAGCGCAGATGATAAGTTACGAGCTCTCACTGGGCTTGGCGATTATTGGACCCATAATGTTGGCTTCGTCGATGAGCGTCAACGACATCGTCACGGATCAAAGGCAACTCTGGTACGTTGTCCTGCAGCCGATCGGCTTCCTCATCTTTTTCATCGCATCCGTTGCCGAGGTGAACCGTGCACCGTTCGATATGCCGGAAGCTGAGCAAGAACTCACGGCTGGTTACCACGTCGAGTATTCAGGCATGAAGTTCGCACTTTTCTTCATGGCCGAGTACGGGAAGATGATCGCGGTGAGTCTCATAGCAGCGACGTTGTTTTTAGGCAGCTACTGGGGACCAGGTGTGGATCAATTTCCGCTTCTTGGCCCGTTTTACCTGGCGATCAAGACC
>JBGUDT010000032.1:0-27976 GCA_041821665.1 Anaerolineales bacterium
ATCATCACCCTCACGAACCGCAGTGGTTCGCACCTCCGCTGGCATCGCCGAACCAGCATGAGGTTCGGTCAGCGCCATTGCATCAAACGCGGGTGTCTCCCCCTTGTATCGGGCGAGGAATCTTTCCTTTTGCTCAGGTGTTCCCGTCGCAGTCACTGCCGCCGCACCTAAACCACCACCGGGCGTGCAGAGCCAGATGCCCACATCCCCCCAGGAGAGCATCTCAACCGTCGATGCCAAACGCTGGTAGCTGATGCGGGGACCCTCCTTCTTCTTTTTGCCTTCGCTCGGGGTCAGGGAAGAACCACCCATGGCTTTCTGAGAGTTGTGCATAAATTCGATGTAATCCCAGGGGATCTCGTGCTCGTGTTCATCAAAATACCTCGAGACTGGTCGCATCATGTTCACGGCTACGGTTTCCATCAGCACATTTGAACCTTTAATTTTTTCGGGCATTTTAAAACTGATCATCTTAGACTCCCTTCATTCAAAAATGCGGTTCTAAACCATGGCCAAACCGGTGAAAACAGGGATGCCACGACCGTTCCGCATCCATAACTCCACAGGGTGTTCTCGAATATACCCATGTCCACCAAGGACCTGGACCGCACTATCCGTGACCATCATCGCCATGTCCGCCGCCCCGCAGAGCGCGAGGTAGGCGGATTTGCTAACGTCCAGCCCAGCATCCAACTGCCAGGCGGCTTCCCAAACAAGAAGCCGGATGGATTCCACCTCGATTGCCATTTCGGCTAGCATAAAGGCGATGGACTGCTTCTGTGCAATAGGCACCCCCCACACCTCTCGCTCCTTGGCATAGGGAATGGAATACTCCAGCGCCGCTCTGCTGAGACCAACTGCAAGTGCAGCGTTTGTGATCTGAGCGCTCGCCAGCAACACTCCCGGATCAAATCCATCTTCTCCGCCAAGCCGGGCATCGAGCGGTACTTGAACATCCTCTAATTTGAGCGGGAACAACGGCAATGCTCCTAGACCGAGGTGTTTTTCCCGTTCACCAACTTCTACTCCCTCAGTATCGGGTGACAGCACAAATGCCTGAGTGCTTCCCTCCAGCGAGGCAAACACGAGGATAGATTCGGCTTTATCTGCAAATGGGACGAAGGTCTTCGTGCCTTCGAGGATATATTTCCCGTTCGATTTCGTTGCGGTCGTGCGCATTTCCCCAGCGTGGAAATCAAAATCGGGCTCGACGAACGCAGACACGTAGGGCTTCCATTCCATCTCGATGATCGGGGGCAGCAGCGTTTCTTTTTGAGCCTCGGAGCCGCACATAAGCACCGACATGGCGTAAGTGGACGGCGCCATCACAGCCAACGAGCACGCCAGGTCTCCCCACCCCATCGTCTCCGCCGCCAATACGCCCGTCACGGTGGAATGTTCCCCAAAACCCCCATATGCCTCTGGGATGCTGGCCTGGAGCACACCTAACTCCCACCCCATCTCGATCAACGCTTGAGGGATCTCACCGCTTTCTTCAGCATCCCTTGCAGTAGGTCGAAGATCATTTTCTGCGTACCGTTGCACAGCATCGATGAGCATGCGCTGCTCATCTGTAGGTTCAAATCCATACATGGGTATCTCCTTTTGGGCGACGTTCGTGCCAACCTCAATTTTGTGCAATAGGTCGAGATTGATTAATCATCCTTCTCCAATATTGGAACCTCGTTCATTTTTTGGGAGAAGTCTTCCACAGCGCGAAAACGGAGTGGAACCACAGGTGAAGAATTTAACGAGGACACATCATCCACGACAATGAACCCCATCATGTGCAGATACTCCACATGTGCACCAGCTTCCTCGATAGCCAACAACCTGTGATATCCATCAGGTTCCGCAAATAGGGAAAGGGATATCTCCGCAATGGTCATCGGGTTGACAAGCAAATCCAAAATCTTTCGTAGTCTGGCTCGATGCTCTTTAACTAGTTCAAGCACCCGCATATCAGGATTCTCGAAGGGTTTTCCATGTCCTCCCATAGCGAGCCGGCTCGAGGCCGCCAGAGGGCGAACGCGCTCAAGCGATTCGAGGTAGTGGGCAAGACCGGTGTGAAAACTCAGGCTTTCGGGGGATTGGTGAGGGCTGATCTCGGGGAGAATATGATCCGCCGATAGGAGAATGTCATCAACCTGCGCCACCACCTGGCCCGGGCAATGCCCGGGAACATGGGTGAAGTGCAAACCATCTAGAGACATGCCGAGAGCGTTGTAGGTGGTTTCGATTTCAATGGAGGAAAACAACTGTTTATTGAGTAGATAAAGAGTAAGGATCTCCTCTCGCGCTTTTTGTGGAACACCTGCTCGAACCAGAAATGTCGATAGGCGGTTCTCCATCATGGCCAGTCGTTCCTCATACTGCATGAGAACCTTCCGGTCCAGCGCGTGAATGACGATGGGCGCCCCGGAATATCGCCTTACAAAATGGAGACCACCAAAGTGATCGATGTGCGCGTGGGAAATGAGGATGTGGGTAATGGAATCCCAATCAACTTTTTCACCAAAATCCGATCGGATCGAAGCCAATCCGTCCGCGAGTTGATCGTTCGAACTACCGAAGCCAGAACCGACATCCAGAAAGGCAGTGATGGACTCGGTCACGATGACGTGAGCATAACCCGTAAACCCCGGAAAAGTGTCCAGCGGGATGCGATAGATTCGAGAGCCTTGATTCGTCTCAAAGGGTTCAACGGACGGAGTCATGCTGATGTTCCATTGGATCGAAGGCATAATCCTTCGAGGAATAATGCGCAATACTGATCAGCAATTTCTTCAGGATCGAACCTCCCATCAGGTCGGTACCAGGTGATGATCCAATTCTGGACTCCGAGCAAGGCAAAGGTCGTCACGGGCACGTCAACTTCGTGGAAACTGCCTTTGTCGATACCTTCCTCAATGATGCTTCGCCAGAGTCCCTCATATTGATCTCGATGTGCGATGTGCTCGGCACGCAGTTCTTCATCCAGGCTCCTGTGTTCAATAAGAAGTACCGTTGCGAGACCAGATTCCTCTGCCAGTCGAGAGATGTATGCGCGCATGCCGTTCCGCAGCTTCTCCTCCGGCGGAAGGTCAGAATCTACGACTTTGGTAATATCTTCGATGAGCAGCTCTAATGCCTGGTCGAGGAGAGAGACGAGAATGTCCTGTTTGCTGGAGACGTGATGATAGAGGCTGGCTTTCTGGAGGTGGACCGTATCAGCGATATCCTGCATGGACGTGCCGTGATAGCCCTTCTCACGGAAGAGCTGCGCTGCGGCGAGGATGATGTCGGAGCGCTGCATGATTCCCCTACCGAACGGTCGGTAGAACTACTATAGCATATTTCGGGTGTGGTGGTCAACAATTCTTGAGTCCGACATAAATTAGCCCAATGTCGTGGCAGTGGTTGTAGAGCCTTGGGGGATGGGGTAAAATCGCCCCAGAGCCCCTGTAGCTCAGTGGATAGAGCGCTGCCCTCCGGAGGCAGATGCCGGCGTTCGAGTCGCCGCAGGGGTACTATCAAATAGCCGCTTTGAGCGGCTATTTGATTCAGGAGAATTTGACAAGCCAAATTCTCCACACTTGTTGGATAGCAAAGACTCCAAACCACCTAATGTTGACCTTGAGCGGTTTTTATTTATGATCCGGTTCGATACTAGGTAAAAATTGGATGATTTGCCGATTTTTTCCTCAATTCCAAATTATACTTTGCGCACCTTGATACGGGTTGCCGCCGAATGGCGTGCAAAATTGATTAGGCACACTATCCGAAAAAATAACACGGCATTGGAGGAATTACACGTCAACAAGTAAACTCGCAGTGATCTAATACAGTGTTTTGGAGGAAAAATGGATCGTATACAAATGCAGTATGATATTAACGCGGTCTATTTGCACTCTCGTCGAAAGGATGAATTGAGATGGCCCCAAACCTGAAAACCCGCACGTTTCGCGGGGAATCGATCAATGTTAACTACAACATCCGCCGCTGCATTCACGCAGAGGAATGTGTAAGCCGGCTGGGTGAGGTCTTTGATATTAATAAGCGTCCCTGGATTCAGCCCGAACAGGCTTCCCCAGAGCAGATCGCCGATACGATTTCCCACTGCCCGACGGGCGCCCTGCACTATCAACGTTTGGATGGAGGACCTATTGAAGAAGTCCCAGTGGGAAATACCATCAGGCTGCAGGAAGATGGGCCGGTGTACGTGTCCGGGAACTTGGTCGTCCATAACGCCGAAGGCGAGCAGGTGTATGCCGATACGCGCCTGGCCCTCTGCCGCTGCGGCGAGACCGAAAATAAACCGTTCTGTGACAACGCCCATTTTAAGATTAATTTCAAGGCGTCTGGTACCGCTGTCACTCCTCAAATTGGTGAGCCCGACAAGGAAGCCGGAGATAAATTGGTCATCACCCCGACAGTAAACGGCTCGGTTCACATTGAGGGGAATTTTGAGCTCCGCGCTTCTGACGGAGACCTGATCTACCACGGTTCGGATACCTGGCTTTGCCGCTGCGGTGGGTCAGAGAATAAGCCTTTTTGCGATGGCACGCATCGCAGGAACGGTTTCCAGGCGGAAAGTTGGTAAACGAAAAATAGAACAGCGATGATCGTCGCCATGGCGGCGACGTAATTGAGTATTTAGAGAATCATAAGTTGACCCGTTATTTACGATCGGATGGGGGTATGGGGATCAGCACTGACGTTCTTGCTTTATAGGCTTCGTAATCCGCTTGCCCTCCCCACTTCTCATCGGCGCGTTTCTCCAACAAGGGTACGCCGCTAATACGGGTAAGAAGGATAATTACGAAGATAGGAGAAATGAGAGTCAGGTAGGTCCAGCCGCTGAGATTGGGCAGGGCGATGATGGCCACGCCAATCCAAAGGACGATTTCCCCAAAGTAATTGGGGTGCCTTGACCAAGACCAAAGCCCGGAACTGATGAACTTGCCCTTGTTTTCGGGTTTGACCCTAAATTGACCCTTTTGCCTGTCGGCGATGACTTCGATGCCAAAGCCGAACAACCAAACAGCGAAGCCGGCGATGGCTAGTGTTCCAAACTCAACTCTCGTCGATGCAGCAATGGCTGCTAGCGCAGCAGCAAGGGAGAAGGTTACCCATAAACCCTGAAGTGTCCAGGCCAATAAGAACCGAGAGAATGATTTTTTGATCTCACGGAAACGCCGGTCTTCCCCTTCTGCTCGGATGCGTGTGAATAGAAACGTCCCCAACCGGGCTGCCCAGATAAGGATCAAACCCAAGAGCAAATAAGATCTCATGTCTGGGGAGGGAGATAATGTAACGGCTACGATGGTCACTGTGAAATAGGTGATGCTGCCTGTCAGGTCATAATACTTCTCTGTCTTGTTGAGATAGGATGGGATGAAAGCAACCCATTGGATCAGAAATGCCAACCCAACACATAAGGCGAATAATGGCAGACCAAAAACATCCACACTCCCTTGGCTGCCAGCATAGGCGATCCCCCCGGCGATGAGTAAAATGATCGGGATAGCGATCATTGATCTTTTTTCTGATGAATTCATGTGTTTTCCTTCCGGTAACTTATAATCCAACGGAAGATTTTGAAACAACGGCGAAACCGATTGCCTTTGGCCCGATGTGCGCCCCGATCACGGGTGTTATGTCCATTGAATAGACTTCACCTACGGGAATCATATGGGAAACTGGCATCGATGCAGGCACCTTGCGCGCGTGGGAGAGACGCTTCATCTGCCCCAGCCCCAACGCACAGAGGGCGGCCATCAGATTTATTATGCAAAGGATTTATGAAAAGCCATGAACATGCTCAAGGCTTTCCTCTGATTACTGTCTGGATCAACCGGATTGCCTTCGCTTTGATTGTGTCTGGTGAAATGTTGGTGCAACATGTGTAGAAATTACTGAATAGTTGGACATAATTGACCAGATTAATAAATTCTTTGGAAAGAGTGGACTACTTTTTTTCCCCAACTTTCTACTTTATGATGCTTATTGATAGGCAAATAATTGGGTGAACATGCGCCAAATGCGGCTATAACCCTTTTCAAAAAAACCTATTCACTCCAGAGTAATCCAGTTTATTTCCTTGCCCGGAAGGTCGACGATTGCCAGCGTACTCTTCCCCTTCATCCCCATCAGCTCTCCCGGGTTCATCAGCAGACAGTCCCCCACCTTACTCTCATGAGCGGTGTGGTCGTGCCCGTAGCAGACCAAATCGTACGACCCCGAGCGCGCTAGATCGCGGGCGATCACGGGATAATGATTTACGCCGATACGCACCCCTTCCAACTCCAGCTGCGCCAACTGACCATGGATCTGTATCTCAGGAAAGCTATCGGCGACCTTAGATATCAGGAATGGGTCGCCGTCGTTGTTACCCCACACGATATGAACCGGTTTGCCCGGAAGCCCCTCCCCCAGTCTCTTCACCATAAACGGCGCACATAAATCACCACAGTGGATAATGGCGTCAGCCGAACGGAGATGAGGCATGGCATCCTCAAGCTTCCAGATGTTGTCGTGAGTGTCGCTGATGATGGCAAGTTTCATGATTTACGCTCCTTTTTTGGCAGAAAGGGGAATAGGCAATAAGGCACAGCGGGATAAGGGAGCAGGGATTCGGGATCAGGCACTAAGTTACCAAGGCTCTGTGGCAATAAGGGGTGAGAGTCTTTATGGATTGAGGCCGATGAATAATCTTGCATCAGAGTTCTTTCCAACTGAGAGCTGAGCTCCCAATCCCTGATCCCTAATCCCCTATCCCTTTGCGCCCCTCCTACCTCCCATAATCCTCATTCAAGCGCCGAATCCGCTCCGCCAGTCCTTCCGTGAGTTGGCCTTCCACCACACGCCACTTCCAATTGCCATCTACCGTCCCGGGATAATTCATCCTCGCCTCGGTGGGAAGCTCAAGGAAGTCCTGGAGAGGTGCGATGGTCGTCCATGCTTGCGAAGCCCATAGTGCCCGAATTAAGTCCCAGGCGAAATGGTCACCATCGCTCGAGATATATTGCCGTGCACGGTCTTGAATCTCCTCTGTTGTGCTCTCGTACCAACCTCTGGAAGTGTCGTTGTCGTGGGTTCCCGTATAGGCCACACAATTCTGAGGGTAGGCATGCGGCAGGAAGGACTCATCGTGCCCGCCCTCGAGACCGAATTGGAATATCTTCATCCCTGGGAAGTCATACCGGTCTCTGAGTTGCTTTACGCTCTCCGTGATGAAACCCAGATCTTCCGCGATGAGCGGCAAGGAACCCAGCCCCTCATGCATGGCATCAAGGAAATCCTCACCGGGGCCGCTTACCCAGCGACCAGTTTCAGCGGTAGTAGATTCAGCAGGAATCTCCCAGTGTGCATCGATTCCGCGGAAATGATCGATTCGGACAATGTCCACGAGGTTGAACATGGCCCTGAATCTATCCAGCCACCATTGATACCCATCGTCTTTCATATCATCCCATCGGTAGAGCGGATTCCCCCATCGCTGACCGGTGGCTGAAAAATAATCCGGAGGAACACCAGCAACCGCCGTCGGCATCCCAACCTCGTCAAGAAGGAAAAGCCTGGGATGCGCCCAGACATCCGCCGAATCATGGGCGACAAATATGGGGATGTCCCCGATAATCATCACACCATTTTCGTTCGCCAATCTGCGAATACCCCCCCACTGCCGGTTGAATATGAACTGTCGCAATTTGTGATCTTCCACAGAATCGGATAATTCCTCACGTGCGCGGTCCAGGGCTTCAGGATTTCGTGAAGCTAGCTCCTTTTCCCATGAGGTCCAGGGCGCACCGCCATATCGATTTTTCAGCGCCATAAATAGAGCGAAATCGTCCAACCACGCAGCTTCCTGGCTGCAGAAATGTTCATATTCGTCCCGCAGGGGATGGCTATGTATGAATGATTGCGCTGCTCGTGCAAACAATTCCTCCTTCCAGGTGATGACATTCCCGAACGCCACGTACTTCTCGGGGAAGTTCGGAAGTTTATCGAGCGCATCGGGCGGGAGCAATTCAACCTCGATCAAATCCTCCGGGCTGATGAGCATGTGATTTCCACCAAATGCGGAGAAACTCTGATAAGGAGAATCAGCATATCCGGTGGGTCCAAGAGGTAAGACCTGCCATAACTTCGTACCTGAATTCGCCAACCATGACACCCATGTCCGCGCCGCGCCACCCAGATCTCCTATACCGTACGGACCAGGGAGTGATGTTGGGTGACAGAGGATGCCGCCCGCACGTGAATTAAGCATATTTATGACACCCCTTGAGATTTATGGGTGAACCAAAGGTGCATGCCTTCAATCACTTAATTGCAGAAACAAGCACCAGTCGGACAGCCTGGTCGAGCCAGGATAAAGCGCATGGGATCTGGCCTGTGACGGTCACAACATAGTCAATCTTCACGATGGGAGTCGCCTCTGCTGTGAGGTATAGAAGTCTCATGCTTCGTACCAACGAAAATCTATTCCGGGGAACACCTTGTCCGCCTCCCAGGCTGCATCAAGCAAATCTCTCCCCAATGCAGCATTTCCAAGGTTTTCTAATAAACGCTCAAATCGCTCAACGTGTTGTTTAAAACGGTCGATTGCGTATTCCCTTGCCTGCCCCGTTGTAATAAGAAATGGCCAATCGGAGGCCTGCAGCAGGAGAAGCTCGCGGGCAGCCTGGTTGAGGAGCTCAGTTTCAAGGGGTGAGGGCTCACGATGATTCTCAACAGCTCGGAGCATTCGAGCCTCGCACTCATGAATGATGGGCCACATCCAACGAGTGTCCTCATTATCCCAGACCGAATTATCCCCTCCCGCTCCCCAGGATCCCGCTGGAAGCTCGATCGCAGTTTCAGGGGGATATTCTTCAATGTACTTCGTGGCTGTGGCTAACGCTACGACCTCAGATCCTGCCAGTCGGCGGATGACGGCTTCCAGCCACGCCACCCCCTCAAACCACCAATGCCCGAACAGCTCCGTATCGTAATTCGCAGAAATAATTCCAAATACACCTTCTTGATCCTTGAACCTCGTGATTTCCTCTTCGACGAGTTGGACAAAATGATCCGCATGCTGCTCGACTTTGTGAGCTGCTATGTTGCAATCGTAAGCTTCCTTCGCATCAAGCCCAGCGCCACCTGCGGTCACACGCCAATACTGCAATCCGGAATTTCCATCCTTCTTGTGGAACTCGCGGTAATCGAAATCACCGGGATAGCCTGATTCAGCACTCCACACCTGCATGCTGGTTCTTCGATCTCTACCCATGACGGTTACATTGGAATTCGCGACATAATAAGGAAGGTAGGTCGTTATCTTCTTTCTGGAAACAAGATGAACTATTGGTGAGACGATGTGTCTTCTGATCACCCCACGGAATCCGTCGTCATCACCAGCAGCGGATCGGGTGGGAAGAGCAGCTTCAATCATCGCTGCTTCTGAAAAGAAGAGCGACAAGTTGTTTCGTTCTAAAAATGTTTCCAGCCCCATACGCTCACGACCGTCTTCGGCGAGAAACGCAGGGCGATACGCGCACTCGGGCAGCCAGATCGCCTTTGGAGAGCGACCAAAGTGATGTCTATAGCTCTCGATGCCGGTCTTGAGTTGGAGCTGGATCGACTCATCACGATCGAGCAGCGGGAGATATCCATGTGTGGCAGCGCATGTAATGATCTCGATTACCCCAGCTTCTTGAAGGGCGCCAAAAGCGCCGACAAGATTCTTGCCGTAATCTTCGACAAACGAGGCCCGCACGGCTCTGTACATATCGCGATAGCCTGAGGCCAGTTTTGCAAAATGGGATTTCTCTTCCGCCAGGAACCGCGCTTCGTCCTGTTCGGCAGCGAGGATTCGTCCATCGACATACGTAATAAAGTTCCTCTGGACATCCTTATCCGCCAACTGTTCGAGAAGAATTGGTGTTAAATTAATCGTGAGTTTAAAGGAGATCTGTTCTTTTTGAAGCCGATGAAGAGCCGTAAGCAGCGGGATATAGGTTTCTGCCATGGCCTCGTGAATCCACTCCTCCCCATGCGGCCATCTTCCTGCCTTTCTGGCGTATGGCATGTGGGTGTGAAGTACAAAGGTGAATGCCCCAAGTGCGGCCATGAAAGTCTCCAGGTTCATCCATTCAAGATAAGTGTGACAATTTTAGCAGATTGGATCGCCAGATGAACTTGCCGGTCATTCCCGTGGACGAGATTGATTCGAGTGTCTCGCTCTGACGATGGATACCTCAAATGAGGGTGGTATATGTAAGGAGCGGCACGGATGCCGCTCCATGTATTATGCTTCTCTTATTAACAGAAACAACCCCCGAGCAGAATGTCCGTAATCTTTATTTCCCAAGTTCAGATTTGAAGGCCGTTGTCAGGGCTGGAAGGACCTCAAATAGATCGCCCACCACGCCGAACCGTGCTAATTTAAATATGGGCGCCTCGGCATCCTTGTTGATAGCCACGATCGTCTTCGATGTCCTCATCCCAGCAATGTGCTGAATGGCGCCCGAAATCCCGCATGCGATGTATAAATTGGGAGCCACAACTTTGCCGGTTTGACCCACCTGAACGGCATAGGGCACATACCCCGCATCGACGGCTGCACGACTGGCGCCAACCGCTGCACCGAGCACTTCGGCAAGATCGGTCACTAATTTGAAACCTTGCTGAGCCCGCCAGATCTCTTGCTCCTGTTCATCCGTGATGTCTGCCGGTGGCTCCAAACCAGGATTGTTGGATATCCCCCGACCCCCGGAGACAACAACCGCCGCATCACTCAAGCTCACCCCAGCCTCAGCCTCACCATAACCCACGACCTGAGTCTTTACGTCCCCAAGATCTGCCTGGATGGGAATGATTTCCCCGGACCGTCCTGTATCAGGTTCCGGTTTCGAGAAAGCACGGCTTCTCAGTGTCAGAATTTGTGGTCGCCGGTCCTTGCAAATGACCTTGGTCAGCAATTTCCCGGCATAGATGGGGCGTGTAGCGAGGATGGCGCCATCTTGAATTTCCATCGCGATGACGTCTGGTGCCAGACCTGTTTCTAAATCCACAGCAACCATCGCGGCGAGTTCTCGTGTTCTTCCCGAAGTAGGGAGGAGGAGAACCTCTGCTTCTCGAGCCGAGCTCGAAAGCGCGGCCGCATAGGCCTCAGGTATAAAATCCTTCAGCGCATCGTCATCCATCATGAGTACATTGTCTGCACCATGATGGAACGCAGATTTTGCGATGTCCTCGAGCCCGCTACCAAGCACGACGGCAGATACGCCCACACCCATCTCATCTGCCAATCCCCGTGCCGCACCGATAGCTTCCCAGGAAGCTGGAAGGGGCTGCCCTTGAAAATGATCTACGTAGACCAGAATATTTTTCGACATTAGAGCACCTTCTCTTCCATCAGTCGTTTTACAAGAGCTGCGCCGATGTCATCCACCGAGTCGCCTTCGACGAATTCACACTCCGTCTCAACTTTCGGCGATGCAAAAACCTCGGGCCATGTGATCGCCGAAGTTAATTCCTCGGTGACCCCAATTTCCGTCAAAGACCAGACTGGAATCTCTGCTTTGGACGCTTTCCGGATGCCCATGAAGGACGGATAGCGGGGCTCGTTGATTTCTTTTACCACGCTCACCACACTCGGGAGAGGTCCCTTTACAATTTGACGTCCCTCATCGAGCATACGCTCTACCTCGATTTTCTTCCCATCAGGATCGATTTCCTTGATCGCGGCAACGAGGTTGAACGATGGCCAACCAAGCCGTCTGGCAACTTGAGGACCGGTGACACCCGTGTCACTATCGACAGACGATCGGCCAAAAATAACTAGATCCACATCGCCCAGATGCTCGATGGCTGCTGACAACGCTTTTGAAACGACAAGCGTATCAGCACCAGCGAGACTCGGGTCGCTGAGTAAAATGGCCTGATCAGCGCCCATGGCTAAGGCCAGCTTTAGCGCCTCTGTGGCATCTTCAGGACCTAAACTTACTGTCGTGACCTGACCACCATGTGCTTCTTTCAAGAGAAGCGCTTCTTCGACCGCAAATTCATCCCATGGGTTGAGCACAAGTGGTGCATCTCCCCAGGAGATTTTCCCGTCTTCAACCGTAACCGTGGCTGCAGTATCGGGTGTTTGTTTTACACAAACTACGATGTTCAAGGGATCCTCCTTATTCGTGGTTATTCATAGTTCGATTCGATGATAATTTGGATGTAACCTCCCTTATTCTGCCTGCCAGGCTTCTGCATCATAAGCTGGCATCTCGCACCGTAATACCTTATCTCGACGATTCCGAAGCGCATACTGCGCTTGAATTAACGTTTGAATCTCATTGCTGCCCTCATAGATCATGGCGCCTTTTGCATTCCGCATATAACGTTCCACATCGTATTCATCGCTGTAGCCATATGCGCCGTGGATCTGGACGGCTTCTGCTGCGGCTTCGAAAGAGGCAGCTGTCGCGAATTGCTTGGCGAGGGAGGTCTCGAGCGTGTTCCGGATACCTTCGTTCTTCTTCCAACCAGCTTTTAAGTAGAGCAGGCGCGCAATCTCATAGTCGCTCGCCATTCTGGCTATTTTCTCCTGAATAAGCTGATGCTCGGATATGGGACGCCCAAAAGCCTCTCGCTCCTTCGCATAGTTGACGCTAGCATCAAGGGATGCTCGTATCAAACCAGTCGCGCCTGCCGCGACCGTATACCGACCACTGTCGAAGGCCGACATGGTAATCTTAAACCCCTCTCCTTCTTCTCCAACCATGTTCGACACTGGTACACGCACATCCTGAAAGGATAGCCAACCGGTGGATCCCGCTCGCACACCTAATTTGCCATGTATGTCGCCACGGCTTACCCCTGAGCTCGATAGATCGAGGATGAAAGTCGATAAACCTCTGCTGGGTTTCTTGGCAACAGGATTGGTTCGAACCGTCACCATGGCATAATGCGCCTTCGTCGCGAGTGATATCCACATCTTCTCGCCGTTTAAAACATAATCACCGCCATCCTTCTTCGCGGTTGCCTGGATGTTGGAGAAATCGGAGCCGGCTCCTGGTTCCGAAAAAGCCCCACAACCCAACTTGGATCCCTGCGCGAGCGGGGTCAGGAATTCCATTTTCTGCTCTTCCGTTCCCCACTGCAGCAGCGTCATGCTTGCCAACCCGACATGCACTGACATCACAACTCTCAGCGTAGTGTCGATATATTCAAGTTCCTCACTGGCAATTCCAAGTGAGATGTAATCCATCCCGCTTCCACCATATCGCACTGGAATACAAATACCTAGGATGCCCAGCTCCGCCATCCTAGGTAATACATGTTCGTCCATTGCCTGATTGCGGTCGGCTTCCTTAATCCCTGGATAGACCTCCTTGGCGCCAAAATCTCGAACCATTTTCTGTACCATCTCATGCTCAGACGACAGGGAAAAATCCATTCATACCTCCATGGAATCTTGACTCGATTATAGACGGTCCAAATGCACTAGACAACCATCATAAACCATCAGCTCCGTAGGAACATCGTCGTGACCCGCAATCGAGGATCATGCCCAAAATTTTGATATCGAGTGCACGAATCCCTCGCCATGCATTCGCTTCTGAGCAGCTCTTGGCCCATAATCAGCAGGTTCCAGGATCGAAATCTTTTTTAGGGTAATTATCCAAGTCATGCGGAAAATACCAGATGCCTGATCCACTTCGAGCGCGTTGGCCGCACATCCTCATCGCCTTGATCCTGCTCGTCATCCTCAGCCCGACGCCTACACCCAAACCTCTCACGGATGCCATTGAGGGAGCGACCATGTCGCTTCAGTCGCACGATATCCCAGCAGCCCTCTCTTACCTGGGGACCATCGCCGAGTTTGAACCAGCGCTTGTGAACAGCTACAACTTCGCTGTGGAACTCGCCGAGGGGGATCGAAACTACGACTGGCTCAGGGAAAATCTCCCACGAGCCGAGGAATTGACAGGTGCGCCTTCTATCTCGTCCTGCACTCGATGGCTGCTTGAATTTCAGACGGAGCCCAAGAAAATCGCGCTAGATTATCTGACGGGTTCAGAGTTGAACTGCCCCATTCTATTGGAGGAGATCGAGGCCTATCTCGTCGATCAGTTCGATCATGCTGATCCAGAAGATGTCTACCCTCTCATCGAAATGTTAATCCAGATTGATGAGAATCCCGAACTAGAACTCCGCTATGCACTCGCCCTCGCCGCAACGGAACCCGAGCTGGCGCTGCCATGGATTGAGAAGGTCGATGTCCCGGGGAACCCACAATCGCATCTCCTTGATTCTCTGGTGGTGATAATCACGTCCCCCGAGACCGACAGCTCTATAAAGTCCGCACAAATCGGGCGTAAATTCGCCGAGAGCAATTATTGGGAATTGGCGCGAATATCTTTCGCAAAGGCTCTAGACATCGAACCCGAATACACCGAAGCGCGGGCGTACTACGGCCTTTCCCTCGATATGAGTGGGAAAGATGGAGGAAAGGAACTGGAACGTGCTATAGAAACAGCCCCTGAATCTGCCATGGCACATGCGTTCATGGGCATTCATCTAAAAAACAACGGGGAGTTAGAAGAGGCAAGGGAAGCCTTTGAATCTGCCATCGAACTCGAGCCGGATAACGCGGGAACGATAGCTGAACTTGCCTCGATTTACGAACGTTTGGGAGAAATCGAATCAGCAAAATCAGCCTACGTCCTCGCTGCTGAAATCGGAGATAACGATCCGGTGTTCTGGGCTCTGCTCGTTGATTTTTCACTCACACATGAGCTTGAAGTCGATACTTTGGGCATCCCTGCCGCCAGAAATGCAGTAGTTCTTGGTGGAGGAAGCCCTGACGACCTTGCCGCACTTGGGTATGCGCATCTTCTTGATAATGACTTTGTGCTGGCTGAGAGGATATTACGGTATGCCATCGTAAAAGATCCCTCACTCGCAGCCGCGTATTACTATCTCGGACTGTTAAAGAACCTGCAGGGTGATACCCAGGGTTCCATTCTGTCGCTAAAACAGGCTGCATTACTGGATCCGGGGGGTCCTTACGAAGATCTGGCAAACCGCACCCTCGAAAAGCTCACCCCTTAGATCACTCATCCAACACGAAATACCTTCTCCCAGATTGAATGAACGGGAGAAAGTCCACCAATGCGGGCAAATCTCAGAAGTTGTATCTCATATTTGCACCGGAGGGTGGTGGTAGCAGGTCATCACACCTGGTCGATTTCATGACCCTCCTCCTACCAACGGATACTCCCAGCGGGGATTCCCAGCGGAGAGAGGACATAATTTTGGATAAATATGATTTCAAGCATACTACTCAAAGCCCCTCTCCCTTCAGGGAGAGGGTTTGGGCTGAGGGGCAGCCGTTGTTTCCATAGCAAGCTCGATTATTAGTTGTGATGCAATCATTCATATGAACCCCGTCTCCTCGGTATTTTTGTGGCGCATTTTGTTCCAAGTGCCTCATCGAAAATCACCTTTACCTGTGCTAGAATGCAGCGTCTTTGATGATGGATAATGGATGATGGATTCGATCAACCTTCGTTCTTCCACAATTAAAATATTCCTTTTAGCAGTTATCGTGAGTGCATGCACCACGCTTACGCCGAAAGTAAGTCCAGGTGAGGTTCTATTCCAGGATGATTTCTCGCGTCCATCCAGTGGTTGGGACCGTTACGAAGACGAGATGTATAAATCAGATTACGAAGATGAGATGTACATAATTAAGATTCAACAACAAAACACCGAGGCATGGGCTCTTCCTGGACTTTCATTCGAAGACGTGATCATAAATGTGGAATCATCCAAAGTCGCAGGTCCTGACGACAATGTTTACGGGGTCATTTGTCGCTACCAAGACGCAGAAAACTTCACCTTCTTCCTCATATCGAGCGATGGCTACACAGGAATTGGGGCCTATGTCAACGGACAAAAGGAACTACTCAGTCATCCAACGCTCCTTCCCTCCGACGCGGTCGAAACTGATGGAGGAAGTAATTACTTACGCGCTGAATGTGTTGGTGAACAATTAAGATTGATGGTAAACGGCCAACTCGTAGCCCAGTCAGTAACACAGAACGTGATTATGGGGGATGTAGGTCTTATCGCCGGCTCATATGAAAAGAGCGGTGTGAATATTAGATTCGATAACTTTTCAACAGTACAGCCATGAAATATATTATTATGGGTTGAGGGTTTTATTCAGTATGAAAGTTTATCTTGGCAGCGTAGGGTGTCGTCTGAATCAGAGTGAAATCGAAACCATCGCGAAAGACCTCATGCGTGCAGGGCATGAGGTCGTACCTTCACCCTGTATTGCAGATCTGACCATCATAAACACATGTTCAGTCACACATAAAGCGGCCTCTGATTCGCGTCAGATGGCGAGACATGCAGCGCGAGAGGGCAGCGCATCCGTGCTGTTAACCGGCTGCTGGGCAACGCTCGAACCGGAGAAAGCCAGCACACTTCCAAGTGTGACCCTTGTGATTCCGAATGACAGAAAAGAGACCCTTGTTCAAGATAATTTCTACAACCCGATGATCGATGTTGATCCGATCTCGCGACAACTACTTACTGATCTCCTCGGTCGGACCCGGGCATTCATCAAGGTTCAGGATGGCTGCGATAGTAGATGCACCTTTTGTCTGACGACCATCGCCCGGGGAAAGGCACGCAGTTTTCCGACTGCTCGAGTGATTAAGGATGTCGAGGAAGCCGTTGATGGCGGCGCACAGGAAATTGTATTGACCGGAGTACAGCTAGGATCCTGGGGCGCGGATTTCACAGAACCCCGCCACATATCCGACCTTGTCTCTACCCTCCTCAAAGAGACGGAGATCCCCAGATTGCGGCTGTCTTCCATCGAGCCATGGAGCATCAATAATGAGTTTTTCTCGTTGTTGGAAAACCCTCGTATATGTCGCCATCTCCACCTTCCCCTCCAATCTGGATCTCAAGCCATCTTGAGAAGGATGGCGCGCAAGACCAAGTTAGATGAGTATGCAGAGCTTATCGCCACCGCAAGGAGGACCATCCCGGGCATTGCCATTACAACAGATGTCATCGTTGGATTTCCTGGTGAAAATGAAGAAGCTTTTGCCGAGAGCGCCGCATTTATCAAAGCGATGGAATTTGCGCATGGTCACGTCTTCACATTCTCCTCTCGGCCTGGCACAACTGCTGCAACTTATGAGAATCAAATACACCCGAAGAAAATGAAAGAATACAGCGCTGAGATGAGAGGTATTCTTCAATCGTCCGCTGAGTCGTTTAGAAAATCCTTTGTTGGTCAATCGCTTCCCGTACTGTGGGAGAGCGAAATCCGCTCATCGAATGGACATCGGCAGTACAAAGGGTTCACGGACAATTACATCAAGGTGAGGGGTGAAGGGCCTGCTAGCCTCTGGAACACCATTACGGAGACAAGGCTCACCCACGCAAGTGACGATTTCATGTTAGGGGAGATCAAGGAATTCTAGGCATATGAGGTTGTGGAACCCATCCCTATATGGCTATGCGCATCATGGGTTTTTCGGCAGACCTCCTTCCCTCCCCATCCTGGCAAATAGGTATAATGGCACTATGCTAACCAAACAAAATCTCGAATCTGAACTGAAAACCGCAATGCGTGAAGGCGATGATGTCCGCAAACGCGTTCTTCGGATGGCGCTTAGCGAGATAAAACTCGCTGAAGTCGAAAAGCAGGAGCCACTCGAAGAAACCGAGCTTCTTGCCATCCTTCAAAAGGAAGTCAAATCAAGACATGAGACGATTGAGGACTCAAAAAAAGCGGAGCGTGAAGACCTCGTCGAGGATGCCGAAGAAGAGATCGCTGTCCTCGAATCCTATCTCCCTGAACCCCTCACCGACGATGAACTGACGGAAATTGTGCGCCAGACAATTGCGGAAGTTAAAGCCTCAAGTCCCCAGGATTTGGGGGAGGTGATGAAGGCGCTCATGCCAAAAATCCAGGGACGGGCTGATGGAAAAAAAGCATCGGAGGTCGTACGTCGCGAGCTCACCGACTGACAAATTGAATGGACGAATCATCTGATCGGACGACCTCAACGCTTGATAGATTGCGTCTCGCTTGGCGAGCCGCACGATTGTGGTTAATCCTCGCCCTTGGTTTAGTAGGCTGTATCGCGGCCATATCTCTACCCGCCTCGGGTAGGGAGACCACCTTTGGATTGTCCGTCGGAGACGTCTCTCCCCAAGACATTCTTGCACCCTATTCGCTCTCCTACATCAGCGAGACTTTTACTGAAGGCGCACGATTGGCTGCGGGTGAGAGTGTGCCCATTATTTATGATCTCCCTGATGGGAAAGTCGTCCGCCAGCAGGTTGACCAGCTAAAATCAGCTTTGCACTTCATCGACACAGTGCGGAACGATGACTTCAGTACAACGGAAGAGAAAATCGCGGATCTCGGGGAACTTCAAGATGTCTACCTGAACACGGAAATGGCTCAAGCGATCCTGGATCTCTCCGATGATGAATGGGAAGCGCTTAAATTGGAAACGCTTTCCGTCCTCGAACAAGTGATGAGAAACGAGATTAGGGAAGGACGGTTAGACGAAGCTCGACGGACAATTCCCGCCTTTATTAGCATTTCATTCCCCGCTGATCAAAGCGAGAGCGTCTCATACCTCGCTTCAGCCTATATCGCACCAAACACTTTCCCTGATGAGGAAGCTACGGCCGCTGCAATTGAGTTGGCACAAGCTACAATCGATCCAATTACGAAATCGTACAGCGCCGGGGAAACCATCCTCAGGCGCGGAGAAGTTGTCAACGCCTCTCACCTGGAGGCTCTTGAGGAATTCGGTCTCCTGAAACCCCCGGAACCCTGGCAGGAGCTCGCCGTCAATTCTCTTCTCATCATTCTGTTGGGCGGCGTATTTGTCCTATACGCATATCGAATTCATCCTGACCAGATCACCGATGTAAAATTAGCGGCAACGGTCAGCGTCTTGCTGGTCCTGAACACCGTTGGCATGCAACTCATGATCCCGGGACGCACCGTGCTCCCCTACATTTTCCCCGGGGCAGCATTACCTGTCCTGCTGACTGTCCTGTTCAATCCAGGCATGGGGATTGTCACAGCGCTTGTGACAGGCGCCCTCGGTGGATTCTTATCCCCGAGAGGTTTAGAACTGGCTCTGTATATCATGCTTGGAGCCAGTCTGGCTGTCTTGGTCATTCGTAAAGCAGAGCGCCTAGGTTCTTTCGTCTGGGCTGGCGCTGTCGCGGCGCTTGGCGCCATGGCGGTCATCATCATCTTCCGGGTACCTGATCCAACTACGGATATTCTCGGCAAAGCATCTCTCCTTGGAGCCGGTGTGATTAGTGGTTTCCTTTCAGCCAGCTTGGCATTTGTACTGCTGCTCATTGTCGGGTCGATCCTCAGGATCACAACAAACTTGCAGTTGATCGAGCTGTCCAGACCCGATCACCCCCTACTCCAGCAAGTGCTCCACACTGCGCCTGGCACCTACCAGCACAGTCTCCAGGTCGCGAACCTGACCGAACAAGCTGCGCGGGCGATAGGTGCGAACGTCTTATTGGTTCGCGTCGGTTCCCTGTATCATGACGCCGGCAAATCGCTACGTCCTCAATTCTTTATTGAAAATCAGATTCCCGGGCAAAATGTGCATGAACAACTCGACCCTGCAACCAGCGCACAAGTCATTATCTCCCACGTCTCTGATGGCCTCGATCTAGCGCGTAAGCACCGCTTACCAAAGCCCATCCAGGCTTTTATCAGTGAGCATCACGGGACCAGTATGACGCGCTACCAGTATCGAAATGCACTTGAGGCAGCTGGAGGAGACGAAACCCTCGTCAACAAATCCGATTTCACTTACCCGGGTCCACGACCTCGTTCGCGCGAAACTGCGTTGCTCATGCTTGCGGATGGCGTGGAGGCTCGAGCACGTGCCGAAACGCCACAGAACAGAGAAGAGCTCGACCAGCTCGTCCGCTCCGTGATTGAAAATCGCATAGCCGAGGGCCAGTTAGATCGCACCGATTTAACCCTGAAAGACCTCGATACGGTGCGCGAGGTCTATGTTAAAGCATTAAGAAACATCTACCACCCCAGGATAAAGTACCCGAAAGCCAAAAGTGATCCCCCTCCAGAAAAACCTCAACGAATTGAACCGGCTCCGACTGAACCAGCATGAAGTACGAGGTCACTATTCTCGTCGATTCCGAATACAGAGAAAAGATCGACCTCGAGCTATACAAACAGTGCGCAGTCGAAGTTTTGGAAATCGAAAAAGCAGACCCCGGGATATTGAGTCTAGTATTCACGGATCAAGAGCACATCCATTCTTTGAATCTTGAATATGCAGGCGTGGACGAGCCTACGGACGTCCTCTCGTTTGCCAATGGTGATATCGATCCATCGACGGATCGAATCTCTTTTGGAGATGTCATCATCGCCGTCCCGGTCGCGGAGGCAAATGCAAGCTCACACAACCGTGAGCTTGAGGAAGAACTTGCCCTTCTCGTCATTCATGGCGTTCTTCACTTGCTTGGATTCGATCATGCTTCTCCCGAAGATGAACGTGTGATGTGGGATAGGCAGCGCGCTATATTAGCTGACCTGGGGATCAGAAATGAATGAAGGTGGAATGCCATCCCCCTACCGAGCTAAGAGTCGGCTATCCGCTTTTCGCTACGCTTTCTCAGGATGGTGGTACGTCCTCCGAACCCAACGTAATGCCTGGATTCATCTGGTAGCTATGATCATGACCGTCACTCTGGGCTTATGGCTCTCGCTCGGTCCACAAGATTGGGCCATCCTGCTCCTTGCCATTGGTCTGGTTTGGATAGCCGAGTTCATCAACACCGGGATCGAAGCTATCGTCGATCTTGCCAGCCCAGAGAAGCACCCCCTTGCGCAGGTAGGCAAAGATGTTGGCGCTGCAGCTGTATTAATTGCAGCGCTTATCGCAGTTTTAGTCGGGATCCTGATCCTCGGACCACCACTTTTCGAACGTGTTGCCCTCATCTTCTGAACTCAAGAAGCGTTTCCGTCACATTATCTTGCACCGAAAGGAAAAACTCCCGTCCCAGATTGCAAGCGAGCCTTTTCTGTGACATAATTCGGTAAGAAAATAATCGGTCGGCGAATTATACAGGTCACCCAAGAATGACATCAGAAAAATCACGCGGTAATTTATACCGTGCCGCAACAGCCTCCTTCGATTTTAATAATCCGATGGAATCTCTTACTGGCCTGCTCCAGTTGGCCACGGAGCTTCTTGATGCGCAAAGATCCGCGCTTTATGAATTCGAGGAGGATCCCGCAGGGTTTTCGCCCCGGTTGTCCATCGGAATGTCGATGAGTGATCTCGGGCGCGTCGCAACAAAGCCCAAGCATCAAGTCCTCAAGGCTGCATTTGAAGATCACCGCGCTGCCACGACAAAGGACGGGAAAAGTTCGCTGGGATTGCCACTTTCACCCGGCATCGTCGCCTGCGCGCCTTGTCGCTCTTCTGATCAGACGATAGGATTGATGTTTGTGGCCAGGGAGGATGAAGGACCATTTTCCGATTCCGCCCTCGCCACACTTGAAATCCTGGCCACACGCGCTGCTGAAGTTCTCGCGCTTGCCCGTCAGTCTGCAAACCAGAGTTATGTGCTTCACAAATTGTCATTGCTCTACCAGGCCAGTCACGCTATCACAGGTACACGCGATCGTCAGGAAGCGGTAAAACAGACCGCTTCCCATCTGCTCAAAGCGACGTCGGCTGATGCTTGTGAGGTGCTTATCTTCGACGAGGGCAGCGACGAAACCACTCGCTTCCGCCAGCAGCTCGGTAAATCAATGCAGCATACCGTGGTCTCCGTCCACGGTGAAAACATGCCATCCTACCCGGCACACGAGAAGGTCATCGACGACCTTGAGCCCACGCTCATCAGCCTGGAACCCGCAATAGGGTCTTCGAAAGACCTTACCTTGCTTGAAAAAGAGGGTGTTTCGGCTGCTGCAATCTTTCCACTTGCAACGCGGAACGAAGGACTTGGCCTTGTCCGTCTGCTCTTCCACCAATCCGGTCGACAAATCAATGATCAGGAACTAGAACTTGCCCAAGCAATTATCAATATCGGCGCTGTAGGCGTTCAGGATGCCATCCATCTGGAAACAGCCGAATCGCGTGCCAATCAGCTTCAGACCCTCGGAGAAATCGGACGAGACATGACCTCCACCCTCGATCTGGAGAGTGCTCTCGAAAATGCGATGACTCACACACAACGCCTGCTCCAGGCTGAAGCGGTTGTGCTTTTCCTGCTGGATGAGAGCGGTGAAAAATTGGTAATAAAAGCCAGCGGTGGCACCCACATGAGGATTCGTGACGTATCCATCAAGCTCGAAGAAGGCATCGCCGGATGGGTTACACGCAACAACTCTCCATTGATCGTAAACGATGTGCGTGGAAACCCACTTTACCACAGCGCAATTGATGGTCAGACAGGCATTCTGACGACCTCCGTCCTCTGCGTCCCTCTCGGACGACGTGATGAAGTGATGGGCGTTATCCAGTCGATCAACCATCCACGCGGGGTTTTCACTGAGTCTGACCAACAACTGCTCTCTTCCGTAGCAGCGTGGGCATCCATCGCCATTGATAATGCCAACCTCTACAAGGGTGTCGCCGACGAACGCAGTCGCCTCGAAGCCACCCTCGTTGAAACTGCCGACGCGGTCGTGCTCACCGACAATGCCGGGAGAATCATTCTTGTCAATCAAGCCGCCGGTCAACTCTTCCGCATTAACCCCAAGCTCACACCAGGACGGCTCGCTTCGGATATCTTCGTAGGTCATCCTCTGGGCGATCTCCTGATGGATGATGATGTTTCCCTTCCCGCTGGGTTGGAAGTGACCACGCCCACTGAACGTATTTTGTACGCCACAGTAAGTGCCATCACCGACGTCGGACGTGTGGCCGTGATGCAGGACATCACTGCATTGAAACAGATCGATCGGATGCGTTCCCAGCTTCTGGGAACTGCCGCACACGATTTAAAAAATCCGCTCAATGCGATTCGCCTCGGGGCAGATTTGTTGACCGATGCGGATCTTTCCGATCAGCAACGAAAAGCCCTGACCATGATGCAACGTGCTACCGAAAGCATGGCAAATCTGATTACCGGATTGCTCGAAACCATTCGGATTGAAGCAACTTCCACCGTAGACTATGAACCGTGCCAGATAAACGACCTCGTGAGCAGAGCTATTGAAGACTTGAGACCTCTGGCCGAAGCAAGAAATCAGACATTGACGTTCGAGCAACCTGAAGATTCAATCCTGATCATGGGCGACCCAAATCGATTGAATTCTGTCATGACCAACTTACTGAGCAACGCTATTAAATTCTCTGGCGAGGGCGCGAAGATCGAGGTTACCGTTCATTGGGATGATGAAGAAGCAGTTGTGAGTGTCATGGATGATGGTCCGGGCGTCCCAGAGGAGGAGATCCCACGCATCTTCGAGCACCTTTTTAGAGGACGCATCACGGTCCAGGACCCCAACAATCCCATTGAAGGAACAGGTCTTGGCCTCTCGCTTGCGAAGACCATCGTCGAACAACATGGTGGCCGAATCTGGGTGGAAACTGAAGAGGGCGAGGGAAGCACATTCAGCTTCGCACTACTTCGTGAACCAACCCCAAAAACCGGATCGTTACGACCAGAATGAAGAACCCCGCAGCAAGCTACAGAGCATTCTAGCTTATTCCCATAATCCAGGTATCATCTTGTATCGCCTGGTACCCGCAAGTTGAACGCGGGTGTTTCTCTTTAAGTCGGCTCATTATCACTGGTAGAATTCTTTACAAGGACCAGGCTTGAGCCTGTCTCAAATTTCAGGAGGGCAGATGTCCCCAGCAGCGAATTTTAAGTTTGGCACCGTTGGCACCCCCCGTTCCACGCCCAAGAAACCGGGAGGCTCCGCAGGAACGATCCTTCACCTAGCGGATCAGGGACTCAGAGCTTTCGAGCTAGGCTGGGTGCGCTCCGTACGTGTGTCGGAGAAAACATGTGAATCGATCAGAGCAACCGCTGAAGACGCTGGGGTCGCGCTGAGCATTCACGCCCCGTATTACATCAACCTTAATGCAGATGAGGAAGAATGGCCCAAGAGCCGAAAACGGTTGATGGATGCAGCGCACTTCGGAAACCTTGCCGGCGCAACGGACATTGTCTTTCATCCAGGATCCTATTTTGGAAAACCTGCGTCTGATGCGCTTGAAGTTGCCATCCCACGACTGCGCGCATGCGTGGATGAACTCCGGGATGTAGACAACCCGGTCACTCTCCGACCCGAGGTCATGGGCAAAGGAGCGATGCTGGGCTCCCTTGAAGATACGCTAACGATGTCACAAGAGATTGAAGGCGTTGAACCGTGTCTGGATTTCGCACATCTTCATGCCAGACCTGGTGATGGATCCATGAATTCCCTGGATGAATGGCGAGGAATGTTGAATACATATAAGAAGGCGCTTGGTGCGAAATCCTTAAAACGGCTCCACTGTCACCTATCCGGGATTGAATATGGACCGAAGGGGGAGCGAAATCACTTGATGCTGTCGAATTCAGATTTCGATCTTGATGGCCTCCTCACCGCCCTATATGAGTTCAAATGTGGCGGTCGCATTCTCTGTGAAAGCCCTGAGGACATGGATGTCGATGCACTGCTTATCAAGGAAGAGCTGGAACGTGTTTCTAATGCAGAGGCATAGCACACTTCCTGATCATCGCAGATTCCCCATCAGATGGATGGCGCCTGAATTACACTCCTTTTGAGCACATCATCTCGCAAGAATTGGTGGCACGCTCTATTGGGGGTAACCCGGTTCAAGGTCGAAGGAGGGAGTGGAGGATTTCGTACCCCCTTCTCTTCCCGGATGACCAGCGCCGATCCAGCGTGCGGTCACTTCTCCATTGGCGAGGCTTTCGCCGCCAACTAAGGCAATCATGCCAACCTCAAGATCCTCAAATCCTTCTACACTGCCGTCTTTTGATGCGTAACGGGTGGTCGCGTCCACTACGAAGAACCTGGTTTCGCCACTGCGCATTTCAATCGTAAAACTATTTTCATTGATTTCAACGATCCGTCCACCAGTTTTTACGTCAAATCCTGGACGCTGTTGAAAGCCAGCGATGATAATAAGGGGGGTCAATTCTCCATCTTCGTTTACGACTGCACCGATCTGGATGCGCATCCCAGATCGCAGGTGATCGACGCTGGTGATATCTCCATCTGGACTCCGAAATTTAGTTCTTTCACTAATTTTGAATTCAAGTTCCTCATCGTCTTCTGTCAGGACTGTGAACAGACCCTGACCCGGATTCACGCTGGAAACCTCCCCTTTGTATTGGCGTATTGGTGGCAGATCGTCGATCTTGCCAGCGGCGACGAGGAGCGCAATAGGAGAACCTTCCTCGGAGTGACGGGCTACAATCAGTGCCTTCATGCCGGGTTCCAGGTCCTCAAGCCCTTCAATGGAGCTATCTTGGCTTCGATAACGAGTACTTTCATCCGTCTCGAATCGAAGGATGCGATCATCACGCGCTCGCATACTGAAACTGCCATTTGGCAGCACGACACCCGCGATCTCACCTATGACGCGCATGGTGTCCCGATCTGGCGTAGAATTGGCAGCGCCGATTATCTTCGCGAGGATCGTACTGTTCCCCTGCTCCACAGCGATTACAATGACCTGCATCCCAGCCGCAAGATCATCGAACTTCTGGATTTTACCGCCCGGGCTGCGATACTTCGTGCCTTCATTCACGACGATCGTTTTTTCCTCTCCTGATCTGGTCTCCATCTCGAAGGAACTTGTGGCTGCGTCTACTTGCGTGACCTGGCCAAAAAGTTGGACTCTTCCCTCCGGCGCATTTTCCTCCGCGCTGACTGCCGACGTGAGGGTCAACGCGCATACAGCCACCAAAAGGACGACAATGTTATTTTTTTTCTTCATCCTGCACCTCCGTGAGAAATATTATTCTCCAATGCTAGGTGATGACTGCGATCCAGGCGTATCCAGCGTGTAAAAAACAGGTAAATTCTGTATTTGATTCCCGATGATCTGCCTTCTGAGGAAGATTCCAACATGCAAGATACTTGAGAATGAAAAACGCCCCGCAAGGAGGCGTTGATACACAGGTCGGAGAGATGTGCGATTATGCGTCTGAGAAGGCGATCTCCTCTTTCCCCGCAAGCTTGTCGTATATTCTTGAAATGATGGTGTCCAGATGTTTTGGTTGATGGACGAAATCGAGGTCATCTGTACGAATCGTTAAAACCGGGCAAGTATCAAATCTCTCCATCCACTCATCGTAAAGACTTTCGAGAAGCTGCATATATTCCTGGGCGATCCCCCGCTCCATCTCTCTCCCCCGTGCCTCAATTCGGTCCATCAGAACAGGCAATGGTGTCTTGAGCATGATGAGCAAATCGGGTGAGGGAAGTTGCCCGACGATGAGATCGAAAACATGTCGATACGTTTGATAGTCGCGCTCACTCAATGAGCCAAGCCGCACAGCCGCGGGTGCGAATATTTCCGCATCCTCATAGATGGAACGATCGATGATAGCGGATTCATTGGAACGAGCCAGCGCAATATGCTGCTCCGCGCGATCACCGAGAAAGAACACATTCAGATGAAACGACCAGGCGGCCATGTCGGCATAAAAATCGGCGAGGTATGGGTTATCCTCAACCGACTCATATGCCGTGAACCAACCGAGTTCCTTTCCCAACCGTTCCGTTAACGAAGTTTTTCCGGTGCCAATATTCCCGGCTACGAGGACAAAGTACTTGGCCATATCATGGAACTCCTTTAATCATAAACGTCCATTATACACATACCGGTAGCCCTATACTTGGGGATAATGTCGAGTCGGGCTATTGCACCTCAGCATGCCCTTGCGATACAGTAGAGTTCCGCACCCCGGCGGAAGGAGAGACGAGGCAAGCTATGCAATGCCCATTCGTGGACGCCAAAGGTAAACAATGTGAAGGCGAGATCCTTGGTGCATCCCAGGATGTGAGAATGCAGTTACAATGGATCATCACGCCCGTAGGTTGGGAGGAAAGTGATCCTGATATCACTTCCAAGCTGACACCCATCACGCTCGAGTGCAACTTAAAAGGTCATCATATCGATAAGAGCGGGAATACGGCTCCCGCGCTGAAGGTTTGGGAATTACCAAAGCTGTCTTAGTTTGAGAATCACAAATGTGGGTATCACTCTCTCGCTGATCCTGGGATTGCGGCCATCACACACTCTTCGGTAACTTCAGCGCTCCTCGACCTCCAATAGAGAAAATCGCCCCATCTCTATATCGGTTGGGGCGATTTTAATCACATGCTCTGGGTGTGGGGTAATATTTCAGGTTGAGACCAACCCTAATCCCCGCCCGAATTCGCTTTTGATAGAAAAGCGCTCAACTGATCCACTTCCTTCTCAGTGATGGTCATTTCCTTCATCGCAGCTTCATCGTGGGCAAGCAGTCTGCGGCCGAGACCTGAATGTCGCCAGATTTTCAAGTCCTCCTCCATCGGAGAACCTACGATATCCTCCCGCGCGATGCGCCCGTCTTCCATCACAACGATGCGGTTGGTCTGCCTGGCGACGGCTGGATCGTGGGTGACAACGAGAAAGGTGACGCCCTGACTTTGATTTAAATCTCGTAGCAGCGCCATTAACTCAGCCCCCGCAGTACTGTCCAAACTACCTGTAGGTTCATCAGCGAGGATGAGGCTCGGCTTATTAGCTAGAGCTCTGGCAACCGCAACCCGCTGTCTCTGCCCCCCAGATAGCTGATTCGGGAGATGGCTCATCCGATCTGGGAGACCAACCAAAGTGAGCAGTTCCTCGGCACGATCCGTTTTTGCCCCGCCCTTTAGCCTTCCATGCATGGGAATTTCGATATTTTCTTTTGCCGTTAGCGTAGGAAG
>JBGUDT010000033.1:0-1160 GCA_041821665.1 Anaerolineales bacterium
CGACAGCTGTTGCGAAATGTACGCCTGCCGAAGCTGCAGCTGGCTCTCAAGGTGGCAGACACATGCCTGGACGTCCGTGCTTAATGCATCCAGTATGCGCAGCCTTACGGGATGGGCGAGCGCCTTCAACATCTTTGAGGTGTATTTATATCCGTCCATATCACATCCTTGATACGTTATTCCATATTCCGAATATAGAATAAGGGTAATACCTACTATACGTATCTGATGGGTGTCACATGAATGGGGTGACAAGATGCACGAGGATTTTCGATGATGAATAATGAGTTAAAAGTTTGGAAGTTACTTCATGAGCCCGGCAAATGATGGATCAGGAATAACCGGTCTGTGATCCCTGCCGTCATTGGGGTATCAAGATGTACTGGTTGTCCCACCTTGCTCCATAACCCAGGAAAGCACCTTTTCCTTTATAAGGTCGCGTATCTCGCGGAATTTGGAGAGCCGCAGTTCTTCTGTGCCCAAAAATACCGCTGGATCATCGAATGACCAATGCAGCCGCTTCCCATCTCCGGGAAAAACAGGGCAGTTTTTAGCTGCGTCATCACAAACTGTTACTACGTACTCGAAATGATCCGTGCTCAGATACTCGTTCATGCTCTTCGAGTATTGTCCCTCGAGGTTGAAACCAATTTCTTCCATGACGCGACGCGTATAAGGGTTTATGATGGAACGCTCTACCCCGGCACTGAAGGCTTCGAAATTGCCTTCGCCATAGCTCCTCAGAAAAGCTTCCGCCATCTGGCTGCGGGCGGAGTTACCGGTACAGAGAAAGAGAACATTGATTTTTTCCATGACCGTCCTTTGCGTTTATGTCATCAACCAAGACCACAATAATGTTAAGGGATCTAAGTTTAATTTCTGCAGGTATCATATGTATCAGAATCCAAGCATGTGATCTTTTTTACGACATCTGGAGCTCGAGGTCAATCGCTAAGTTCCCTCAACGAAGTGGCTAGTTTATTGCGTTCGGGATAGACGGGTCTTCCCCAGGAACTTAAAGGCTGCGGCGTTTCAAGCCATATGCAGACCCCATCAAAAGCGGCGCACCGATGAACAGGAGAGACCCTCCCAGGTACATCGGATGTCTCACGAATCCGTATACGCCGGTGGAGACAACTTCCTGCAGCCGGTCCTCCTAT